>DATERF010000053.1:0-23982 GCA_035271845.1 Candidatus Acidiferrum sp.
CTGGTTCTATTCACGAATAGAAACCGCGGCCGAGAGGCCAACACCACGCGCTGAGAAAGGCAAAGAAATTACACCGGCGCTCCTCCCGAGCGCATCAGGAGGATTTTGTGCCTCTTGACAAGGACCTATCATAGATGTCGGTAAACAGAACGCGACTATCGGCGGCTGACACGCCGGTTGTGCGCGATGATCCGAGCCCAGGTCAAATTCTTGGGAAGCTTCATACCGATAAAGAACGTCATTGATGTCCGCCGGCTCATTGGCACCCGTGACTTTGCGTTCATAGCAAGCTTCCGCTGCCGCGCGTGTGGAATACTTCTCCAACTGCCTCACCGGGTTGCCGGTCGATGAATAATAGGCACGTGGAACTCAAGCATTTGCAACGCGAAACCTCAGATCTTGATGAAGATGCGTTTTCGATAGAGAGGCCAGAGCAAAAGCCAGCTGAACATGACTACCAGCACGGAATAGAGGAGCGAGGTATTCTCGGCGTTCATGCCCAACCGATGCAGGTGGAAATTCGCATACTCCTGCCACAGGACGGTTTGCCCAGTAGGGAGATGAGCGTGATAGGTGTACGTCAGACCGCCAACCAAGGCATCAACTGCAAACCCTACGATGGCGTTCATGCCAAATACGAGCATGGGAATTGTCCACCTTCCGCGCCAACGTTTGACTTCCAGCACCCAGAACAAGGCCGCCATGGCCATCAGTGAAAAGCCTCCGGCAAAAATGGCGAAGGAACTTGTCCACAAATTTTTGTTGATGGGAAACCAGCGATCCAGAGTCAGCCCAGTCACCAACCCAGCCACCCCAGCAAGGAACATCAAGCCAGCCTTCCGTCGCAAACCTCTGCTCGTTCGCAACCAATGGCCCGTTAGAGTGCCCATCAATGCCGTTGCGATCGAAGGTATAGTGCTGATGATGCCTTCCGGATCGCGCGTGTCATTGTACAGATGCCCCATGAAGAGCTTGCGATCCAGCCACGCGACGATGTTTTTGTCGGGATCAAGGAATGGAATATCGCGTCCCGGAATGCCGAAGCCGGGCACGGGAGCAAAGCGCATGAGTGCCCAATACCCGAGTAGGCAGACCACCAGGGCCGCGAGTTGGCCGCGCCAGCCCGTCCACAGAACGAGAACTGCCACCACGAAATAGCAAAGCGCGATCCGTTGCAGCACGCCTTCGAATCTCATCGTCCTGAGTTCAAACGTCGGAAAGGCATTCAGGAAAAGCCCGATTCCCATGAGAATCAAGGTCCGAGTAATCGCATGGCGAAACAACGATTGCCGCGTTTCGCCACGCGCTTGGCGCGCGGAATAGGAAAACATTAAAGAGATTCCCACCATGAACAGGAAAGAAGGAAAGACAAGATCGGCAGGCGACCACCCGTTCCAGACCGTGTGCCGGATTGCTCCATATGCCCGAAGATCGTCCCCGGGATTGTCGACCAGGATCATGCCGGCGACTGCCAGTCCTCGGAATACATCCATCGAGAGCAATCTTCCGGACAGTGGTTGCGTCGTAGCGTCAAACATGGACGCCGTTGGAGACTGCCGAAAACTGGAACCAGCCATCTGCGCTTCTCCTTATATGTACGAGCCCCGGAATTCAGTCCTTTCCGGCTTCCAGAAGTCGCACGCTGACGGGAGCGATATTCCAGCCATCCACCGCCAACGTTGCGCCTTTCCCCAACACCTGTTTTCCGGGGAATCTCGCCTTGAGCGACTTCGACTCACCCGGCAGCAAGGACACATAGTTGTCTTCCCACAAAACAGGCAATACTTCGTCTTCCTGACCCGCCTTGTGTATGCCGAGGTGTATTTGGAAGGCGAGACTCTTGGACGAGTTGTGCAGTCTGACCCGCACGACGTCGCTTCCTTCCGCCTTTTCAATGTGGGCCTTCGCCTCAATACGAACCCTGGGCAACTTGTTCAACGCCGTCAAATCTTCGAAGGTGTTAATGGGCGCCACCGCGGTATCCGAAGCCTTTTCAAACTCCGTGGCAGAAAGCTTGACCGGCAGCCAATAGAAGTTTGAACTCACTTCTTTGCCTTCGCGGTCGCGCAACGAGAGTTCGACAAAATAGACCGCGCCCGCAGGCTCAGCCGGAATCGCCGGCAAATTGAGAACCCGATTGGTGCTGTCGGCATCCGCGTCCAGCTCTCCCTGTCCCGCAAATATTGCTTTGAGATTGAAGTCGTAGAGGTGGGCGCTGACCTTCAGCCCAGGAAATCTCCCCAGCGTGTTATTGACCACCACCACGCTGCGGTCATCGTACGAGTACTGCACATGGAGGGGTTCGTTGGCCTTCTTCGCGCCGAAATAGCCTCCCGCTGGATACAGGAAGTAGTCATACAGATGCCAGTAGGTGGAAGGCCAGGCATTGTTCAAGGTCCACTGGATCACGCCCGTTGCTTCGTACTTATTACGCCCGTAGGCTTCGAACATGGCGCGCTCGCCGTCATAGGCCATCGCCTGCGATTTGCGCAGATAGTCGTCCAGATTTGCCGCTGGCCCATAGGTGGCATTCATGGCTCCGTGGTAGGGCGCCATATCCTGAAAGCGCTCCCCGGGGCCGTGGTACGTCCAGAAGTTATCCAGGGGCCAGAGGTGTTCCTTGGGAAGCATCTTCTTCAAACTCTCCAGCGGTGGGATCGCAGGGCCTGGGCACGTCTCGGTGTTGTAGCCAAAACCACCACCGTAGCGAGCATCGTCGAGCGACTTTCCACTGTCCGGTGGACGGCTGAGCAGCCAATAGGATGGCGGCTCGTAATCGTAGGGCCCCGACATCTTCACGCCAGAGGGTCCACTCACCGGACTGGATATGTCAGCCGCGGAGGAGACCACCGGATTGGGCCACGCAGCCTCACGCAAAGCCTGGAGATACGCCTGTTCCACGTCCGGTGGAGGCGGACCGTCACTGCCCGTGATCCATGTCAACAGGCTGGGATGTTTGCGCAACCGCAGCGCTTCGCTCCGCAGGGATTCAGTGGCCACATGGAGCGTGCCAGGCAGCCACTTGTCCCATTTCTCCCAAATGTCACAGCAGCACCAGCCAGCCATAATGAAAATGCCCTTCTCATCGGCTTGGTCGAAGATCGCGTCGGGGCCGATTTGGGCCTCCATGCGAATGGTGTTCAAATGCAGATCGCGCACGTATTGGAATTCGGCTTCCAATCGTTCTGCGGAAGCCGCACGCAACAGCATGTCTTGCGCCCACGCGCCGCCACGGATCAGGATCCGCTTATCGTTGACGCGAAACAGGCGGTAGCCTTTTTCGGTCAGCTCTGAGGTCACTTCGCGAATTCCAAAGCGCGCGTGCTGCTCGTCGGAGATCGCCTCGCCAGTCGCGAAACTAACCGTGAGATCGTGCAGCTCCGGCGTTCCCATTTCCGCCGGCCACCACAGCTTCGGATTCTTCTCTCGCAATTCAGGGAACTGTTCGGGCGTGAACTCGACCGATCGCGTCTCGCTCGCCGTGAGCGTAACATGCTGCCGGATATGAACGCCGTCGAACTGGGCTTCCAGCATGCCTTCGACTGGATTCGCCGTGGCGTTGTGCAACTGTGCCCTCACCGTCAGGAGCGCTTCCGCCAAGGATTTATCGGCAAAATGCGTGACCACCTGCGGATAACGCACATTCACAGGACCGCTGCTCGTGAGGTAGACATCTCCCCAAATCCCCATGTCCTTATCGGGCGGGGTGGGATTCCAATCCACCCAGTTGATTCCGAGTTCCTTTTCGGTGGGAGCGAAGACCTCAACTGCCAGAACGTTCGAGCCGCTCTTCACAAAATCGCTCGCGTCAAATTCGTAGATACGATAGGCGCCCGCGACCTCGCTAGAATCCGCGAGCTTTCGTCCGTTCAGCCAGATGTTGGCGCGATAGTTGATGCCTTGAAAATTCAGCCAAACCTTCCGTCCCGGGTACTCTGCTGGCAGCTGGAACTCGGTGCGATACCACCACGAAACGGCGTACGGGCTGTCCTTCTCCATGGGCAGGTTGCTGAAGGAGTTGAGCCCGATGGGATAGGTCATGCCCGGCAGGTCGCGCAAGTTCATGCCGAAATACGGGTCCTTGAACTCTCCGGAAGCAACTTGTGCAGCTACGACGGTCGTCGGCACCGTGACGCTGTACCAACCCTTCGTCGAATACGCCAGTGATGAGATTGCTTCTCCGGTATCGCTCACCTTTCGCGACGACTGTAACCTCCAGCCCTCATGCAGGGGAACTTTGGACACTTCCCCTGCCCACATCGAGCTGCAGAGGAAGAAGTAAAGAAAACAGAACGCTGATACTGCATGAAAACTGCCATGGCGCTTCATTGCTCGCCTCCCAATTCACTTTCTTCCAGGTGCTGATGTCCTGGCTCACAGACCGAACATCTCACCCAAGAGGCGTTGGGCCGAGTAGTTTACAGTTGTGAGACGGTATGTAACCGTTGGAAGACTTGGCCGGACCGGTGACTCATATCCAGAAGTTACTCTCGTCAGAGTTTTTGTCTATTCGTTAACCCTATGCAACTAAGCCGGATGCCATGCAGACTTGAGCAGTCAAGGTGCTAAACTCATTCCGTTGTGCATTTCATGACCGTGCATCCCACCACAGACGTGTCGCCGGAAACGGAAGCGGTTCGAGCGGCGCTGAATCGAGTCTTGACCAGCTCCGCCTTCCGAACCAGCCAACGGGCCCAGGTCTTTCTCCGCTACGTCGTTGAAGCCACGCTCAGTGGCAACTCCGAAGCATTGAAAGAGCGCATCATCGGAATCGAAGCGCTGGGAAGAGGCGCATCCTTCGAACCCAGCGACGACTCCAGCGTGAGAGTTGCTGCGGGAGACGTCCGCAAACGGCTGATGATGTACTACGCCAGTCCCGAAGGCTCGAGAGACCCGCTGGTGCTCGATCTCCCGGTGGGAAACTACATCCCGCACTTCGCCAATCGGGTCAGTGGGGGTCTGACGGCCACGACCGATGGCGTTGAGGCAGTGGGCAGAAAGCTCAACGACAGTGTTAGCCTCGGGGCTCTTCGCTCGCGAAAAGTAGCGGCTTTGTTGACCCTTGTGCTTGCGGCCAGCTTCGTTTCGATCGCCTATCTTCGATTTCGCTCTCCAAGTCTTCCGCCGGTGCTTCAACAATTCTGGGAACCCGTCTTCCGGAGCCCGGTTCCCGCCTTGTTACAAGTCACTCCAGTCCCTGTTTATTCTCTGGAGAAGCCCAGTTCGCAGGTGAAGCCGGAGGTGGCCGATTTCGTCGAACACCCGAATCAGTTTGTCGACGTCGGAGACCTGAAAGCCGAAGCCCGCATCGCCGCGTTACTCACCCAGGCCAAACGCACGCCGATCGTGCGGATTGGAAATGACGTCGGATTCGACGAGCTGAAAAAAAGTCCTGCGATTCTTGTTGGCTTTTCTTATGACCGCTGGGCGGAACTCAACCGCGGCCTGCGTTTTTATCTCAATCCTGGTCTGAATGATTTTTATGGCGTCACTGACTATGGCGTGCCCACCCGGTGGAAGATCTCCACTTATCCCAATAGCCTGACCCTCGACGAAGATTACGCCATCGTGTCGCGGATTCTGGACCGGGACACCGGGCAAGTCCTGGTGCAGGTTTCAGGCATCTCGCGTTACGGCACGGAAGGTGCCGCCGACCTGATCACAGACGCGGATCTGTTGGCACAGGCCCTGCGCGACGCGCCTCCTGGATGGCAGAAGAAGAACATCCAAATCGTGCTGCACGTGCGTGTCATCTCAGGATCTCCGACCACGCCCACGGTCCTCGCCACTCACTTCTGGTAGTGGAACAAAACCGCAATCGCCAGAATAATAGTTGTTCACTTTATCGGAAGTCGCCCGGCAGATAAACCTAGATCAGGGCAAACGGAGTTTGCTCATCGAGTAAAAAGTACCGTAACAAACATCAGATCGAGCCACCCCAGTGCGCGAGGTGGCTGTTCATCTCGCGCAGGATAATCGTGGTTGGATGGTCGGCTGCTTGGAAGTTGGCCAAAACGGCGTTGGGGGAAATTGACCGCGGACTCGACGCAATGCCGAAATGAATTTGCCTGCTAGCGCCCGGCCTTGCCCAGCGAGACGGCATCTATTGCACGCAGACTACGTAACGATAGCGTAATATAGTGAGAAAATCTTGGTGCACTCTCGGTGCACTCTAGACTGCAAATGAGGGTACTTCAGCGCAAATGAGAGCGTCGTAAGTCGTTGAATACAACTGAAACGGTGTGAGCACGAACAGGGCAGGATGAATTAGCAAACCGCCGCCTTCAGCCTCTCGGCCACCTCTCCGTTTGTAACCGTCCACTTCATAATAACTTACAACGCGTTTAGTGACAATTGCGAACTCGACTGCTGCATTTTGGTGCACACCGTCACAAAACTGTCACCAAGAGTTTCGGGCTTATGAAGAATATCTCCTGTTTGTGGAGAACCACGTTCCGCAAGATTTGCTAAGAACCAATAACTTAGATCTCAAGCACCAGGAGGTTTTTGTTCCTCAGGTGACGGCCGCGCGGACAGAAAGACCGACGCTTTGGACCACTGTTTCTCAGATATTGAATGCACACTCCGTGGTCTCGATCCTTCGGTTGTTGACGGAGGGCATGCTAGTCCGAATCTAGCTCGGGACGCCAAAATTCTTTGCTCTCAAACAATTACAGAACTTGGGCAGAGCATCCGGTTCTCGACCGAATGCGGGGACATGTAGCGTGGATGCGGTAATGCGGAAGTTCTTGAGCTTATAGCTTTCTTCGACAAGCCTATCCTGAGGCAACAAGCAGCGTCACATAAACGTGGCAGCTCTTACGGGTTTCGGGGCTGCGCGATCGTTCATTTGCCTTCCAAAGTCGCAGCATGCAGAGTTCCTCGGCGCAGTGCGCGCTCTTTCATGAAGGCAAAAAAGACGGGCACGAGAATGAGCACGTGGATGGTGGAGGTAACCATCCCTCCGACGATTGGGGCGGCGATGGGTTTCATCACATCCGAACCGATGCCGCTCTCCCACAGGATGGGCATGAGGCTCGCGAGAACGGCCGTGACGGTCATCAGTTTTGGCCGCAGACGTTGGACTGCTCCCTCGATGACTGCGGCTTCGATGTCTTCATGCTTGAGCGGAATCCCCGAAGCGAGCCGCTTGTCGAGCGATTCGTGGAGGTACACGACCATGACGACGCCGGTTTCCACGGCAATTCCGAAGAGGGCAATGTAGCCTACCCAAACGGCGACACTGAAGTTGTATCCCAGCCAGTATTGCAGGATGAGTCCTCCGGTCATCGCATAAAAGGTGGGAAAGATGAGGACGGCAGCCTCGGTTGCCGAATGAAAGACCATGTAGAGGAGGAGGAAGAACACAAAGAACACGATGGGCACGATGAGTTTCAAGCGCGATTTCGCGCGCAGTTCAAATTCGTATTCGCCGGACCATTTGTAGGTGTATCCGGGCGGCAGTTTGAGATTCTCGTGCAGCAGGCGGTCTGCTTTCGTAACAAATCCGCCATAGTCCTTGGTCGCCAGATCCAGGTAGACATAGCCCGTGAGCAGCCCATCTTCATCGCGAATCATGGCGGGGCCGCGGCTGAAATAGACCTTGGCAACTTCTGCGATCGGGATTTGCGCACCCGTAGGCGTGGAAATCACCACGCGCTTGAGTTCCTCAATGTTGTCTCGAAAGTCCCGGCTGTAGCGGACGTTGATGGGATACCGTTGCCGTCCCTCCACATTTTCGGCGACGTTTTCGCCGCCGATACCGGAGGTCACTGCGCGATGGACATCTCCCACGGTCAGCCCGTAGCGCGCCGCCTCGAGGCGATTCACTTCCACATTGATGTAGAAGCCCTCCGCGACGCGTTCAGCAAATACGGAGCGGAGTTCCGGAATGCCGCCCAATACCTGCTGTACTTGCGTCCCCGCCTGTTGAATTTCTTCCACATTCGGCCCTTGGATTTTGAGTCCCACTGGGGTCTTGATGCCCGTCAACTCCATGTCCAGCCGGTTCTGAACGGGCATGGTCCACGTGTTTGTCAGGCCGGGAAACTGGAGCTTTTCGTCCATCTCGCGGATCAATTTTTCGTAGGTCATTCCCGGACCCCACTGTTCGCGCGGCTTGAGCATGATCGTGGTGTCGTACATGTCCAGGGGAGCGTTGTCCGTGGGACTGTCGGAGCGGCCCACGGCACCAAAGACACTTTCCACCTCGGGGAAGGATTTGATGATGCGGTCCTGCTCCTGAAGCAGCGTCGAGGCCTGCGTAATGGAGATGCCGGGGAGAGCGGTCGGCATATACAGAGAAGAGCCCTCATACAGCGGCGGCATGAACTGGCTGCCAATGTGCCAGGCGAGAGGAAAAGTGACCGCCAGAAAGAGGAGATTGAGGACCAGCGTCGTTTTCCGGTAGCGCAAGCAGAAGCGGAGCACGGGCAGATAGAGAGCCTTAGTCCACCGTGAGAAGGGATTCCCTGACTCGGGGCGAAGATGGCCACGGATGAAAATGACCATGAGAACGGGAACGAGCGTGATGGCAAGAATCGAGGAAAAGCCCACGGAGAGTGTTTTTGTCCAGGCGAGCGGGCGAAACATCCTGCCTTCCTGGGCTTCAAGAAGAAAAACAGGGAAGAACGACACGAGGATGATCAGAAGGGAAAAGAAGATCGCTGGGCCTACTTGTTTCGCACCGTTGAGGAGAATGCCTCTTCTCTCTTTGTCTGACAGTACGATGCCCGACCCTGGCGCGGACGATGGGTGTTCCGACAAATGGCGATGGCCGTTTTCCACCATGACGATACTGGCATCAATGAGGACGCCGATGGCGAGCGCCAAGCCACCCAGAGACATGATGTTCGAGCTGACGTGGAGAAAATACATCGGGATGAAAGAGGCGACAACGGCGATGGGCAGGGCCAGAATGGGAATCAATGCGGACCGAAAGTGAAACAGGAAGGCGATGGTCACAAAGCTGACGATGGCCACTTCGAGAAGAAGATCCCGCTGCAGCGTATTGATGGAATCGTGAATCAGGCCAGAGCGGTCATATCCGGAGACGATCTCGACGCCCGTGGGGAGTGCGGGTTTTATCTCGCCAAGTTTTTTCTTAACACCATCGATGACTGTGAGAGCATTCATGCCGTCGCGCATCACGATGATTCCGCCGACAACTTCGCCCTCGCCGTTCCATTCCACAACTCCTTCGCGAATATCGGGGCCGAAAGCGACAGTGCCTAGATCGCGTACTAAGACGGGCGTGCCATTCTTCGTTGTAACCGGAACACTTTCAAGGTCCTGCAGCGAGCGCAGATAGCCCAAGCCGCGAATCATGTAACGAGCGCCCGCCATTTCCAGGACTCGGCCACCGACTTCATTGGTGGAGTCACGAACCCGGTCAATCACCGTGGAAAGGGGAATGTTGTAAGCGCGAAGTTTGTTGGGGTCGAGATTCACCTGATACTGGCGGACGAATCCGCCCATTGATGCAACTTCCGCCACACCAGGAACGGTTTCGAGTTGAAAGCGGAGATACCAGTCCTGCAGGCTGCGCAATTCGGCCAAGCTGTGACTATGAGAGCGATCGATGACAGCATATTCATAGACCCAGCCGGCTCCGGTAGCGTCAGGTCCAATCATGGGAGATACATCTTTCGGCAAGACGCCTTGGAGCTGCTGGATGTATTCGAGTACGCGGGACCGCGCCCAATAAAGGTCCGTGCCATCTTCAAAAACAACGAAGATGTAGGAATCGCCAAACATGGTTTGCGCCCGCACCGCCTTCACGTGAGGAGCAGCGAGAAGCGTTGAGACGATGGGATAGGTAACCTGGTCTTCGATGATGTCCGGAGGCTGACCTTCCCAGGGAACGTGAACGATGACCTGAACGTCGGAAATGTCCGGTAGCGCGTCCAGGGGAATATTCTTGAGCGACCAGATTCCAGCGAGCAATAACAGGAGAGTTCCTGTGAAAACCAGGAAGCGATTGTTCGCGCACCAGTCAATGACGCGGGAGATCATAGTTACATGCCTCCTTGCGCTTGCAAGCTGATCTGCTTCGTTGCGAGGGCAGCGCCGTTCTTAAGCGCTGTAATGGTGACCTTCCAGGTTCCACCGCTCTCAAGCGTCACCTTGCCTTCGTAGACGCCGTTCCCTTTTTCGTTGAGCGACGTTACGACGTTCATCGCGGCCATGCCCATTTCCGGCATACCGGCCATATAGCTGCGAACGCTGACCTGAGCGCCGGGGATGGGCGCGCCGTCGGTAGCGAACAATTTGACGCGATAAAGGTTTTTTCCCTTTTGTGGAGTTTGCGGTTCGGTGGAGAAATCAATTTGCACCGTTATATGGGTGGTTGAATTGTCCATAGGCGCTGTCGCGGGCGCACCAGGCGGCGGAGCGGCATACGAGCCGATCGCAGCTTGAAGCTGGCTTTCGGAATCGATCAGAAAGTTCGCGGAGGTGACGATGCGTTCCCCCGCTTGCAGTCCCTTCAGAACGATGTACTCATCGTTTGCCTGAGGGCCAAGTTGCACCTCACGCGGCTCCAGGTAACCGCTGCCACGATCCACGAAAACAATCTGCCGCGTTCCCGACTGCAATACCCCGCTCACTGGGATGGTCAGTTGCTTTGCCAAATTCACTTGAAGGCTGACATTGACAAACATGCCGGGAGAAAGAGTCATGCGCGAATTGGAAAACACCAGACGGGCACGTGCCGTACGCGTGGTCATGTCCACATCGGGGTAAATGAAATCTACTTTCCCCTGGAAGACGCGGCCGGGATAGGAATCGACGGTGAGCGAGGCGGGGGCGCCCACCTTGATGCGGCCCAAGTCATTCTGGAAAACCTGCGCAAGGACCCAAACCGTTGAGAGATCAGCAACCGTATAGAGCCGCGTATCCGGCTGAACCATCAAGTTCGGAAGAGCGTTGCGCTCGGTGATGTAGCCGGAAACAGGTGAGCGGATTTCCAGGGTCTCTTCGACCTGGCCGGTGGTTTCGAGGCGAGCAATTTCCTGTTGGGGAATGTCCCATTGCGCCAGGCGTTCCCGAGACGATTCGAGCAAAGAAGCAATTCCCGTGGCAACACCGGGCACCGTGCTCTGCGAAAGGTTGTGCGCATTTTGTTTGGCAAGAAGATATTCGCGTTCCGCAGAGACAAGTTCCGGGCTGTGGATGGTAAACAACGGCTGGCCTTTCCTCACGTACTGGTAAGTGGCATCCGCAAAGACTTTTTCGATGTGGCCGGAAATACGCGTCTGCACATAAGAAAGACGTCTTTCGTCAATCGCCACTGTCCCCGTGGTGCGAATGGTGTCCTTCAGCTCCTTTCGCGAAACCACCCCGAACTTCACGCCAATGGACTGCAAGCGCTCGGGCGAAAGTTGGATGGGAGAGAGCGGCGTCTCCGCCGGCACTTGCGGCGGCGCGGAAGCCTTGTTCAGTTCCTGCTGAGGCGCGGGATTGGAGGCGGGTGTGGCGGCGCTTTTCGCCGTTGCGGGATGATGTGAGCGCCACCAGAAACTCGCCAGGACTGCGGCCAGAGTTAAGTTCGCAACAAGCGCGATGATGAAAGCGATTCGATAGTTTTTCATGGGATTGTTCCTGTGCGGCGCGTTTCAGCGCAGCGTCACTCCAGTCACTTCTTCCATCTGTGCCAACGCGGTCTCGTGTTCGGAAAGCGTCTGCCAGTATTCTTCGTCGAGCTTTAGGACATCGAGGAAGGACGCCAGCAAGGCCTGAAAGTCCTGGCGGTTGGATTGGTACGCGGCCATGCCGGCCTGCAGCCCGGCCCGCGCTTGAGGGATCAAGCCTTCGCGATAAATTTTCAGCAGCTCCGCCGATTTCTCCGCACTGAGAAATTGCTGGCGAAGCTGGAAGGCCGTTTGTTGGGATTGCATTTCGTATTCGCTTTTCGCGCGATCCCGGTCGGATTCGGCTTGGGCCAATTCCGGGCGCTGGCGGCGGCTGCGATAAATCGGAATGCGCATGCCGACAGTAAACTGGTAGTAGGCGCGGTATTGCGATGGGTCTGTGCGCTGCCACATGCCTTGCACATTGAAATCGGGATAAAAATCCTTCTTGGCGAGGTCTACCTGCAGTCCCTGGCGCTCCACCACCTTCTGTATTCCGGCGAGGTCGGGATTGCTGGCTTTCGCCTCGGTCAGCAACTGATCGAAGTTGTAGGCAGGTTTGCTCTCGGAAAGTTCGGACGTTGCAATGTCTGGGGAAGATTGCGAGCGATTGAGGAGATTCTTCATTTCCGACTGAACTTTTCCGAACTCCAATTGATTCATGGTAATTTCACGCAGTAGCTTGGTGCGTTCGAGTTGCGCCTGTAGAACATCTTGTTGATTGCCCAGACCGCTCCGGTAGCGGGATTCCGACGCCTGTTCGACCTGTTGCAGGAGTTGCCCATCTTCATCGAGAATTTTCTGCCGCTTGGCTAGATAGCCCAATTGGAAATAGGTCATCTTCACAGCCGCCAGAACCGCGCGCCGGACAGACTCCACTTTCTGCTGAGTAACGTCCGCGTCCTTCTCTGCAATTTCACCGCGAAGCCGCAGCTTGCCCGGATAGGGTAGGTCTTGCGAAAAGCCCACCCCGAAATACGCGAAGTCGCTGTTGGTGTACCCCGCAAACGGGCGCGGACTACCCACGTTCATCTGCTGCAAGACGACTTGGGGATCCGGCAGCGTTGAGAGCTGTGTTGGAACCTGCTTCGCCGATTCCCAGGCGTGCCGCGCCGCCTGTATCTGAGGATTGCTCTTTTCCGCCTCGGTCAAAAGGTCTGCGAGCTTCGCGGGTTCGACGGCCGGGTCGCTCTGAGCGCGGACGTTCGATGCTGCAAGTACAATGAGAAAAACTCCCAAAATCCAAGTGCAACTAAACTTCATAGACTTTCCTTTCACGGTATCGGGCCGAAGGCCGAATTAGCTCGTTATTTGTACCCGGCGCGGATGTAGCAGAACGCGCAAAGACACGTGTGCGTAGAGTTAGCCGTGATCAGGACAGATTCAGATCAGGAATGTGCAGAGGAGGGATTGAAACGAGGGTGGTGAAGGATTCCCGACAACTGAGAGCATAGTTGAGGAGCTGCTGGGCGTAACCACAAGCGTGTTAATGGTTGCGGCGATCGTGGTGGCTGCCAGGCTAACCTCAGCCGCTTTGTACTGCATTTCCGGAAGTGGGGCTTGCGAGATGGCGCAGCACGACTTATCCGAAGCGCCGGAGAGTTGCGCTCCTTCCTTGTGGGCGTGCATCTGGTGGCACGGCGATTGGGACATCGCCTGCGCGCACTCCGCTCCTCCCGAAGAAAGCAACGCACAGGCCGAAAGCGGCACCAGGCCAGAGACAAAGACCATCAACGCAATTCCGAGAATAAGCAGCCTTCGCATCAACCACCATTCTAGCATGCAGGGTTCCTGCGTGCTCTCCAAACAGGTTCGCGTGTTCCGTTGCCGAGCGATGTGATCCCTATCACGTAGCCACGAATTATGCATCAACGGCACGATCGTGCCTCCTAAGTCAGCACAGGCGAGTTGCGATCACGAAGTCGATAAAACGCATCATCGTGTTTGATAACAGTAGCTGAGTGACATGCGCAATCCGAGTCACAACTAAAACTGCTGAAGAATCAATCTATTCGGTCAAGATGAATACCTGGCTCAGATTCGACTGATTACACCGGTTCTGACGGATGGTGCCTCCTCTGCCGGGGTCCTCCAGGCAAAGCCCGCTGCTCTTGACGAGGATTTGTATCCGGTCACTGCCCAGGTCCACGATTTTAAAGAGTTCGTTGTCAGGCAGAGAGCCGTCGCCGCAATCCCACTGAATCAGATTCCCTGGGCCGCCATATTTTTTCCCGTCGCCGGGCGACGCCGTGGCATTCGAGACATTCAGGCAGAGGCCCTTCGTGCCATTTACTGTGTGAATCGAGTAAAAGCCGTTTCTTTGGTCGACAAAATTGAACTCCATATTGCTGAAGCCGCTGCACGGATAAGGAAGGATTGCTTCTCCGCTCCGCGTGGAGTTTTGATTGATGTTCAAGCACAGCTTCGTTCCCTCTGAAACAATCTGATGCATGCCTTCGATGCTCGCGGAAGCGGGAATGGACAACGGCGAGACGCCGTCGATTACGTCAATCGAACTAAGGGATGGGCCCAGAACGGGGCAGTCTCGTGGTTCCGCCGGGGAGATAGAAGGGACTGGAACATGTGCTTCAATAGAATCCGCTGAAGGCCAACGCTGATTCCGAAGGGAGCGGGAACAGTATTCCGGGCCTAATGCATATGGTTCTCGGAGCGAAGCGACGCTGGCACATCGATTGTGCGGGAAGCGTTCGGCTGCGTCAAGAAGCCCCGTCCGAGGCCTCTCTCCCGGCGAGAAGCTCATTTCCTCCTTTATTTCCTAGCTGCCGCGGCCGGTGGCTTGGCGGGCGCGCGTTCGAAGAGCATGGCATCCTTCTGGCCATCGCGATCGACGCGCACGTGATCGCCAGGGAGAACGGCGCCTTCCAGTATCTGCATCGCCAGGGGATCCTGAACGAGGCGCTGAATGGTCCGTCGCAGCGGCCGCGCGCCGTAGGCCGGATCGAAGCCCTCATGAAGCAGCAACTCAATCGCTGTACGAGTTAAGTCGAGAGTGATCTGGCGTTCCGCAAGCAGTTTCTCGACGTTTTTAAGCAGCAGCACAATGATGCGTTCGAGTTGCTTCTTGCCGAGCGGATTGAAGATCACGATCTCGTCAATGCGGTTGATGAACTCCGGCCGGAACGCCGCGCGCAAGGCTTCCATCGCCTGCTTGCGAGCGCGTTCCGGGTCCTTTCCCGAGACTTCAAAGATCGCGGTCGAACCGACGTTGCTGGTCATCACCAGGACGGTGTTGCGAAAATCCACTGTGCGGCCCTTGCCGTCGGTCAAGCGCCCGTCCTCGAGAATCTGCAACAGCACGTTGAAGACATCCGGGTGAGCCTTTTCGATTTCATCGAACAGGATGACGGAATAGGGGTGGCGGCGGACCTGTTCGGTGAGTTGCCCGCCCTCTTCGTAGCCGACATAGCCCGGCGGCGCGCCGATGAGCCGCGAGACGCTGTGCTTCTCCATGTACTCGGACATGTCGATGCGGATCATCAGCTTTTCATCGTCAAAAAGGAATTCAGCGAGCGCGCGAGCCAGTTCGGTCTTGCCGACGCCGGTCGGGCCGAGAAAGATGAACGAGCCGATGGGGCGCTTGGCGTCAGAAAGACCGGCGCGGCTGCGGCGCACGGCATTGGCCACGCGGGATAGAGCATCTTCTTGGCCGACAACGCGCTGGCGCAGGCGCTCTTCCATGTGCACAAGCTTCTGGGCTTCGCCTTCGAGCAATCGTCCAACGGGAATGCCGGTCCATTTGCTCACCAGCTTGGCGATATCTTCTTCGTCGACCTCTTCCTTCAGCATGCGCGTGTTTTTTTGAACTGCATCAAAACGGTCCTGAGCTTCCTTCAGCTCGCGTTCCGCCTGGGCGATCTTGCCGTAGCGGATTTCGGCGACTTTCGCGAGTTCTCCGGCGCGCTCGAAGCGCTGCTCTTCGGCTTTGAGCTGGTCGATCTGCGCCTTCAGCTTGCGAATTTTGGCGATTTCCGCCTTCTCGGCTTGCCAACGGGCCTTGCGCGCGCTGGAATCCTCGCGCAGCTTGGCCAGTTCCTTTTCGATTTGCTTGCGGCGCTCCACGGAATGCGCATCGGTTTCCTTCAGCAGCGCCTGGCGCTCGATTTCAAGCTGGAGGATGCGGCGCTCGATCTCGTCAATTTCCGTGGGCAGAGAATCGATCTGCATGCGCAAGCTGGCCGCGGCTTCATCGATCAGGTCGATGGCCTTGTCTGGCAGAAAGCGATCGGAGATGTAGCGGTGCGAAAGAGTGGCGGCGGCCAGGATGGCGGCGTCCTTGATGCGCACGCCGTGATGGACTTCATAGCGGTCCTTGAGGCCGCGGAGAATTGCAATGGTGTCTTCAACCGATGGTTCGGAGACGAGCACCGGCTGGAAGCGGCGCTCCAGTGCCGGATCCTTCTCAATGTACTTTTTGTACTCGTTGATCGTGGTGGCGCCGATGGCGCGCAATTCGCCGCGCGCCAGCGCGGGCTTCAACATATTGGAAGCGTCCATGGCGCCTTCGGCGGCACCCGCGCCGACGAGCGTATGAAGCTCGTCAATGAACAGGATGATCTGGCCCTCCGCCTCGGAGATCTCCTTCAGCACCGCTTTCAAGCGATCCTCAAATTCGCCGCGATACTTCGCGCCGGCAACCATGGCCGCCAGATCCAGCGCCACCAGCCGCTTGGTTTTCAAAACGTCCGGAACATCGCCGGAAACGATGCGCTGGGCCAGGCCTTCAACGATAGCTGTCTTGCCAACGCCAGGTTCACCGATCAACACGGGGTTGTTCTTCGTGCGGCGCGCCAGAATCTGCATGACACGGCGAATCTCTTCATCGCGCCCGATCACGGGGTCGAGCTTGGAGCGGCGGGCCAGTTCGGTCAGGTCGCGCGCGTATTTCTCAAGCGCTGCATACGTTGCCTCGGGGTTCTGCGAGGTAACGCGCTGACTGCCGCGCACACCGGCGAGGGCCTGAAGAATGGCTTCGTGTGAGGCGCCATTCTTCTTAAGTAACTGGCCGGCGGGATCACGTTCCTGCCCGGCAATGGCCAGGAAAAAATGCTCGGTGGAGACATACTCGTCCTTGAAATTAGCGGCTTCGTCGAAAGCGCGCTCCAAAACGTCATTGAGCGCCCGCCCCATGTTCTGCTCCGCGAAGCCCTGCACTTTGGGCAAGCGTGCGATTTCGCGTTCGATGTCCTGATTGATCAGTTCAGCGCGAATGCCGAGGCGGGCGAGCAACGGCGGCACCACGCCGTCGGGTTGCTGAATTAGTGCGGCGAGCAGGTGGACCGGCTCGATAGACTGGTTTTCGTGGCGCGCCGCGACGTCCCGCGCTGCTTGCAGCGCCTCTTGTGCTTTCACGGTCATTTTGTCAAAACGCAGCATGATTCCTCGCTTCCCTGTTTCGCAGAAGAAAAGGGGCTGGCGCGATGGCCAGCCCCTATGCTATCCCACGACGACTTCGCTGTTTGAACGATTCGCGCCTTAGCGGCCCGCGGCAGCCGCGGCGGCGGACGCCTCCACATTGACCTTGATCTGCTTCGGCTTGGCTTCCTCGCGCTTCGGAATGCTCAGCGTCAGCACGCCATTCTTATAGTCGGCCTTGATCGCTTCGGCATTCACGGTGTTGGCCAGGGAGAAGCTGCGGCTGAAGGAGCCATACGACCGCTCCACACGCAAATAGTTGTTCTCGCTTACTTCCTTCTCGAACTTGCGCTCACCGCGAATGGTGAGGATGTTGTTCTCGACGCGAATGTCGAGTTCCTCCGGCTTGATCTCCGGAATATCGGCCTTGACGACGAGTTCGTGTTCGGTCTCGTAGATGTCGACCGCCGGCGCCCAGGTGGTCAAGTTGGCCTCATCCGAAGTGCGATCAAAAGCCTCGTTGAGGAGACGATTGATCTGGTCCTGCAGGGTAGTAGCCCCGCGAAAAGGTTCAAAACGGCTTAAAGTTGCTCTCATGTTGAGCGACCTCCACAATTGATTTCGCAGACATGATAAAATATGAGCGTAATAATGTCAAGAAATATCTTCATCTTCGCCAGATAGAATAAGTATTGTGCATACAATGCTTTATGGTTACAGTACTGGTCCTGTACGGCTCTGAGAGGGCTCAGAAGTGGTCAGCTTTCGGGGATAAGTGACCTCGCTTTTCGATTGTTTTGTTATAGTTCGGATTGATGAGAGTCGACAGTTTTGATTACCAGCTGCCCCGCGAGTTGATCGCGCAGCGCCCTGCAGCACGCCGAGAAGCCTCCCGGATGTTGTTGCTGAATCGGCAAAGCGGCGCGTGGGAGGACCGCAAGTTTGCGGAATTGCCGGCCTTGCTCCGTGGCGACGAGCTGGTGGTGCTGAACGATGCGCGCGTCCTTCCCGCGCGCTTGTTTGGAAAACGCGCAGGCGTTCATGCGCAATCGCCTTCGCGTAAAACCGCGAGAGAACATCTGACGGGCACAGTGGAAGTTTTCCTCACCAGAAAAGTCGAAGTCGAGATTTGGGAAGCCCTGGTGCGTCCGGGTCGAAAAATGGGGGTCGGAGAGCGCGTGCATTTCGGCGGCGGCGAGCTTGAGGCGGAAATTCTGGCGCGGGGCGAATTGGGTTTGCGAATGATCCGTTTTCGGTCGCACAACGATCACAGCGTGGAAGCGAACATCGAGCGGCTGGGACATGTGCCGCTACCGCCGTACATCGACCGGGCTGATGAATCTTCCGATCGCGAGCGCTACCAGACGGTCTATGCGCAGAAGCCCGGCGCGGTGGCTGCGCCAACCGCAGGTCTGCACTTCACATCGGAGATACTGCAACAAATACGAGACCGCGGTTGCGACATATGCGAAATCACGCTGGACGTGGGTCTGGGCACATTTCAGCCTATTCACACGGAGACGCTCGAGGAGCACAAGATTCACTCCGAGGCGTATGAGATCCGCGTAGAAGCAGCGGCGAAGATTCTCCGCGCGAAGGAAGAGGGCCGGCCGGTGCTGGCGGTGGGCACAACAGTTGCGCGCGCTCTGGAGGATGCGGCGGACAAGGCAGCAGTGCAGGGTGACGAAAGGCATATTCCCGCGGGGAGAGGCGAGGCCCGCCTGTTCATCTTCCCGGGATATACATTTCGCGTGGTGGATAGTCTGCTGACGAATTTTCACTTGCCGAAGTCGACACTATTAGCGCTAGTTTCCGCATTTGCGGGGCGCGAGTCCATCCTGGCGGCTTACCGGCATGCGGTCGCGGAGCACTACCGGTTTTACAGCTATGGGGATTGCATGTTAATTCGCTAGCGGCGGGCGGATTGCCTTGCAGTTTGCAAGAAACGGGCGCGCAGGACCAGCGCGAGCACGGCGAGGAGTTCACTCGCGGCGACAACTGGAGTCTGCCACTTCAAGAGTTCCTGAGTGGCCCGGAAGAGGAGGGAAGCTGAAAGCGGATACAGCTTCCCCGGTAATTCGAGGGTAAATGTCACCTGTTTACCCCCTACTGTGCCAAAACGAAAACACTCTTTTTCCCCCCAAAACGCAGCTCCAACATCGTGCCGTCGGCTGTAGAAACGATCTCGTCGTAAGGTACTTTTGCGTCGCGTTCTTCCCAGCGGCCTTCGGACTCCGCCACGATGTTCTTGCCTTTTTGGATGGTGAGGTGATTGCCGTCAATCAGGATGCGGTAATCGCCGGACTGAATGGTGGTTTTGCCAACGTGGATGGCGTGAGTGATGGGAAGGTCTTTGACCACGGGCTTGGCGAACGCGGGAACCGAAAACGCGAGGGCCGAGACCAGAATCAAATTGCGGAACAATGAATTGTTGCTCATGCGTGTTATTTCCTTTCAACGGAGCGAGTCGGCCGAAAGGTCATCCGAGGACGGAAGAGTTGACACGCAGGCAGAAGAGCAGGTAGCCTCGCGATGGAGACACCTTTTCTTCCTGGTTCACGATCCGGAATAACTGCGTGTCAATGGCCCCGCGGCTGCCACCGCGGGGTGCTTTTACTTAATCTCGTTTCGTCCCGAACAGCCCGAACTTCGACCGCAAACATATAGACGAACTCCGCGGGGCGAATGTTTCGTGGCGCGCCGCATTTTCTTGTTACATTTTTAACCACACGAGGAGACACCGCCGGTGTCAAAGAACGTTCACATTGCCTTGCGCTTGCCCCCCCGGCTTCATCTATACTCGTGGGCACGATTCGGACAGGCCGGATGCGACTCTTAGTTCTAAGCGATC
The DNA here is from genome assembly GCA_035271845.1 of Candidatus Acidiferrum sp. Taxonomy (GTDB): domain Bacteria; phylum Acidobacteriota; class Terriglobia; order Acidiferrales; family UBA7541; genus Acidiferrum. The sequence continues at coordinate 19,855 of DATERF010000053.1, forward strand.
TCCATGCCAATCTAACGGCCCTGGAAGCCTCCCTCGACGCGGCGAAAGGGAGCTGGGAGCATGTAGTTTGCCTCGGCGACGTAGTCGGCTACGGGCCGGATCCGAACGAAGTCACCACGCGCATTCGCGAACTCGGCGCGGCCACGATTCGCGGCAATCACGACAAAGCGGTTGCGGATCTCATGTCCACGGAGGACTTCAATCCGGTAGCCAAAATGGCCGTCAATTGGACGCGCGCGCAACTCTCCAACGAAAACATGGACTGGCTCGCCGCGTTGCCACAAGGCCCGCTGGAAGTCGAAGGAGTGGTGCTGGTACACGGCGCGTTCCAGGACGAAGATGAGTACGTCTTCACGCCGTCGCAGGCGCTGGAAGGATTGCTGGATTCCTCCTTGCCGATCACCTTTTATGGCCACACACACCACCAGGGAGGATTCGCGTATCAGGATTCACAACTGGAAGTTTTGCAGGTGCACCCGCGCAGCAACGAGATGCGCTGCGCGCTGCGCGTTGAAGGAGAGAAACGCTACCTTTTGAACCCGGGATCGATCGGGCAGCCGCGCGACTCCGATCCGCGCGCGGGTTTTGCAATCGCCGACCTGGAACATCAAGTGGTAGAGTTCTGGCGTGTGCCCTACGACATCGAGAAGGTCCAGGAGCGCATGCGAAGCGCGCGCTTGCCGGAGCCGCTGACGCATCGCTTAAGCCTCGGTCGCTGACGCGAGGATGGCACTCGCGTAGAATCTGAGAGATGCAATCGATGCAACGCGCACTGCAAGATCCCGAGAACCCGGAGAAGGTGAAGAAGCGCTCGCCGGTCACGCTGATCATTGGCGGCGTGGTTGCGCTCTCCATCCTGCTGAGTTTGTGGTTTCTGCTTCATTTGCCTTCGGACGGACCGGCAACCTATCAGGCTACGGTAAGCCTGAAAATGGCGCCTGGGGAGCAGGCCTACCTCAAGAATATCCGCATCGAAAAGATCGCCCTCAGCCGGGCGGAAAACTTCATCCATCAGGAAGTTACGATTCTTTCAGGGGAAGTTGTCAACGATGGCCCGGAGAGAATTCAATCGCTTGCGCTCACCGTGGAGTTCGCCGATTCCATGGATCAGATTGCACTTCGGGAAACGCGTGGTGTACTGGGCGCACCGTCGGCAGCGCTATCGCCAGGTGAGCGCCGTCCCTTTGAGATTTCGTTTGACCATGTGCCCTCCTCCTGGAACATGCAACAACCCTATGTACACGCTTCCTATTTGCAGGTCTCGCATAAGAAATAGTTTTTCGTTAACCACATAGTTAGATTAATATGCAGGTATGGAACTCGCGGAGGAACTGCGCACCTGTCTGCGAAAGCTGACTGCGTGCGGCACGATTGAAATCCGGGAGAACGGCGGCCGCGTCCCCTCGGCAGGACCGCTTTCCTGGGAAGTGCGGGGCGCACCAGCGAAGCCCCTGCTGCACCTGTGGTCCGAGACCTGCAATGTGACGCGGCGCGTGCTGGCCATCTCGGACCAATCGGACGGGCGCGTTCTGCTGGCGGTGGAGTGTTTCGGCCGCACAAAGCCGCAGCGGCTGGAAATCATTCGGCTGAGCTACGAACGCGACGCCAAAGGACTATCCCGAGAAGAATTCTGCGAGCAGCTCCGGCGCATCCTGACGGAGCGATTCCCCGATGAGACGCTTGAGAAAGTTTCCATCGCGGCGGATTTGGAGCATTCCCTATCGCGCGTCTATGCGCGGGGAATCTCCCGCAAAGGGATGGCGCATTATGCGTTCCTTGCCGTTCCCGACGAGGAAACTCCGGATGCCCTTGAGAGCAGCCTTACCTACGGTCTGTTGTGGCTCGACCGTGCACGGCAGAGCGGCGGGCGCGGCAATCTTTCCGGGTTGCGGCTGATATTACCGAAGGGCAAAGCTGCTGTGCTTGCAGCGCGCATCCATGCCATCGATCCACGTCTAGCGGTGCAGGTCTATGAACGGGACGCGCAGCGGGAGACTCTGGAGCGCGTCGATCTTTGCGAGGACGGGAACATCGACACGTGGCTGGTGCCGCGCCGTGAGTCGCAATTGCTGCTGGATCGTGCGGCCGCGGCAATCGCGCCGCTCCAGGGGCTTGAGCCTGATGCCATCAGGGCGCACGCTGCGCCGCAGTTGCGGGAAGTGGTGTTGCGTTTCCGCGGGTTGGCGTTTGCGCGCTGGTCGGAAGGGTGCGTCACCTTCGGGATGGACGGGCATTGGGACGAACTGAACGCGCAAAACGAAATCGCGCTGAAGCAGCTCGTGCTCAATCTGCAGAATTTCCGCCATCCGCTGGCAAGCGACACGCGCCACCCGCTCTATCGCGCGCAGGCCGAACGCTGGATGCAGATGATGGTGATGGGCGACGTCAGCCAAATCGACTTGGCGCTTGACCCCACACACGTGTACGAGCAGGTGTTTGCGCAAACGGCCGGGCACCGCGGGATTTTGGATCTATTGTGCGTCACGCGCACACACCGGCTGGCCATTGTGGAATTGAAGGCAGTAGAGAATCCAGACTTGCCGCTACAGGCGGGGGAATACTGGTCGCGGATTTGCCGGCTACAGGCGCAGGGCGACCTTGCGCGGTACGGCTATTTCCCTGGGATTGAGTTACACCCCGATCCGCCGGTGGTGTATCTGGTGGCACCGGCCTTGCGGTTTCATCCCAGCACGGACATGCTGCTGCGCTACCTCAAGCCAGAAATGGAAATAATCCGCGTGGGCCTGGTGGAGAGCTGGCGGCGGGGTCTGCGGGTAGTGATGCGGCAATAAGCGACGACGCAATGGACTGCGGAGGACCGGCGGGAATGGCTTGCCTTCCTGTGGCCACACGTTAAAATTAAAGGCCAACCCAGCGCTAGGAAAGATCGCTTGAGTTTCTCCGTAATCATCCGCCAGGCAGGCACTGCATCCCTCGTCGAAGTGAGCGGGCGGCTGACTTCGTTCGAAGCCGGCGGCTTCCGTGACGCCATATTAGGTCTGCTGAAGCACGGCAAAACCAACATTGTTCTGAATTTGAGAAGCTTGGAGTACCTGGACAGCTCTGGGATTGGCGAATTGGTGCGCAACTACCTCACGGTCGTTAAGAAGGGCGGGGCGATGAAGGTGGTGGGCCTGTCCTCGAGGGTGGAGGAGATTCTGAAAATCACGCAACTTTACCAGGTCTTCCCCGAGTTCCCCGACGAGGCGTCTGCACTTAAGAGCTTTCCAGAGTCCCCCCGCAGCGGGCAGCCCGGGGCGCCTCACTTCTGGTCCCAAAACGAACATGACAAACCGCAACAGAGTTAACGGTCTGCCCAGGCAATCCCTTGTGAAAAAAGTGGGCTAAAAAGGAGAGAAGCAGCTAGGGGGTTGCCCTAACTGCTTCCCGGGGTGTGTCCTCGAAGTGGTATTACTGATTTAGATGCGTTGCGGGCAAAAAGGTTTCCCAAATCTGCTTGGGGGGACGAAAACGTGGCGGCCAGTTGGCAAGAGGCAGATAAATCCTAATAAAACAAATACTTACGCCAACGCTCGTCGCGGTGACCAATCAGCCGCATTAGTTGTCGCGAGGTGTGCAGCGTAAAAGGGCGTGGACGCCTCGCCAGTCTCAGCCCAGCCTCTTCCGGCGTGCGATCACCCTTGGTGTTGTTGCAGTGGTAGCAGCAAGCTACCAGGTTCTCCCAAGAGGAGCGGCCACCACGGGAACGTGGCAGGACGTGATCCAGCGTGAGTTCGGAACTCGGAAATATCCGGCCACAGAACTGGCAAGTATTGCGGTCGCGCAAGAGAATATTGTTTCGGGAGAGCGCGCGGCTCTGCTGCGGAATATGGCGATAGGCCAGCAGGCGAATCACCGAAGGGACCTTGTGGGAGTGTGCCGCGGAATGGACTTCCGCACTGTGCACTTCCTCGGCCTGCGCTACGCCCTTCAGGAGCAGCACCATAGCCCGACGCACCGCAGTGACGTTGATCGGCTCGTAGGTAGCATTCAGCACCAGCACGGGTTCCTGCATCATGGAAGCGCGATGACCTAGAGGTGCAGGGAGGAAGCGGTTAGAGGCGCTCGCTGAAGGGTTAGGCACAAGCGAGCCACCCGCTTCGAGGGAATGTCTCCCCCGGGGATCGA
>DATERF010000054.1:0-3925 GCA_035271845.1 Candidatus Acidiferrum sp.
TCGGGCACGATCATTTCCGCCCATTCGGAGACCTGGTTTTCCGCTCCCGCCTGGAACGGGTCGCCCCTGAGCGCCAGCGGCTTCTTCAGGGAAGAGAACTCCTGGTAGTGAAAGCCCGCCGCGGCGCGCAAAGGTCCCGGCATGGTTTCCCAGCGGACCGTTGAATCCTCGTTGCAGAACCCGCTCTTGAAGGCCATTACCACCCGCCCGCCATTTTTGACGTAGTCCACCAACCGCGCCAATAGTGCATCGCTCGCCACATACAATGGCGGCACCACCACAACCTTGTATTCCGACAAGTCTGTGCTTTCCGGAAAGACAAAATCCACGCCGACATTGGCCCGGTAAAGCACTCCATACATCTGCCAGAGGAGCGTTCTGTAGTCCACCCGGTCGCTGAACTTCATGAACTGGACCCCGTAGTATGAATCCAGACTGTATAGAATCGCTACCTGATTCTTCCGGTGCAGGTCCACGATCTCCGGGCCGATTCTGCGCAACTCCTGCGCTGTGCGGGTAACCTCTTCATAAGGGCGCCCAGGTTGCAGGTCGTGGGCGAGAACGCCTTTCCAGTAGGTCTCCTGCCCGTAATGCAACGAATGCCAATGCCAGTACTCGACCATGTTCGCCCCGGACGAAACGTGGGTATAGACATCCAGCCGCAACTGCCCATCATAGGGCGGGAACTGCCCCTTGGAATCCCAGCCGATGGCTTCCGCGTTCGTCTCAGTGATCAGGTAATTGGTGCGCTTCAGGGAGCGGGTGTAATCGCCGGCCAAGGAAGATGCTTCGCCATCGAAATCGTCCTGCGTGCTGTGATAAGGATTCGCTGCCGCGATGTCCAGGCTTCGCGCGACGTCAATCTCGCTTACCTCCGGCCGCGGCGGCCCAGCGAAGTCGTGCGTCTCAAACTGATCGGGCCTTTTGTATTCATTCACAATGCGCGATTGCCACGCCAGAAAATCCGTAGTCTCCCACTGCGAATACCGCTCCCACTCGAGCTTCCAACCGGGATTGCGGATTCCCTCGCGCGTGGGAACTTCGCTCCAGTCATTCAGGCGCTGACCCCAGTAGTTCAGCCCCCAGACCCGATTCAATTCCTCCGTGGTCTTAAACTTTGCTTTCAGGTAATTGCGAAATCCTTCCTGGACATCCTTGTTGGCCGCACCGGCGGCGGAGGTTTCATTGTCAATCTGATAGCCGATGATGGCGGGATTATCCCTGTAATGTTCCATGATTTTGCGAATGACGCGCTCGCAATAGAAGCGGTACGCGGGATTCATCAGGTCGGTGTTCTGGCGCATTCCGTAATGGATGTACTGCCCGTCCAAGCGCGTCACGACAATTTCCGGATGCTCCTTATATAACCATGCAGGAATGGAATAGGTCGGGGTCCCCATGATGATTCGGATTCCCGCCGCGTGCAGTTTTTCGACCACGCGGTCCATCCACGCGTACTCGAATCTGCCGTCCTCCGGCTCCCACAATCCCCAGGTGGATTCCCCGATGCGCACCACGCTGATGCCTGCCTTTTTCATCAGCGCGATGTCCTCGTCCGTGCGCTCGTAGGGCATGTATTCGGGGTAGTAGGCCGCGCCGTACAACACCGTGTCCATCTGGTCCGGGCGGAATGGTGCTTTCGCTGCGGGCTTGGACTGTGCAACGACATTGCTCGCAGCCGCCAGCAACAGGCCGAGCATGGCAATCCCCAACTTGAAATTGTTCTGGGTCAACCGCTTCGCACATTTGTTGTTCATACGCTCGAAGCTCCTCGCTGATTCTATTCACTGGTGGCCCCGGGCCACTTGGCATGCAACGCTCTCGATGTCCGCAAGACAAATTTCGTATTCAACACGTACACCGTTCCCTCCGGATTGGAGTTCTCCTTCGTTACCGTGCCGAAAAACGGTAAATCGTTTGCGATTGGAAGGATTGTCCGGGGCGCAACACGGTCGAGGGAAATTCCGGGTGATTGGGAGAATCGGGATAGTGCTGCGTTTCCAGGCAGAATCCCTCCCGTTTGCCGTAGGCAACGCCATTCTTCCCCTTGAACGTGCCATCCAGAAAATTGCCGGTGTAGAACTGGATGGCGGGCTCGGTGGTCCAGACTTCCATCACACGCCCAGTGCCCGGCTCGTACATCTCCGCCGCCTGCTTGAGCTTGGCCCCTTGCTCGTCGATCACGAAGTTGTGGTCATATCCGCGGGCCAGGCGAATCAGTTCGTCTTCGGAGTTAATTCGGTCGCCAACCGTCGTGGACTTCCGGAAGTCCAGGGGCGTCCCGGCAACGGAGCGAATCTCACCGGTGGGCATCAGATGAGCGTCTCCCGGGGTGAAGCGCGAGCCAAACAGCTTCAATTGGTGAGCCAGCACCGTGCCGCGTCCCGCCCCGGCCATGTTGAAGTACGCATGATTAGTCAGATTCAGGACCGTGGGCTTGTCGGTCGTGGCCTGATACTCGATTTTCAAGTCCGCGCCGGTTACGGTGTAGCGTGCCGTCACAGAGAGATTTCCCGGATACCCTTCCTCACCATCCTTGCTCAAAAAGTGAAAGGCAACGCCGCTTGGGATCGGCTCCGATTGCCACACTACATTGTGGAACCCGCCCGGACCCCCGTGGAGCGAATTTTCGCCGTCATTTTTCGGCAGGGTGTAGGTCTTACCGTCGAGCGAGAATTTTCCGTGCGCGATACGATTCGCGTAGCGCCCAATCAGTGCGCCAAAGAAAATTGGTCCCTTGGAGCGCTGGTTCGTGACGTGGCTGGAAAGATCCTGGGGCCCAATGACGATGTCTTCCGAGTTCCCGCGACGGTCCGGTGTGCGCAGCACAATGATTGCGGCGCCGTAAGAGCTGATCTGGGCTTGCAGTTTCTCGGATTTCAGTGTGTAAAGATCGACTTCCTGGCCTTCCGGCAGCTTGCCAAAACTCTGTTTGCTCACGTTTTTCGTCCTATTGGTGGCCGCCGCAAGAGCGAAGAAACGTCGCGGAGTCACTGGGGATGAGTCATATGTGCTGTTCCAGCACAACTCGTGATTGTATGACCTTGCCGCGACAGAGACAACCTGCCCAGGGCCAGCCAAGCGCGGGACGCAATCTGAGGTAGAATCCGAATGGCCATCGAAACCACAGTGCATACCCCGGCCAAATGCTCGTCTGCAGTGAATTGCCGCCAGGAAATCACCGGCGAGGAGGTACTGCCTTGCGTACTGTCTATCTTGCATTTGCTGTCTGCTGTTTAATGGCACCGCCAATCCATCCCCAGGAGTCGTCCATGCCTGACAGCGCCACGATTCAAAGAGCGCCCGACTGGATGAAAGGCTCCGCTACAAAGCTGGAAGCAGAGCTTACCGCCAAATATGGCAAGCCGGAGCAACCGCGAATCCAGCGGGGACTTCTTCAGATGTCCGAGTACTGGCGCGCGCAGGATGGCGATGCCGCCGCGTTCGAGGAGTTTGTCCGCACGAATTTCGCCGGCGATCCAGCAACGCTGGATGCCATGTTCCACCGTTACGAGCGCCTCCTTGAGCAGTTGTCAGGCCATATGCACGAAATTAACCGGGAATTTCGCCAACAGGCCGATTTGGACCTTGGTCCCATGCTCCCGTTCGACGGCATCTTCGCGGCTTACGATCCTGCGGCGCATGTGCTCGACGACTTTTTCGCGAACAAGGTCGCCTTTGTTGTGCTCTTGAATTTCCCTCTGACCACCCTTGAGGAGCGCCTGACGCAAGGCCCAAAGTGGACGCGCCGCCAGTGGGCCGAAGTGCGGCTGGCGCAAGAATTCTCCAAGCGCATTCCGGCTGACGTCAACCTGGCCATTGCGCAAGCGAGCAGCGATAGCGCCGAGTACATCGCGCAATACAACATCTGGATGCACCATGTGCTCGATCAAAATGGCGAGCGGCCATTTCCACCGAAGCTTCG
>DATERF010000055.1:0-4628 GCA_035271845.1 Candidatus Acidiferrum sp.
CAGTATCACAGACGAATTGGAGTTGCCAGCAGACCCCGGGGGGAACCAACACAACTCCGTGCTCGAAAGGGATTACAACAAATGGCGGGGGAGCGTTTACAGATGAGTGGTCTCTTAGCTCGGACATTTACACGCCGCTCGGTTGCGGAGAGAATGTCGACGCTCGCTGGCAGTGGTGCGTTACTGGCGTGTCGATCGGCCATCTCTCGGGTTATTGCCATACAGATGCTATCAGCATAAACGGTGTAGTTAATCCGCCCAATACTTTTGCCGCTGGTACTGTTATTAACCCATAGGGGGTACACATGAGCCGCTGGGGTCTACTCTTTACAGTTGCATTTTTGACTTCCCTCTCATACGCGAATAGCTCTCTTGGGCAAGATCTAGGAGTGATAAAGGGAAGGGTCCTGGATGATAAGGGAATCGCTTTGAGCGGAGCTAAGGTGAACGCGGACCCATTGGATGGTCGCATCAGGGCTAGTGCGATCCGGTACGTCGAGACGGATTCTGAGGGCCAGTTCCTAATCGACCACCTGGAATGGGGCAAGTATCTGGTCTTCGCTATGAAGGAGGAGGCTGGCTTTCCAAACATGGCTTTTTTATTTTACAGGGGCAACGTCGCCTTCACGGCAAATCTCACTCCTTCCGAGCCTACGACAGAACTGCAAATGCGACTCGGCCCAAAGGCAGGAGTGCTCATTGGCTACGCAACCCACAGGCTAAATGGTGCCCCGGTAAATGTGGAGGTTAAGCTAACTCGCGCAGCTTCCCCAGACGATTGGTTTTCCACTTCTGTCGCGCCGAGTTTCAGAGTGCTGTTGCCGTCGTCCACGAATGTTCTCCTAGAGATCTCAGCGCCCGGATTTAAGACCTGGAACCCTGGTCACCCACTGCGGCTGGAGCCCGGTGCAGAGATGCGGTTGGATATTCAACTGGAGCCATCGCACGATCCTAATCTCCATCCGTCGAAGTTTCTTGTGCCGGAAGGTTTCACGGGCTGGCTACTGTTAGATTACGGCGTCAAAGGCGTCGAGCCAGTTCCTAGAGAGGATGGCGTGCAGATATTTAAATTTCCCGCGAGCGGCGCGTTAAGCACTTCGTCTGCTGGCCCCGAAAGAGGCGCAGAGGATGAATATTTCCACTATTCCCCCGATGGCTCTTTACACCAGATCCCGACGGACTATCGGAATGGAGAAGGAATGATTTGGGGCCAGCACGAGGGGACCAGAAACGGAGTCCTGAGCCAGTTCGGATTTTTCGTCGGAACTGAGGAGCAGTACAAGAAATTCCAAACTCGAATGACGCATCCTGGTCCAATCCCGACGCCGTAGGATGAAATGCTGACGCATGCGGGGGAATCCTCTGAACGCACTCAGACGCAAAGTGAGAGGAGGAAGGAACGCGCCTGGATTCTCTCTAGCGGTTATGGGTTGCACCTTCGGTTTCTCCACGGCGGGCGGGGCACTCTTTGTGGTCTGGCAAACCGCGAGTGGTGTACCGTTGTGGTTTTCAAGGCGGGTGGCCGACAGATTGATGGGTGAGGCGATTTTGGGTGCCGCATCCTTTGGCCTTTGTTTTTTCAAAGGGTGCGGTTTTTGACGTTTCCGGGCTCGGGGTTTCGCCCGGGTGCGCTCTGGTGCCGCTAAGTGCGGAAAATCAGCCGTTCGCTGCAAGGTTAAGCTGCGGAGAATCAACGCGTTGATTCCATCGCGGGGGAATGGTAGCCTTTTATTGAGGAAGTCTGCTTCCCCGCAGGGCGCGCAGGCGTTACGGGTGTGTCGAGCCCGTCCCTCCGAAAAAGACCAGTCGATAGGAGAGATGTCTTGAGCGATTCCAAGAGGAATTTTTTGTTTACGTCAGAATCGGTGACAGAGGGTCACCCGGACAAAATTGCCGACCAGATTTCCGACGCGGTGCTGGATGAAGTGATGCGCCAGGACCCCAAGGGCCGCGTGGCGTGCGAGACGCTGGTCACCACGGGTTTAGTGGTCGTGGCGGGGGAAATTACCACCTCCGCGCACGTGGATTACGATGAACTCATTCGCAAGACGGTCGAACAGGTCGGCTACGACAACGCGCTGTTCGGTTTTGACGCCAACACCTGCGCGGTGATGTGCACGATCAAGCGCCAATCTCCGGACATCGCCATGGGCGTGGACACCGGGGGTGCCGGCGATCAGGGTTTGATGTTCGGGTTCGCCTGCGACGAAACCGAAGAACTCATGCCCATGCCCATCCAGTTGGCCCACCGCTTAACGCAACGCCTCGCCGAAGTCCGCAAGAGCAAGAAAGTTGATTTCCTCCGGCCCGATGGAAAATCCCAAGTTACCGTGGAATACCGCGACGGCAAACCTTTCCGTGTGGATTGCGTGGTGATTTCCACGCAGCACAGCGACACCGTTCCCAACGAGGACCTGCGCCATGCCGTCATGGAGTATGTAATCAGGCCCATCATTCCCGCGCACATGCTCGACGCAAAAACCAAATACCACATCAACCCCACCGGGCGCTTCGTCATTGGCGGGCCGATGGGCGATGCGGGCCTGACCGGGCGCAAAATCATCGTGGACACCTACGGCGGTTACAGCCGGCACGGTGGCGGCGCATTTTCCGGCAAGGACCCGTCGAAGGTGGACCGCTCGGCCTGCTACATGGCCCGCTACATCGCCAAGAACATCGTAGCTGCAGGTCTTGCCAGCCGCGCCGAAGTGCAATTGGCTTACGCCATCGGCGTCGCCGAGCCCGTTTCCGTCATGGTGGACGCCTTTGGCACCGCCGCCATCCCCGAAGAAAAAATCACCGCGCTCGTGCGCGAGAATTTCTCGCTCACGCCCAAAGCCATCATTGAAGCGCTCGACCTGCGCAAGCCCATCTATAAGTCCACCGCGGCTTACGGGCATTTTGGCCGCACCGGTCCGGGTTTCACCTGGGAACGCACCGATCGCGCCGACGCGTTGCGCAAGGCTGCGGGACTCGCAGCAGTTGCCGAAGTCGCGGCACGGCGTTAGCGAAGCGGCGCGCGCCGCCGTCCGGTGGATGCCGCGGCCGAAGTTTTTCTTTTCTTGCGAGCATGTCCCGTTTGTTGATGTGAAGTCCTAAAAGCAGAATTGCCCCTGGTTTGCGAAATCTATTAATTGAGGAGTGTACGAATGGCAACGGCTCAAATGAAAAAAGGCGATGTGAAAGATATCGGGCTTGCCGATGCGGGCAAGCGCAAGATCGAGTGGGCGGCGCAGCAGATGCCGGTGCTGGAGTCCATTCGCAAACGATTCGCCAAGGAGCAGCCGTTGAAAGGGCTGCGGGTTTCCGCGTGTCTGCACGTCACGAGCGAAACCGCGAACCTGATGATTGCCTTGCGTGACGCCGGCGCGGACATCGTCCTCTGCGCGTCGAATCCGCTCTCCACGCAGGATGAAGTGGCGGCCTCGTTGAATCGCGATTTCAATATTCCCACGTATGCCATCAAGGGTGAGGACAACAACACCTACTACGAGCATTTGAAAGCCGCGCTGGAGCACAAACCGCAGTTCACTATGGACGATGGCTGCGACCTGGTGACTATGCTGCTCACCAAGCGGAAGGACCTGGTGCCGAACCTGCTTGCCGGCACGGAAGAAACCACTACCGGCGTCATTCGTTTACGCGCGATGGCCAAGGACGGCACCCTGAAGTATCCGATCATCGCCGTGAACGACGCCATGACCAAGCATTTCTTTGACAACCGCTATGGCACCGGCCAGTCCACGCTGGATGGCGTGATCCGCGCGACCAACGTATTGCTGGCGGGCCTGAAAGTGGTCATCGCCGGCTACGGCTGGTGCGGGCGCGGCGCTGCCATGCGCGCCAAGGGGCTCGGCTCCGACGTTATCATCACGGAAATCGACCCCGTGAAGGGCATTGAAGCGGTGATGGACGGATTCCGCGTGATGCCGATGGCGGAGGCGGCCAAGCAAGGCGACATTTTCATCACCGTCACCGGCAACAAGAACGTGATTCGCCGCGAACACTTCGAGGTGATGAAGAGCGGCGCAATCGTCTGCAATTCCGGCCACTTCAACGTGGAAATCGAGATTCCCGCGCTGGAAGCATTGGCCACGGGCAAGAAGGAAGTGCGTCCCATGGTGGATGAATTCCTGATGAAAGACGGCCGCAAGATTTATCTGATTGCCGAAGGACGCCTCGTAAATCTATCCGCAGCCGAAGGTCATCCTGCTTCGGTGATGGACATGAGCTTCGCGAACCAGGCGCTCTCCGCGGAATACCTGATGAAGCATCACAAGGAGATGAAGCCGCAGGTGTACGTTGTGCCGGAGCACCTGGACCGGGAAATCGCCAAGCTGAAGCTGGATTCCCTGGGACACCAGTTGGACAAGCTGACCCCCGAGCAGGAACAGTATCTCGCTTCCTGGAACGAAGGCACATAATCGGGGCCATTCGGACCGCGGCAATTTGATAATCTGTGAGGGGCACGCAGCGACGTGCCCCTTAGTTTTGGTGGCTACGATGTGGGAGTATTGCGGACATTGCCTGGATGTGGCGCGGCTGCGCGGCGCGGCGTACGCCGACGTGCGCGTGATGCACATGCGGCAGCGCGACCTCACAACAAAAAACGGGCAGGTTGGGACGCT
>DATERF010000056.1:0-4771 GCA_035271845.1 Candidatus Acidiferrum sp.
GGGAATGGCCTCCCGATTAGCTAACATTCGGAGCTTGCCGCGAGTAGCTATCCAATGGAAATGGAGAAGACTGCAAGCAACATTCATTGGCAAGTGAGTTGCAGATTAAATCTCACAGTGAACATGGCCCTTCACGTCGAGATTAAGAACTGCGGAGATCTTGGGATCTCCTTCATGATTTGAAAACAACCCTCTGTGCCAACATTCGTGAGACCGTTTTAGTACTCTTAATTAATGAGCAGGGCGAGAAAGAAAAAGGCAGAGATGAACGGGAATTCTCTTGGTGTTGTTCTTTCCCCGGGGGCTTTGGCTGACGCGGAACGGAGTGAAGGCGAGCGAAGCGAGCCGCAGCGTAGTGGAGCGGCAGCCAAAGCAGCGGCCAACTCCCGGCCGGGGGCGCCTCCTGACTCCGAAGTGGTTGCCAGACCCAAGCGTCGTACCTTCACCGCGGAGTACAAACAACGCATCTTGCAGGAAGCCGAAGCGGCTGCCGCCACGCCCGGTGCTGTTGGCGCTCTGCTGCGCCGAGAAGGGTTGTACTCGTCGCTGCTGGCCTATTGGCGGCGTGAGCGGGCTGAGGGCATCCGCGAAGCGCTGACTCCGCGAAAACGTGGGCCGAAGTCCAAACGCAATCCACTGGAAGAAGAATTCCAGAAGCTTCGCCGCCAGAATGCGCGCCTCACCGAAGATCTGCGCAAGGCGCACATCATCATCGACGTCCAAAAAAAAGTGGCGGCGCTGTTGGGCCGTCCGATTCCGGAAGCGGACCCGGAGGAGAACTCCTGATGGCCGCCGTCAGCGAACTGGCCACCGCAGTGGGCACGCGCGCCGCTTGTCGTGTGCTGTTTGCGCCGCGCGCTTCCCACTATCGCCAAAGGCGTGCGGCGATCTGCCCCGCGATGAGCAGGCCGCGGCCTTCGCCGCCGCGTGCGCTTGGCCCGGCGGAACGCGAAACGGTTCTGGCGCAGCTGCACGGAGAAAGATTCCAGGATCGCTCTCCAGCCGCTGTTTATGCGACGTTGCTCGATGAGGGGCAGTATCACTGCTCGATCCGCACCATGTACCGCTTGCTGGAACAAAAAGGCGAATCGCGCGAGCGCCGCGACCAACTCACTCATCCGCCTTACAAGAAGCCGGAACTTTTGGCCACCGCGCCCAATCAGCTCTGGAGCTGGGACATCACCAAGCTGCTGGGGCCCGTCAAGTGGACGTACTTCTATCTCTACGTGATCCTGGATGTCTTCAGCCGCTACGTCACCGGCTGGATGGTGGCCATGCGCGAAAGCGCGGAGCTGGCCAAGCGGCTGATCGAGGAGAGTTGTGCGAAACAAAACATCCGGCCCGGCCAGCTCACGCTGCATGCCGATCGCGGCACCTCGATGAGTTCCAAGCCAGTAGCCTTTCTGCTGGCCGACTTGGGTGTCACCAAAACGCACAGCCGCCCGCACGTCTCCGACGACAATCCGTACTCGGAAAGCCAGTTCCGCACCATGAAATATCGGCCGGAGTTCCCGGACCGCTTTGGGTGCATTCAAGACAGCCGCGCTTTTTCGCAGGGATTTTTCCGCTGGTACAACGAAGAACACCGCCACTCCGGGCTGGGCTTGCTTACGCCAGCCATGGTGCACTACAACCAATCCGCGCTCATTCTCGAACGGCGCCAAACCGTTCTCGATGCCGCCTATCGCAGCCACCCCGAACGCTTCGTCCACCAGGCTCCCAAACCAGCAGGGGTCCCCACCGAGGTGTGGATCAACAAACCGCCCAACTCAGATGAAATGACTCACTAAACTCCATGACCACTGGTCTCAAACTCGTTGACACGCGCCGCCTTGATGCACGCGCTGATCACGCCCACTCTTTGCAGTTCCTTCTGACTCAACGTGAATGTCTCCTGTCTCATGGGATGACATTTTCACGTTGCCGTTAAGGGGTGACAGAATTATGGGGCTAAGACACTGATACAACTGCAGGGGGTCATTCCAGGTTCATTACGATACAATTCGAAGACCTAGTGCGAGAGCAATTTGCGTTTCGAAAGTACAATTTGATGGAATGGTAGAAGAGTGCGTTCAAGGATATTCAATTGAAGAACAGAGTGGGACTTTTAATCGCTCGAACTAATGCGCTGCTCGCGGCGTGCTTCCTAGCAACAGTTGCGATCAGCTGGAGTCAAGAAAAAACTCACATGTTTGCCGCGGGACCCGCAAAGGACATCCCCGAGGCGTTGGGCTGGTATGAAGTCCCGAACACCCAGCTTGCAGCGATTTGCCCACAAGTTGTGGCTGTGGAAGGAACCAGCGGTTGCCGGGCGGTGATCTCCGCCTGGAATGGTGGTGTCTCGGTTCCCGAGAAGAACCTACTGATTTTCTTCGGCGGAGGACACTTTGACTACTATGGGAATGAAGTTTACGCCTTGGATTTAAATCAACTCTCTCTCCGAAGGCTGACGGAACCAAGCCCGGTCACAAATTTGGCGACTTGCCCAGAAAGCTACGTTGATGGCCGTCCCGACGCGCGCCACACATACAACGGTCTAGCTTATGTGGGGGCGCAACATTCACTGTATTTGTTTGGTGGAGCCAAGTCTCCGTGCGGGAAAATGAGTAATGCAACGTGGACTCTCGATCTGAGCACCCTGCAATGGTCTCTACGGGATCCGCATCATGGAGATACTCCCGCGGCGGCGCCGGGCGCAGCGGCTGACTTCGACCCTACGACGGGGTTAGTATTCATGACGGATACTCGTGGATTTTATTCCTACGATCCTCGCAGCAATACTTACCTACACCTGAATTCGTATTATGGGGTTGATTACCACCTGACTGGTGTGATCGATCCAGCGCGACGACTTTTTCTCCTGATGGGAGGAGCGGGCCAGCTTTGGTCCATTGACATCCGTCCACGCTCGAAGTACGAACTCAAGGACTTGTCTCGTACTCAGCACGGATGTGAAGCTTTAATGCATGCAGCCTACCCAGGATTGGCCTATGACAGCAGACAGAAGCTAGTAGTAGGCTGGGCAGGAGGCAATACCGTGTACGTTTTTCAACCGGAGACAGTGACCTGCAAAGCTGTGACCTATCCGGGCGGGCCGGGCCCCGGACAGCCCAACGGCACAAACGGGCGATTTCGTTATTTCCCTGCTCTAGATTTATTTGTGGTCGTAAACGATTGGAAGCAAAATGCTTACACGCTACGTCTCACGCCTCCACAGGCCGAAGAAACGCGCTAATCGCGGTGATGTTTTTTTCGGAACTGACGGGTTCCTTTGAACTACGCGTAGCGCTCCAACATTAGATAGGTATTGCGGCCGCTGCTTGGTCCGCAGATAATGAAGGAAATGTTGCATCACAAATATGTGGCGTCCAGCCAGCAAAACCTCTGGCTCCTTCTGCTCCTGTGTTGTTTCTTGGCCGGGAGTATCTTCGCTGAAAAGGAGGCAATGAACCTAAGTGGTAACTACATTTATGATCCCAGCGGAGCGGTTACTGCGTCGGTTCAGACACATCCGCCACCGCAGGAATTACGAGATTTCGATGCGCGTTGTCATGCACCAGGAGTTCTAGTGTGCCAAGGCTTTGATTCCCCCTCGGACTTTGCGCGTGCAAAGTCGCCGGGATCCGGGCTTTACCCTGCCGCAGACGAAACCATACGCGGCACGATGGATACCAATGTGAAGGCATCGGGGAAGGCTTCACTACGGTTTGAGATCCCGTCTCACTCCCCCGCCAACGCAGCCGGATACTGGAAGCAGAACATCGGCCGCGAGTTTGGTGAAGGCTCCACTTTTTACGTTCAGTTCCGGCAGCGTTTTTCCAAAGAGATGCTGAAGAATGACTGGGGAGATACAAGCTGGAAGCAGGTGATTTTTCACAATTCGAGGGCGACTTGTGCCGACGTCGAACTGACTACAGGACAGTACTATCGGGCTGGTTTTCCCATCATGTACACGGATTGTGGCGGGCGCATGATTGCGACCAATGCAGGTGTTCCGCCCTACAAGTTAGAGCAAGGCGATTACAACTGTTGGTACAGCCAGTACAATGCAAAGAACTGCTTTTACTATCCCGTGGGTGAATGGGTGACGTTCTATTACCAGATTTCGATTGGCCATTGGGGGAAGGCGGATTCGAATATCCAAGCGTGGGCGGCGCTCGACGGCCAAACATACAAACAGTGGATCAAGATGCCGAATTTCATTTTGAGGAATGAAAATCCCGGCAAGGATTATGACACCGTAACGCTGCTGACGTACATGACGAGGAAGAGCATGCTTGTCAGCCACCCCACCGCTTATACTTGGTACGACGACTTGATCGTCTCAACCGAGCCTATCGCCCCGCCCGTGGCAAGCGAGGACGATACAAGCGAAGCTCCAGCAGCGCCCAAATAATCAAATCCGAGAGCCGTGCCCGGCCAGAGACGGCGGCGCACTTTTCCAATCCAGGCCGTCGAGGTAAATGCGGCACCAAGTTTCAAGAGCGATCAGCGCGAAGATATGATCCGTATAGTCGCTGCGCTGTTCTTGGTGCGCCCGGAGAATATTTTCAACGGCCGGCCAATGCATTAATCCGCGCCGACGCACCTGCTCTTCGGATAGCAATTCGTGAATGAGAGGTTGCAAATCATGTCGCAGCCACGAACCCACAGGAGCGCCAAAACCACGCTTCTTCCGGTGAATGATTTCGCGCGGCAGCCAGGGTGCGACGGCCTTCTTGAGGAGATACTTCAGGGTGAAGCCGCGTACCTTCGACGAAGATGGAATGCG
>DATERF010000057.1:0-2814 GCA_035271845.1 Candidatus Acidiferrum sp.
CGCACTCCCTGCGCATCGCCGCTGAACGCAAACTCCAATCCATCGCCTTTCCCGCCGTGGGCACCGGCGTTTCCCGCTTTCCACTGGACGAGTGCGCGCAAATCATGCTCGGCGAAGCGATCGAGCATCTCAAAGGCGAAAGTTCCCTCGAATCCGTTTACTTCATCCTGTTCGATGCCCGCGCCCGCGACGTCTTCCAATCCACTTGGGACACCCTCCGCAAGGAACTCTCCACGGGAGCCGTTTCCGCATGACCCTGCTTGCCGTGCTTCTCGCCGAACGCATCCGCCGCTTTGGCCCCATCACGTTTGCAGAGTATATGCGTGAGTGCCTCTACCATCCGGTTCACGGTTACTACAGCCAGCCGGAATCTGAGCGATTCGCCGATTACTACACCAGTCCCGACGTGCATCCTCTTTTTGGCCGCCTGCTGGCGCGCCAGTTCGCCGAAATGTGGGAGAAACTGGATCGCCCCCCCGAGTTTTTGCTGGTGGAAGCCGCCGCGGGCGTGGGCCGCCTGGCGAAACACATCCTGGAATTCGCGCAAAACAAATTGCCGGAGTTTTACGCGGCGCTGCATTATGTGGCCGTTGAGCGTTCTCCCGCGCGTTGCGATCAGATGGCCGTGCAGCTCGCTCCTTTTCTTCAGGAAGGGAAGTGCCGCCCCTCCCTCGAAATTCCGGCCCGCATCCCCGCCGGGTGCATCTTTTCCAACGAACTTCTCGACGCGCTCTCCGTGCATCGCGTCCGCCAACAGGATGGGCGGCTTCAGGAGATCTTCGTCGGCAACGACGGAGGCACGTTCGTGGAGGTTCTGATGCCTCTTTCCACATCAGCCATTAGTGAATACTTCGCCGCGCAACACATTACTCTCGAGGAAGGCCAGCAAGCCGAAGCGAGCCTCGAGGCATGCGACTGGATCAGCGAAATCGCGCGGCGCCTGGATCGCGGTTTTGTCCTCACGATTGACTACGGCCACGAAGCCGCCGACCTTTTCGATTCCCACCACATGGCGGGCACCCTGCTCGCTTACGCCAAGCATCAGGCCAGCGAAAGTTTTTATGCCGCGCCGGGCGAACAGGATCTGACCGCGCACGTGAATTTCACCGCGTTACGGCTCTGGGGCCAGCGCCGCGGCTTGGAAACCCTGGGCCTTATTCACCAGACCGCGTTCCTGCTCGCGTTAGGGAAGGAAAACCAGTTCGCCGACCTCTACGACGACGGCATGGATGAAACCGACCGTGTCCGCGCGCGCCTGCAACTCAAAACCCTCATCTTCCCCGAAGGCATGGGCGAACGCTTCCAGGTCCTCCTCCAACAAAAATCCGTCCCCCACGCCAAACTCACCGCCCTCTCCTCCTCGTAGCGAGCGCCTTCCTCTTGGGTTTGTAGTGGCCGGTCTTCAGACCGGTTCTAGGGTTTCTTACTCTCGTAGGGCCCGTCCTTCTGAGGCGGGCCGCTCTTGGGTTCCTCCTGCTTGTGCAGGGCGCGTCCTCCTGCCTGCCCGCCGTTGCAGGGAGGCGTGAGCCGTGACTCGTGACTCGTGATTTGTCATCCCGAGCAGCGCGAGGGATCTGCTTTTGTCCTCCCGTCGTGCTGGCGAAAGCCGGCCTTGGAGTGCGGGAGCTTGCTCCCGCTTTTGCGATGCCATCCGTTCCTCGCATACAATTCAATTGGCGCCCCTGTGTCACCCCTGAAAGCGGCGGCGAGCCGCCGCACTCCAAAATGTCGGCGCGCCGACATATTTTGGATACGTTACTATATAGATAAGACCCCCACTCCCTATGTTTTGCGTAAGTGCGGGAATGATTGGACTTACGGGCGAATGCCGCCGATGTGCGGGAATGATTGGAGTTAGCGGTGGTTTGCGGCCCAAAAAGCGAAGAAAAAGCAAAAGAACGAGGGGAAAGTGGTCTGGGATTTAGACCGGGGCGGGGGTTTCGGGAAGCACACGCGGGTTTGCGCCGACCATTCACAACTCATGATATCATGAAATTGTTACCATGTAAATAGCTAATGTAGTGGTACTGTGTTCGAATGCAGCGTGGGGCGACGGTAGAGCTGGCGGGTGGCGCAGCCTCAAAGCGTCGAGTCAAACTCGGGTGGCCTACCCTTGCGGTTTGGGCAAGGGTGGGTCCGCTCTTCTTTTTCCTCCTCCCGCTCCCCGCATCCGTAGCGCCTCTTCAAGCCCTTCGGCATAAAACAACACCAAACCCCCCACACGTAAAACCGACGTGTGGGGCACCCACTACCTCATAACGCTTCATCCAACTATAACGGTCGTATCCACAACCTTACGACGGCGCACCCATTAGAAAAATCGCACCAAGCACCAGCGACCGGGCCACCCGCCCTCGTGGGGATTAACTCATCTATTCGTTTTACCGATCGGGATTTTCTCATGAAGACCCCAATTTGTTCTCCAGTTGCAAAATTTCCAAACCGAAGAGATGGGAGATTTTGCATGAGAGACGGTCTTCTTTCAGTCTGATTCGACATGGTTTGGAAAACGCTATAATGTACTCGCATGGCTATACACTTCAAAACGGCTACTCCGAAGAAGCTACTGGCCGCGTTCAAGACGGCCATCGATGAGGGAAAAGTCGTCACCTGGAGCTATGATGCCGATGACGATTTTACTCACACGGCCGAGCAGTGGAAGTCCCTTGCTTGGCTACGCCCGGAAGTTATAGAAGGTACGGATCTCGTATTTAGAATCATAAAGCCAAGAAACTCGAAGATCAGTTCGCAGGTTTACGCGATATACCACGGACGTTTCATCGAGTCGATGTTGGTGCACTGCGACTTATTGTT
>DATERF010000058.1:0-2038 GCA_035271845.1 Candidatus Acidiferrum sp.
TGCGGGGTCCACCTCGATTTGTAGATTCAGCGTTGACGGCGAGCCGCTGGCCCCAGTGAACGCGATTTGCAGTTGCGCGGTGTAAATAATTGCACCCTTCGGTGGAGTTCCACCGCCCGATCCGCCGCCTGCAGGATTGCCGGGTTGCGTGCCCGCGGGTGGCGGTGAGTTTCCTGTCATGTCCACGGCGAACTGCTCGAAGTCGGGATCGCCTTGCAAAATCGCTTCCGTGATCGTGTCCGCGAAGTCCTGCTCCCATGGAGTGTCCACGCCAGGGATCGCAGAATCGAAAAGATCGATGGCGATGTCGAGGCCCGCGGCGAAATTGGGGTATTCCGTGAGGATCGTCGAGGCGTCCGCGAAGATGGCATCGAAGCCGTCCGAATCGGACGCGGCGTTGCCAACAATCGAGGCGAAATCGTTCTCGTATTGCGGTGCCGGAAACGTGAGGTCTACCGCGTCATCGGGGATGGGGAGCAGGGGGTTGGGGAGCGTTCCCATTTATCCTCTAACTTTTGGAGTTGCTGCACCAGTTGCCGGTGCTGTTCCTCGGCGTCAATTTGTCTCTGCTCGATGCGCGCCAACCGGCCTTCGTTGTAGAGCGCGAATCCGATCAACGTGAGCAGGATGGAAACGAATTGCAGCCAGTCGAAATGTGAGCGCTCCCGTTCCACGCTAACTCGCAGCCGGTGGAGTCGGCGGAGTTAAGTTATACAGCACATAGATGTCGTTGGCGACACCGAGTAAGACGCTTTGGAGCAGCGCCTTTTTGCTGAGGTCAACGTGCAGTGAAGCGAGCACGCCCTTCACGATGGTGATGCCCATCTGAAACCAAAAGTCCACGGGGTTCTCCTTTCTCTTGAATTTTACCCACTCTTACAGGGCAAAAGCGTACATGCAAACGTCGTTTATGACTGCGTTAGTCCCACCGCCCGCACAGAGCATTCCCAGCGAGTACTGCAGGTTGGCGACCGCACCAGGAACGTCCACATACACGCCGCTGTAAATGGCACCCGTGCTGACGGGCGGTCCATTGGTAACCACATCCACGTTGATCTGTGTGCCCGTGATCGCCGTGCCGCGCCGCAACCTGAACTTGTAGGTCGCGGCAGTGTTGCCAGCAAGCAATTGAACGAACCACAGAATGATGACCTGCGCGAAGTCCAGCGGTGGGCTGAGAGATGGAGACGACACAACAATCGCCTCCGGCCCACCACTCCCCGGAGATGAAGTCACAATAGCTGTCGAGCCACCACCTGGAAATCTGCATCCCACTAGCCACCTCTCCTCACGTCTTGATTCGTGGATCGCGCATAGCGTTGCGCACCAGTTGATCTGTTGCCGCCGCGTTCATCAATTCCGCCGCCAATTCGCGCGCTCTTCCGAAGCGATACCGGGCGTCCAATTCGCGGTGCGCGCGCTCCAAAAGTGACAGCGCATCATCGAGCGAAAGCCCGCCGAGATCGAGGTCGGCGTGATGCGTGTGTGGGTTGAAAGAAACACTCACGCGCTGCACGCCGTTTGGCCGCACATTTCCGCTGCCGTTGTCTTCGTTTCCCACGAGCTCCTCCATCACACGTTGTCCAGCCACTCTTCGACAAGTAGGCTGAAGCCACTCCATGTATCGCCCGCTTGGATGCTCCCGGTGAGCGTCGATACGGTCATTGCTAGGCCTGCCGACTGCAGCAGAAAAATACCGGGTGGGAGTGGAATGAAAAATCTGCTTGCTTCGGCTGCAGTGTACGGCTGAATCGCCGCCGCATATAGCAAGATGTTTTGGCTGGCCGTGACTGCAATCAGCGCCTCGCCAAGCCACAGATAACCGACGCTGCTATTGAATCCGATTTTAATGTATCGGTTGGCAACAGCGGCGCTAGCGATGAAGTTGCCTCCAAACGACTGAATTCGCCAGCGTGTGTTCGTGGGCACGGCGTAAGTCAAATCAGCGCCCGCACCCGGATTAGAAGGGGTATAAGCTATCAGAAAACCCGGCCCTTCCGTGGGCGACAAAATCCTTCCGTTGGGGTAGCCCGGCACC
>DATERF010000059.1:0-7691 GCA_035271845.1 Candidatus Acidiferrum sp.
GGGAATCGGGGTGGCGTTCAATTGCAAGATCAACGCCAACATTGGGAATTCCGCGACGACTTCGGAGATCCACGAAGAGCTGAAAAAGCTGCACCACGCGGTGCATTACGGCGCCGATACGGTTATGGATCTTTCTACCGGCGGGAACATACCGGAGATTCGGCAGGCGATCATCAACGCGTCTCCGGTGCCGATTGGCACAGTGCCGGTGTACGAAGCGATTTCGCGGGTGCGGCGGCCCGAGGACCTGTCCATTGAGCTGATGCTGGAAGTGATCGAAGAGCAAGCGGAACAGGGCGTGGATTACATGACGATCCACGCGGGAGTGTTGCGGGAACAGGTGCCGCTGGTGCGGAAGCGGATTACGGGGATTGTGTCGCGCGGCGGGTCGTTGATGGCGCATTGGATGGAGCACCACAAGAAGCAGAACTTCCTGTACGAGCGGTTTGACGACATCTGCAAGATTTTCAAGAAGCACGATGTGAGCTTTTCACTGGGCGACGGGATGAGGCCAGGGTGCCTGGCGGACGCGAGCGACGAAGCGCAATTTGCGGAGTTGCGCGTACTGGGCGAGTTGACGAAGCGGGCGTGGGAACACGATATACAAGTGATGATCGAAGGCCCAGGCCATATTCCGATGGACAAGATCAAGGAGCAGGTCGACAAGGAAGTGGAGTGGTGCTACGAGGCGCCATTCTACACGCTGGGACCGCTGGTGACGGACATTGCGCCCGGGTATGACCACATTACCAGCGCGATTGGCGCAGCGATGATTGGCTGGTACGGCGCGTCAATGCTGTGCTACGTGACTCCGAAGGAGCACCTTGGCTTGCCGAATCCGGAGGACGTGAAGCAGGGCGTGATTGCGTACAAGATTGCGGCGCATGCGGCGGATGTGGCCCGACACCGGCCGGGCGCGCGGGACCGGGATGATGCGCTAAGCTATGCGCGCTTTTTGTTTGACTGGAACAAGCAGTTCGAGCTGTCAATCGATCCAGCTACGGCGAAGGCTATGCACGACGAGAACCTGCCGGACGATTTCTACAAAGAGGCGAAATTCTGTTCGATGTGCGGGCCGAAATTCTGCTCGATGAACATTACGCAGCTTGCGGAGGCTGAAGGCGGCAAGGATCAAGCCGAGCGGAAGCAGAAATTTGCGGAGTTGCTGGTGAAGGTGCAGGGGGCGGGGACGTAGCGCAAAGACGCTGGCATAAAGCCAGCGCTACACGGCCAGAGGGGTGGAACAAAAAGGCCTGCTCCTGCGTATTTGAGGTAGAGGCGGGCAGGTGTGGCTGCCGCGCCGAAATTGAAACGGGGGGGTGCACTGTGCTGACCCTGCTATTCATGTTTTTGTTGTACTTCCTGCCGGCTTTCCTCGGGCGGGATAAGAAAGATGCGACTGGGATCTTGTTGGTGAATCTATTTCTAGGGTGGACAGGTATTGGGTGGATCATTGCGCTGGTGTGGGCGATAGCGGCGGAACCGTGCCCTCGGATGCATCTGGTTCCTGTAACTATTGGCGGCCGTTTCTGCTGCCAGTGCGGGTCGGCTACATGGCCGGGAGCGCATTTTTGCAGTGGGTGCGGGCGAACGGTTTGAAGGCGTTGAGAGTATTGGAAAGAAAGAGAGATTCCTCACTCCGCAGACTCCGTTCGGAATGACGTACTATTTTCCCCAGCCTGGAAGATCGCTGAGAATTCCTTCAAAATAAGTTCATGGGCAAATCCAACACCGAATCTTTGCGCGAAGAGTTCAATCGCTGGGCTGAGGCCGGGCGTGGCGATGGTATGGAGCAGGATCATCTGCCGATTACGCTGCCGGTACTCGAGAAGATGCGGCTTGCGGCAACCGATAACGTGCTGGACGTCGGGTGCGGGTCGGGCTGGCTTTCCCGGCGAATCGGCAAGCTAGTGCCCGAGGGGCGCGTGGTCGGAATGGACATTTCCGACGAAATGGTTCGCCTGGCGCGCAGGACGAGCACTGATCAGCACAACATATTGTTTGTGACTGGCGAAGCAGCAGAGGTTCCCTGGGAGCCTAATTTTTTCACCCATGCTATTTCGGTGGAATCTGCGTATTACTGGCCCGATCCAGCCGCCGGAGTGAAGGAGATCCACCGCGTGCTGCGGCCCGGGGGAGCGGCGTGGATTCTAATTAACTATTACCGGGACAATCCGTATTGCCACCAGTGGGGAGCGCTGCTGGCGATTCCGACTCACTTGCTGGGGGCGGAGGAGTGGGCGGAGTTGTTTCGCGCGCGGGGTTTTGCGCGGGTTTCGCACGAGCGAATCGTTGATCCTTCGCCAACGCCGGAGACCTACACGGGGCGGTGGTTCAGGGACGCCGCGGAGTTGCGAGCGTTCAAAGCCGCGGGCGCTCTTCTGATACACGCCGAGAAGTAGAGCCCTGGGCGGCCCGCAATCTGGCATCACAAGGCATGGTGCCGGTGGCGATTGACGGATGAACCGGTAGGTACGTACTCTTCCCTTAGAATCGGCGGAGTTTCGCTAAATCGCTGGAACTGCTCGGCAAAGTGAGAAGAGGAGCAACGATGCGGGTGTCGAGGCGTACCTTTCTGCATTCGGGGGCCTTAGCCGTGCCAGCGCTGCGTTTCAACAAACAGGCGAGTGCGGCGCTTGGGAGCGGGAAGAAGACTGAGAACAGACGCTTGCCGCGGATTCGGGTCAACAGCGATGGACATTTCCTGCAGACGGAAGACGGGCAGCCATTTTTCTGGTTGGCAGACACGGCGTGGGAGTTGATCCACGCGACAACGCGAGAGGAGTGCTCGTACTACTTGCACACTCGGGCGCGGCAGGGCTTCACGGTGATTCAGGCGGTAGCGTTGTCGGAGTTCGACAATTTCCAGACACCGAATGTGCTGGGATTGCGCCCGTTCGAGGATGCGAAATTCTCGCAGCCTAGTGAAGCGTATTTTGCCCGTGTGGTTGAAATTGTTCGCGAGGCTGGGTCGCTGGGATTGTATGTGGCGTTGGTGCCGTCCTGGGGAGACAAGCTGACCGCACCTTGGGGGATGGGGCCGCGGATTTTTCGAAATGATAATTTGAAGGCAGCACGGAGCTACGCGAAATACGTCGCAACGAAACTAAGTGGCGAAAGCAATTTGCTGTGGATATTGGGGGGAGACCGTCCGCCGCTGGTAAATGGGATGAGAAATGAGTTTCTCGAACGGATGGCGAAAGAGGCCGGATTCCCTAAGGATCAGGATTGGCGACCGATCTGGAGAGAATTTGCCGCAGGGTTGAAAGAAGGTTGGGGCGCAGAGCCATGCATCACCTACCATCCGCAGGGCGGGTCGGAATCGTCGTCGTTGTTTCTGCAGAGTGAACCGTGGCTGTCGTTCAACGGAATGCAAAGCGGGCATGGAAGCGGGCACGATGTGCCCGTGTGGGAGTGGATTGCGCGCGATTATCAGATGCAGCCGGCGAAACCGACACTGGATCTGGAACCGAACTACGAAGACCATCCTGTGAATCCGTGGCCGACGTGGGATCCGGCAAATGGATATTTTCGGGATTGGGATGTGCGGAAGCAAACATACCGTTCTGTGTTCGCCGGAGGTTGTGGCGTCACGTACGGACATGGGGCGATTTGGGGTTTTGCAGGACCCAGGAACCACGCGCCACTATATCCGGACCGCGACTGGACGGACGCGTTGCAACGGCCGGGCGGGCGGCAAATGATCTTCCTGAGAGGACTGGTGGAATCGCGCCCGTATTTCCGGCGGGTTCCAGACCAGAAGATATTGCGTGGAGATGCGGGAGTTGGCGCGCGACATATGCAAGCGACGAGGGACAGAGAAGGAAAGTACGCGTTTGTGTACTTTCCGGACCGCGACATGGCAGCGCATCTGGATTTAGCATCGATGGCGACGCGAAAACTGCGGGCCTGGTGGTATGACCCGCGGACGGGAGTGGCAAGTCTGGAGGGTGTAGAGGAACGTGACACGTTTCGGAGTCCATCTCACGGTCCGGATTGGGTGCTAGTGCTGGACGATCCGGCGGTTGGATTTGGATTACCGGGCATCGGGACGTGAGGAAGGAGATCGAGTGATGACAATGCTGAGTGAAGGGGTTGCGGTGATCACCGGGGCGGGCTCGGGAATGGGCCGGTGCCTGGCGCAGCAGTTGGCGGCAAAGGGATCCTCGCTGGCGTTGGCGGATGTGAGTGAGAAGGGACTGAATGAAACCGCGGCGCGGTTGAGCGGAGCGACGGGAAAAGTCACGCGACACATCGTGAATGTCGCCGAAGAAGCGCAAGTGAAGGCTTTTGCGGAAGCGGTAGAGAGGGAGCACGGGCGAGCGACGATCTTGTTTAACAACGCGGGTGTGGCGCTACTCGGGCATCTGGAGGAAATTTCGCTGCAGGATTTCCGATGGTTGATGGATATCAATTTTTGGGGCGTGGTTTATGGCGTGACGTATTTCTTGCCGCTGTTGAAGAAGGAAAAACGGGCTCATATTGTGAATACGTCGAGTTTGCTGGGGTTTTTCGGCGCGGCAGGGCAAGGCGCATACTGTGCCAGCAAATTTGCGGTGAGGGGATACACAGAGTCTTTGCACCATGAATTGTTGGGCACGAACGTTGGAGTGACTTGTGTGCATCCTGGTTTTGTGCGTACTGCGATTGCGGAACACGCGAAGGTAGGCCAGCGGGCTGGGTCCGCCCTACGTCAGGAGAGCCTTACGAGATTCGAGAAAGTGGCGCGCACGGATGCCGACCGAGCCGCTGCGAAGATTCTGCGGGGTGTGGAATTGGGTAAGGCGCGGGTGCTGATCGGGGTGGACGCCTACTTTGTAGATTTTTGGCAGAGGCTGAAGCCGGCGAGTTACTGGAGTCTGCTGGCCAAGCAATTTGAGGATCCGAGTGTAGTCAAATAACCGATTGGCGGTCACCGATGGGCGAAATTCGTGCAGTCACTGAAAACGATCTGACTCGTGCCCTTGCGGAAAGGCTACGCAAGCTGTGGGACGCGTATGTGCGGCTGGATGAGGAAGCGCATAGCGCTATTTTGGCGAAGGAGTATCGCGCAGTACATCCAGACGGAACCGTGCATGTGGGGAAGCCGAGTGAGAAGGAGCTCGCAGCCGCGCCGATTGAGGACTATTGGCTGACGGAGTTGCAAGCATGGCCGACGGGAGAAGAAGGGGCAGTCGCGACCTACACGGCGGAAGTGCTAGCGGTGAGTGAAGGGACACGCGGACGGTTCCGATTTGAGGTGGGGGAAGTGTGGTTGAGAGAAGGCGGGCAGTGGAAGTGCCGCTATTACCACGCAACACCTCGGAAGTGAAGGGTGATGCCCAGGATTCAGGCGACCACTTCAGGCCTGGATGCATCTACGTTATCCAGTCACATTCACAGTAAAGAGGACGGACTTGAAAGCAAACCAACTGACTGTTGCCACGTGTTTGGTGTTGTTCTTTGTTGCTGCAACTTTTGCGCAAACTGCGCCGGCTGACGCAGGGTTAACAGGTAATCCGGTGTTCAAGAAAGAATGCGCGGGCTGTCATGGGAAAACTGCGGAGGGCCGGCATTTCGCGGGGCCATCATTGGTTTCAGAAAAAGTTGCTGCCGCATCGCCTGACGAACTGCGAACTATTATCGCGAACGGGAAAGGGCACATGCCTAAGTTCGCCTCCAATTGACCGCAGAGGAAATCGACACGCTGGTACAGCAAATCCGCGCGCTGAACAAGAAGTGAAAACCCGTCGGACCATTGAAACGCCTGTGATGCGAACAGCTGACAGAGGTATCAACGGTATGGTATGTGATAAGAGTAGCTATGTACCGCAGTTAGGGTGAGGGACGGAGAGAGGGACTTGTGGGAGTTATAGACCAACGGTTTGAAAAGAATTTCCTGATTACTTCGGTCGATTACGTATTCAATTGGGCTAGGAAGAGTTCGCTGTGGCCGCTCACGTTTGGGTTGGCCTGCTGCGCGATTGAAATGATTGCCTCGACAACATCGCGTTTTGATATGGCGCGATTTGGGGCGGAAGTGTTCCGCCCGTCGCCACGACAGGCGGATTTGATGATTGTGTCGGGAACGGTGACGTTGAAAATGGCGCAGGTGATTCAGAGGGTGTGGCAGCAAATGCCGGATCCAAAATGGTGCATCTCGATGGGGGCATGCTCTAGCGTGGGCGGGCCGTTCAATGCGTATTCCGTGCTCCAGGGGGTAGATCGAATCGTGCCGGTGGATGTTTACGTTGTAGGATGCCCGCCGAGGCCGGAAGCACTTTTTTACGCGCTACTGAAGTTGCAGGACAAGATTGATACGATGACGGTGGCGAAGCGGCCCACGGAAGTAAGGCTGCGGACGGAAATGGTGGATGACTTCCGGAAAAATGTGATGGTGGCGCAGGTGCCGGAGCCTGTCGAGAAGTAACGGCAGACGTACCGCGACGCAAGCACACTCCTATCGAACGAGGCGTAAAGCATGGGATTCGTGAGAACCGTAAATGTGGATGAATTGCCAGCAGGAACGGTGCGAGAACTGCAGATTGAAGGCAAAGCTGTAGCGGTAGCCAATGTAGGCGGCAAATTTTACGCGATTAACAACATGTGCCTGCACCGGGGAGGGCCGTTGGGACAAGGTCCGCTGCAGGGCAAAGTAGTGACCTGCCCATGGCACGGGTGGCAATACGACGTGACCAACGGGAAAGTACTGGAAAACCCAGCAGTTGGAGTGGATTGCTATCCTACCGAGGTGAGGGGCAAGGACCTTTTCGTAGACGTGGGATTGTGACAAGTGTCGCCGGAACCAGATTCGTCACTTATCTATAGAAAACATAAGACTTATATCGTTTCTTGCGGTCATGGTACTGTGCAAGGCGGTTTTTTCCACCGGGAACCCAGCTATCCTTAACATTTTGTTTGGTTTTCGGCACGCGTCCGTGTATTCTGCACGCGAATCCGGAGCCGATGGCGACTGTAACCCCTCAAACACGACATTATTGGATCTTCAGCGCAGACCCTCATCACTATCACTGGGACACTCTTTTCGTAAAAGGGAAGGAAATGTGGCACGGTGCGGGCGCGAAACCCGACGCGGTTCGCTCGTTGAAACAGGTGAAGAAAGGCGACCGCGTGCTTTGCTACCATTCCACGCCAGAGCGTTCTTTATACTCGATCGCGGAAGTCACCCGAGACCCGTATCCTGACCCACACGATTATGACGGGAAGAATCTGGTGGCGGATTTGCGTGCGTATGAAAAGCTACCGCGACCGGTCACGCTGGCAGAGATGCGTGCTAACCCAGCGCTCAGGAAAGTGAAGCTGCTGAAAAGCGTGCGGCGAATCATCTCACCGCTCACGGAAGCAGAATATCAAGAATTGCTGCGCATGGCCGGGATTGTGGCGATGCCGGGCATACCGCTGCCCTGAAGAGTTTCGCGGGCGCCTACCAAACATTTTGCAGGAACCTTACGTCATACACTTACAGCAGAAACCGTGAAGGCTTGGCCGAACGACGTAGCTCGCTCCGAGAAACCTTAGAACATACAGATTTTGTAGTGGGTGAAAGGCAAATTCGCCCGGGAAGTCAGGAGAGAAAAATGCGCGCACGCCTTGGATGGTTGTTTGTGTTGGCCCTATTGGTATTGGTGGGGAGCGGAGCAAGAGCTGCCGAGGAGGCACCTCTGCTGGCACAAGAGCCTACGTTGAGCAAA
>DATERF010000060.1:0-12340 GCA_035271845.1 Candidatus Acidiferrum sp.
CAGCAGCGGCGGCGCAGTGAACTCGTACAGCGTGAATCCAAGTCTCCCGCCAGGATTGGGCCTCAGCACCAGCACGGGCGTGATCAGCGGAACGCCGACGCAAGTGAGCTCCGCGAAAAACTATATCGTGACCGCATCGAACGCAGCGGGGAGCGCGAACGCAACTGTTTCCATAAAGGTGAACGCCGCCGCTCCTGCTGGCCTGGCGTACTCGACGAATCCTGCTGTCTACAGCGTGGGCGCGCCCATCACGGCAAACACGCCAACGAGCACGGGTGGGGCCGCGATATCGTACACCGTGATTCCCACGCTTCCTTGGGGTCTTAGCCTGGACAGCACCACGGGAGTGATCAGCGGAACGCCGGCAGTCGCCACCGCGCAGACGAGCTACACCGTTACGGCCTACAATTCGGGCGGCAGCACCAGCACGACGCTGATGATCACGGTGGCCAACGCCGCGCCGTCCAATCTGACCTACCGCAACAACCCCGCAGTTTACACCGCGAATGAAGCGATTCAGGGAAACACGCCGAGCAATACCGGCGGTCAGGCGACGTCGTACTCCGTGAGCCCAAATCTTCCGCCGGGGCTGACGCTGAACCCGACGACTGGCGTGATCGCCGGGACTCCGACAGCGGCAGCAGCGGCTTCCCCTTACACAATAACGGCGAGCAATGCGTTTGGTAGCACTACGGCAACACTGACAATCACGGTGGATAATCTGGCAGGGACATTGACGTACGTGCCCAGCACAGTGGTGTACACCGTAGGCCAAGCAATTACGCCACTGACGCTGAGCAATGGGGTGACGGGTTCTTATACGGTGAGCCCGGCATTGCCAGCGGGCCTAAGTGTGGACAGCAGTTCGGGCACGATCAGCGGAACTCCGTCGGCGGTGACGTCAACCGAGACGTACACGGTTACCGCATTGGGTGCGAACGGCAATGCGGTGGCAAAGGTGAGCATAACGGTGGACGCTGTGGCTCCATGGGCCCAGTTCATCCCCAACATGGACCAAACGATTACTCCACTAGCGCCGTCCGGCGCGCAATTCCAACAACTCAACCCCGACCTGGCCGACAATCCAGCGTGGCTGGCTACGCATGCTGCTACGACCGCAGTGAGTCCGGATGGCAATACACTGCTGGTGATGACGACCGGCTACAACCGGGTATTCAACGACAGCAGCAACTCGCTGACTTCGTTCGAAAAGGCCGACTCCAATGAGTACGTGTTCGTCTACGACATCTCAGGCGGCGCTCCGATCAAAAAGCAAGTGCTTCCAGTGCCCGTGACGTATTTCGGGATCGCGTGGGATCCGACCAGCAGCGGCACAGCGGCGCATTTTTACGTGCCGACCTGCAGCGCGGACTACGTGTTTGTCTACTCCTACAGCGCCTCCGCAAAATCCTGGTTCTTGGACACCAACAACACGCCGAACCTGGGCACGCCTGGGCAAACGCCGCAGAGTCCAGCGGCACCGCTCTGGCTCGGCCACACCCTCGGAATCGGTCTGGACGTGGTGCCCCCTGTCAATGCCGTGCCGGTCAATGCGCAGGTTGCGGTGTACCCGTGTGCGGCGGGCATCGCCCTCTCGAATACCGGAAAGACCATGGTGGTGGCGAACTACTACAATGATTCCATTTCGATCCTCATTGGAGGGTATGGCGCCTGGTCGTATAGCGGGGGCACTGCGGCAACAGCCAATTTGGATTTGCGCCCCGGTAAGAGTTTGATCTCGGCGGCAAGCGGAATGCCGGGTGGCGAATATCCGTTCTGGGTGCAGGTTGCAGGCAGCGAACCGAATGCGGTCGCGTACGTGTCAAGCATTCGCGATCGTGAAATCGATGTAGTGCCCCTCAACGGTAAACCCATAGGAGTAACGTCGCGAATCGCCGTGAAGGGCCAGCCGAACAAGATGATCATGAACAAAGCGCAGACACTCTTGTATGTCGCTGAAGATCAATCCGACACGGTCGACGTAATCGACATTAATCCCGACCCAACGCATTTCGAGACCGTGAATACGGTCATTGAAACCATTCCGGTCATAGCTCCTGCGGGACTGTTCCCCTCTTCGTTCTATTCATCCAATTCAGACTCCGCGAACGCGAACCCGGTATATGCCGGATCGAATACCAACAGTCTTACCCTTTCAAACGACGAGACCCAGCTCTATGTGACCAATGGAAACTTCAACAACGTTGCCGTCGTTCAACTGACTGGAACTAACTCCGGCGATAACGTCGTCGGCCTCATTCCAACTGGCTGGTATCCCAACTCCGTCAGCGTCGGCCGCACCGGATGGATGTACGTGGCGAATGCCAAGTCGCCTACGGGGCCCAATCCCGATTGGTGTTATGGCTACGGACCGACTATCTTTCAGCCAAATTGCTTTCCGGCCAATCAATACAACCCCCAGCGCACCAAGGCCGGGCTGCAGAGTTTTCCTGTTCCGAGCGCCAGTCAACTGCAGCAATTGACGGCACAGGTGGCGACCAACGACCGTTTCTCCTCAACAGAAAGTAGTAGCGACGCGCAGATCATGGCCGCTGTAAGTAGCGGGGTCAAACACGTGATCTATATTCTCAAGGAGAACCGAACCTACGATCAGGTGCTCGGCGATCTGGTCGATGCCAACGGTACGCCCGTCGGCGAACAGGACACTAGCCTGGTGCAGTGGGGGCAGGCCATTACTCCCAACGAGCATAGTCTGGCGCGCACCTTCGTTACACTCGACCATTTTTATGCCACCTCTGAAGTCAGCTACGACGGATGGCTCTGGAGCACATCGGCGCAAAGTCCCGACGTGGTCGAGCATCAATTCCCGGTAGTTTACGGGTTTCGCGCTCTCAGCCTGGATTCGGAAGGACTGAATCGCAGCGTAAATACGGCTCTTCCCACCCTCGCCGGACGCATTGCCGCCGATCCATTAACGCCGAACGATCCGGATGTGCTGCCGGGCCAAACGGCTGTGAGCGCTCCCGACGGACCCAACAACGAGATCAACACCGGCTACATATGGAATGCCGTGTTGCGTGCCGGTCTCACCGTTCGCAACTACGGATTTTTCATCGACACCACCTGCTATAACCAGCCGGGCTGCTTTATTCCTGAGGTACATTACCCGGCTTCCTCAAACACCGTCGTCGCCACTTCCTCCAATGCCGCGCTGGCGCCCTACACTGATCCCTATTACCGCGGTTTCGACAACAACTTTCCCGACTTCTATCGCTACAAAGAGTGGGAGCGCGAGTTCGACGCTAACTACGCCAGCGGCGGACTCCCCACACTCAGTCTCGTCCGGCTCATGCACGATCACACCGGAAGTTTCGCTACCGCTATGGATATGGTCAACACTCCGGAGTTGATGCAAGCCGATAACGACTATGCTGTGGGATTGATTGTACAGAAGATTGCTAGCAGCATCTATGCGCAAAACACATTGATCTTTGTCGTTGAAGACGACGCGCAGGATGGCGCCGATCATGTGGATTCTCATCGCACGATTGCGTTTGTGGCAGGCGCCTACGTGAAGCAGGGTGCGGTGGTTTCCACGTCCTACACCACCATCGATTTCATCCGCACGATGGAAGAGGTTTTGGGATTGAAGCAGTTCTTGAATCTCAACGATGCTCTCGGCCACCCGATGACGGACATCTTCACTACAACGCCGCAGCCGTGGAGCTTCACCGCTTCGCCTTCCGCTTACCTCTACGCTACCCAACTTCCTCTGCCTGCTCCTCTCGTTGGCATGAAGATCCTGAAATCTACGCACAGCGCCGCCTATTGGGCGCGTGTCACCAAGGGCCTGGATTTCTCTGACGCTGACCGCGTCGATCCCCTTGTCTACAACCGCATCCTCTGGAAAGGAATGATGCACAACAGGCCGTATCCGCCATCGCTCTCCCTTAGGAACAAGCATTCCCGCGACGACGATGATCACGACCGGCGCGACAAAGCCGAAAAGCATCCGGCGAGCTATCGCGAGCCTGCGAACGCAAAAAGTACCCGCAGCGCAGGGCCACAGAGGAACTGACGAAACACCCCAAAAGCCGCCTCGGAGATACGACCCATTGGATTGGACCGCGCAACGGGTGGGAAGACAACGAGAGCAGCAATTCAAGTTGCATCGGGCGAGGCCGATACGATTCTTGAACAGCGCAACCGAATTGAGAATGAACACCGCGCCAGGGGACAACCGCAAATTCCTTCTTCGTTAGCATTCGCTATCGGTTCGACGGCCACACTGGCGTTTCCGCCACAGATTGCGGCGTCCGCAACGGTCATCAGGCGCAGTACGAAAAGGGGGAGCGCTCGCGGCACGCGAAAATGGTGCGCTTCCCGGAGGAGATGGAAGAGCCTCAGCTTTGTTCTTGCAGAGATGGGTCCGAGGTTGTTAGACAAGTTCTGACAATTGGCGCGCAAGCCATCTGTTCCCACTGACAGATTCGCGGACCCTTAGAGTATCCACCTCCTGTTTTCGCCGTTGGTGGCATACCAGGAGGTCGTCTGCTCTTCCGTTGCTTGCAAGTTATTGAATTCACAAGAAGTGGTCGGGGCGAGTGGATTTGAACCACCGACCTCCTGGTCCCGAACCAGGCGCTCTAGCCAGGCTGAGCCACGCCCCGACAATGGCAGGCAAGCTGGATTCGCTCCAACCTGCGTGGACTTAGAGAATAGCATAGCTACCGAAGACGGGCCACACCCGTGGGGAGCTGGCGTTCCCGGACCTTTATCCCCTTAAGGATGAAGCCGCCGGAGAAGTCACCCCCCGGCGGGCAAAAGTGCCCCTGTGGAGATATGCCTAGAACTCGTACCGCAACGCAAACTGCATGACACGAGGATTGGTCAACAGCCCCGAGTAGTTGCCGAAGGTGCTGGAATTGGTTATCGAAAGGTTCACACTCTGGACATCAAACCGAGTGAGGTTGAGCGCGTTGAAGACGTCCCAACGAAATTGAAGTGTGTGAGACTCCTTGTAGGGCATCTTCCAGCGCTTACTGATACCCAGGTCAAGTCCTGCAAATCCATCTCCGCGAAGAGTATTGCGGGAACCGACCTGGCCCGGAAAGTCCGGCTGGAACGCGGCCAGCGCCGCGTTCACAGCGCTGGCATTCCCGAAGATGTTGACGCTGCCATCGGGATTCTTAACCGCTCCAGCAGTCGAAACGGGAGCGATCTGAGTCGCGTAACCGGACAATTGCCAGTTGGTTGGCCACTGGGAGCCGTTGCTCACGCCAATCGGAAAGCCACTCGTCCAGCGGGCAAGGCCCGAGAGTTGCCACCCGCCGATGAGAGCTTCGACCGCTCCGTGGGCTTCGCCGCCGAGCCATTTCCCCTTGCCGAAGGGCAGCTCGAAAATCCAATTGGCGTTGACTTGGTGTCTCAAATCGAAATCAGAGGATGCTCTTAGCGCCTTCGGATCCCAAGGATTGATCACCTGGCCGCCGAGACCGCCCTCCGCATTGATTCGATAAGAGTCCGAGGAAATGTCAATGGAGTGGGAGTAGGTGTAGTTGAAATCGAACTGCACCCCGTGTGTCAGGTGCTTCTGAAGATTGACCTGCAGCGCGTTGTAAGCGGCCGTTCCGATGGAACGCCAAGCGTAGAGAGCCGCGAACTGCGGATCAACAAAACTGTAAGGACCCGTAGCCGCATAATAGCTTGTGCTATAAGTTGGATCCATCAAGCCCCAACCCTGGTCGAGACCTTGAATCGCGGTGGTCTCATTGAAGGAATAACAAGAGAACAGGTTGTACGCGGCTTGCAAGCGATCCGAGGTTATGCCTGCGCCGCAAGAACTTGGCACTGCGTACGCGGGAGCGGCCTGCAGCATGTCATACCAATACTGGGCCGTTGGACCGACTGCTTGTGGAGTAATGGAACTCACCGGAACGCCCTGCCTGTAAAGCTTGGCAAGGGCAGTAACGGCGGAATAATAGTCAATTTTCGTTTTAGGGTCCACCAAATCCAACGGCGCAGCCACATCTTCCTGGGCCAAAAGTCTATGCGAGAGCCGCCCGACATAGGAGACTTGTATCGCGTAACCGTGACCCAACTCGCGCCCCACGGAGAAATCAAGTGCGTACGAATAGGGCGTCTTGATCTTGTTATCCATGCCCCAGTAGACGGCGTATGAACCGGTAGCTCCATTCAGACCACTCGGGAAGGTTTGCGGGAATGTTGCTGAAGGCGCGGAGGCGAACATCTGTCGCGGTGGTGTAGGCGGGGTGGTGGTCGGATCCCCGTAGTCGTAGACCGGTATATTGCTCAGTCCGCTCAGCCCAGTAACACGGGGCGATGAGTACAAGTTTTCCACGCTGCCGGTATTGGTTAGAGTAGTGGACAGCCCAAAGGAACCATTGGCATCAAATGTAGCCAGGAGCTGCGGACCGATCCGGTCGTACACCATGCCGAAGCCGCCACGGACCGTCGTTTGACCTCCCGTTCCAAACAGCGCACTGAAGAGGCCAGAATCGGCCTTGGGCGACCACGCAAACGCGACGTGTGGCCCAAAATCCTTCTTATCCCAATTGTAAAAGCCTGGCGCATTGTTTGCCGGGCCACCCAAGCTAAACGATAGGCAACAGGAGGCACTTGCTGGCGTACCCTGCGACATTCCGCTTGCTCGCTGTTGGAAGTAATCGCTCAGGCTGACTGTCGGTGTGACCTGGAGTCCATTCGTTTCCCAAGGTGGAGAAAACAACGAGTAGCGCAGCCCCAGCGTCAGGGTAAAATTGGGTGTGACCTTCCACTGGTCTTGTGCGTACATCTCCCAACCGTTGTCCGCAAACCGCCGCGATACCGGCGCGCCGTCAGCAAGTGTGCCCCCGCTGCGCGTGAAGTTGTATTGGGCATCCACCTGCGGAACTATGCCTAGCAAGGCGCCCAGGGGGTAGTCATAGTTATTGCCGAACCCTGGGTCGACTTGGGCGTAGTGCGGTTCAGTGGGATTGTAATTTGGGGACGTCGAGTCCGGATTAAAGCAGGCTCCGGTGACAGGCACTGCCGTCTGGGAACAATACGGATCGAAGTGAGCAGGCGCGCCAGTATTTGCCATTGCGGCCGTGTCCAACCACGATGGGTTGTCAGAGGCTGACGCGAAGGAATTGATGTTGTTGGCCTGTGGATTGCGCAAAATGTTGATGTTGAACCCAAACTGCCAGGTGTGCTTCCCCTTCACCCAGGAAACGTCGTCCACAAAATTGTGGACGGGAACTTGGTAATTGCTATTGTTCGTGTACACCTGGCTCGAAAAGTTCGTGGTGCTATTGTCGTTTAAGCCTCGGAAGTAAATGATGTCCTGTTTTTGGTTTCCAATTTGCCCATAACTCTGGCGCGTGTAACCGTATCGGAAGTTGTTCACGAGATTTGGCCGCAATACCGCGGAGTAACCCACCGAATAGCCCTTGCTGTAGTCCACCGTTGAAGTCTCTGAAGGTTGACCCGGCAGATAGGGCACCCCCGCGATGTTGTCGTTCCGGAGTGCGCCCCGCCAGAAGAGACTGTGGTTGCCGCTCTTTGTCAGCTTGTAGTCCGCGCGGGCGATATACCAATTCGTGTTTGTGGCAACAGGACCGCTAAACCGGTAGCCCACGAAGTTCAGGCCGTCGCCCACAGAGTTATCGTTAGCCTGATACGGAGCAAACGACTTCAAGTAGGGAATCATTACAGTGGTGCTGACCCCAATGCCGAGCGGGTCCATGTTTTTGATTGCCTGTGGCGAAAGCGCGTAATTCCCTGCACTTACCGGGTAGCTCTTGCCGCTGATGCCCACTGGGGCATTTGGATCCGTGGCGGCTATTGCGGGACACTGTGTCGGGTCTGCGCAGACATATTGGATCACGCCATCCTGCATCGCCGCGCTCGGCACGATTCGGACTACGCTCTGAGCTTCCCGTTGACGATGACCCTCATAGTTTACGAAGAAGAAGAGACGATCCTTCCAAACCGGCCCGCCGAGAGAGCCGCCAAAATTGTTTCGCAGCAGTTTGGGCGGTGTGTTGGACGCCCCACTCTGCAATTCAGCCATCTTCACGAAGTAGTCGTTCGCGCTCGTGGCCGTATTCCTGTGCGTCTCAAAGACATCGCCGTGGAAATTGTTTGTTCCACTCTTGGTGACCAGCGAAACTTGTGCCCCGGAAGACCGCCCTTCGTCGGCATTGAAATTGCTCGTGGTTACCCGGAATTCCTCAACGGAATCTTGAGTGATAGGCAAAACCGAAGTGAACGCGTACCCTTTCGTATCAGCGTTCACATCCACCCCATCCAGAGTAATGTTGCTCTGGTCGCTGTGCGCCCCATTCACGGCGCCATTTCGCGTGTCCACGTTCTTATCGATGTCCGGGCGATTGCCGGTATACGTGACCCCGGCTTGCAGAGAAAGCAACTCCGGTACGTTGCCCGCCTCCAAAGGCAGTTCCATCACCTGGCGCTCGCTGAATGCGTTTCCCAGCGAGGCATCCGTGGCATTTAGGGTGATGGCCTGCGCATTCACCTCGATCGTCTCGCTGGTGGCTCCGACCTCGAGCCTCACGTTGACGGTTGCCGGATTGTTCACGAGTAACTGTAAATCGCTTTGCTGGTATTTCCGGAATCCCGCGGATTCCACGGTAAGAACGTATGTTCCAGGAGGCAGAGCGATAAATTCATACACACCCGTCTCATCCGAAGAAGTTTGCCGCTCGAACGATCGCTCCTGGCTCCGCAGTATTACCTTGGCGCCGGTGATTACTCCACCGGTCTTGTCTGTCACCGTGCCCCGCAGTGATGTTGTGCCGGTTTGCGCGAATCCTGGAGTGAGACAAAACAAGAGAAAGAAACTAAGGAAAATCAACGAATAAACGCGCTTCATAAAACATCACCCTTTCCCCCGGCCGCCATGGCGGTCAGTAGTTCCATCCAGAGATAGCTCGTTCACTTACTTCGATTTGACCACTAGAAGCCTGGGCCTGGGCCTCTGACCCGCAAAACCATCATGCAAATGAAAAAACAAATCCGAGAATGCCGATCCGATATTTCACAGCGCTGCCTCCAAACAATGCTCTGACTCCCGCCCCACGAGCTGCTGCCTGTGCGCCTTCGCACAAGAAGAATGGATCCAAAATACAAACAGAACGCCGGCAGCAGAAGCACCTCTGCTGCCAGCACCCCTTGCATGTACCGCTTGAGTCCGCAATGTAAACTTGAAGAGGCGAAACTCTCAGAGACCTATCTCTCGGGAGTTACCCGGTCAGAAAACACACGCACACTAACCTCGGCGTACCCGGGCAACCCCGTTCCACCACGGACATGCCTTAAAGTTGTCAAATTCTTCTCGAAATTGCGTCCGGTGTCAAGGAAAGTTCCATGAATGGACAGGAACGGATTTACAAATAGTTGGACCGCAGGGGATTGCTCCGCCGCAAGGCGAAGCACATGCCGCGCCTGCTTTCTACTCACGGCGATTCCTGCTCGGCCGGGCGGGCCGTTCAACTCTTGCCGAAGTGCAGCAACCGCGCCTGCGTGATGGCGGATAGCGCCCGGATCGGCTCCAAGATTGATGGGGAGACCTCGCCGTCCACCCGCACCAGGGAGACGGCTTCGGCCCCCCGCGTGGCTTCGCGGCGTCCAAGCGCAAATGTGGCAATGTTTACGCCAAGTTTTCCCAACGTCGTACCGATAAAGCCGATCACGCCGGGTTCGTCGTGGTTGCGCAGGTACAGCACCGT
Source organism: Candidatus Acidiferrum sp. (assembly GCA_035271845.1). GTDB lineage: Bacteria > Acidobacteriota > Terriglobia > Acidiferrales > UBA7541 > Acidiferrum. The sequence goes on from DATERF010000060.1 coordinate 9,714, forward strand.
GCCCTCCAATTGGGCTTCCAGCGCAATTCCATCAATGTTGATCACGCGCGGCGAACCATCATAAAGTACGGTGCCTTCCGCGCTGAACCCCGCCCCGCCTTCCTTATCCGGCACAGCGGCCACTTCCAGGGTATGAGGAAAGCCGTGTTCCCGCCGTCGCGTTTCTTCTTCGACGATCAGTCCGCGGGCGCCTGCAACCGCTGGAGCATTCACGACGTTCACTTTCTCGTCCAGGACGGCGTTCAACAGCCCGGCCAGAACAGCGCTGCGCAAGAGGTGCGTCCCAATCTCCGCAAGTTCACCGGCATAGCGAATCCTTATCCGGGCTGGTCGCGTGGCCGCCGCCTGCGAAACCAAAGAGCCCAGTCGTTCGGCAAGCGCAAGGTACGGCCGTATGCGGCGATATTGCTCCGGTGAAAGTGCCGGCAGATTCACCGCGTTGCGAATCACGCCCTCCGCCAGGTAGTCCCGCACCTCTACGGCCACCTGAATCCCCAGTTCTTCCTGCGCTTCCGCGGTCGAACCCGCCACGTGCGGTGTGCAAATTACGTTTGGCAAACCAATCAGGGGGGAATTCTTGGGCGGCTCTTCGACGAACACGTCCAGTGCGGCGCCCGCCACCTGCCCGCTCTTCAGCGCGGCCGCCAGGTCCGCTTCGTTGATGAGTTCGCCGCGCGCCGCGTTCACAATGCGCACGCCTTTCTTCATCTGCGCGATGGTGGCGGCGTTGATCATGTTGTGCGTCTGCGAGCTGACCGCGGTGTGCAAAGAAATAAAATCGCTTTCCGCCAGCAGCTTCTGCAGCGGCATCAGCGCCACCGACAGTTCCCGGGCTGCAGCCTCGCTGATGTACGGATCATAGGCCACAATCCGCATGTCAAACGCGGCCGCGCGCTTGGCCACTTCGCTGCCGATGCGCCCCAAGCCGATCAACCCCAGAGTCTTGCCGCGCACTTCGGCGCCCGATGAGGATTTCTCCCATCTCCCCTCGCGCAGCGCCGCGTCGAACTTTGGTACCTGGCGCACCAGTGCCAGCAGCAGCGCGAATGTATGCTCGGCGACGCTGACAGTACTTCCCCCGGGCGTGCTCATCACCAGCACGCCGCGCTTGGTCGCTTCGTCCAGGTCAATGTTGTCGACACCGACTCCCGCTCGCCCCACCACGCGAAGATGCGGAGCCTTTTGCAGCAGTTCTGGCGTGACGCGCGTGGCGCTACGCACGATCAAGGCATCCGCATCTCCCAGTTCGCCCAGGAGCGTGTCCTTTGTCGTCAGTACGATGTTCCAGCCGGTCTGCTTCAGGAGTTCCACTCCGTGTTCGCTGATCTTGTCTGCAACGATGACTTTCATGATTCCTCATTTCGGGTAGGAGCCACGGCGCACTCCCCAGCGGTCTCCGCCCAGCATAGAAAACTAATCAAAGTACTGTGCGGCTCGCCGCGTGTCAATCGCAGCATCGAGGAGAATTGTAAATGTTGGGTATATGTGTCTGTTATAGTTCGGATGGGGGAGCTGCCATGAGCCTTTCCGAAACGATCCAGAAAGATATTGTCACGGCCATGAAGGCCAAGGACGAACTGCGCCTGAGCGTGCTGCGCATGGTGAAATCCGCGCTGCAACTCAAAGAAGTGGAAAAACTGCGCAAGCTGGACGACGCGGAATCCATTCAGTTGCTCCAGACGCTCGTCAAGCAGCGCAAGGAGTCCATCGAGCAGTTCACCAAGGGCGGCCGCCAGGACCTTGTCGAAATGGAGACCCGCCAGCTCGCCGTCGTCGAAAGCTATCTCCCCGCCGGCGCTTCCGAAGCCGAAATGGATGCCGCCGTCGCCCAAGCGATCGCCGATACAAAAGCGGCCTCCATCAAACAGATGGGCGCCGTCGTCAAAGCCGCAAAAGAAATCCTGACTGGGAAGGCAGTTGACGGCAAAGCGCTTAGTGATCGCGTTCGCGACCGCCTCTCCAAACTTGGTTGATTCTTCCGCGCCTGCGTGCGGCTGAGTTTGTTTCCATGCCCCTGCCCGAACTTATCCCCGTTCGTTACACCGAAGAAGACGCAGGCTACGTCAGCGTGCGCCCGGTCGTGAAGCAGGTGTTCCGCCTGCACGAACTCGCGGATCTGGTCGTCAGCATTGCGGGTAAGGACCCCGCGCGTGTGCAGCAAATTTTCCGGAGCGGCACCGCGGTCTACCACGGCTACCGCTACTGGTGGGATGGCCTTGCGGCGGGAGATCCGGAGATCGCAGCGCTCCTCGTGCCCTTTCCCGATGACGATCCCTCCCGCCCGTTCGAGACGTCCAAAGCAACCGCGGCGCTCTTGGAAATCGGCGGCGGGTCACAATGCCATGTGGTTGAAATCCTTCGTGAAGAAGCTTCCGAAAAGAAATTTCTGGGAAAGCTTTCGCCCTGGCAAGTGCTTCTGCGGAACGCCTCCACTCATCCTGCCCGCTACGAGAAATATTCCCACGCGCGGCGCGCCGATCTCTTCCGCATTTCCCTGCCCTACGACCAAGCCGAGCAGCTTCTCGCCGTCCTCCTCGAGGCGGCCCCGCGCAACCTCCGCCTTCGCTGGAGCAACCTCCACCCGCCCGCGGCCGTCACATTTGTCTGCCCACGAAGTTAGGCCAAAA
>DATERF010000061.1:0-2744 GCA_035271845.1 Candidatus Acidiferrum sp.
CGAGGTCAACCCATCATGCAAAACCTGCAACCGGAACAAGGCACGCTGCTGCTGCAACTGGCGCTGCCCGTGCTGAAAAACGAACATAAAACGACACGCCGGGTGATCGAAGCGATTCCCCTCGATAAGGGCGATTACCGCCCGGAACCCGTGGCGAAAACCGCGCTGGAGCTGGCCTGGCACATTGCGGCGGCGGAGCAGCGATTCTTTGCGGGTGTAGCGGCGGGTACGTTTGATTTCACACCGATTCACCGGCCGGAGACGGTGCGCAATTCGGCGGAATTGGCGCAGTGGTTTGGCGAATCGTTCGCGAAAAATTTCGAGCGCCTGAGCGGCTTGACCGGGGAACAGCTTGTAAAGGTGCTGGACTTCCGCGGCGTGTTGCAGTTGCCGGCCGTGATGTACCTGGAATTCGCGGTGAAGCATTCGGTGCACCATCGCGGGCAGCTTTCCACGTACCTGCGGCCGATGGGCAGCAAGGTTCCCGCGATCTACGGCGAAAGCTACGATTCCGCGGAAGCCAAGAAAGCCGCGCAAGCGTAAAGCCCAACACATCCGATCCGCCACTCCACATGTCATTCTGAGCGGAGGTCTGCGCCGTTTGCAGACCACAGTCGAGGAATCGCGGCAAGACTCCCCCTTAACAAATGTCAATGAGACCACCCCACCCGTCTACTGTCATCTCGGCCGTTCGTTAAGGGTGCACCGCCCGCATATTAGCTCGTGGTTGGCCTAGCGCGGCGCGGAAGGCGCGCTGGGAATTCCGTCCGCGTTGTAGGCGATCACGCGGTACTTTACGCCAAACAGCCCGGCAGGCTTTGGATCGGGCCAGGGCGAATCCGCGTCCGTTGCGCACTTATCGCAAATCATCTCCCATGGGTCAGACTCACCGGCCTGGCGTTGCACACTGTAGCTGACTGCTCCCGCCGAACCGCGCCATCCAATGAACCCTAGACCCTTTGTCGTGATTACAGGAGCCGGCGGCACTTGATGTGCAGGGACCGGAGTTCCAGCCATCGCATAGGCGTGACTTCGCAACTCCTGCGCGCGAGCCCGCATGTCATCGCTCGTGTTGATCATGGTGTTGATCCCGCCGTAATAGAGCGCCCACCACTGGCCGCTCTCGCCCATGCGAGCGTACCCTGCATTGCTCACGTTGGCGGGAATCGGTTGCCACCCAAAGTTGTCTGTGTGCGCCTGCAACGCCCAAAAGCCATCGCCGGAGATATGAGGGTCGGTTTCCAGTGTGTGCAGCACAACTTGCAGGTCATCCCGTGTCGGCCAGTCCGTAACGTCCCACCCAAATTCGTTGGCAATGTAAACCTTCCCGTGCCCGGTCACCGCAGCCGCATCCTGCACAAAGGACTGCGCTGTCGTTTTCTCCCCCGTTGCTACCAGTGCGTCCCAATGCGGGTAATATTCCCAAGCCACCAGATCAGGTGTTTTGGCGTCCAGCGCGTTCTTGTCATACCGGAAGAAGCCGCTGGTGTCCAGATACAGATGGTGCGCGTCTATCGACTTGATGAACTTTCCGATGGTGTCTATCCAGGGCAGGTAAGGCGTGAGATTCCGCGAGGTTGAGGTCCACACCACCCCGATCGCGCACATGTTGCAGTTCTCCCACGCCAGGATCGTGGGATCGTCTTTGTACGCAACGCCCGTCAGCGCATTCTTGTGGTTCAAAACCGCGGCGATGTGTTCCTCGAACGCGGCAATCACGGCCGGATCCGTGAAGAATCCCTTAAAATCCTGCCGGTGTGTCCACTTTAGATATTCTCCCGGTCCGCTGAACTCGCACGTGGCGCAGTCCCCCGCCAAAGTCATAATCAGACGAATTCCCCGGTCATGCGCAGCCTTGATCGCATAGTCCACCGCTTTGAATGCTTCAGGGTTGAACACGCCCAATTGCGGTTCAATGCACAGTTCGCATCCCACGCTGTCGCCCAGAGTTTGCGAGCGCGCCACTCGCGCGCCCATTTCCTTCGCCGTGTCCATGGCATCATCAACCTCGAAGTGGGTCGGGTAACGTGGCCCCAAACCGTCATGGGGCCCATATGCCTCCAGTCCTAACCACTCGATGTTCGGACCGCTGAACCGGAATGGCTTGCCAGAGAGTTGCAGGGAAGTTCCCGCGCGCGTCACAAACTCAGATCGTGAGTCCGCTTGCGGTGAAACTTGCTGGCCGTAGGCCACGACACTCAGGAATAGCGCAGCGGCAAGACTAGCAGCGATACGCATCGAAATCCTTATCATGTTTTCACTCCTCTGGGACCAAGTATCGCACAGCAGAGCAGCAGGCTTTGTGATTCCTGCCCGCCGTCCGGCGCAGTTTCTACCTGGGGGTCGGAGCTTCATGAATGTCCGACCCCCTAAGGAGGGGAGAAGTGCCAACAGGGCCGCGGGCGCTGGGAAAGCAGAATCGTGGCGACTGGGAGAAGGGCGGTGCGTTATAATCGGGCAGCGCAGTGCGCAGGCTGCAAATGAAACCATCAGGGGATAGCATCTCGCGCGTCATTTCCGGCGATCCGGAAGCCACCATAGACCGATCCAAGCGGGATTTTCTGCGCGCCGCCATGGCGCTGCTCGCGGGCCTGAATTTGCCCAGGACGTCCCTGGCCGGCGGAGGCCAACACGGCGCCGGCGGCTCCGGGCAGCGCGTAGTCATGGTGGTTTTTGGCGGGGTTCGGCGCGCCGAAACTTTTTCGCCTCAAGGACTGGTAAACATTCCGCACTTGTCGGGGGAC
>DATERF010000062.1:0-2127 GCA_035271845.1 Candidatus Acidiferrum sp.
CCAGCACGACGTTGTATCCACTTTTGGCGAAAACGTGAGCGATACCATTGCCCATCGTGCCCGCGCCGATTACTCCCACTGTCCTGATGTCCATGATTGCCTCAAACGGGGTGATTCGTGCGTCCACACGCACAGGAAAAACATTTGAGTTTAGCAGAGGCCGCGTGGGCGGTCGGTGACCTTGTAAGCCTGGATTGCCGTTCTCTGTCCCGGTTTGAATGGCGTTGCCTTGCCAACATCGGGAGAAGGACCGCGAAGCCTGTTCTTTGCCTGTTCTCTGACGTCACCGTCGCTCCTAAGATTAGCCTGAGCATTTAAGGCATAGTGCGTGCGATCGTCGGAATCGCAATTGTCAGCGAAGCTGATTGCGAAGGCGATTCCGCGCATAAGGCGCTCGGAAATTCCTCGCTAAGATCCAAAGTCAGGCACGCGCACGCCCCTCTTAGCGTAGGCGGCAACTGCCGCCCCGAGCGCGACCAGGTGCCGCTACCAGCGGTACAAGGTGGCGCCCCAGGTCCAGCCGGCGCCGATGGCCGCGAACAGGAGAAGATCACCTTCGTGGATGCCGCCGCCACGGTTTACCTGGTCCAGCACCAGCGGGACTGAGGCTCCGGCTGTGTTCGCGCGAAACTCCAGGTTCGTTCGCATCCGGCCATAAGGGACGTCAAGCACCTCGGCGGTGCGTTTGAGGACGCGAGCCGAGGCCTGGTGCGGAAAGATCATGGAGACATCACTGAGTCTCAGCCGGTTCATGCAGAGAATCTGCTGGATACACTCGGGCAGGGCGGTGGTGGCCTTCTCGTAAACCGCCTTTCCGTCCATCGTGAAGTAGGCCTCCCCCGGGTAGACCGTAAAATGATCCCTTCCTTCGCCGTCGGCCAGGAGAATGCTCGCAAAAAGCCCATCGTCTCGATCTTTCCTGTCGAGAACCACGGCGCCGGCGCCGTCGCCGAAAAATGCGCAGTTGCGGTGGTTCCAGTCCGTGATTTTGGAGTAAGTATCGGCACCAATCACCAGTACATGTTCGTACGTGCCATTCTGGATGAATTGGCCGGCTATCGTAACGCCGTAAAGAAACCCGGAACACACCGCCGCCACATCGAACGCGGCGCAGCCGTTATGAATGCCCATCTTGGCCTGTGCAATGCATGCGGATGACGGCGCTTTGCGGTCGGGTGTCGAAGTCGCCACGATGATCAAGTCAATTTCGTTTGGTTCCAGCCCCGCGGAAGCGATAGCGTCCAAGCCCGCACAGGCAGCCAGATCCGACGTGTATTCCTCTGGTTCCGCGATGCGCCGCTCGCGTATCCCCAAGGTTTCGACGATCCACTCCGGAGAGGTGGGCAAATCCCCGATCAATTCTTCGTTTGTGACCACCCTGGCCGGAACATACGAACCCGTGGATTTGATGCGGGCACTGTCAAAGTGGCTGTTTAGGCTTGTCATATACCCTCCAATCCAACGATCAGATTCCAGATCGCTTAGCGCCATTTGTGATAGCGCCCATTTCAAAGTGCATCACTACCCGGTCGGCTACTGAGTGATGACCATCGCCTTCAGCGCCGCCTTGTTGCGGATCAGCAGGGCCGAGCCTTTGGATTGCACGATTTGTCGCTTCTTGAGATCGCCAAACAACCGGGTCACGGTTTCCCGTGAGGTGCCGATCATCTGTGCGATCTCTTCATGGGTGAAAGCCAGCTTGAGGCGAGGCTCGGACTTGGTTGCCTCCCCATTCTTGGCGCTACACTCCAGTAGGAGCTTGGCTAACTTTTCTCCCGCCGAGTGTGAAAGCCCCAGGGCACGGATTTCGTGGCAGGCGGAGTTGTACTTCGCGCTCAACTGCTCTGCGACCCGCAGGCAGGCGTCACTGTGTTCCTTGAGGAAGCAGAGGAAATCATCGCGTTTCACGAAGTTGACCTGGCATGGGTCCATGGTTTCCGCCCTGAGTTGGTAGGGCTTACCGCTCACCGTGGCGCTCAAGCCCAAAACTTCTCCCGGTTCGGCGATCTTGAGGATCAAGGTCTTGCCCTCAGTGGAGCAGATCGATAGCTTCACACGACCCTTGCAGAGAACAAAAATCCCTCGTGGCGCCTGGCCCTCAACAAAGAGGACCGCGCCCTTGGGATA
>DATERF010000063.1:0-13628 GCA_035271845.1 Candidatus Acidiferrum sp.
CTCGATGTCGGCTCATCGCATCCTGGGGCTGTAGAAGGTCCCAAGGGTTAGGCTGTTCGCCTATTAAAGCGGTACGTGAGCTGGGTTCAGAACGTCGCGAGACAGTTCGGTCCCTATCTGGTGTGGGCGCAGGAAACTTGCGAGGAGTTGTCCCTAGTACGAGAGGACCGGGATGAACAGACCCCTTGTGTACGAGCTGTCACGCCAGTGGCACCGCTCGGTAGCGAAGTCTGGAAGAGATAATTGCTGAATGCATCTAAGCAAGAAGCTCGCCTCAAGATAAGGTTTCCCAAGGCAATAAAGCCTATGAAGGACAGTCGCAGACTACGACTTTGATAGGCGGGAGGTGTAAGCGTGGCAACACGTTCAGCTGACCCGTACTAATCGTCCGTTCGGCTTAATCATAAAACTTTCTCAAGCCGTCGTTGTTTTTTCTCAACGATAGTCGAGAAGGGTTCACAAGCAATCCTTGTGGATTCACAGTATGTTCGGCAGCGGGCCGAACTTGTAAACGCCAGCCTCTGTTGTCAAACTCATTTGCCTTCGTGCGAATTGAGTTAACGAGTTTCCGGTGGTCATACCGCGAGGGTCACACCCGTTCCCATCCCGAACACGGAAGTTAAGCCTCGCCGGGCCGATGATACTGCACGGGTAACTGTGTGGGAACGTAGGTCGCCGCCGGGATAAATTGCAAAAAGGCCCCGTTCTTCGGATCGGGGCCTTTTTTTGTTCAAACTGCGCAGTTCCGTGCAATCAGGACGAAGTCCCGCTCAACGTCCAACTCGCCGCGACCCGCATCAAACCTGTAGAAAAACGTGGCCGTTCCAAGTTCACATGGTTTATCATATCGGTAAGTTGCCTCATGGCGGCCTCATTTCAGGAGAGTCGGCGGGCTGTGGTTTTGGAGGCAACCCGTCGCAACTTATCTCGCTTCAAAGCCGAACATACCAGGTTCAGGACGCCAGGGGGGATCGACTCTTTTTGGCACCGATGGGGGAACTTGAATTGTGTGTGGTATATCTGGATATACCCACCGTGGTCGTGCCTTTCAGCCTTCCGCAATTAAGGAAGCCACTGATTGTCTGATTCATAGGGGTCCTGATCAGCAGGGCACATATGAGTCTGCCTATGTGTCTCTAGGGGCGGTCCGGTTAAAGATCATCGACTTGGCCGGGGGCGCGCAACCGTTTTTCAGTAACGACCGGAAGACCGTTCTTGTCTTCAACGGAGAAATTTACAACTATCGCGAGCTGCGGAAAGAACTGCAGGGGCTGGGTCACTCGTTTTTAACGCAGAGCGACACCGAGGTGTTACTAAACGCCTTCCTGCAGTGGGACACCGGCTGCTTTCCACGCCTTCGGGGAATGTTTGCCGCAGCGTTCTGGCAAGAAGACCAACGAAGGTTGATCTTGGCTCGAGATCGGGTGGGAATCAAACCTCTCTACCTCTTTCGCTCGGGCGACGATCTCTATTTCGGATCGGAATTGAAAGCCATCCTGGTTCATCCCGAAATTCCGCGCCGCTTGGATCTCAGTGCTCTCCATCATTACCTGGCCCTGAATTATGTGCCGGGGCCCTTCACTCTGATTGAAGGCATACAGAAATTACGCCCAGGTACTTTGTTGGAGTGGCGAGATGGTCGCGTGCGGGAGGAGCAGTACTGGAAATTGCCGCACGTCCAGAATGAGAATTGGACCTTGCCCGAAGCGGAAACGAAACTCGATGAACTTCTGAAGCAATCGACCAGGGAGCATTTGTTGTCCGACGTCCCCGTCGGAATCTGGCTCAGCGGCGGAATCGACTCTTCAGCACTTTTGCATTACGCCTCGCAGGAAAGTTCGCAGCGCGTGAAGACGTTTTCCGTTACATTCCATGGCCGCAGTTTCGACGAAACTCCATATATCCAGGAACTGGTCAAGCACTATCAAACAGAGCACTACGAACTGGATCTGAATCCAACACTCGATTTGCCGTCCGCGATTGAGGAACTGGCCTACTATTCGGACGAACCCTTCGCTGATGCTGGCGCTGTGCCAATCTGGTTTCTGTCCAAGCTGAGTCGCCAACACGCGACCGTCGCCCTGAGTGGCGAAGGAGCCGACGAGTTGTTCGGCGGCTATGTTACCTACCAGGCAGACCATCTCGCCAGCTACGCTAGGTTGCTGCCGAAGATCGCACGGCGTTCCCTTCTGGGCGCCATGAAATTCTGGCCCGTTTCCGATGAGAAGATCAGCTTCGAATACAAATTGAAGCGCTTTATTGAAGGATCGTTGCTCCCGCCTGACGAGGCGCACACATACTGGAATGGCTCCTTTTCCAAGGCCCAGCAGCAAGGCGTATTGTTGCGGTCGAATCACGCCCGCGTGCAAGACCTGTTCGAGAGTGACTTACCGCCTGCGAATCGCGACGGCAGCCTCAACCGCTTCTTGGCATACGATCAGCGATATTATCTGACGGATGATCTGCTGCAAAAAGTGGACCGCATGAGCATGGCCCACTCCTTGGAAGTTCGTCCGCCCTATCTGGATCATCGCATCATTGAGTTTGCGGCCTCATTGCCGGATCGATTTAAGGTGAGTGGGCGCACCCTGAAAGTCGTATTGAAGCGGCTGATGAAATCGAAGCTGCCAGCGAGTATTATCCGTCGCCCCAAAACTGGATTAGACATCCCGACTCACGACTGGCTACGCGGGCCTTTGCGTCCGTTCCTGGAGGACACTCTCAGTCCCCACGCGGTCAAAAACAGCGCACTCTTTCGCCCCGAGGCCATTGAAACCATCAAGCAAAATCACATGGCGCGGCGGGCCAATGTGGGCTACCACCTCTGGGGCCTGATGGTCTTATTCCTATGGATCAAGCATTGGAACATCCAAACATCGAGCGAGTTGCGTCTTCCGCTGACCGCGGAGGAACTCGTTACGAAACAAGCCTTGTCCTGATCCTTATCGCCGCCGCTGTTTCTTTCGGCTGCATCATATCCCCTCCATCTTTGATGGACGACGTGGATGCCGTGCAGGCACAGATCGCTCGAAATATGCTCACCAGCGGCGATTGGGTGATTGCCCATCTCGATGGTGTTCCTTACGTGGAAAAATCGCCGCTCATCTATTGGATGATCGCCATCTCCTTTCGCATTTTCGGTGTACACGACTGGGCCGCGCGTATTCCCGTTGCGTTCGCGGCAGTTCTCCTCGCTTGGATTACCTACCGTTACGGCCGCTGGGCGTTTACACCCAGGGCAGGCTACTACGCTGGAATTGTGCTCGCCACCTGCGTCGGACTGTTTTTGTTCACGCGCATTCTGATCCCGGACGTGATGTTGACGCTGACCACATGCTTGGCGTACTGGGCTTTTCAACGCGCCATGGATCCGGACGAACCGCAAACAAGACTGTGGGCCGCCGTACTCGCCGCCAGCCTCGGAGCGGGCGTAATGCTCAAAGGATTGATCGCGTTAGTCGTCCTGGGTGGAGGAGTCTTTGTGTATCTCCTTCTGACGAGGCAACTGTTCTCTCGTCAGATGTGGAAAAGATTGCATGTGATCTCCGGTGCCCTCGTTTTTTTGGTGATTGCCGCTCCCTGGCACATTCGCGCCACATTGCGCATGCCACCATACCTGAACTTCTCAATGCATAGCGGGCCGGGCGAGTATCACGGATTCTTCTGGTTTTACTTCATGAACGAGCACGTCCTGCGCTTTCTGAATCTTCGGTATCCGCGCGATTACAATACGGTTCCCCGCTTGGCATTCTGGGGACTGCATCTCGTTTGGCTATTCCCGTGGAGCGTGTATTTCCCGGCAGCGGTGCGACAGAACTTCAGGCCCACAGATCGAGCTGGCAGAACGCGGCTGCTCGCGCTCTGTTGGACGAGCTTTCTCTTGATCTTCTTCACGTTTTCGACAACCCAAGAATATTATTCGATGCCCATCTACCCCGCTTTGGCGCTATTGCTCGGCGGCGCCATAGCCGCCGATGATTCTCGGACTCTTTGGGGAACGCGGGTGCTTGGTTTCATCACGGCACTTTCTGCCGTGGCCATCGCTATTCTGCTTTATCTGGTGCGCGGCACTCCGACACCGGGCGATATTTCCCAAGCGCTGCAACAGCATCCGGGAGCGTACTCCCTTTCTTTGGGGCACATGGGCGACCTGACCATTCAGTCTTTCGCCTATTTGCGTGCTCCACTCCTGATGGCAGGAATCGCCTTTTTATTGGGCACCATGGCCTGTTGGATGTTGCGCGGCTGGCGCGCCTATCTGGCTGTAGCTCTCATGATGGTGATGTTTATTCATGCCAGCCGCGTCGCGATGGTGGTCTTCGATCCTTATCTCTCCTCGCGCCCGCTGGCTGCCGCCCTGGACCGCGCCCCGAAGGGCGAGCTGATTATCAACGGCGCTTATTATCCCTTCTCGTCCGTATTCTTCTACACCGGCAGGAATGCGCTTCTGTGGAACGGGCGAAAAAACAATTTAGAGTATGGATCTTACGCGCCGGGCAGCCCTTCCGTCTTCATCGGCGATTCACAATTTCAATCACGATGGAACTCACAGGACAGGTACTTTGTCCTGACGGAAGAAACGACAAGAAGCCATCTGCAACAGACTGCGGCCAGCGACCGGCTGTTCCTTGTAGCCGAAAGTGGCGGCAAGTTCCTGTATTCGAATCAGCCTGCCAATTAGTCGTTGGCCGCGCTTTGTAACCGGTGTCCTTCCTGCCGGATTACGGGTGGAAGATCGTGAAACTGCTCGGTCTCGGTCGAACCCGCCAGAGCCGTCGTCGAAGCAGTACCACTCGTAATCACGTTTTGCACTTCGTCGAAGTAGCCGGTTCCCACGAATCGCTGGTGCTTCACGGCCCCATAGCTGTGTTCGCGTTCGCTTTCGAATTCGGCTTCCTGCAAATGCGTGTACGCAGTCATGCCGTGCTGCTTGTACGCGCGTGCCAGCTCAAACATGGTGTGATTGAGGGCATGGAACCCAGCCAGGGTAATGAACTGGAATTTGTAGCCCATGGTCCCCAGTTCGCGTTGGAAACGCGCGATGTCTTCGCCACTGAGATGCTTTTGCCAGTTGAACGATGGTGAGCAGTTATAGGCCAGAAGTTTACCCGGAAATTCGGCGCAGATCGCTTCCGCAAAGAGACGAGCCTCTTCAAGGTTCGGCTTGGAGGTTTCGCACCAGATTAGATCCGCGTAGGGAGCATAAGCGAGGCCGCGGGCGATGGCCGCCTTCAAACCACCTTTTACTTCGAAGAAACCTTCCGACGTTCGCTTACCGGTGCAGAATTTGCGGTCCCTTGGGTCGATGTCGGTAGTCAGCAGGTTGGCGCTATCCGCATCCGTGCGTGCCATGATCAAGGTAGGAACATCCATAACGTCGGCCGCCAGGCGTGCCGCAACCAACTTTTGTATGGCTTCGGTCGTAGACACCAAAACCTTGCCGCTCAGGTGCCCGCATTTTTTCGCCGATGAAAGCTGATCCTCGAAGTGTACGCAAGCTGCACCCGCTTCAATCATCGCTTTCATCAGTTCGAAAGCGTTCAGGTTTCCCCCGAAACCGGCTTCGGCATCCGCAACCATTGGCGCGAACCAGTATTTGCCATTCTTGCCTTCAGCATGATGAATTTGATCGGCGCGCATCAACGCCTGATTGATGCGTCGCACCAGGTTCGGTACGCTATCCGCCGGGTACAAGCTCTGGTCTGGATACATCTGTCCAGAGAGATTGGCATCGGCGGCCACTTGCCAACCGCTGACATAGATGGCCTGTAGCCCGGCGGCAACCTGTTGGATCGCCTGATTACCAGTCATCGCGCCTAGCGACGTCACATACGGTTCACTGTGCAGGAGCCCCCACAACCTTTCCGCACCCATGCGCGCCAGGGTATGTTCAACCTTCACGGAGCCGCGAAGCCTTTCGACATCCTCGGTGCGGTAAGGACGCATGATCCCCTTCCAGCGGGCGTCCCCATGCCATGGATTCTTCCCTCCCTGAGCGTTGGGATGGTGTGTCGAAGTCATGCTTGCTTCTCCTTTTTTGCAGGACCGGACTGTAAACCGGCGCCTTGCAACCTGGTTCATAGGAATGCGATTGTGCGGAAAATCGTATGGTCAGTCAAACGAATTGTGATTATCATAGTGATAGAAATTAGTTATCGGTACTTCCGGTACAGAACACCTTGGATGGGACGAAAGCCTTTTCACCATGGAAATCGCACAACTCGAGACATTTCTTGCCGTTGCCACCTATGGCGGCTTTCACCGCGCCGCTGCAGCCTTGCGCGTTAGCCAGCCCGCGGTCAGCGCGCGCATCCGCGCGCTGGAGGACTCGCTTGGTACTCGCCTGTTCGAGCGTGGTCCGGGAAATTTTTCGCTATCCCCTGCTGGTAAAATCCTGCGCTCCCACGCGGAGCAGTTGCTCCGTCAAGTAGCAGTTGTTCGGCAGGCCGTCCATGAACTGAGGCCGGCCTCCGGAGGCGCGTTGCCAATTGCTGCTTCGCTTTCGATATGCACGTATCTGCTGCCGGAGGTTCTGAAGAAATACCAAGCCGATCATCCCGATGTCGTAGTGAGTGTGCGAAGCGGCAATTCCGCTCAAGTTCTGAAAATGGTTCTGGACGGAGAAGTAGACTTCGGCCTGGCTCGCTCTTTGCATCATCCGGAAGTGGAAACGATCAGCCTGCGTGATGATCCCCTGATGCTCGTAGGACACCCGCGGCATCCCGCTACAGCGAAGCGAAGAATAAGTCTCGAGGAATTGGAGTCGTTGCCATTGATTGCTTACGACCGCGGCTCCAGCGACTGGACTTTGATGAACGGACTCTTTCGCCGGGTCGGACTGCTGCCAAACATCGTTCTGGAAGTGGAGACGATTGAGACCTGCAAACGCATGGTGCTTCGAAAACTCGGCGTCGCTTTTTTGCCCCAGATCGCGGTCCACGACGAACTGCACAGCAGACAACTCGCATCTCTCGAAATCACCGATGCGGAACCGTTGCGGCGCAGCCTGGACGTAATCGTGCCGCGTCGTCATCCGCTCTCCCGCACCGCGCGACAGTTACTCGAAAGGCTGCGTGAGGCGGCGCGTGCCATACCGCAGAGAAAACCGCATGCCAAACGATAGTCCGGGATGGCGTGAGCCGCTGGCTTAGTCTCGCTTCGCTGCGTACAATGCACCTGTACGAGAACATTCTATGACTCAGCCTAAAAGCACTGTACTCATCACAGGGGGAACGGATGGCCTCGGCAAGGCTTCAGCGTTTCTCCTTGCCCGTCGCGGTTATGCTGTCTTTGCCGCCGGCCGGTCCGCCGCCAAGCGCGAAGAAGTGGACCGGCTTGCGCGCGAAGAGCGCCTTCTGATTCACACTTTAGAGATGGATGTCTCTGATAGTGCTTCGGTGCAAATTGCTGTCGAACTCGTGATGGAAAAAGCCGGCGGTATAGACGTTCTGATCAATAATGCCGGCGTTGGATACATGGCCGTCGTCGAAGAAATACGCTTAACGGACTTTCGACAACAATTCGAAGTGAACCTGTTTGGCGTTTTGCGGGTTGCTCAAGCGGTCCTCCCACATATGCGCCAACGCCGCCATGGCCGCATCCTGATGATGAGCAGCGCCGCAGGCCTGGTCTCGCCACCGACCTACGGTGCCTACAGCAGCAGCAAGCACGCGCTCGAAGGCCTTACCAATGCCCTCCGGCTGGAAATGTATCCCTTTGGCGTACAAGTGATTCTGATTGAACCGGGATATATCTTGACCAATTTTCAACAGACCGCGAAGGAACTTGCTCAGCCTTACTTTGAGCGCGCGAAAACCAGTCCCTACGCGAGGATTTATGCAGGGGCTTTGGCCGGTTCCGATCAAGGCAGAGGCCACTCAACGACTACCCCCGAAGACTGCGCTCGCGTCATCTTGAAAGCGATCGAATCGCCGCATCCCAAAGCCCGCTACCCCGTCACCCCGATGGCGAAATGGCTTTCGTTCGGTAAGAGGATTCTATCCGACGCTCTCCTTGATTCCATTTTGCGCAAAAGGTTCGGCATCACTCGCGAAAGTTAGCGAGGATTTCTAAGAATTCGAGTTTCAGTTAGACGCTTGGAACGACAGGCTATTTTCCCGCAGCTGTTCCCACTTCTTCCGCCATGTGTCATGGATGGGATTTTCGGCGTAATCGGCGGCGGCCTCTGCGTTTATGAATTCAATTACGTACACCCCGTCGAACTCGCGGATTTGGTTGCGTTCCGTCTTCAGCCAGATATTCTTTATGCCCGGAATTTTTGCCGCCATGTCTTTGATTCCGGCAATCGCCTGCTCCTGATCGTTCAGCGAAGTAGTTGGCCGGAACTTGTAGGCCACTACGTGAATCACGGTTTTCGGTTGCCCGAACTTGTTTACGGCAGAAACGGTCCTCGTAACTACGCTCCCGAGCGCGGTGCCCGCTATAAAGAGTGCGCCCCCAGCCAGCAGTAAAAACATGCGGCGATTTCCCGTCAGCATGACAATCCTCCCCATTGGAAACCTTTCCAGTCTAAGCAAGTCGCCCGAATGCGGCAACCAACGGAGTCGTGATTTGACGCGTTGAGATGGTCCGTTTACGCTGATTCGATGCAGGAGAGACGGATGAAGCGAATAGTCTGGGGAATTCTACTGCTGAGCTGCCTGCCTGGTTCAGCGAAATTGCCAGCTCAAGACCATGCGCCGGCGAGCCCGGAAGCACGCGCGATTTTGAAGCAACTGATCGAAATTAATACTACCGAGTCGGCCGGCAGCGTCACGAAAGCTGCTGAGTCCATGGCGAAGCGTTTGCTCGATGCGGGTTTTCCCCAGAAAGACGTGATTGTAGCCGGCCCGGACGAACGCAAGAAAAATCTGGTTGTCCGGCTCAGGGGTACTGGCCAACGTGCCCCGATCCTCTTCATCGGGCATTTGGACGTGGTGGAGGCGCGGCGTGAAGACTGGAGCATGGATCCCTTCCAATTTATCGAGCAGGATGGAAATTTCTACGGGCGGGGCACGCGAGACATGAAGGCAGGTGACGCGATCCTGGTTATGGCCTTTCTCAGGCTGAAGAGGGAAGCCTACCAGCCGGATCGCGACCTGATCTTGGCGTTAACCGCCGACGAAGAGACTGGAGATTCCAACGGCGTTGACTGGTTGCTGAAGGAGCACAAGGACTGGATCGACGCGCAATACTGCATCAACTTGGACGGCGGCGAGTTCGAACGGCTTAACGGGGCCCGTCTCCTGGCCGGCTTGCAAGCGAGCGAAAAGGTCTATTCCGATTATCAGTTCGAGGCCACGAGCTCCGGCGGCCACAGTTCCGTTCCTGGCCCCGACAATGCAATTTACGAATTGGCCGCAGCACTGAGCAAGCTGGAGAAATTTTCGTTTCCGGTGAAGCTGAATGAAGTCACTCGCGGGTATTTTTTACAGTCCGCCAATTTCGCTTCAGGGACGCTTGCCGCGGACCTCCGCGGAACTGCTCAGCAACCGCCGAATCCGTCCTCAATCCAGCATTTATCGGCAATTCCCTATTACAACGCGCTGCTGCGGACAACTTGCGTGGCAACCATGCTTGCTGGCGGGCACGCCCCCAACGCGCTACCGCAATCCGCTCGCGCCACAGTGAACTGCCGTATTTTTCCAGGGGAGGATCCTGAGGAGGTACGGAAGACGTTGGAACGCATCGTGGCCGACCCTCACGTCAAAGTGACCCCAGTACCACAGAAAACCGCGGGCGGAAGATTGATTCCGATTGTGGCGGTACCACCATCTGCGCTCGTGCCTGAGCTGACCGATGCTCTCGAACGCACGCTCTCCACGATGTGGTCAGGAATGCAAATTGTGCCAACCATGTCCACTGGAGCCACGGACGGAAAGTATCTTCGCATCGCAGGCATTCCCACTTTTGGAATTGCCTGCATGTTTTTCGATATGGAGGATGACCGCTCTCATGGTCGGGACGAGCGTGTCGGCGTCCAGGACTTCTACGATGGCGTGGAATTTGGCTACCGATTTATGAAGTCACTTTCTTCCAGGTAATTTTGTAGCGGCGGCTTTACGCCGCCGGGGTATCCCTCCCATCCTGGTTTTGTGCAGCCCCAAAAACCAAAAGCCCCCAAACTTGGGGGCTTTTGCAGTAGTAAGTAAATCGATGGTCAGGGTTTTGCGGGATCCGGCGCTTCGCCGGGCTTTTCGCCAGGTTGAGGCGCAGCCGTGCTGGCTGCAACCGGCTTCGCTGTGTCAGAGCCGTAACGCATCAGGTAAGGCATGAACGGCGTCACTTCGAACGGCATCTTCTCGCGTTCTGCCACCGTGCCCACAGGCTTGCTCTTGATCAATTCCAGTTTATCGTTCCATGGATCGATCTTCACGCGCCCGCCAATCGGCAGGGCGGCGATCTTCTGCGGGTTCTGCTTAGGATCGACCGGAATGGTGGACTTAAGATCATTAATCTGCGGAACACGATTACCGAGGTGGCCGCTGATGAGGTTCGGAATTTCTTTCTGCCGGGCATCAAGTGCCTGCAAAAAGAGTCCAGCATTGCCCAACTGGTTTTTGTAGGGCGAATTGTTCAGAATTTGCATGGCCTTCGTGTTGGCGGCCGCCTCTTCTTCTGGAGTCCGCGCAAATCCAAAATGGCGGAAGGTGTCTTTGTCATCGACCAGCAATTGATCGAAGAACGCGTACTGCGAATCCAGCCGATGTCCCAAAACCACGTGGCTCAATTCGTGAGCCAGCATCGTTGCCAAGCTGGCTTCGTCCGGAAGCACGTCAATCAGACCGCGGCTCAGAACGATCGTGTGGCCAAGCGTGAAGGATTCCAGGGTCGAGGTCATCAGCACCCGGCAGCGAACTTCCGGATCGAGATCGATATTGTTTGTCACTTCCAGGTTATTGACCACCGTCTCCAGAACCTTGTCCACTTCCCCCTTCGGCGCCATCAACCCAATCCGCTCCAGTCGATCGGCGATGTTATCCTCGGCCTGACGGTCCCAAGACCGCTGTGCTTGGATTGGGTTAAGGTCATTGGCTGTTTTGGTGTCGTCGTTTACCGGCGTTTCCACCAGAATCTTGCTCAACTCCTCTTCTCTCGAGGAATTGGTCAGGTTATAGCCCCACAAGCGCGTCTGCGCTTTGAAGTCCAGCTTCTTACTGAGCGCGTAGTGCAGATCCTTTTCTTCGCTATACACGAACGTAGGCAGCCACAGGCCCGGCTGGACGTTCGTGCGCCAACTGTCAAAGTGGAAATACCAACTGGAGTGGCCATTCCCGGTATAGGCACCGTTGAAGCGCACGATGTGGAAGTCCTGATCCTCGACCCAAATTCTGCCGAGGAACCGCCCATGGTTGTTCTTTTCTGACGGAGTCACGTCAAACACTAGGCAGCGCACTTCGCCCAGGAATTCACGGCGAACGTAGTCGAACTTGTAGTGCTGCTTGTCGAAGCCATTGGTGTCGATGAAGATCATCTGCAGGAAGCCGTCCGGCAGATACTGCATGGCAAAGCTGAAGAAGTTGCCGATGGAGCCTACAACTTTCTTGCCCTTGCCGGAAGTTTCATTTAACGGCACCAGGTTGACGCCTTTCTGAAAGTTGGCGCGTCCCAGGAAATACTTGTCGCCTGCGGGCACTTGCCCCAGGTCCTTGTCCGCCCTGAGGTTTTGAATATAGGTTTCGACCAGCGGCGAGTAATTGCGCATCTGGCCATACAGATGTTGCTCGTTGCTGATCACCCGATCCAGAGCTTGATCCATTGTCCGCGGCTGGTCAGCCGGCGGCGCCGCCGGAGTGTCAGCCATCAGCGGCATGCTTGCGCACGCACCGAGGAGTAGCACGATGATATTCTTCGACAGCTTTCGCATGATCATTTCTCCCTCAGTAGGCCAGCCGGAATTCGATTCGGATTACGGCCGGGTAATCCACCGGCTCGCCCTGGCGCTTGGCCGGTTTGAATTTGATTTGTTGTGCCGCACGGGTCGCTGCTTCGTCAAGTCCATGGCCCAAACCACTCACGACTCGATTTATTTGAATCGTGCCGTTTGCAAGAAACACTACATCCAGACGCACATCGCCTTCAATCCTCAAGCTGCGCCCTTCTGCGGTGTACTCAGGCCGCGGCTTCTCCAGAATGTCGGGAGCTGCATCTGCTGGGCCGGAGGCCCCAGTCTTCTTCTTCGGAGCTTCCGTCGAAGTATCCGTTGAGGCAAAACCGCCGGCCACCACGGTAGCCTTTTTTGCACTACCCGTCGGAGGCGTAGCCGTACCATTGCCAAATCCCGTGCTGGCTACCGTGCCCGGGATGCCATTCTTGCCGCCGGTCCCGTTGCCGTAGCCCTCACCACCTGGCAGAGCTGGAGAACCAAAACGGTTCACATTGGTTGCGTGATTCGGGTCTCCCTTTCCAGGGATGCCATTCGGGTCGCCAAAGCCGCCGGTCTGCACTTTATCTACTGGAGCTTTGACAGTCGCGGGTGCTGCGCTGCCAGTCATATTGCCTAGCTTTACGTCTTCCTTCGGGCGCTTCGGGCCGTTTTCCTTCGCGTCGATTTTGACGTCCTCGAAAGCCGGTTTCACGTCCGGAGCTTTAACGTCCAGTTTTTCGACCTTCGGCTGCACAGCCTTCGGCGTGGCCAAATTCGCAAAAATATGAGGTTGCTGGGGATTCAACTTTGGAGGTTCAACCGGAATCTCGGGCTTAGCTTCGACTTTTGGTGTCGGTGTCTTCACTTTCGGTGGCGGAGGAGGTGGCGGCGCCACCGGGATTTCCGTCATTGGCTGCGCGATGGGTGTGGACGTATAAAAGTGGATGGCTGTCTTCATTCCCTCCGGATACAGCAAGGGAACCAGAAGGAAAAAAATCAAAATAGATATCTGCAGAACAGCACTGGCGCCAACTCGACCCCAGTTCGGTTTGTGCTCGGGTAACAAGGCAAGGCGGGCTGGTATCGGCTTGCTTCCGATCTGCTGCTTCCAAGCTTCGGTGCTAGCAGTCCGGCCCCGGTGGGCGTTGAAACCAACGCCTAACGAGGTCCTACGTGGTGGATCAGCGATCATTGTGGTCATCCGCTTGCCGCCTCATGCAAAAGTTCCTCCCGGAACTTGATTCCGGGGAATCAAGCTTCTCCTTACTCGGAAGGTTCTCGGTGCCAGTACCAGCGTACTGATTAGAGAGAGAGCTCCGAATAGGACTTTCGTACTAAAGACGCGTACTCGCTAATGACAACGCGAGTGCACACTTTGAGGACGAATCTACCGGGATAAACCCGCCGAGGCGATTTTCGTTGCGGGGCGGGGAACGCAACACCCCATAGGATACCGCAACTCGCGAAATAGCGACCTGCAGATTTATGCACCGGTACCTCCAGGGCGGGAGTATCCGCTATGATGCGCGAAGTGACCAAGACGTTGGTTGCATCCTAGGGCTCGCAAGATATAGAAATAAGGGAGTTACCCTAGGGGAGACCTGTGCCGCACGATCCGACTCCCGACCCTCGCTCTTCCGCTTTCGCCCTCCTGCGGGAACTGGATTCGCGCCTGGACCTGCTGTACGCCAACTCCCCTGCTTCTTCGTGGTGCTTGACGCGTCCCCAATTCGTTGCCGCGGTGGAAAGAAGCGTGGCCAAG
>DATERF010000064.1:0-2231 GCA_035271845.1 Candidatus Acidiferrum sp.
TGCGCCATGAACGAATCCCGGTTTGACTTTCGTGTTGCATGCGCCGCGTGTGCTGGCGGTCACATGGGTGGTGTACAAGAACCGCTCTTCGATAAAGCTCTACTGGAGGGGCAGGGAAGCCCGAAATTTCAATATAGCGCAGGTGGGGCGCTCACAACACAGGAGTTGCGCAAAAAACACGAAATAATTATGGATGTACCGCATTGTAATCGGCTGAAAAGATAAGAGCTTGTGACAAGCGCGATTTCGAGAAAAACACCACCGTTCTCCTGGCGCTTGCTGTACCAGAAGTTGGGATGTTCAAGAGAAAAATATCATGCCGGAACCACACTACGCCAGAGGGCCGCAAGCCGCGGAGATGGGAAGGCCGTTGACGTAGAAACAGAATGTCTCGCCATGGCGTCTAATCAACTAGGAGCTTCATGCTAAGAGGCCTTTGTCTTTGTGGGGTCATTCTCGCGAGCGTATTGCAGGTAGCTTGTGGAGGCGTGCATGCGCAGGACTGTGCCGATCTGATGAGCGGGCATCCCCAGTTCGAATGGACCGGACTCCAGCCCGCCGTTTTATTCACTGAATACAACCCATGGGCGATGGCGATTGGCTCCGACATGCCAACCTTTGCGCTTTACAAAGATGGAACGGTGATTTATTGGCAGGGAGACCACTCAAAAGGCAAATACGTTTCCGCGCACCTCTCTTCGTCCCAAATGGGCGACCTACTCAAGGCAGCACGCTTGGACGAATTGCAAGAAGTCGGCGCGCGCTATTGCCTAGAAGATGTAACGGACTTGCCGACCAACGTCTTAACTGTGAGTGGGCCGCAAGGATACAAGACGATCGAAGTTTATGGAGTTATTCGAGATCTTGCCCAATCGACCCAGACCGGGCTGCCGGTGCAACTCGATACAGCGTTTCGTACGCTGCTTGCATTCAGAGCTACGGATGCACAAGATTGGAGGCCCCCTTACTTTGAAGTGATCGTTTGGCCGTTCACTTATGCAAAATCAAGCGCGGATTGGCCAGCCGAATTTCCGGGTCTTGCGGACAAGAATACGAAGAAGACCCGTGATGGCTATCTGCTCTTTCTCCCCATCGGCCAGCTGGATCAATACAGGAAGTTTGCAGCGGGACTCACATCCAAGGAAGCTGTGAAGATCAACGGAGAGAAGTGGACCATGAGTGCACGCTTTCCTTTTCCGCATGAAGGTGCACCGACAGGGCAGTAGCTGCGCGCCCAGCGCACGCGTGGATGGGCTCTCAGGCGGCGGATCGTCCACTTAGCGAGAGGAATCACTCGCCCTCACGTCGTCTGCCAGTGCTCTGGCGAAAGCGTCACCGTGGCGCAGCCGAAGGAGTAGTTGTACCAGGCATGCTCCGTGTTGGGGGTGGCGAAGAAGCCTTCGATGTTCAACCCGGCGGCTACGCGGGCTACAAATGCGCGGGGGCCGTAGAAAAGGGTGAAAAAACTGTCCCAATCGACGGTCAAGAGGAAGGAATGGTCGGGGGCGAGGAGAGTTCCCCGTTCGGGAAATGGAATTGCCCCGTTTCGCAGGCCGGCCAGCGGCAACCGCACCACGGGATCGGAGTTCGGGAATTCGGGAACGAAGAGGAGCTCATCCGCTCCCGCCTCCGCAAAAACGTGAAGAAAGTCGGGCTGGAGAAGCGGCTCGAAGCGGCCTTCGGTGGGCATCCAGACGGGCTGGGATTCGAGGAAGCACTGTAACTCGCCGCGGGCGGCGGGGTCGGCAACGTGATCGTCGAGCGAGCCGATGGACGTGAGCAGCGCCTGATTGATGCGCGCGCAGGATTTCAGGCTCGTACGCGCCGCGACGTCGGTCCACGGGACCTTCGCTCCGTGGGCGGCGATCTCGGCGTCGCTGGGATAGCGATGCGTGACGCTCCAGGCCAGCCCTGCGGGAACGCGCACGAAGGGATGCAGAACCACAAAGACGCACTCGAATGCGCCTCCATAGGCTTCCACGAGCGGTTCGCTCAAGGGCGGATAAGTAAATTGTTCCGGTTGCACTGAGGAAATGATAGCGCAAGGAGCAAGTGTGGCGTCCCCGGAGTTCGTGACATAAGCCGAGGCTCCGAAATGCAGGTCCTTGTATGTTGATTTTCGAGGCGCGAGGATAGAGATGCGCTTTGGCGGAGAGGCCGTCAGGTCCTGAGGCCGGTTTTAGCACCGAGCCTGCACGAAGATCGGCCCCCGTCCCTCTCTTTTTGACGCC
>DATERF010000065.1:0-27781 GCA_035271845.1 Candidatus Acidiferrum sp.
GGCTCACCTCGACGCTGCTCAGCGCTGCGCGAAACGCGTCCGCAGACTGGAACCGGTTAGCCGGATCCTTCGCAATCGCCATCATGATGATTTGGTTCAATCCAGCGGGTAAGTCGCCGCGCAGCGTAATCGGTTCGGGCGGCGTCTCGTTCAAATGTGCGGTCATCAGCGAATACTGCGAATCGCTCTTGAACGGCAGCTTGCCCGTCAGCATTTCGTACAGCGAGACCCCGAAGGAATAAATGTCCGAGCGCGCATCGGCTGCCTCGCCGCGCACCTGCTCCGGCGGCATATAATTCAGGGATCCCAGCGTTGTTCCCGTCGAGGTGAGTGATCCGTCGGTTGCCGAGCGCGCGATGCCAAAGTCCATTAACTTCACCACGCCCTGTGGAGTGAGCATCATATTCGCGGGCTTGATGTCCCGGTGAATGATGTTCTGTTTGTGTGCGTAGCTTAGTGCGGAGAGTACCTGGTCGGCATAATTGACGGCGTCCGCGGTCGAAAGCGGAGCACGCGCCGCGCGATTGGAGAGGGTCTCTCCTTCCACGAATTCCATGATCATTGCCAACTGGTTCTCATAGGTCAGCGCGGTACGCAAAGCCGCGATATTCGGATGGTTCAGCGTCGCTAGAAGGCGTATCTCCCGCAAAAACCGGTCCGCCAGGCTCTGATTGCTGGTCAGGTCGGGAAGCAGAATTTTCATCGCTTCCACGCGGTCTGAGATAATGTTCCGGACTTTGTAAACTTTACCCATGCCGCCCATGCCGAGGATGGACAGAATTTCGTAGTCGCCGACGTGCTGGCCAACGTTAAATTCGGCTGTCATCGCGAGTCCTCCAGCGGTGTGTACCGCGTCTTGCGAGCATACAACAAATGTGCACCCCAAAATAGAACCAGCCCGCGGGGTACGCCGGCGGGCTGGCAGTCCTGGAAATTTGCCTGAGAAGCGTCAGTTTTTCACTACGTCGCCGACTTTTGCCGGTCCTGCGCCGCTGAAAGTTGCGGTCGCGGAATCGTCATCTACTTCGGTTACCGTGGCGTCGCCAACCTTATCCTCGACGGATTTGATCACCTTGCCGGTCGTCGGATCTTTCACCACGCGTACCTGCCGCGTGACCGTCAACTTGTCGCCCACCTTCACTCCCGCCTTCTTGCCGACGTTCAGGATCAGCGTGTTCCCCGTTGCATCCGCCACAACACCGGAGATAACCACCGTCCGCGCGGGAATCTTGTCCGCCTCGTCGTCGAGTTTGGCCCCGACATCGTCAACCGCCTTGTGCGTCGCTTCGCCAAGAATGGTGTTCGCAAAATTGCTGCTGCCCATATCCAGGCTGCCTCCTCCTCCGCCACTCCACCCGCCACCTGCTCCCAGAAGGGAAGTGCTGGACCTGGTCGATTCGCCCATTCCTTGGACGGAAGCCAGGATTTCGCCTGTGGAGACGTTAATCACGCGCGCGGTAACCGCCACCACCGCCTTCGCCTTGCTCGTTCCTACTCCACCGAGTCCGAAGCGCCCCAGTCCATAGCCGCCTCCGCCGACGTTGGTATGCTGGTCGTCGCGACCGAACTGCGTGATCGAGCCAATAATGATGGCATCCACGCCCAAAACCTTGCCGATTTTCGCTGCGGTGTTGGAGTCCGCGCGGTCGCTATTCGAGAAATTCTGCTCGGCCAGAATCTTGTCCAGGGCGGAACGTTCCACCAGCCGGTATTTTCCGTCCTTGAGCAGCTTATCCACCAGCATGTCGGAGATGCCTTTACCAATATCCTGGTTGGAACCAAAGATCTGTTGCACGTAAGTTTGCACGGTTCCGTAATCGAAATTCATGATCGTCACCAGCCTTTTGGGACCCGCCGCGGCCGCTGCGGGCGGGGTTGCCGGTGGGGTTGCGTCTTGGGCTGGCACCGGCACGTTTATGCATGCCGCAGCCAAAAAGAACAAGCCTATGCGTGTAATCCGGGAGAGCAACATACAGGACTCCTTGTTGCAGGCGGTGCTTGCGGATGGTTTCGAGGACCAAAGGCCCGCCTGCCAACTGCGGCTATCTTAATGAAACTCACGCGGTTGTGGCAACGAAGATTTCATGCATGCGCGTCCGGATAAACACCGCCTCTTGTCGTGCTTCCCCAAGTTCCGCGGTATTATCATTTGGGACGAGCCTTCCCATTGACGAAATGAGCCGCCACCTCCTTCGCGAACCCCGCTGGCCTGCCTTCGTAGCCATGTTGGCTGCCGGCGGTGTCTACTTGGCTCTGCCGGAACCTCTCTCCGTGGGCCCGAGCTGGCTGTTGTTGTCCGTTATTGTCTTCCTGATGATTCCGATCGTCATCTCCGATCGGCGCGGAGATCACCAGGTCACGCGCACTCTTACCTTCACCGCTAACGGGATCATCACCATCGCCATGATTGCTTCCCTCATCCATTTAGTTCAAGGCATCCCGAACCATCTGGAGGCGCCCAAGGCGTTGCTGCGCTCAGCCAGCGCGCTTTGGGTTACCAACATTCTCATTTTCGCGCTCTGGTACTGGAAGCTCGATGCCGGCGGTCCGCTACTCCGCGAGCGTCCGGGCGGCATGGCACACAGTGCATTTCTCTTCCCGCAACTTATGGGCCGCGATAACCAGGACTCCTCGTGGTCGCCGAATTTCGTGGACTATCTGTTTCTTGCTTTCAACACCAGTACTGCTTTCTCTCCCACGGATACTGCCGTCCTCTCCCGCTGGGCCAAATTCGCCACAATGCTCCAATCGATCATTTCCCTGACCATCATCGCCCTGCTCGCGGCCCGCGCCGTCAATATTCTCTGAACCATTCTCAGCACCGCAAAACGCCACTGTTGGGTGCCGCACCTTTCGCATTTGGTTTTTCAAAGGTGCGGGTTTAGAGTCAACTTCATGCACCACGTGGTCCGCTTCGGCAACCGCTGGCAACAAAACCCCGGCTTCTCTGCCACCTTCGCCAATAACCGCATCGTCGGCTACTCCCACGACGCCGCAGGCAACCTCTCTCCGACGCTGCTGGGTGCCGCACCCTTTGGGGTTCAAGGTTGAGGGTTTTCTCTTGGGTTTCTCCGTTCCTCAAGCGGATCGATGATAAGCAATCCCCGTTCTCGCTTCGCGTAGTGCGACCAATTACTCCACGGCCAATCTTTCGCAGGCATCACCAATTTGCCGCAATGGAGTGCGCATCAAAGTCAACCCCCGCACCCTTACAAACCAAAGGGTGCGGCACCCAACCCTCCGTTTATCACTCAGCGGTTACGTCCAACAATGGTATCCTGCCATTCATCGTGGCAAAGGAAAACCGCAATGAAGCCAAGGATCTGTCCGCCACCCGCCCCTGCAAGCCAATGACGCGCAACCTGATCAAAAGCCATGTGCCTGCCTATGCGTTCTTCACAGACCGTCGCCGGTTCCAGTGGTACTCACTGACGAATCTTGTGCCTTAGCATCTTTAGGTCTTCCTCGAGTTGTGAACGCACGACTTGCTCCTGCTCACCTTCGATTGCACGCCCCAATTCCGCAATGCCACGTGTGTCTCCAAAATCAGCGAGAGCCCGGCCAGCGGCCACTCGCACCGCGGGGTCCGGAGCATGCAAAGCCTCTACGAGCCCCATAAAGACCTTCCCCGAGTCTTCCTTGGAAAGATTGTGAAACCCCGGCAGGAGCGACACAGCCTCAATTCTGTCACCGTTAGTCCCACTTTCTAGCAAATCAAGAGTAGCTCTGAGGCAAACCGTACTCTCGTGGTTTAAGTTAATCATGTATCCCGCAGAAGATGTCCTGATCGCCGCCGGCAGGTCGTGATTTCTGCAATTGGCCTCCAGGGCATCGAATCCGGTTGATTCGCCGAGGACCGCAAGGGCAAATGCAATATTCATTCGTGTCCATGGCACCTTCTCTGACGCTAGGGCGTCCTTGATAGCTGGTATTGTTTCGACTGCTTTGTCCTCCGCAAGTTTGTTCGCCGCTAAATATCTTACCTGTGGGTCAGTGTTCCTCAGAGCGTCAACCAAGGCGGGCTGTGTCAATTGAATATTGTGGCGCTTCAAGAGCTCGCCGAATGTTGGCAGCGGCCCCTGCCCCTCATTGTTTTGTGAGATCGGCTGGCTCCCTACAAGGGCCACCGCGAGGATCAATGTTACGAAGGATTCGTAAAGAAACATGATTGCACCCCTCTTGGCGGGTGGCGCACCCTTGACGCGCTAAGGCCTCTGGGCGGCCTACCCTTTGCGCCTTTTGCCTGCCTACCGCAGGCAAGCAAAGGGTGGGCTCTTCCTCTTCACTTCTTTACCTTCCCCATTTCCCTACTATCTCATCTGACTGCCTCTAGCACGTCGTTACATCGTATCGATTTTCACCAATCCCTCTCCCCTCGCGTAATTCGACCAACTGCTCCACGGCCAATCCCTTGGATGTTCCACTAACTTTTCCGTGATCGGGTTCGCATGCATGTACTCCAATTTCTCCTTCATCTTCCTCCGCGTGTACACGTTGAAGTCGTAATAATGGAGGAAGAGCTCACCCTTTGCCAACAGCAACACCGCAAAGGGTAGGCCACCCGATCCTTGCCTCTTATCACTCCCCAGTGACGTTCTTCAGTGATATCCTCCCACCGTGTTTTCCAATTCCATCACAAAGCATGCGCCACCCGCCGCGGCGGCCGCCCTTTGAGGGAACTCAGATGCGATCAATGACGAGTGATGAAGCCCGAAAATGGTGCTCGCAGGGAGCGATAGGGTTGACGCTGACGCGTAACGATACCCTTCGCTATAGGTCCCCAGGCGAGCACAAGTTTTTCGTGACTGCTCCTGAGGAACATCGAGATATCGTTTTTCTTGCGCGCCACATCCTGTCCT
Source organism: Candidatus Acidiferrum sp. (assembly GCA_035271845.1). Lineage (GTDB taxonomy): Bacteria > Acidobacteriota > Terriglobia > Acidiferrales > UBA7541 > Acidiferrum. The sequence continues at coordinate 4,860 of DATERF010000065.1, forward strand.
TCCGGGGAGAGGCAGTCTTCGGGGGCGGACTGCTTTGGCTCCGGCGGTGGGACATCGGCAGCCCGCAGCTAGTAAGGGTCGGCTGGAGGATACTCGAAGACATTCGCCGGGCACACGGCGAATCGAGGTCTCTCGAAGTGGCTCCTGCACAGCTTTTTCGCGATGATGAGTTCGTTGAGTTGCATGCGTTTCTAGTCCAGACAATCGCCTTTGGTTGGGTGGCTGACTACATTCCCTCTAGCGGCGGTTTTTTTGCCCATTTCAAGGACAACCGACAGGTTCGCTTGTCCGCCGAGTCCTTAGAAACTTCTAAAGAGATGCGCTCTTCCTTTCACGAATGGAACCCCACACACGAAGATCCCATGGTCGCTAAGATGGCGTTGATGCGCAAAGCGCGGCTCGCGAAATGACGGCCGGGTGCCCCAGGTTCGCTGTTCAGAACCTGGGTCTTGGGTGGTCAAGTGTACCCTACCCACACTTTCCAGAGCCCGCCTATTCGAATAGAATACTCTTCAAGTATTAGTTGACATTTAACGGGTGGCGCAGGCGGGTGGCGCACCTTGACGCGCCAAGACAGCTTCGGGTGGCCTACCCTTTGCGCTTTTTGCCTGCCTACCGCAGGCAGGCAAAGGGTGGCTCCGCTCGTCGCTTTTTCTTCTGCGACTTTATTTCCCCATAATCGCCCTGCTCGCGGCCCATCACCGCAAAACGCCACTGCGTTGACACCAAAAATCGCAGGGCCTATAGTCGGGATGTCCCACCCGCAACGCAGTGACCAGCCAAACCTGGCGCGTGTCAGGTCAAAAGGTCGCGATTAGGGGCGAGGGAGGGGATGACGCTCGAGCCTGCCCATAAGAAGTGCCAATGCCGCCGGATGGGGTGGCTAGCTGTCTTGGTGACCCTGCTTTCCTGGACGGCGGGAGCGCGTGCACAGGACCCACCCGCGACGCCTCCGAGTGGCCAGTCGAGCGGTGCAACCGCCCCCACGAAGGATTCGACCGGCACTCCTGACAGCCAGCAGGCAAAGACAGCCACCGCGCCGAAAGCAGAACTTTCCACGAAAGACACAGAAACGACCTTCAAACTGCGCGTAAACCTGGTTCAGGTAAAGGTCGTGGTGCGCGATTCCAAAGGCGCGTTGGTGCGCGACCTGAAACGCGAGGATTTCCAGCTATACGATCAGGGAAAACTGCAGCCTATTACCACCTTTGGCGTGGAGACCCCGGAAACTCGCCGGAAACGGACGGAAGCAGCGGCCAAGACGCAGCAGGGGCTCAATGAACAAGTGCCAGCGGAGAAAGTGGCTCTACCTGAGCGTTTCGTGGCCCTGGTGTTCGACGATATTCACTTGAAGATGGAGGATGCCACCTTCGCCCGAAACAGCGCAAGGAAACTGGTGGAGAGCATGACGCCATCGGACCGCATTGGAATTTTCGGTACTTCCGAGCAGTTGTCACTGGAATACACCAGCGACAAAGCGGCCTTGGAGCAGGCCCTGCTCCAGGTAATGCCCCGGCCCAAGATGGGTAAGATCAACGACGTAACGAACTGCCCGGACGTGACCCACTATATGGCCGATCAGGCTCTGAACAAGACCGACCCCAACGTACTCTCGGTGGTCACACAAGAAACTTTGCAATGCATGTTCCAAGGTGATCAGCGCCAACTGTCCGCAGCCCAGATGATGGCGCAATCTGCCTTGCAGCAGGAACTAGTCGCCGGCGATACCGACAACGAGTTTACTTATCGCGCGTTGGAAGACGTCATTCGACGGCTGGGGAATATGCCGGGAGAACGAGTTCTGGTGCTGGCGTCTCCCGGATTCTTGCTCAGCACCCAGTTCCTGGATGAGAGCGGGATCATTGATCGCGCTAACCGCGCCAGTATCGTGATCAACACCGTGGACGCACGCGGACTATATACCCCGGACATTGGTGGGGATATTTCTAAGCCGCAAACGGATACGCCTCAAACTACGGGATTCAAGAACATGTACCGAACGCAAGAACAGACGGAAAACGCTTATGTCCTTGCCGATTTCGCCTATGGCACGGGCGGAACATTCTTTCACAATTCGAATGATCTGGAAGGCGGCCTGACTCGAGCCGGAGTAACGCCGGAGGTTTCTTACGTTCTGGGCTTCTCACCGGCGGGCCAGAAAATGGATGGCAAATACCATTCCTTGAAAGTTTCTCTCACGCCCATCCCCGGTGAGAAGCGCAAGTACACCATCCAGGCCCGGCAGGGCTACTATGCCCCCAGGAAGGTAGACGACCCGAAAGAACAAGCCAAGATGGAAATGCAAGAGGCGGTGTTCTCGCAAGATGAGATCCAGGACTTGCCGTTGGATCTGCAGACGCAGTATTTCAAGACCGGGGACGCCGGTGCACACCTGAGCGTGGTTTCCCGCATCGACCTGAAGGGAATTCACTTCCGCAAAGCAGACGGACGAAATTTCGATGACTTGACGGTGGCAACGGTGATTTTCGACGAAAACGGAAATTACGTGATCGGCGGAGAAAAAGTATTGGAAATGCGTCTATTGGATAAGACCTACGATCGCCTTAGCCACACGGGTTTGGTGATGAAATCCAGTTTTGAGCTAAAGCCAGGGAAATACATGGTACGGCAGGTGGTCCGGGATTCCGAAGGGGCACAAATGGCGGCGAAAAATGGTGCCGTGGTCATACCAGATTGAGGCAATGGGGGCAACAATGAGAGTAACGGCGACGAACGGGACAATTAACAAATTCGCGATGTGCCTTGCTCTAACGGGCTTCCTGGTCAGCGCTCCAGCATTGCTGGCTCAACAACAGCCGCAGGAGGCCGCAAAGCCGGCAGCCGCAACACCACAAGGTGTCCCTACGAACACCGTGATCAAAACGGAATCACGCTTGGTCCTCGTGGATGCCGTGGTCACAGACAAGAAGGGACACTATGTCACGGACCTGAAGCAGGATGATTTTAAGGTCTACGAGGATAACAAGGAACAAGCAATCTCCAGCTTCTCCTTCGAAGCGGACCCTGTGATACAAGCTGCAGGACAGAAGCGCTACATGATTCTGTTCTTTGACAATTCGTCAATGGAGATGGGCGATCAGATGCAAGCTCGCAACGCGGCGGCAAAGTTTATTGATAGTAATGCGGGGCCGGACCGTTTGATGGCGGTCGTGAATTTTGGCGGCAGCCTGGTCATCCGGCAGAACTTCACCTCCAACGCCAAGCTGTTACAGGCGGCAGTGACGGGAAGTAGTGTGCCGAATATTGATGCGACCGGACAGAGTTCCCAGCCCGTGATGGTGGCGATGGCGGGCGCGCCATCCCTCAGCAATGCCGAGGCCGATTTTGGCGCTCGCTCGATGTTGCTATCGATCCGCAGCCTGGCGAAAAATCTGCGCGGAGTGCCGGGTCGAAAAATGCTGGTTCTGTTTACGGCAGGATTTCCGCTAAGCACTGAAAACCTGACAGAACTCACCGCAACAATCGATGCCTGCAACAAAGCCAACGTGGCGATCTATCCGCTGGATGTTCGCGGTTTGGTAACAGGGATGCCTGGTGGAAGTGCCAGGCTTTCAACGCCTGGGAAGGGCGGCAATTCAACGGCAGTGGCGGCAAAGACGGTAAATCAGAACAGGCGCGCCAGACTGCTGCTCACTAGCTTCAGCACTGGTGCGATGCTGGAGCCCCAGAAGCCCGGGGGCGGCGGTGGAGGCGGCACGGGTGGCGGCGGTGGCGTTGGCGGCGGTCACGGTGGTGGTGGCACCGGCGGGGGCACAGGTGGGACAGGTGGGACCGGCGGCACTGGTGGCAAAGGCGGAACCGGAGGTACCGGCGGAACAGGTGGCACTGGCGGCGGCAAAGGTGGCACAGGGGGTACCGGCGGGACCGGCGGCACAGGTGGTGGCAAAGGTGGAGCTGCCGGCGGCACCGCTGGCAGTCCTTATGCGAACTATTACAACAACCCCATGAACCAGCCACAGATCTTGCTGCCCAAGATTCCGACGTCCGGAGCGGTCAACCAGCAAGTGATGCAGATGCTGGCGGAAGGCACCGGTGGCTTCGCCATCTACAACACCAACGACTTGTTGGGCGGATTGCAACGGATCACTGCGGAAATGAACCAGTTCTATGTACTGGGTTACGTTCCTCACGAGACGGAAGAGGGCAGCTGCCACGCTTTGAAAGTCAAGCTCAACAAGGGCGGCATGGAGGTGCGTTCCCGCAGCGGCTATTGCAACGTGCGTCCAACGAATCCACTGGAAGGCAAGCCACTCGAAAAGCAAATGGAAGCCCAGGCGAGCGGTGCCACGGCCGGAAACATCCACGCCAGCATGCAAGCGCCCTACTTTTATGCGGCGCCAAATGTCGCGCGGGTGAACTTGTCCATGGAGATTCCCGGTGATGCCGTGGTCTTCAATAAAGACAAGGGCAAATATCATGCGAACGTGAATATTCTGGGCATAGCGTACAAACCCGACGGCACCGTCGGCGCTCGATTCAGCGACACGCTGAATATGGAAATGGACAAGGATGAATGGAAGGAATTCACCAAGGCGCCCTACCGTTATCAGAACCAGTTCGACGCGGCACCGGGCACTTACAAATTGGCAGTGGTTTTAAGTTCGGGTGGCGAAGGTTTTGCCAAGATGGAAACACCGTTGCAGATCGATGCGTATGACGGGAATAAATTCACATTGGGAGGAGTCGTCCTTTCTTCCAACTTGCAACGCGTGGATGAAATCCCGACCGAAGTGGATGCGACGCTGTTGGAGGATCGCAAGCCTCTAATCATTAAAGGTATGCAGATTACACCGGCGGCGAGTTATCAATTCAAGAAGACCGACGCCGTCACTCTCTATTCGGAATTGTATGAGCCGCTGTTGAAAACGGACCCGACTACAAAGGTAGTGGCCGGCTATCGAATTTTCGACAAGAGCAACAAAGAGGTGATGTTTACCGGTGGAGTGCCACTGGAGAACTTCGTGGAAAAAGGCAACCCAGTCGTGCCATTTGCTCTGAAAGTGGATCTGAAGAGCCTGGAGCCGGGAACTTATCGACTGGTGTTGCTCGCCGTCGATGGCAAGAACAACCAGGCACCGCAGCGACCCGTGGAATTTAGCGTCAGCAATTAGGGCACCCTTGCCCCCTTTGCGCAACCGCCGGAGAGCCTTCCGACGGCGATATGCATAGGTAACACCTGCCCTTAGGGGCAGCAACTTTCCCCGCCCAGCAGGGTTAATCTCAGGGATATGTGCAGAAACCCAGCCGTTAATCGTGTCAGCCGAGCGCGGTATATGTCGACGCTAAACGCGGCTTGTATTTCACACACGCTCCAAGCGTTCCTGGCACTGCTCCTCACGATTTCGTGTCTCTTCACGTTAGTGCTCGATGTGCCCGCCTTGGCAGCCGCCACCACCAAGGACAAAAAGAAAAGTCCAGACCCGGTGTTGAAAGGTCTGCCCGTTACGGATCTCACTACTGACGAGGCCATCCTGCACGCCCTGAATCGCCTCGCGTACGGGCCGCGGCCGGGGGACGTCGAGCGTGTGCGGCAGATGGGTTTGGCGAAGTGGATTGACCTGCAACTCAATCCCAAGACGATCGACGATAGCGCCGTAGAAGCACGCTTGAACATCTATCCCACCTTGACCATGTCGACGGCGCAGTTGCTGGCCGACTACCCGAACGCCAAGCAGGCCGCCAAAAAGGCGGAGCAGGCAAAACAAGATCCTCAAGTGCAAGCCGCGCAAAAGCAGGCGGACGCAGCCATCACGGCCATGGCGCAAGACATGGATGGCACCAACAATAGCGGGGCAAATGATGCCCCCGGAAACAAAGCTGTCATGACCAGCGCGTCCACCGCAGCGGATTCCCCCTCGCCGATGAAACTGAACCCTGCAACCAGAGGAACCGCTGGGCAAAAAGATGTTTTGGGCATGGATCCAAACGCCGTGCCCCGCGCGATCTCTGATGACAGTAAGCGCCCGCAGCGCGTCGTAGAAGAACTGGCCATGGCCAAGATGACTCGCGCGATCTACAGCGACCGCCAACTGCAACAGGTCATGGACGATTTCTGGCTGAACCATTTCAACGTATTTGCCGGTAAGGGCGAAGTGAAATGGTATTTGACCTCATATGAACGCGACGTCATTCAGCCGAACGCCTTAGGAAAGTTCAAGGATTTGGTTACCGCCACGGCCAAAAGCCCGGCGATGCTCTTTTATCTGGACAATTTTCTGAGTGCGGACCCCAAAGCCGCCCAACGGCAGGCCATGGAACGGGCGATGCGGCAGCAGATGCGTCGTGGGCCATACGCGAACCCGCCAAGACCGCAAGCGCAGAACAAAAAGCAGGACCGCGGACTGAACGAGAATTACGGTCGCGAATTGATGGAATTGCACACCCTGGGTGTGGATGGCGGGTACACACAGAAAGATGTGACCGAAGTGGCGCGATGCTTCACCGGTTGGACCATCGAAAAGCCGCAGCAAATTGCCCAGTTTAAATTTGATGACAAAGTCCACGATCCGGATCCGAAAGTGGTGCTGGGAAAGAAGATTCACGCGGGCGGGATGAAGGATGCCGAACAAGTTATTGATTTGCTCACGAAACATCCCAGCACGGCGAAATTCATTTCCACCAAGCTGGCGCGGCGATTTGTCTCCGACACCCCACCGCCAGCGCTCGTGGAGCGGATGTCCAAAACCTTCCAGAAGTCAGGTGGGGACATCCGGGAAGTGATGCGCACGATGATTTATTCGCCGGAGTTCTGGTCGCGCGACGCCTACCGGGCGAAGGTAAAGACGCCGTATGAGTTAGTGGTGTCGTCGGTGCGCGCTCTGGGCACCGATGTGGATACGCCGATGCCGCTGGTGCAGTGGGTCGGACGCATTGGAGAGCCGCTGTATCAGTGCCAGCCGCCGACAGGATATTCGGATAAGGCGGAAGCGTGGGTGAACTCGGGCGCGCTGCTGAACCGGCTGAATTTTTCGCTCGCATTGGCGGGCAACAAAGTACGCGGATCAAGGAGCGACGTGGCGGCGCTACTCGGAAGTGATAGCCAGACTGATCCGAAGAAGACCTTGGATCGCGCCGTGGAAATCTTCCTGGGAGAAGCTCGCCCGGGAACGGTCGATACCCTGCAGAAACAGTTGGAGAATCCGCAAGTGGTGCAAGCCAAACTCGATGATCCGGTGAAACAAGTGGATTTGGGTGTGATAACCGGCTTAGTGCTGGGTGCGCCAGAATTTCAGAGGCGATAGATAGGGAAAAGCGGAGCTGAAGTGAGGAATTATGAGTGACCGGTGTTGCGAAGGCGTTCGAACACAAAAATTCTCCCGCCGCTATTTTCTGAAGCAGGGCGGAATTGGCCTGGTGGGGTTGAGCATCATGCCGGCATTTTTGCAGCGCGCGGTGGCGTCCACGCCCGGAGCGGGCAAGAAGCAACTCGTCGTGCTGTTCCAACGAGGAGCGGCGGATGGGTTGAACATTGTGGTGCCCTTCGCGGAGCCAAATTACTACCGCATGCGGCCGACGATTGCCATTCCGCCGCCAAGACGCGGCGCAGGGGATACAGCGTTGGACCTGGACGGGTTTTTCGCACTGCATCCCGCACTGGCGCCCTTGCTGCCGCTGTTTCAGAACAATCAGTTGGCCATCGTTCACGCGGCGGGATCTCCGGACCCGACGCGCTCGCATTTCGATGCCCAGGATTATATGGAGTCTGGCACACCCGGCGTGAAAGCGACGGAAGACGGTTGGCTCGATCGTGCAATTGGAACAGTGCACGAAGAAAATGCATCGCCATTTCGCGCAGTGGCCATGGGGCCGAATCTGCCGCGGATGCTGCAAGGCAGCACCGGAGCAATTGCCATTCCGGACCTGAGACAATTCAAGGTGCAGCCGCAATCCGCGGCGATGGCGAATGTCGCCGAGGGCGGGTTCGAAGCGATGTATTCGCAGACGGTGGACCATGCCCTCCACGGAACAGGCGCGGAAACCTTTGAAGCCATCGACATGCTGCGCAAGATCGACACAAGCAAGTATCCGCCGGAGAACGGTGCCGACTACCCGAAAACCCCCGTGGGTCAGCGTCTGCAGCAGATCGGCCAGATGATCAAGGCGAATATCGGCGTGGAAGTGCTGTTTCTGGATTGTGGCGGCTGGGACAATCACGTTAACGAAGGTGCCGCGCAAGGCCAACTAGCCAATTTGCTGAAGGACTTGGGCCAATCCCTGGCGGCATTCCATCAAGACATGGGCGACCGCATGGCGGATATTGTCGTCGTGACCATGAGCGAATTCGGGCGCACCGCGAAAGAAAACGGCAATCGCGGCACCGATCATGGCCACGCCAACTGCATGTTTGTGATGGGTGGCGACGTGAAGGGCGGACGCGTCTACGGAAAATGGCCGGGCCTGGACGAACACCAACTGAACGAAGGCCGAGACCTTGCCTTGACCACCGATTTTCGCTCCGTGGTCGGAGAAATTCTATCGAAGCATGTGGGTGTTAAGGATTTGGCGCCCGTATTCCCGGGTTTCGACAATACTCCGCGAAAATTCACGGGCCTGGTGCGAGCCTAAGCCGCACTCCGCAACTACAATTCACGAATCCAGATGTTGCGGTAACGCACGGGATCACCATGATCCTGCAGCGCCAGCGCAGCCTTATCTGGGCCTGCCTCATATGTAGGCACATCCCCGATGGCGGTCCGGCCCCTGATCTCCACGTTGTCCTGCACCAGGACACCATTGTGGAACACGGTCACTCGGGCGGGGCGCAGCAATTTGCCCGATTGGTCGAAGTGCGGGGCGTGAAACACGATGTCATACGATTGCCACTGACCTGGCGGGCGCGAAGCGTTGACGAGCGGAGGATATTGGCCGTAAACCGCTGCGGCTTGCCCGTCGGCATAAGTTTTGTTCTCGTAAGAATCGAGCACCTGAATTTCGTACAGACCCATCAGAAATACGCCGCTATTGCCGCGCCCCTGGCTCTCGCCTTTGGGCGGCGAGGGCTCGGAGAACTCCACGTGGAGCTGGCAATCACCGAAAGCCTTCTTTGTGTGGATGTAGCCGGTCTTGGCTACAACCTCGGCGTAGCCGTTTTCCACCTTCCATTTCGCGGCACCGTTGTTCTCATTCAGCCACTGGGATAGATCCTTTCCATCGAAGAGAACGATGGCGTCAGAAGGCGCTTTTCCCGGAGCGTCCTGAGTGCTGGAACTCCCGGGCGTAATCACAGCCGGCACAGGACGATTGAGGTCGTGGATTTTCCATTGCGTACCGGTTTGCGCCGAATCAGGCATCGCGGTAAATAACATCGCGATACCGCCAAAAGCTACGACGATAAGTTTTTGCATGAAATGCACCTCGGTTGAACTTTCGATGATTCTAGCATCTCGTTATACTCCAAAAAAAAAGGCGCCCGAGAATACCCGAGCGCCTGTGTCCGAAAAAGATGGATACCGTTACTCGGCCTGGGCGCCTCGGATGCGCATGCCGTAGAACGAACGGTACACGAAGATGTACGAGATGATGAAGAATACGGCGGCGAGAATATGCGAGAGGCCGCCACCGGTTTCGGACGTCAGTTTCACCGCGAGCTCGACGGCAAGCAAGCCAAACAGCGTAGTGAACTTGATGACCGGGTTGAGTGCCACGGAAGAAGTGTCCTTGAAGGGATCGCCGACGGTGTCTCCAATCACGGTGGCGTCGTGGAGCGGAGTCCCTTTCTGCTTGAGTTCAACCTCGACGATTTTCTTGGCGTTGTCCCAGGCGGCGCCGGCGTTGGCCATGAAAATAGCCTGATAAAGGCCGAAGATGGCGATGGAGATAAGGTAGCCAATGAAGAAAAACGGCTCGACGAAGGCGAAGGCCAGGGTTCCGAAGAAGACAGCGATGAAGATGTTGAGCATGCCTTTCTGCGCATACTGGGTACAGATTTCGACGACTTTCTTGGAGTCAGCTACGCTGGCTTTATCCGAGCCTTCCAGCTTGATGTGCCGCTTGATGAATTCGACGGCGCGGTAAGCACCAGTGGTCACCGCCTGTGTGGAAGCGCCGGTGAACCAGTAAATCATGGCGCCGCCGGTAATGAGCCCGAGAAAGAAAGGCGCGTGGAGGAGAGAAAGATTGTTGACGTTGACCGTCAGGCCGTGAGTGAGCGCCATGATGATAGAGAAGATCATGGTGGTGGCGCCGACAACAGCGGTGCCGATGAGCACGGGCTTGGCGGTGGCTTTGAAAGTGTTGCCCGCGCCATCGTTGGCTTCCAGGAGATGCTTGGCGCGTTCGAAATCCACGTCGATGTTGAAGTCCTTCTTCAGTTCCTGCTTGATGTTAGGGAGTTGCTCGATGAGCGAGAGTTCATAAACGGATTGCGCATTGTCCGTGACCGGGCCGTAAGAATCAACGGCGATGGTGACCGGACCCATGCCGAGGAAGCCGAAGGCCACAAGGCCGAAGGCGAAAACCGGCGCGGCGACCATCAGATTAGCGAGGCCAAGATTGCTGATCATATAGCCGATGGACATGAGTACGACCATCGCGCCACCGAGGTAGTAGCCCGAGAAATTGCCGGCCACGAAACCGGAAAGGATGCCGAGCGAAGCGCCACCCTCCTGTGCGGAAGTGACCACCTCCTTCACGTGACGCGATTCGGTTGAGGTGAAGACTTTCACGAGTTCAGGAATGACCGCTCCCGCGAGCGTGCCGCAGGAGATGATGGTGGCAAGTTTCCACCATAGCGAGGCGTCGCCGCCGAGAGCAGGGATGATCTTATAGGAAACCAGATAGGTGAGAGCGATGGAAACGAATGAGGTGATCCACACCAGCCAGGTAAGAGGAGTTTCGAAATTCATTTCCGTGGCGTTGCCGTAGCGGGCCTTCTGGATAATGCCGTTGAGGAAGTAGGCGAGGGCACTGGCAATGAGCATGATCACACGCATGACGAAGATCCACACCAGAAGCTGAACCTGGATGGTGGGATCCTTCACGGCGAGCAGAATGAAGGTGATCAGCGCCACGCCGGTGACGCCGTAGGTTTCGAAGCCATCGGCAGTGGGGCCCACGGAATCGCCGGCATTGTCGCCGGTGCAATCGGCGATCACGCCGGGATTGCGAGCATCGTCTTCCTTAATCTTGAAGACAATCTTCATCAGGTCGGAGCCAATGTCGGCGATTTTGGTAAAGATACCGCCCGCGATACGCAGCGCGGCCGCGCCGAGGGATTCACCGATGGCGAAGCCGATGAAGCAAGGCCCCGCATAATCGCCCGGAATGAAGAGAAGAATAATGAGCATCATCAGCAGTTCGACGCTGATGAGCATCATGCCCACGCTCATGCCAGCTTCGAGAGGAATGTGATTGATGGGATAGGGCTTGCCGCGCAGGCCGGCGAAGGCAGTGCGAGAGTTGGCGAAAGTGTTCACGCGGATGCCGAACCAGGCCACGCTGTAGCTGCCGCCCATGCCGACCAGGCTGAAGAGCAAAATAACCGGCAGTGTCACGAAGATCGGTTTGCCGGCGACGGGAGCGAGCATTCCGAAATAGAGGACGATGACGATGGCGATGAAAACCCACAGAAGAAGAAGGAATTTGCCTTGGGTGACGAGATAGGTTTTGCATGTCTCGTAGATCAGCTCGGAAATATCGCGCATGGCGCGGTGCACCGGCAAGTTTTTGAGGCGATTGAAAATAGTCATGCCGAACAGCAACCCGAGAATGCAAATGCCAATGCCGAAAAGAAGCAGTTTGTGGCCATTGATGCCAAGGAACGATACAGACGAGAGATCTGGGAGACGAAGACTCGCTTCACCACCGGCTTCATCGCTCTGAGCTAGCAATGCGGCGGCAGAGACCAGCGAAAGAGCCAGACCGGCAGACAAGCGCGTGGCAAAACTTCTCAACTTTTGCCAGGCAGGGACCATTAAGATGCGCATGGAAAATCCTCCAGAACCGTGACGATTCATTTTTTTGGGGCAGGCGTCCGAGCGGACAGCCGTTGGGGCCCCAAGCACTTCCCAAACACACACAAACGGTTCAACGGCGAACGACGTCCATTAAACCTGCAACATCGTCATCCACTAACTTCGGGGGAGCGTCTCACCTGTACGGGCAAGCGTCCCTCATACCAGACGGGACAGGAACCTGTCGATTCGCCGACGGATTCCTTAGACCCTGAGCGGGTCAGCCACCCCGACAATACCCTTTGTCGCAGGAGAGCGAATGGATAACTCTGATATATAGCATTTCAACCATGGCCGGTCAAACCATTTGCCCGCTGTTTACCCGATGGCGCTCAACGCTCGTGGGATCGGCAAACGTTGCGGCGCAGTCCGGTGCCTACCCGCTCATCTTGCGACTCAGTCCAGCCAACACGCGCAGCTGGCCGAGAAAGAGCATATCGAGGTTCACAGGTTCATTATTACGCACGAGATGGGCGTCCCTGCCCGAATCCGTAGAGTAGCCTTCAATACGCAGTATTACTTTTGGCTCGTGTTCTTGACGTGCGGAATTCTCGACTGTGACGACACGCTTCCTGGAATCGAAGTGCACCACCATTTGCTGGGTTCTGCCAGCACACCGGACCCGCAGATCTCCCAGTACAGTTTCTTTACACGTCAAAGTCTGTTCTTGGGTCACCGCGTTCCACTCCACACACTTTGTAATGATCGTGTCTTTGACCCTTTTCCAGACCATCGGGGCAAGCGTGATTGCGGCATCCCGGTTCAACCGTTCTTCGTACGTCAGACGGTCTTCCGAGAGTCTTGCAGCGAGGTATTCCTCCGCGGCCCGCTTGGTGCCCTCATCAGTCATGGCGTCGGTTGCTCCAGTACTTATTCTATACAATAAGACAACAGGCAGTTAAGAACCGATTGTTTACTGAACGCTCAGTCCCGCAGCATGCTGCGCCCCATGTCCGCACAATCATTGATTCGCCAGCCTGAACGGCCAAACGGGCTAGGAATGGTCCGCGGGGAAGAGCTAATGATAGTATGAAGAGCTACGACGAGTGTGACTAGAACTGCCGTGCCAGGTGAAGAACACAAACATGAACAAGGGAACGGACGTGTTGGCGCACACCAGTGAGAAGGATGCGTTGCGCCATGACTGGAGCAAGAGCGAAGTGCAGGCGATTTATGACACGGCGCTGCCAGAATTGGTATACCGCGCGCAGACCGTGCACAGGCAATTCTATGCGCCGGACCGCGTCCAGACCTGCCAACTGATTTCCATCAAAACAGGGGGTTGCCCCGAGGACTGCGCGTACTGTCCCCAAAGCGCCCACTACGACGCGGATGTGGAACGCCAAGGGTTGTTAGACCCGGCCCATGTTGTGGCGGTCGCAAAAGATGCGGTCACTCGCGGAGTGACGCGCATGTGCATGGGTGCCGCATGGAGGGAAGCGCCCCAGGGCAAGGAATTCGAAAAGGTGCTGGAGATGGTGCGCGGAGTATCGGCGCTAGGTCTGGAAGTGTGCTGCACACTCGGGATGTTGACCGAACAACAAGCGGTGCGCCTGAAGGAAGCGGGATTGACCGCTTACAACCACAATCTGGACACTTCGCCGGAATTTTACGGCTCCATTATTACCACCCGGGTGTACGACGAACGGTTGAAGACCTTGGCGGCGGTGCGTAAAGCGGGAATCACGGTCTGTTGCGGCGGGATTCTAGGCATGGGAGAGAAAGCCAGCGACCGCGTCGGCCTTCTGCACCAACTGGCCACCCTACAACCCCATCCCGAAAGCGTGCCGATCAACATGCTGGTTAGGGTAGAGGGTACGCCGCTGGCATCGATGCCCGCATTGGACCCCCTGGAAATGGTGCGCGCAATTGCCACTGCTCGCATCTTGATGCCGAGTTCACGTGTTCGCCTGGCTGCGGGCCGCAAACAATTGTCGCCCGAGGCCGTGACTCTGTGTTTCCTGGCGGGCGCCAATTCGATTTTCGTTGGCGAAAAGTTGTTGACCACACCAAACCCGGGTCCGGACGAGGATGAACAGCTACTGCAAAGCCTCGGAATGAAGCCGCTGGAATCCCATGCCGGGTGACGTCCTATCAACGTGGAAGCAGACCCTGGCAAAAGGGCTCCGGGCGCTGGAGCAGCAGCACCAGCGACGGACCCTTGCGGTGGTGCAAGGTATCGATTTCTGCTCGAATGACTATTTGGGCCTGGCAGAACATCCGGCCTTGCGCGAAGCGGTAGTGCGCGCCGTCGAGAATTCCGCGAGAGTCGGAGGGACGGCCTCGCGACTGCTGTCGGGGCAGACGGACGGGTGGCGCCGTCTGGAAGAAGAGTTTGCACAATTTGCGGGCACGGAAGCCGCGCTGTTTTTCAGCAGCGGTTATGCCGCAAATGTGGGTTTGCTCTCCTCGCTGGTCGGCCCGGATGACGTCGTGTATTCCGACATATTGAATCATGCGAGTCTCATTGACGGAATGCGCTTGTCGGGAGCCCGGAAAGTCATTTATCCTCACCTCGACCTCAGTGCGCTCGAAAACTCGCTCCGGCAGGACGACGGCGCACCATGGCGGAGAGTCATCGTTAGCGAAAGTGTCTTCAGCATGAATGGGGATGTCGCTCCCTTGAAGGAGATGGCAGCCCTGGCGGAGCAGTTTGGCGCGGCGATGATTGTCGACGAAGCGCATGCCACAGGAGTGTATGGCAAGGGCGGATGCGGACTGGCCGCGGAAACGGGAATACTGCCGCACGTGTTGGCTACCATCCATACCTGTGGGAAGGCCCTGGCAAGTGCGGGTGCCTTCGTGTGCGGGCCCGCGGTGATGAAGGACCATCTCATCAATCACGCGCGGACATTCATCTTCAGCACTGCGCTGCCGCCTTATTTTGCCGAGCAAATCAGCGCGGCCTTGAATCTGGCAATCGGGATGGACATGGAGCGGCAGACATTGCTGAAGCGGGCGGATGCACTGAATACCGCACTTCGGCGGGCGGGATTTGACACCGGTGGAAGCGCTAGCCAGATCGTCCCGGTGATACTAGGGAGCAATGAGGATACCGTGCAGGCCGCCGAACAGTTGCAGCGCGAGGGATTTGCCGTACGGGCCATCCGCCCACCAACCGTGCCGCTGGGGCGCGCGCGCCTGCGCCTGTCGCTCACGGCGCGAATTGCGGAAGAAGACCTGGCCCGGCTCGTGAAGGTGTTGGTGGCATGGCGCGAGGCGAAAGCGCCTCGGCTGACGACGAGATACGCATGAGACGCCACTTCTTTATCACCGGCACAGATACGGGAGTTGGAAAAACCACGCTGGCGGCGCTGCTCTGTGCTGCGCTGGACGCGGTGTACTGGAAACCTATACAGACTGGCACCCTGGAGGGTTCGGACCGTGTAACGGTGATGCGCCTGGCAGGCATTGGGACCGATCGTACGCTCGAAGAGGTGTACAAATTTGTGCCGCCGGTCTCGCCGGACTTGGCTGCACGTTGGGCCGGCGTCGAAATCGATCTGGGGCGGATCAACGCACCGACGAGCTTGTTGAACGATTGGCTCATTGTTGAAGGCGCGGGCGGCGTGCTGGTGCCGATTAACGGCAAGCAGTTTATGCTGGACTTGATGGTGAAGTTTAAGCTGCCCGTGATTTTGGCGGCGCGCAGCGGAGTTGGCACCATCAATCACACGCTCCTGACTCTGGCGGCGCTGCACGCGGCGGAGCTGCCCGTTCACGGCGTAGTGCTGATTGGCGATCAGAACCGCGAGAACCGTGAAACTGTCGAAAAATTCGGCCACGTTCGCGTCATTGGTGAGATTCCCAAACTCCCCAATCTGCACCGTACCGCGCTCATGCAGGTCTTCCTGAACCACTTCGATCGATCCGCTTTTTCCCAATGAACTCCGCTCTGCAGATTTGGCATCCATTTACGAATGGTGCTCTCGATCCCGCGCCGCTGCTCGTGCGCAAGGCGGAAGGAGTTTACCTGTACACTGCGGACGAGCGAAAAATCATTGATGCCATTTCATCGTGGTGGGTGAATTTGCATGGCCACGCCAATCCCCGGATTGCTGCGGCCATTGCAGACCAGGCCAAAAAGTTGGAGCACGTCATCCTGGCTGGATTCTCGCACGAGGCTGCGGAGGAATTGGCCGCGCGTTTGACCAAGTGGCTGCCTAAAGACCTGACGCACATGTTTTTCTCGGATGACGGGTCCACAGCGGTGGAAGTGGCGCTGAAGATGGCCGTGCAATATTTTCAGAATTTATCGCGCCCGGAAAAAACGGAAATTGTTGCGTTGGCGCACGGCTATCACGGCGATACCGCGGGAGCCATGTCCGTAAGCGACGAATCTCCCTTCACCCAGCCTTTCGATTCGATGCGTTATGCGGTCCACCGGGTGAATTCCGCGTACTGCTACCGCTGTCCGGTAGGATTGCAGCGCGAAAGCTGTCACATCGAATGCGTGGATCAACTGGAACACCTGCTGGAAGACCGGGGTGAGCAGATCGCCACCGTAATCTTGGAACCCCTGCTGCAGGGTGCCGGTGGCATGATCGTTCATCCCGTGGAATTTCTGCAGCGAGTGCGGGCGCTGTGTACGAAGCATGATGTGCTGCTGATTGTGGACGAAGTGCTGACCGGATTCGGACGCACGGGAAAAATGTTTGCGTGCGATCTGGCGAATGTTGTGCCGGACCTGATGTGTGTTTCCAAGGGCATCACCGGCGGGTTCATGACCATGGGCGTGACTCTGTGCACCGATCGCGTCGAAGCCGCGTTCCGTAGCGACAACCGCCTGCACACTTTTTATCACGGGCATTCCTATACCGGGAACGCTCTGGCCTGCGCGGCAGCAAATGCCAACCTGCAAATTTTCGATGATGAACCAGTTTTTGACCGCATCGCCACCATCGCGAAAGTCAACGCGGAGCGCTTGGCGCAACTGCGTGAAATGCACCAAGTGGGAGACGCGCGTCAGATCGGAACCATGGGGGCAATCGAACTGCTGGCAGACGATGCGGGGTATCTATCCGCCCTGCGTCCTAAGTTGTACGGATTTTTTCTGGAACGTGGTGTGCTGCTCCGGCCACTCGGAAATGTCGTCTACGTTTTGCCTCCCTATGTCATTCAGCCGGATGAATTGCATCGCGTGTACGATGTGATGGTTGAGGCCGTGGAGACGCTGCTCTGAGAGCCGCTTATCGCAACCCACGCGAACAAGGGAAGAGAGGAATTTCTGTTGGCGACGCCGTTGAGCGGGTGGAAACAGAAAATTGTGGCCTTCGCCGGCGCGCTGGGCGCTCCCGGACTGTTCTTGATTTCGTTCTTGGATTCCTCCGTCTTAACGTTTCCTGTAATCAACGATTTGCTTTTGATTGAGCTGAGTATTCAAAAGCCTCTGCGTATGCCGCTGTATGCGGCAATGGCGATGACCGGTTCGGTGCTCGGCTGTGTGCTCCTGTATTTCATCGCGAAGAAGGGTGGGGAAGCTTTTTTTCACAAGAAAGCAGGCCAACGAGGGAACGCGATTCGACAGTGGGTTGTAAAAAACGGCTTTGGAGGCATGCTGGCCGCGGCGCTACTGCCGCCGCCCACACCCTTCAAGATATTTGTGTTTGCCGCGGGCGTGTTCGAAGTGCCGCTGAGCAGTTTCACATCGGCGATCGCATTGGCGCGCGCGATTCGCTATTTCGGAATCGGATATTTGGCGATTCGTTATGGCCAACAGGCGTTGCCGTTTATCGCGCAACACAAGTTGCAAGTCGCGGCAGGGGCAGTCGTGTTCGTGGCCGTCAGCTACGCATTGTCGCGCCTGATTCTGCGGGAAAAACCTGGCCAAAGCCCAGCCTGATGCGCTGTCCGAAGGAATCAGCGCACCCGAATATCCCTCGCCCACACGAACTCTTGCCCAGATATTCCGAAGTTCGAATCGAGCAGAATACGCGCGGCAATCCCATGCGTAATTTCGCGCTCGGCAACATCGCGCATCGAACGAATCACTACTTCATACCCGTCTTCCGTTTTCGCTACAACCGCCCGAGGGAAGCGAACGGCACTCAAGTATTTTCGAGCTACAGACGTTCTTTGCGCCGCGTCCAACTCCGGCGATTGCTCCGGCTTGTGCAGACATTCGGCGCTTTCAGGATCGAAACTATTCCCCGGTCCAGCCGGAACTTCCACGGTACAAATCAGGGATTGCGTTTCCACCACCCCATGCCAGGTCAGGATTGAAAAGGTGTCGGGGAAGGCGCCCACGCGACGTGCCGATTCACCGCGATAAGAATGAGGTTCGAGGGCAGCGGTGCTTCCCGCATGAAGCAGTGCGCGTGCACCCATATAGACCAGGATCAAGCTCAGCGCCACAAGCGCGCCGTTGCGCCCACGCGGAGATTTGTTCTTGGCGCCAATTTCTGAACTCACCAGACGGAGCAGTTCGGGTACCAATATCCCGGCAAGGAGCAGCGCAAGAATCCAAGGATCAATCGACGGCAGCCAATCCATGGCATAACGAGAGGGGCGAAACGGCCACAAAAGCGCGACGCCTTCGGATTGCAAAAGATCCAGCACGACATGGAAGCCAGCAGCGAAGCCGAGCGGCCACAGAAACGTGGAAATAGGTTCCGGCTGTTTTTTTGCCAGGTAGCGCGTGAAAAACACACCCAGCAGAACGACCGCCAGAGTGCCCAGAAGCGAATGCGTGTAAGTCCGGTGTGCCGTGAAGTATGCGGCGGGGCCAAAAACAGCGCTCACTAAATCAATATCGGCAAAGCTACCCGCAAAAACCATCCCGGCAACCACCGGCCAGCGACGCCGGGGAAACAAACCGCGCGCCAGGGCATAGGAAGCAAGGGCGTGCGTGGCGATGTCCACGATTAGCTTTTCGTAGCTCCGCCGCCGTTGCGCGCCACGGATGCTCGGGGAACCAGCAATTTCAGCGCCTTCGGCACAATTGTAAATTCGATGGGCAGACGCGCAAGGGGTTCCCCATCCACTTGGGCATACACCGGATTGGCGTCGAGTGGCTCACAAACAAGAGACTCCGCCTTCCAGAAATGCACGTCTTCCTCTTTGCGTAAATTCCCCATCCACAGGGTTGGCAGGTAGCTCAGATACCGGAAACCACTTTGCGTCGTCAGCGCCATCACTTCGAACTGATCCTCGAACAAATCGGCCTGGTCCGTAATTTTAAACGGCCCACCGTAATTCTTCGTGCGGCCCACCACGACCAGCGTGGCTTCGAGTTGCCGGCCGCCAGCGCGCACTCGGAACCGCGGAAACGTGTACCGCAGAACTTCGCGGGCGCCCTGCCACCAGTAAGCCAGAATGCCGACGCGCGCCTTCAACCCTAGGTCCACGGAATAAACGATCATGCCATCCGGGCCAGCGCCAGACACAGACAGAAAGAACCGCTTACGCTCCGGCTGCTCCAGTGGAGTAGCTAGTCCGAGAGCGATCTCGCGCACTTCACCGTGCACCAGGCGTCGCGCAGCCCGCGGAATGTCCCAAGGTAGATCGAGTTCTTTAGCGAGAATGTTTGCGGTGCCACCCGGGAGAAGGGCTAGGGGAACCCGGTGGCCATTGGCGTAGTTGGCCAGGCCGTTGACGACTTCATTTAGTGTGCCATCGCCGCCACATGCAATGACCAGTTGACGGCGATCGCGAACAGCTTGCTGCGCAATCTCCGTAGCGTGGCCGGGGCCGGTAGTTTCCGCCAGATCGGCTTCGATACCATTGGAGGCGAGAATCTGGCGCGCTTGGTCGATCAGGCGGCGCCTGCCATTACCGCCGTTACCCGCGTTGGGGTTATGAATCAGAAGCGCGTTTTGAATGAGCGAGTCCATAAATTTGGGTTCAGGCCAAAACACCATTGTATCTGAAAAGGACGCCATGACGGGAGGCAGCAAAATACAAAAGAGATGTACGGCGGAAGAATGCCCTATTTCTTCTCCCTTTCGGGTTGCGGAGCGAAATATCCGCGGCGAGCCTGCACTTTAGCACCGTCCTGATTCACTTTGACTTTCAAATCGTGATACGCCCCATTGGGCTTCACCTTCGAAGTCGAGAACGCTAGTAGATACATAACACCCGGTCCCGAAATAAGTTTGGTGAAACCGCCTTCGAGGTCATTGCTATTGCGGAAGAAACTTCCGCCGGTGCCGTCCGCCAATTCGGCCATGACGTTTTCACTCGAGGTCATCGAAGCTTGCCGGTATTGGTTCTGCATTTGTGCAGCCAGCGGAGAACCTCCGCCTGATTCGGACGCTTCCAGGTTGGTGGTGTACAAGCCGCGAGCATCGATGGCGCTGATAATCACATTGCCTCGAGCAGCCATGTCCAGGACCTGGGATTTGAGGGTCATTGCGTCCGCAGTTGGCGTGAGAAACCCTGGAGAAATAAAGATCAGAACGCGTTGTCCGGGCAGCGCTCCCATTTTGCTGACCACTGTTTGCAGGAAACTCAGATTGGTCCGAGTGTCCTGCTCTCCCAAGACCACCGCTTGGTGCGCAGCGGATTGCGCCATTTGCGTGGCCGTAGAGGCCATGGACGGATCCATATTGGCGCACGTTAGGGTTTCCTGAATGGCGGCTTGGAGCGCCGCGGCATCGTTTTTCTCGACGATCAAATCTCCCTGGTAGTAATCCACATTAGGACAGCTATGCGAATCGTGGCGATAGAGCGTGTTGGCCTTCAAATTCATAATGGCCTGTTTGAGCTTTGCGCGATCTCGGGTCAAGCCACTGTTGAATCCGGAACTGGAAAGCACCGCTGCTGTGTCTGAAGGGGACAGCGATGTTTCAAGTACTTTTGTGGCGGCCTTTTGCGCCTGTGCCAGGTCACTGCTGCTCAAGTTCAAGTCGTCAAACAGGAAAACGACGAAACGTTGGCCCATTGATGCAACCTGGGGCGCAACCGAAGAACCGTTCGGGACGGGTGCCGGCGCAGGCACGGTGGCGGCGGGTCCGGGGGTATCAACGCCGCGCTTCAACACCATGAATCCAGTCAAGCTTTGCGGCTTTCCATCGTCAAAAACCTGGAAGTCTTCTTTCTTGAGATTTTCTACCGGGTGACCTTGAGAATCCCGCACCACCACCGGCACCAGCACTTCATTTACGTTCGTCTTGATTACCGAAGCAGAGTTGGCAGCGGCTGGCTGTTGCGGCTGTTGTGCCGATAATGGCGCCGCGGTCAGAAAAAACAGGCACCATGTCCGAATGGCAGAAGAACCTCGCGAATGAGAAAGCATAATGTTCTTCGAATTGCTCCTTGCGTCAAGCGAAGACAAGCTTACATCAGTTCCACGGAAAGCTTTGAAGTTGCATGACCGCGCGACTGGTCTCAACGGTGAAACCGGCGCTCGGCCGCATGCGTGAAGCCTTCCCAGCAATGTGCTATGTTGACGATTGCTTTTGAGGTGCAAGGTTAGCTAAAGACATAGCGGAATCGCGCGCCTCGAGCGAGGCTCATGTCCATCGGCGTCAATGCGACAACTACCAGGTCGCATCTTTTTCGTTCGCTGTTACCGCGAACGGCCTTTGTTGTCGTCGTATTTCTCAGCCCTGCAATCACGAGATCGGTAGCGCTTTCGGAACAGGAAGCTGCGCCGCGGTCCGGGCAGCAAGCGGATAACGCCGACCAGAATCCCGATGTGAATATGCTGTCCTACGTTAACGAGCCGCTCGCCACCCTCGTTCAGCGCATCCCCGAGCTCCGGACTCTTCACCCTGCGTTGGATCAGAGCCCATTGCCGATGATTCTCGAAAAGACTGGCGAGAAAGTGGCGGAAGCGGTCGAGAGGTTCGGCAACCTGGTCGCTAAGGAGACGGTCTCTGAGAAAGAAGTGAATCTACAAGGCGATCCAATGAAGCTTCAGCAGGACGAATATGACTACTTTATTGGATGGAGCGGCAACGCACTTCAGGTGATCGTAGAAGAATACCGCAGAGACAAAGACGGAAATGAAGGGCCGCCGGACGTGAGGTTTCTTTCCACTGGTTTCGCATCGAGCGTTCTGTATTTCGCAAAACAGCTTCAGCGGGAGTCCACGTACCGTTATCTCGGCGAAGACGTCGTCGGGACGCGCAGCGCGTACGCAGTGGCTTTCGCCCAGAACCCCTGGGAAGCCACGTTTAAATACAAAATGCGGAAGCCGGACGGCTCGGCCTTATTCGTGTTGATGCAGGGAATAGCGTGGGTGGATAAGAGCAATTTTCAGATTCTGCGGATGCGGACCGACATCCTGCCCTCCGGAATTCCTCTGGAAGAGCACGCAGGGAAAGATAAATTGCAGACTGTGGTGACGTTCGGCGAGATACAGCCTGAGGGTGCTCCCAGTTCCATGTGGTTGCCCACCGAAGCCCACGTGCACGAGGAGATAGGAGCGGTTTTTCAAAATGTGCACCATTTTTCGGATTACCGCCGCTATCAGGGACCGGAGGGGTACACTGCGAGCTTTGGGCAGAAGAATGAAGCGGAGGCACATCCCTACCTGGAAGCGTCACCGAAGGAGCTCGTCAAACGCGTTCCCGAGCTGAAGGGAATTCGGCTGGCCGCAGACCAGCACGCGCTGCCGATGATCCTGAACAAGACCGGCAAGGAAGTGGACGAGTTTTTCGACAATCTGGTCGACTTGGTGGCTCGCGAGGACATTAAGCAGGAAAGGCTGGGCAGTTTCAGCTCTGCGAGAGCCAGCGAATCCGTGCGAGACAACTATTTAATCCTGCGTCACGCCAACGGCACCCGCGCCGATTTTGATGAATTTCGCATGGACGAACAAGGCAATCGCATGGATCAAGCGGGACTGGGGAGAGGGTTTCTGGCCACCTCCGGATTCGCCTTAATTTGTGTTCATTTCTCGCTGGAGTTTCAGTGGGATTCCAGGTTCCGTTATCTCGGCGATCAAAAGCTTAACGGCCGGGATACCTATGCGGTGGCCTTTGCCCAGTTGCCCGGCATGGCGCA
>DATERF010000066.1:0-3293 GCA_035271845.1 Candidatus Acidiferrum sp.
CCGGTATGTAAGACCATTCTTGTTACGCGGCCCTGGCTGTCCATTTCGAATGTCAGAGCGTCGTCCGCGACTTTGGAGAAGAAATCCTGCTCACTTTCCGCAAAGAGATCCTGTTTGGGCTCGTCGTTTTCCTGTATAGACAAATGATCGCCTTCGCGCAGGATTACGAGGATGAGATTTGGCGGCTCGCCGTAGGGCGTCCAGTAGACTCCCCACCCCAGGCCATAGCTGAGGCGGATTGGTTTGTTTTCGTCGGTGGTTTCGTTTTCAAGAGTTGGGAACTCGTGTTTTGAAAAAATCTGAATTTGCGGGCTGAGCATCTGCTCGCGCATCTCTTTTGACAAGCCTTTGCCCGCCATCACGGCTTGCATGAAATTCGCAAAATCATGGGGTGTCGTCAGCAGCGAACCGGCGGCATCGGCTTTCGGGCGTTTTTGCGGGCCGAGGGAGCGTCCGTAATCGTCGTAGCCGTTGGCATAATCGTTCTCGAAGCGGTCCTGCCAGACCATGCTGGTGCCCGTCATCCCGAACGGTTGAAAGACGTGTTCCTGCATCAATCGTTCCAGTGACTGCTTTGTGATGGCCTCGATGACCAATTGCAGGAGATCGATCCCTTCACCGGAATAGGCATAGCGCGACCCCGGCTCAAAATGGATCTTCAGCTTGCGGTCATCTTCAAAGGCGCGCCAGTTCGGAAAACCGCTGGTGTGGCTCAGCAGCATTCGGGCGGTGATGCGCTTGTAGCGGAGATCGTTGGCCAGATCCGCGTAATTGGGAAATTCCGGCAGCGGCTTCGGCAAATATTGGTAGACCGGTTTGTCGAGGTCGAGCGTTCCCTTGTCTGCGAGCTGCAACACCAGGTAGGCAAACGCGACTTTGGTGAACGAGGCCCCGGACATTACAGAATCCACCGTCAGCGGCAGATTCTTCTCTTTATCGCGGACGCCATACGCCTTTAGATAGGCAATCTTGCCATCGTTGAAGAGAGCCAGGCCCACGCCCGGAACTTCCGCGGCTTTCATGAGGCGCGACACGGTTTCGTCAATTTCGACCGGCTTGATGGCGGTGCCATCGAGGCGCTTGATGTCCTGCGGTTGGCCAGCCAATGAGGCAGCGCCGGCCAGGAGCGTGAGGGCTACGGTCCATAGTTTTGCGCTCATGGGAACCTCCGAGGTCAAGTAATGATACGCAAATCGCCTTGGCCAGGTTCAATCTTGGTCGTTAGGGAGGCAAACATCCCAATGGCGCGTGGAAAGATTCACGATGGTTCCTCCGAAGCAAGAAAGGAGCTTGATTTGCCTACCCTGAAAAGCGGACTGCACAGACCGGGAAGATGAGCTGAGTCTGCAAGAGGAAGGGGCGCGCGGGGAGGCTGGTAACTGGATTGGCGAGAATGCGCTGCGAGCCGGGATCGCATAGCGGAGAAAAAAGCGAGTGAAGTAGCTCCGGGGGCTTGCGCCTCTACAGTTTTGCCGCCACGCAAGCGGCGGGGGCGCAAGCGAATGCATCCGCGGGTGGCACAAAACAGGGCCAAATGGCGCTGTGGAGTAAAGGCGGCGGAAACGCTATTTGTAGATTGAGTACGGGGTAGTGGCGTGGCGCCCGCAGGTACAAAGGGCTGTGCTAAATTGCGAGGTTGGAGCAATCGCGGCACGGACTCCAGTGACAACGCAGACCCCTATCGAGCCACGGCGACCGACATCGGCACCCACACCCCAGCAAATGCCGAAGATTCATCGCGTGGAGGTGTATTGGCATGCGGTAACGTACAAGACCGTCGCCGTCTACCTGCTGCTGTTGTTCGTGATCATCATCGCGGGCATGTACGTGGCCATCCCGGACTGGACGACCATCGCGACAAAGAGAATCAACAAAGCGATTGGCAACGTGGACAACGACCCGCTGACGCTGACACAGACGCAGGCGAAGTTCGTGAACCTGGACGGCCGGGTACAGGTAAAGAAAGTGAATTCGGTGACCTGGGTGGAGGCGGACTATCACACCGCGCTGGACAAAGGCGATCTGGTCCAGACGGGCTCAGACGGCGCAGCGCGCATCACGTTTGCGGACGGCACGGAATACACGGTGAAGGCGGAAACGCTGGTCACGGTGGAAGAGAACAACGTGACCAAAGACCGCGCGAACACCGCGGTGCGCATAAGCACGGGCGAAGTGAACCTGGCCACGCCGACCTGGTCTTCGCGCGATTCGCAGGCGGCCATCAGCGTGGAAGATGCCACGGCGTACGTGCAGCAGAACAGCCGAGCAACGGTAAAGAACGATCCCAACAAGAACGAGCACGAAATCGTGGTGGCCACGGGCGGGGCGGAAGTGAAGCGCGGAGAAGAAAAGATCGAGCTGACACAGTATGAGAAAGTGAGCTTCGCGAGCGGCGGGCCGACGCAGAGATCGAATGTGCTGGCGCCGCCGGGACTGGTAGCGCCGCTGAACCTGGCGCCGATCATCTCGGAGAATCCGAAGACGGCG
The DNA here is from genome assembly GCA_035271845.1 of Candidatus Acidiferrum sp. Taxonomy (GTDB): domain Bacteria; phylum Acidobacteriota; class Terriglobia; order Acidiferrales; family UBA7541; genus Acidiferrum. Next base: position 2,488 of record DATERF010000066.1, read on the forward strand.
CAAATCCGGTTTGAGTGGCAGCAGGTGGCGGACGCGGTAGGGTACACGCTGCGCATCAGCCCGACGACGATGTTCACGAAACTGGTGAAAGAAGTGAAAGTGAGCGGCACGAGCGCGGAAGTGAGCGGACTGGAATCCGGCGACTATTTCTGGAACGTGACCGCATCCGACGCCAAGAAGCAGACCAGCGAATTCAGCGAAACGTTCAAGTTCACGCTGGTGGCCCAGGGCAAGACGCAGGAAATGGTGCTGGACATCGAGAGCACGCAGATTCACGGGCGCGTCGCCGAGCTGATCGGCAAGACGGAGCCGGGCGCGGCGCTGATCATCAACGGCCAGGCGGTAGCGAATATTTCGCCCGACGGAAATTTCCGCCATTTCACGGAGCCGCTGGAGCCCGGCCAGCACACCATCGTGGTGATCGGGTCCAACCGGCGCGGCGGAACGGCGAAACAACAGGTTTCCATTGTAGTGCCGAAGTGAATTTGGGGAACGGCGGGTTGCGCTTTTGCGTGCAGCACCGAATCCGGCGACAATGGAAGGTCGCATGGATCGGGGCGGGTACACAGAGATCCTACCTGGCAGGATCCTCTCCGCAGGGGGAAAGCAGTAATGACTAAGAATGGATGGAACCTGAGGTCGGTGTTCAGTCTGTTTTCATCCGACCTGGCAATCGATCTGGGGACGGAGAACACGCTGGTGTTCGCGCACGGCAAAGGGATTGTCGTGAACGAGCCGTCGATCGTGGCGATCAACAAAGCCACCGGAGAAGTGGTGGCGGTGGGGCGCGAAGCGAAAGACATGCT
>DATERF010000067.1:0-20749 GCA_035271845.1 Candidatus Acidiferrum sp.
CGCTACATGGACCAGGCGGTCACCGCCGATCCCGTCGGCTCCGTGCAGGTGCGCCGCCGCATCAAGATGTACAAAGCGCTCCTGGGGCCGCGCGCCGCCGTCTATGGCGACCACGTGGAACTCACTCGCCTTACCGGCGCCAATACGGACAACGAGCAGGACATCGGCGACGACTTTGCCGCGACACTCGGCACGGGCGGCGTGCTCGGCACCAAGTTCACGTGGCCCGATTACGGGCCGAAGTTCAAAAACGTCAACCTCGATGCCCATAAAGAAGCTCATTGGAAGAAATGGATCGCTCTCTACAACGAAAAAATGCTTTCCAAGGGCGACTTCCGAGACCTGTACATTTACGGCTACGATTTGCCGGAAGCTTATGCCATCGAAAAAGACGGCAGCATGTACTACGCCTTCTATGCTCCGGAGAAGCCCACAAAAGCGGCAAAGCAGACCTCTGATGCGGGGAACTGGTCGGGCGAAATCGAACTCCGGGGATTGAGCGCCAAGACCTACAAGGTCGTCGACTACGTCAACAACAAAGACTACGGCACCGTTACCGGGCCTGCCGCCAAAATGAAAGTGGATATACAGAACAGCCTGTTGTTGGAAGTGACGCCCGTGCCGGCCGCACCAACAAAATAGCCGGCAAGCTCTATATGAGATTTACATTTGATCGAGATGCCGCTCTTATGGCACCTCTCAGCGAGGCTATTTCCCGCCAGTCAGGACGAATCTCAGCCGTTCCATCGCGGCAAAGTTTGACTCAGATTCGCAGGCTGCGCGGCGCCGTCCCCGATGACGGGTGCCAATGTTTGTTCAGGAAACTCTCCCGGTGCTTCGCGTCGCGGAACGCTTCCGTCCCGCCTGCCCGCGTTACGGAAAGCGCCCCGACGATATTCGCAAATTTCAAGCAATCTTCAATCTTGGCACCGCGAATAAACTGGTGAATAAACCCGGCATCGAAGCTGTCTCCCGCTCCCACGGCGTCCACCATGTCCGTAACCGGCGGGAATCCTGAGAGCTTATTCTTGCCTTCGCGCAAAATCGCTCCCTGCGAACCGCGTTTAATAACCACCAGAGGCACCTTTTGTGACAAGACCTCCGCCGCCTGGTTCACGTCGTTCGCATGGGCGATTTTACAAGCCTCATTTTCGTTTGGCAGGAGTATGTCCACATACTTCAACAGCAACAGAATGTCCGTGGACCAGCGCCCTTCCGGATCGTCGTTGGTGTCCAGTGAAGTTGTCAAGCCCGCCTCTTTCGCCCGGCGGAAGAGTTCGATCATGTCCGGCCGCAGGGCCTTGTGCAGGAAGTAGGACGAGAGGTGCAAATGCTTGGCGCTGAAAACATAGCTCAAGTCCAAATCCTTCAGGCTCATCTCATGCATTGTTCCGGGATACGTCAGGATGTACCGCTGCTTCCGCTGCGGCAGGATTACAGTCAGCCCGGTGGTCTTACCTTTGAACTTCCGCACGTGGGTGAGGTCCACGCCGCATTCCCCCAGCTTCTGCAGGCAAATTTCACCGAGCGGATCGCTCCCGATAGTAGAGCTGAATCCGGCTTTGTTTCCCAGCAGCGTGAAATTGTGCGTAAAGATTGCCGAGGAACTCCCCAGCGTGATACTGAGGTCATTGGCAAGATGTTCCCGCTCGAGTTCGAGTTTTTCCGGTAAGCCGTAAAAGATCAAATCGAGATTCAACTCGCCAACTACACTGACGTCAAAAATGGCCACAGTTCATTCTCCTTGTTTTTGCTCTGTCCAATAACACGACGCGCGTAAGATTCTTGGGATTGCCGGAGCATCGATGTTCTTTACTCTAGGCGGTGCGTCCTGCTGTCCTGCTTACCCGGAAACTCTTTACGTCTTGCGTCGCACTGCCCGTTCCGAATTGTCAGCGTGGCTCGTGCGTTGTGGCCGGTCCTCCTACACCAGCGTCACTTCCACGTCCGCTTCCCGCAGCGCCTTCAAATCGCCGCGCGATATGTTCTTGTCGGTGATGGTTTCGTGCACCGCTTCCATTGGAATGATGAGCGACAGGCTCCTCTTTCCGAATTTGCTCGAATCGCATACCACCACGGTTCGCCGTGCCGATTCGATCATCACGCGGTTCACGCGGGCTTCGAGCAAATTCGGCGTCGTGACCCCGTAGTGCAGGTCAAACCCGTCCACGCCCAGGAAAAAAAGATCCGCGCTCAGCTTTCGTAGCGATTCCTCCGCCAGCGGCCCGACGAGCGAATAGGAATTGTTTCTCAGCACGCCGCCCGTAAGGATCACCTCCACCGGAGTGTCCGCCAGTTCCGCTGCGATGTTGGTCGCATTCGTGATGACGGTCAGGTTCTTGATATCACGGCAGGCCCTCGCAATGGCCGTCGTGGTCGTTCCGGAATCCAGAATGATTGCTTGCCCCGGCCGGATCATGTGCGCCGCGGCCGCTCCAATCCGGATCTTCTCCTGCCGGTGCGAACGCTCCTTCTCCTGCAGCGAGCTGTCTTTCAGCGAGCCCGTGCGTACCGGCAGCGCGCCCCCGTGGGTTCTCTCCAGACTGCCTTGATGATGCAGGAACTCCAGATCCTTCCGAATGGTGATTTGCGATGTCCGCAAGCGTTTCGCGAGGTCTCGCACGAGCACGCGCCCATCCGCCTGCAGCATTTCCAGAATCGCCCTGCTCCGTTCTTCCCTCAGCATGTTGTCTTCCTCCTACTCGCGCGCCCCCGGGGCTTCTCCGTCAAGGACTGACCACATGCAAAAGAATAAACGCTTGTGACCTCGCAAATCTTGCTGCGTATCAGGTCGCGCGGCCGATTTGCCAACTCTCCCGCTCTTATCTGCGCTGCCTGGTTCGGCAAGAACTGACTCAGCAGCGACACAGGCGCGGGGTGTTCCTCGAGGTTTTGTGCCAACTCTTCCACCGCCGCGCGCACTTTTTGAACGCCCCAGTAATATCTCGACCGGTCGCTGTAGCTGTATTTCCGCGCGATTCGCAACGCGGCTTCGTCGCCGTGATGGTAGTTTTTCCAATGACCTGGGTTTTCTTGCATCGCCGCTTCCAGCGCGTCAGTCACGCCGGAAAGGGAGGTGCCGCGTGTCGTACCCAACCATTCCTTCTCCACTGTCTCCAGCGCAAACACGGCTTCCCGGTACGCAAACGTAAGCCAGGGTCCCACCTTCAATATGGCAAAGTGGTCCCGCACCATCTCCTTCAGCGCTCCGGGTGTCTGGTAATCCGTCGAGTGCGCCTCGTACACAAGGCCCCCGCGGGCGCCTGCGAACGCCGCCAATTTCTTTGCACGCGAGGCTTCATAGGGAAACACCGTCGCGTCCCCAAACTCCACTCCCGGCTGTACCACGACGGCAACTACGCGCTCCCATGCCTCATGCAATCCGCGCGCCGCGAATGCCTTCTTGGTGACCCCGACCGTCCGGGCCAGGTTGGTTATGCTGGTTGCCTCCGGAGCCTGTGCTTCGAGTTGCTCGCCACCGGGCGAAGGCACGTCCGTTCCGATCACGTAGAGGGGCGCCGTCGAGCCCCGCGGCATTTCCTTGTGTGCTTCTTCCGCCGCCGCGCATAATTCTGCTGCCCGCGCGCTGACGATCCGGTCTTCCAGTGGCTGCCGCTTGTCGCCGCCGTCGTCCGCGCACCGCATGCTGGCATCCAGGTGAATCTTCGTGTAGCCGGCCCGCACGCAGCTTTGCACCAGTTCCCGCGCCTTCACCATCGCCTCAATGGCTTTCTCGGAGCGCCACGGATGCGGTCCCAGATGATCACCGCCCAGCACAATTCGCCCAGCAGGGAACTGCGTCCCCCGTGCAATATCAGCTACGAATGCCGCAAAATCCCTGGCTGTCTGCCCCGTGTATCCCCCGTACTGGTTGACCTGATTGGACGTGGACTCGATGCACACTAGGCTCTCATCCCGCAGGGCTTGAGCCATCGCTGCTTTCAGCACGGCATGGTTCGCAGAGCACACCGAGTAAATCCCGGTGTGCTCGCCACGCTGGTTTGCCTCAAGGATGCGTTTCAGCTTCGCCGTGGCGTTTCCGCTCGAGCCCCAAGTTTGTTTCTTTGCACTCAATTTGTCGCTCACACCCGCTCCGCCAGCCAGCTCTTCTGCCAGGCCGTGACTGCCGACCGCGATCTATTCACGGCTTCATCCACCTCTTTGCGAGATGCCCCAGCCCGGTTTTCGAAGAGACTTGCCCGAGTTACGATTGGTTTCGTTTCAGTTCTTATATGCTCTTTTTCTTCTCCCGTCAATTCCATTTTTTCGCTTGACAAAGCCACAACCCTGGAATAGGGTTCATTGCAATAGAAAGAAAACGAATTGATTCAATACAAAACGAAAGTGCCAAGAAAAGACGATGGTGCAGGCCCGAATGATCGACTCTGCTCGATTCGGCAGGCGTTGGAGGGGGATGCGGTGATTTGTTTTCCTCGCTTGAACTGGATTCTTGATATTCATGAGCCGATCTCGTGCCGGGGTTCTCTAGCGGTGTGCTGAAAAGAATGATTGCGGAAGTGAATTGTCAGAACGTGGGGTCACTCAGTTCCTGGACCGGGTACTAGCCTAGCGAAAGGATGGAACATAGTCACAATGTTTAACGCTATTTCGTATCGCAAATTCTCCAGTATTTTTGCGCTTCTCTTGCTGGGGCTAGTTCTGCCCGCAAGAGTATTTTGCCAGGTGGACACGGGTACTATTTCCGGGACAGTCAAAGATTCCAGCGGGGGTGTCATCCCCGGCGCTACCGTGACGCTTATAAATGACGGTACGGGAATCTCCATTTCGACGGCCAGCGGATCTGTCGGCGAATATACCTTCTCGCCGGTAAAGATCGGTCATTATTCGTTGTCGGCGGAAATCAAGGGATTTCAGAAAGTACGGCAAAATAACGTCACGGTGGATGTGCAACAGAAGGTGGTTGTCGACTTTGCCCTGCCGGTTGGCCAATCCATCGAGACGGTAATTGTCAATACAGCACCGCCAGCGCTTCAAACAGAAGAGGCTTCCGTGGGACAGGTGGTCGAGGCGGAAGCTATCAACGCCCTGCCTTTGAACGGGCGCAACTTCACGTTTCTCGCGCAACTCTCGGTCGGAGTTACCCAGGGCCAGCAGGACACGCGCGGCTTGGGCGCGAGCGGAAGTTTTTCCGCGAATGGTATGCGTCCTGCGCAGAATAACTATTTGCTCGACGGCATGGACAACAACACCAATCTCGTCGATTTTCTGAATGGGACAGCTTATGTCGTCCGTCCGCCGGTGGATGCTATTCAGGAATTCAAGGTCCAAACCGACGACTATAGTGCGGAGATGGGACGTTCGGGCGGCGCTGTCCTGAATGCTACCGTCAAGGCTGGAACCAACCAGTTTCACGGAACTGTCTGGGAGTTCATCCGCAATGACAAGTTGGACGCAGCGAACTTCTTTGAAAATGCGGGAGGCATTCCCAAAGGCGAATATCGCCAGAACCAATTCGGTTTCACCATCGGCGGCCCGATTCGGCGCGGCAAAACTTTCTTCTTCGCGGATTACGAAGGCACGCGCATCCGTCAGGCTCTTACTTCCACTAATACGGTTCCCACGGCTCTCGAGCGGAGCAGTGGTTATACCAATCTCTCGGAACTTCTCACCGAACAACAGGGAAGCTACAGTCCCGACGCTCTAGGGCGAGTCTATCCTCTAGGGCAAGTGTTCGATCCTTCCACCACGCGTGGTGTTACCTGCGGGGTCGCGGATCCTGTGACAGGTATCACTGCACCATGCACGGGCGTGCCGGCCGGTACGCAAATTGGCTTCGTGCGCGAGCCTTTCAATGGCAACATGATTCCGGCAAATCGCCTGGACCAAAATGCGATCAAGCTTCTCAATCTATATCCTGCCCCGACGAACTCCGGACTTTTCAATAATTATGCGGCGGACCCAATTTCGAGCAATAACACGGACCAGTTTGACGTGCGCGTGGACCACACCTTTAGTGAAAAGGACAACATTTTTGGCAGATTCAGTTATATTGACAACCCTTCCTTTGTTCCCGGGCCCTTTGGAGGTATTGCGGATGGAGGGTCGTTTTCTGACGGTAGCCAGACCGCGAAAAGTCTGAACGCCGTGGTGAGCGAAACGCATGTGTTTTCCACGTCTCTGGTCAATGAAGCGCGTGCTGGCTACAGCCGGCTGAAGGCCACTCGCTTGCAACCCAATGCCAACACTATGGGTATTCCCGGCCAGTATGGGATTCAGGGAGTTCCGCAGATTCCGTCGAACGGCGGTTTGGGATCCCTCTTCATTACCGGCCTGACGACGCTCGGCAGCAACGGGTTCCTCCCCTCGATTGAGCTCAGCACGAACACTCAGATTATAGACAATCTGACTAAAACTGCCGGACGCGAATCCTTCAGGATGGGATTCACATTCCAGCGCCTGGGATTCTCTATCCTGCAACCTTATGCCGGTCGAGGAGAGTGGAGCTTCAGCGGCGATTACACCGAAGTGCCGTCGCAACTGGGAGGCAGCACCGGCTTGGCCCAGATGTTACTGACACCGATTCCGGCGACGGTTACTGGCGCGTCTGACTACGTCGGCGGTTCTGATAATATCTATGTCTCTAACTTTGCGAATACTTCCATGAAACATAATTACTACGGAGCATATTTTCAGGATGACATTAAGGTCACTCCAAAGCTGACTGTCAACTTAGGGCTGCGCTGGGAATATTTCGGGGAACTCATTGAAAATTATGGGGCCCAGTCCAACTTTCTGCCCTCCGGGCCGAATGGCAGTTCCACGTTTATGCTGACCCAGAAACGCTGCAGTACCCCGCTGTCACCAGACTTTTACGCGGCGGCCAAGACTGACAACATCAACGTAGTGTGTTCCAGTCAGCCAGGTCTCGGGGTAGCGCAAAAACTCAATTTTGCGCCTCGTGTAGGGTTTGCGTATCAACTGACGCGGAAGTTCGTCGTTCGCGGCGGGTACGGTATTTTCTATGGCGGCTTTGAGAACTCCGTCGTCGAGACGTACAATGATTTTCCATTCCAGTTCTACCTGGATTATCCCATTTTGACGCCCAATGCGCCCATCACATTCAGCAACGGCGCAATCGGTACCCTTTCGACAGGTCTGACAGCCATCCCGCTCACGACTTCGGCAGTCGAGCCGGGCGGGGTAGTGTTCCTCGGTGAGGACTACAAAAACAAGACGCCCTATACCCAGGGCTACAACCTGACCGTGCAGTATCAGCTCACGCCGAGCGATACCATCCAGCTAGGGTATGTGGGGAATACGGTTCGTCACCTCGGGGTCTACGTAAATCCAAATACGCCGAGAGAGATTCTGCCTCCTGGATTGAACTCGTACTTGTACTCTCCTTATCCCGATTTTACCTTCCAAAACTATACAAGTTTTGCGGCCGACAGCAACTACAACAGTCTGCAGGCGAATTATGAACGAAGATTGGGCGGCGGCCTGAGCGTTCTGGGAAACTTCACCTGGTCGAAGTGTCTTACGAACGCAGTTGACGTTTTGAACGGCACTGCATTGACCGGATTCCGCGCACCGTTTTTGCCGGGATTTGGCATCCACAAAGACTTCGGAGAGTGCGATTTTGACGTGCAAAAAGTACTTCACCTGAGCGGCACCTATGACCTGCCGGTCGGCCGGGGAAGACACTTCCTGAAAGATGGCAGCCGCGTTGTGGATGCCTTCATAGGAGGTTGGGACACGAACTGGATTCTGACTATGCAGGACGGGCAGCCGGGAACGATTCCTTGCATTATTTCCACGACCTCTGGGTTCGGTTGCAATGCGATTCGAGTTGCCGGTCAGAATCCGTACGCCGGCCCTCACAACGTTGACGACTGGCTCAATGCGGCGGCATTTACGAGTCCACCCGTGGCGGCCACGATCGGCCAAACCGACTACAGCCCGCTGGGCGGAGGGCCTAGCCAGTTCCGGGGGCCAGGCTTCCATCGCCTCGATTTCTCCCTCTTCAAGGAGTTTCGCACGACCGAGCGCACACACCTTGAGTTCCGCTCCGAATTCTTCAACCTGACCAACCATCCCAACTTCTCGATTCCCGGCTTCCAGGGTAATGGCGTGGTGGCTGCTCCCGGCTCGCTGGACTACAGCAACCCAAGTACCTTCGGGAAAATCGCTTCGACGCGGGACGGTTCAAATGATCAGCGCGAGATTCAATTCGCGCTCAAATTCTACTTTTGAGAATAGAAGGCGGGATTGAGCGCGAAGCGGAGGAGGCAGTTCCGCTTCGGCCAGCCCATTTACAGAAAATAATAGCCTGGGAGAAAGGAATCGCATGGCGAGCCTGGTTGACGTCTGGAGGCGAATCGCGCCCGCTGAGGGAAAGACAAGCAAAAACTAAGCAGCCGACGAAAATCAGTGTCTGCTAGTGAATGCCGCTTGCAGAAAGGCATGATCCATGATGAGCAGGGGCCATGGCCCTAGTTCTGAAACCGAGAATCAGCGAGGAGTACTGACTCTTACCGAGATTCGCCAGCAACCGGAGGTTTGGCCAGCAACGCTCGAATGCGTTGCAACCTGTAACCTCAAGCCAGTGGTGCAAGGACGAGCGGCAATTATCTGCGGAGCCGGCACCTCTGCCTATGCGGCTTCAGCTGTGGCAGCAGGCTGGACGAATGCCTTGGCTATTCCAACCACCGATCTCCTTCTTTATTCAAAACAGGAGATAGCGCGTCTGGCACCCGATTTTGCTGCAAATGGCGTACTTGTTTCCTTGGCACGTTCCGGTGACAGCCCTGAAAGCACTGGCGTAACCGCACGTATTCAGAAGATGTTTCCCGGCGCGATGCACCTTGCCATTACCTGCAATCAGAATGGCCAACTCGCCCAGTTGCCGTGCGTCAAATCTATTGTCCTCGACCCCCGCACCAATGACCGCAGTCTCGCGATGACGAGTTCCTTCTCAAACCTCGTTTTGGCGGGACTGGGAATTGCCGAGGGCGAAGTATTGGCGGAACGGCTGCCGCGCATCGCAGACAGAGTCAAGAAGGCACTTGCCAGCCTTGAAATGACGGCACAACACTTGGCGTCGCGAAGGCCCACTCGGGTGATGGTCCTCACCCCCGCAGGTTTGACGCCCCTCGGGAAGGAGTCTTGCCTCAAAGTTATTGAGATGACGGCTGGACGCATTATAGCTTTGCCCGAAACTTTCCTAGGTGTTCGCCACGGCCCGATGAGTTTTCTGTGTCCCGACTCACTCGTGTTGTGCGTGCTGTCATCGGATATGGACAGGCGTCGTTACGAGGAGGATTTGTTGCGGGAGCTGAAGCGGAAGAATCTTGGCCACTTGATTGTCGTTGGACCGACTGCTCCCTCGAGCGAGCTTGCGCACGTATTTGTCCCTGCTATGGCGGGGGACCTGCCCGACTATTTGCGTACACCGTTCGAAATAGTTTTTCCTCAACTGCTGGCCTATTACCTGAGCCTCGCCTCGGATCTAGATCCGGATAACCCAAGTCCGAATGGTGTCATCACCCGAGTAGTGCAACGGTTTCAGTTGCACGAAGGAAGCGATATCAGCTGATTTTCAGGGCGGTTTCGGATGCCACCGGGCGCCAACTGGAAAACGATATGCCGTCGCAATCCCCCATGCCACCGGTACCCATCGATGTTCGAGTTGAGGATTTCTACTCGGAGGCTGATCGCCGTGACCTAGCGGGCGGCGAAAAAGACCCAAGCCAGACTAGCGCGTACCAGTTGCAATGGAGGCCCACGGAGAAACATGTATTGATCGTCGAAGGCGGCAGGAATGTTTGTCATGTGGGGATGGTGAAGCATACCGTCGCGGTTGAGGGACATCCTGTTGCAGTCGCCGGAATTGGTGGAGTGCTGACGCGGCCTGAGTGCAGGGGGCGCGGATATGGCCGCATAGCAATGAAGGCAGCGGAGGCTCTTGCGTTGAGCGAGATGGGTGTGGACTTCATGCTGCTCTTTTGCAGGCCTGCACTGCAATGCTGGTATGAAGACCTGGGTTGGGTGAAGGTCTCAAGCACCGTATGGATTGAGCAGCAGCAAGGAACGATCGTTCAACCGCTTGTTTCGATGGTGAGATGTCTAGGTCCGCAGCAATGGCCGCAGGGTGAAGTGCGGCTAGGGTGTCTTCCCTGGTGAGTCGAGGTTTGGCGTGTCTCGCGTGCGAGGTCAATATGTTATCCAGCGAAATCAACGGCCATATCACGAAAGAAAAAGTCAGATCGATAGATAGGAGCGGAAGGAACATGTTCAGGTTTATCGTTTCGCTGTTGTTGCTGTGTGCGGCCGTCCTCCCGGCTTCCGCTGCCTCGGACTCCCCAAGAAGCATCGAGTTGGCCGAGAACTGGAAGCTCACTTCCGCAAAGGATTTACAGACTGGCGGAGCGGCCATCTCCCTCCCCGACTATAAGGACACCGGCTGGTATGCGATCCATCGCATGCCCGCAACCGTTCTGGAGACGCTGGAAGAGGACGGCGTATATCCAAATCTCTACTTTGGCAAGAATTTGCTTGAGAGCGTTCCGCAAGAACTTTACAAGCAGGATTGGTGGTATCGCACTACCTTTAAGGTGCCGGACGGGCATACGGTTTATTTGCTGGATTTTCCGGGGATCAACTATCGTGCAGAGATATGGCTGAACGGCCAGATGGTAGCCGACAACAAGCATGTAGTGGGGATGTATAGCGCGCACGAGTTGAATGTAACGCAATGGATCAAGCGGGGAGAATTGAACACGCTTGCGGTCAAAGTGACCCCGGAACAGGCGCTTCAAGATGTAAACGGCGTGGAGTTGGCAGATAGCTGGTTCGATTGGATCAACTGGAAGTACCTGGGCTATCAAGGTCCCCGGAAGAACTCTGAGAACGGAATTTCTTTTGTTGCGGATCGCAATGCCGGGATCTGGAAGCCAGTCTACTTGCGGGTCTCGGGCGATGTCGCACTCGATCATGCGTTAGTCAACTCAGATCTTCCGCTGCCAAAAACGACCACGGCCCGGCTGACAGTTTTCTCTGACCTCCATAATTTTTCGAACCGGCAAGTGAGTGGCATTCTCCGGGGGACGATTTCGCGTCCGGGCAAACCCTCCATACGGTTCGAACAATCGGCCAGTCTTTCACCAGGCGAAGAGCGGCAAGCAAGCTTCACGCCGGATAAATATCCAGAGTTAGTTGTACGGAATCCCGACCTTTGGTGGCCCTACACGATGGGAACGCCAAACCTCTACGATCTTCGCCTCGAGTTTCTGGAGAACCATGAACTGACCGACGTTACGCAAATCCGGTTCGGGATCCGCACCATCACCCAACATCGCGATCAGGATGAGCAGTTCCCCGGCCTCGGCAAAGGGGGCAACTTCTATCTGAAGGTCAACGGCAGAGACTTCCTGGTGCGCGGAGCGGTCTACACGCCGGACCTGTTATACCGCTACGACCCGGACCGGGAGGCCGCAGTGCTCCGATACGTGAAGGACCTTGGACTCAACATGCTCCGGTGGGAATCGAAAATTTCGAGTGAGCACATTGTGGAGTTGGCAGACGAGCAGGGCATCCCGCTCATGTTCGGTTGGATGTGCTGCAACCAGTGGGAGAAGTGGGGCCAGTGGGATGAAGAGGATCATCGCGTTGCGGCCGAGAGTCTTCAGTCGCAGATTTTGATGCTCCGTCCCCACGCTTCGGTCTGGATATGGGCCAACGGAAGTGACGGTCTGCCGCCGAAATCCGTGCTCAGCGTGTACCACGGGATCCTGTCGGACTTGCACTGGCAGAACGCCACGGTTGACACCGTCTCGTCGTTCGCCAAGGACGATCGAGGCGAGCGCCTATGGGACGGCATCCATATGGCAGGACCCTATAGTTGGCGGCCACCCACATATTGGTTCAGCGGACAGTATGAACCCTCGCGAGGCTCGTGCGCGGAGCAAGGCGACAATGAACACATCCCTCCCTACGAGAGCCTGAAAAAATTCATTCCTGGCGACAAGCTCTGGCCGATCAATGAAACGTGGTACTTCCATTCCGGCTCAAACCCGGGAAACAGTATGCTGATCAACATTCAGCGCGCCGTTGATCGCCGCTACGGGCCCTCAAACAGCGCGGAGGAGTTTGCGCGGAAGGCCCAGCTTGCCCACTACGAAGGTACCCGCGCCCAATTCGAGGCGTTCGCCGCGAACGGCTGGGCGAATCACAAAATGACGATTTATTGGATGCTGAACAGCCACTGGCCTTCTTTCTTTGGAAATATTTTCGACTATTACTTGCGCCCGGGCGGAGCCTATTACGGCGCGAAGAAGGGCTTGCGGCCCCACTCCGTGGTCTTTGATTCCTACGCGACCGGTGATCACAGTCAGGCAAAAATCACAGTCGTCAACCAGATGCCGACCGAGCAGCAAGGCTTGCGTGTGCGCGTGCGCATCTACGACATACAAGGCAAGGTGCTAGACGACCGCGACGCGGCGAACATCCGGGTCGCTTCTGGTGGGGCGGTCCAGGCCATGACGTTGCCCAGGATGCCGAATAGCTCCCCTGTCTTCTTTGTGCGCTGTCAGTTGTTTGGCAATTCCGGCGAGGTCCTTGCGGAAAACATCTACTGGCAGTCGCAGAAGGACGATGATTTGGGCGACCGGAAGAACGACGGTGCCTTTGCATTGCAGCAGGAGAGTTGGGCCGACATGACGGCGCTGAACTCCATGCCGCAAGTCCCGTTGGAGCTAAGTGCCAAACAAACGTCAGTCGCCGGTGCGAATCGCGTCGCTATTCGGCTGCACAACGCCACCGAACACGTCGCGTTCTTCGAACGTGCGGAGATCACGCCCGACCGAGATAGCGAAGAAATTCTTCCGATCGAGTACGACGATAATTACGTCACAGTTTTTCCAGGCGAAACAGTCGTGATTCACGGTGTCATCCTGCAATCAGGCAAAACACCCACCTGGGTCCGGCTCGAGGGGTACAACACTCCGCAGAGCACCGTGGCCATAAAGTAAAGTCATAGACATCCTGCTGGGAAGGGAGAAACACAACGTGTTCAAAATGAATTGCGGATGGCTCTGCAGTGCGGGAATCGCGATTATTGCTTCGGCGCTGATCGTCATTACGCCCTGTGCGGCTCAACAATTGACGAACGACAAGCTGTCCCTGACCGTCAATGCTAAAGATGGAGCGTATCAACTGGCGGTTCGGGGGGGCCAGCCCATCTTCACCAGCGGTGTGGCAGCTCAGGTCAATCACCAGTGGCTGCGTTCGACGGATTATCCGCGTCACCAAGTGTCCGAATCCACGTTCAGCGATGAACTCGGTTCCGGCCACGCAGTATCCGTCACGAACTCGGGACTTCCGGGGAAAGCGGACCTTTTCTATGTTGTCCGGCTTTACGACCAAAATCCTTACGCGACTCTCCAGGTGACAGTACGGAACAGCACTGGAGAGGAAGTGACGGTGCAAGCCATCCGAGGCGTCGAGGTGCTTGGGGAACCATTGCTCAATCTGGGTGGTTCTGCCTTCGCCGATCGTATTCTTTCTGACAGCTTCAGCGAAGATTGGCCGCAGTTGCGGCTCTACGACCTGGGGAAAGCGCCGGGCGGGATGCATCGTGGTGTCGGGAGTCAACTCGTCTACAACCGGGAGAGCAAACAAAGTCTCTTTATCGGCGCTTTGACCGCGGATCGCTTGCTGACTGTTTTGCATCTGCAGTCTGCGGGCGATGGGACCGGAACGAAAATTGCGTCGTATAGCGTCGACTTCACAGGAACCACGGAAATACAGAAGGACTTTGATCTGAAGAATGCTCCAGCGGAAAACCAGGTCGAACTAAGCCTGCCCCTCGCGTCCGGCTCAGACATGGGCTCGGAGCGTGTGATGCTGCAAGCCGGGCTGGGCTACCACAATCAGTTGTTGGCTTACGGCGATGCGATTCGGCGGCTGCATCACGCGCGCGTTTCCATTGAGAATCCTATCGGTTGGTGGAGTTGGACGGCTTATTATGGCGCCATCAACGAGGGCGAGACCTTGGCCAACGCGGACTGGCTAGCCGAACATTTGAAGGCGCTCGGCTACAAATACTTTCAAATTGATGAAGGCTACCAGTACGCCCGCGGAGAGTATGTAACAGCGAATGCCACGCAGTTCCCAGATGGCATGCGCGTTGTGGGGCACCACATCACCGGGAACGGACTAACGTTTGGCGTTTGGACCGCTCCTTTTGAGGTGACCTCCCGGGCTTGGGTTTACGAGCATCACAAGGATTGGCTGGTCCACAACGCCAAGGGTGAACCTATCTCGGGTCGCGAGGTCTGGAATCAAAAAACGGATCTGCTCTTCATGCTGGACACTACGCATCCCGGCGCGCAGGACTATCTGCGCCAGACCTACAACACGCTGGTACGAGAATGGGGGGTCCGGTTCATCAAGCTCGACTTTATGGACACCACCGCCATCGAAGGCTACCGCTACCGGCCCAACACGACCGCCTTGGAAGCGCAGCGCATCGGCTTGCAAGTCATTCGTGACACCGTGGGTGACGAGGTGGTCCTGGACAAGGACGGAAGTCCCATGCTCACGCCGGTAGGGCTGGTCGATACTGGCCGAGTCTCCGCGGACACGGCACATTCTTTTCAAGCAACCAGGAATGCCGCGCCGGGGATTGCCGCACGCTTCTACATGCACCGCAATTTCTTCCTGAACGATCCCGACGCCTTTAATACCACCGATCAACCCTTCGGCGAGTTTACAGAGAAGCCGCCCCTGCTTGGTCTGTCCACGGCACAGGCTTCGATTGCTCTCTCGGCAGTGTCCGGAGGCATGTATGAGATTGGTGACGACATGCTTGTCTTGGGTTCCCAGAAGGATCGCTTGGCGCTCGTTGAAAACAGAGACTTGCTGAATATGGCCAAGCTTGGACGCGCCGCCACGCCCTTCGATCTGATGACCTATGAGCCCGGCGATGAACAACCCAGCATCTTCTTTCTGCAGGAAAGTCCGCACCAAGCCATCTTGACCGTCTTTAATTGGACAAAAACCTCGCGGTCGCACACGCTGAAACTCGCTGATCTCGGGTTGCCCGCTGAGCATGCCTTTACGGAGTTGGACGTTCTCAACCAGAGCGCGCCGGTCGCGGTGGCGGGTGGCACCGTGCAGATCGAGAATCAACTTCCCGAATCCGTGAAAGTGATCAAGATTATCGATAACAATGTCGCGCCGGGCGCACCGGGCATCTCAGCAAAAGTTCCCTCGGTTGCCAATGCTGGCGAGACTATCTCTTTCTCAGTTCAGGCAGACGCTTCCGGTGTGCCCGCGGTCGAGTATCGCTGGGAGTTCGGCGATGGCAGCAGCGCAAACGGTCCCAAGGTCTCTCACGCCTACACGAGGGCAGCGAATTTCACCATCCGCCTCACGGCGGACGGGGTGGACGGTGTACCAACCGTTCAGAGTTTTTCGATCCAGGTAACTGGCAATTTGCGGGCGCATCCAAATCTTCTCGATAATCGGCGCTTCCGGGAACCCACCGACCGCTGATGGGTCTTAGAGGGAGTGCGAATATTTTCCAAAGAGCAGGAGTCGCGGCCATCGGAAAGGCTCTGCACCCAAAAACCCGGCTGGAACATGGCATATTGACGGGGTCGCCTGTGAGTTAGCGGTCAGCCTGGAAGTCAAAATGGAGATTACGGATAACACCATGCAAACGCGTGCCGTGGTTCTCTCGCAGGTTGGGAACCGTCCGGCAAAAAGGAGAGGTGCTTGAGCACGGATGCCGGCATCACAACCGCGAGACCTCGCCTGCGGCGCACTCTCACACTTCGAGACTTGATTCTCTACGGCATCATTGTGATTCAGCCGGTTGCGCCGATGTCCGCATTCGGAGTGCTCAGCACGCGCGGCCACGGTCAGGTCGTCACAGCCATCCTAATTGCCATGGTGGCCATGCTCTTCACGGGCATCAGCTACGGCAGGATGGCCCGGGCGTATCCCAGTGCCGGCTCGGCGTTCACCTACGTGGCGCAAGAGATCAATCCGGCGGTCGGCTACGTGACCGGATGGAGCATGGTCATGGATTACATGCTCAATCCTCTTATCTGCACGATCTGGTGCGCTGAGCAAGCACACGAATTCGCCCCTGGACTTCCCACATGGGGTTGGAAGATCTTCTTTGCTGGAGTTTTTACGCTGCTGAACATTCGCGGGATCAAAACTTCGGCACGCGTGAACACCGTCATGGCTGCCGGAATGAGCGCGGTGATCGTCATCGTTTTTGTCGCCGCCATCCGTTACATTCATGGAACTCCGCATGGGGCCGACTCCATCTACTTCACTCGGCCCTTCTATGATCCGGCAACGTTTACCTGGGGAAATTTGTTTGGATGCACCTCGATTGCGGTCCTGACTTACATTGGGTTCGATGGAATCTCCACCTTGTCCGAGGAAGCAGAAAACCCCCGCCGCAATATTATGCTGGCGACGGTTCTCACCTGCGTTGTCATTGGCGCCCTTTCCGCAGCTGAGGTTTACATCGCCCAACTGGTGTGGCCCGCTTCGCAGGCTTTTCCGAATGAAAACACGGCTTACGTGTTTGCCGCCGCCCGTACCCGGGCGCCACTATTTGGGATTGTGGGCGTCACCTTAATTGTTGCTAATTTTGGCTCGGGTCTCGGTGCGCAGATCGGCGCCGCCCGATTGCTTTTCGGAATGGGAAGAAGCGAGGCTCTTCCGAAGTCGTTCTTTGGCGCCATCGACGCCAAGCATCGCGTTCCTCGAAACAACGTCTTGTTTGTCGGCGCCGTCGCGCTCATTGGGTCGTTCCTCCTCACTTATGATCTTGGACTCAACATGCTCAATTTTGGCGCGCTCATCGCCTTCATGGGAGTCAATGCTGCCGCGTTTCTTCGCTATTATTGGCGCGCGGAAGAGAAGAAGCTGGGCAACCTGATACCACCGATTTTCGGCTTTGTCATTTGCTTCCTGCTATGGCTGAATCTCAGCCACCCTGCCATGAAGATTGGCTCGGTCTGGATGGCTGTGGGGATCGCCTTCGGTATCTGGAGGACAAAGGGCTTCACCAAGCAACTCTCGTTTGAGGTGCCCCCGGAGGACTAGGCCTTGCCTCCCGGTAACACCTACACTCATCCCCGCGGCTCAGGCCGGAGATCTGGATCGGCCGGCTCAAAAAAAAGGGGGAGTTTTCCACCGAGGAATTACGGCTCCAAGCCCTGCGCACAGTCTCCTCCTGGCTCACAAGTACCTCGTTCTAAGCCACTTAGAATTCTTTTTCCATGTGACCCCAGTCACATTCTTTCGCCCTGTGGAAACCTTATCTTCAGGTAGACAAATTCATCGGTGATTCAGTATCCTTCTGCTTCCGGTGCCTCCGCTGAAATCTGTCCAAGGAGTTGTCCTGATGTCCGCCGAACCCGTTAGTCAACACTTCCGCGGCGTGCTGTGCCGTCACTGCGGAAAGCCCGTGCGCATTCCCGGCATCGTAAGCAGGAAGGAAAGCGCTTACCTGGGAAAGCACGAGGACAATGATTCGCAGTTCCTGCTCGTCTCTCGAGTCTTCGTTCTGCGCTGCCGTTCCTGCGAAAGGGAATCAATCTACGCGATCAACCAGATCGTGGATTGCCCCTTGCCGCAGCCCATGGTGTCCCCCGCGCGTCACAACGAAGCCGCCGTCTAGTATCTTTCCGTTTGTGAAGTTCCTGGGAATCTCAGCGCCTGCTCACGCTCCCGGGGCCAATTCTCCTTTGCACCCTGCGTTCCCGCTACTCCTATTGCGCCTTTGCGCGCTCGCGCTTCATGCTTTTCGCACCACTTCCACCGAGCACCGCGCGTGCATGGCCACCGATTCGCTCACACTCCCCAGCACGATGCGGTCGAATCCGCGCCGCCCGTGAGAGCCCATCACGATCAGGTCGGCCTCCCACGAATCGGCTGCTGCCAGGATAGCGCGCGAAGGCGTATCCTTCGCTTCGGTCACTTGCCGTGAGACCCGCAGTCCCGCTTTGCTGAGCAAATCGGCGCCGCTGGTCGCGGACTCCGCCGCGTGCATCTCGCTTCCTTTGGCCAGTTCTGTCACTTGTTCCGGCGCATAATAAGGATACTCGCCGATGATCACCGGGATTTCCGGGCAAGCGATGATCAGGAACTCCGAGCCTCCCCGCCAGGGCCGCTCGGCTACCGCACGCAGCGCCATCTGCGCATATTCCGAACCGTCAGTTGGGATCAGCACGCGCATTCCCGCGCGTTCCGCGTGACTCTTCTCCTTCGCCCTTACGATCTCCACCGAGCAAGTCGCGTGGCGCATCACCGCCTGCGCTGTGCTCCCCAGCAGCAGCCGGCTGAACGCCCCCCGCCCGTGCGATCCCAGCATGATCAAGTCGGCTTTCCACTCGCTCGCAGTTTTCTGAAGGCCGTGCCGCGGATTGCTAAGCAACGCCGTGGTGCTCACCGCCCAACCCGCTTCTCTCAATGGCTGTGCGCTCTCTTCCAGGCCCTCGCTCGTTCTCTGTTTCACTTCTTCCAGCAGCAATGGCGCCCTCGTAAAAAAGTACGGATCCACCGCCGTCACCAGGCACATCTCCGTCCCCTTCGGCCACGGTCGCGCCGCCGCTTCCTGGATCACCGCATCCGACGAGGCAGACCCATCAACCGCAATCAGGATTCTCATCGCGCACTCCTGGGGCCCGGCTTATGCAACTTGCTCTATGCCACGCGCTTTCGCGCCGAGCCTCAACCCATACTACTCCCCCGGCTCTCCTATGCATGGCCGTTTCTTTCTCCCGTCTCGGCTTGGCGTGGGAAACCCGCCTGGAAAAGTGGGCAGGTAGTCCTGAACTCCGTTAGCCCTCCTGTCAAGAAGTAGTTCTCGTTGCGTGGTTATCGTTTTCTGTCGCTAACCACGTTGTAGGATACTAATCGCCGGTAGCATTCGGGAAACGAGGTCCAGAATCGTCATGTTTCGCCCAGCACGCTCCGCCGCAATAGTCGCACTAATCCTGTCAGCGTTTTGCCTGTCGGAAGCTCCAGCCGTTCGCGCCCAGAACTCTTCCGATATCAAGCCCTCGCCACAACAAACAGCGTGGCAGGATCTCGAATTCGGAGTCATCATCCATTTCGGCACAAACACGTTCTTGGATCGCGAATGGGGTGACGGCACGGCCAGCCCCAGCGCATTCGCTCCCGCGCAGTTTGATCCGGAACAGTGGATGCGCGCGATCAAAGCGGCTGGCGCAAAGTATGTGGTTTTGGTGGCCAAGCACCACGACGGTTTCTGTTTATGGCCTACGGGTCAAACGGCTTACAGCGTGAAAAGCAGCCCTTGGGAGAATGGACGCGGAGACGTGGTGCGGCGAGTCTCTGAAGCGGCGCGCAAATCTGGCCTGGCCTTCGGCGTTTATCTTTCTCCCTGGGACCGCCACGAGCCGAAGTACAGCAACTCCGCGGCATACGACGATTATTACATCGCGGAGGTGGAGGAACTCGCCTCAAACTACGGTGACCTCGTGGAATTCTGGCTGGATGGAGCAGGCAGTGCCGGCCATGTCTACAATTTCCCGCGCATCATCGAAAATCTCCGCGTCTATCAACCCAATACATTGATCTTTGCAGACGCAGCGCTTCTTGAATATGCCGATATCCGCTGGGCAGGGAATGAGGATGGCGCCATTCCTTATGAAAACTGGAACGTCCTCGACCGGCACGGATATCTGCGCTGGCGGCCGGTGGAAGCGGATACGCCACTGCATAAGCAACACTGGTTCTGGCACCCCAACGATGAGGCCACGCTCAAGTCAGTCGCGGAACTTGTTGCAACTTACGAACAGACGATCGGCCGTGGCGGCCAGTTGATGCTCGGTCTCGCTCCCGACCGCCGTGGCCTGCTGCCCGAGGCAGATGTGAAACGACTCGAAGAATTCGGTGCCGCCATTCGCAATCGCTACCGGGAAAATTTAATCCCGAAGAATCGCGCTCCCCTCCATCAGGCTGCCGACGCAGCGTTCGATGGCGATCCCGACACGTTCTGGTCGGCGCTAATTGGTTCTCACCACGCCGTGCTCGAAGTCAATTTCACCAAGCCGGTAAAATTTGACCATACGCTCGTCATGGAATGGCTCAACGACGGACAGCACGTGGAACGCTTCCGCATCGAGGCGTGGACTGGCCAAGGCTGGAAATCCCTTGTGGAAGGCGGCGCAATCGGCCACAAACGCATCGACCATTTCGCGCCCGTAACCGCTTCTCGCATTCGCTTGAACATCCTTGCCTCGTCGGCAGAAGCCCATATCAGGGAATTCCAAATCTTTAACGCCGGCGGCGATCTCGGGATGCCATGATCAACGAGAGCGATCCCCGGCCGCGCCTGATTTGCCGGGTATTCCTGGGGCGCCTCACTTCCACCATCCACGCTGGTTGAGTTGCGTACACACTCTCAGGCACAATCAAACTTCGAATGACAATCGGAGTTCCCCATGGCGGGCGTGAAAGTCCTCAACATCGAAGCCGGCATGCCCACGGTCGAAGAAGCTCGTCAGATTCTCCTCGCCGAATTGAAGCAGGCCAAGCAGAGTGGCGTCGCCGCGGTGAAAATCATTCACGGTTACGGCTCCACGGGGAAGGGAGGTGCGCTGCGCGGCGCTCTTCGCACTTCATTGCTGCGCCGCAAGAAAGAAGGCCTGGTCACCCGCGTGATCTTCGGCGAAAAGTGGAGCGTCTTCGAAGACGATGCGCGCTACGCCATCGAACATTGCCCGGACTTGCG
>DATERF010000068.1:0-8004 GCA_035271845.1 Candidatus Acidiferrum sp.
CAATAAAATGGCGCGTTCTGATAGTACTGATTCCCCCGCTGCAACCTGGCACTCCGATTGCTCCCTTACTCTCGCTCGTCGCTCGCAATCCCATTGTCTTCCGGCTCACCCTGCGCGTGATCCGAAGGCCTAGGAGTTTCCACCCATGTCTTGGATGCGTCGCGTCTTTCATGTCCCCGCTTCCGAAACTCAGATGGGCCTAGTTCTCGCGCTCTGCATTTTCACGATGAGCGTTATGTCCATCGCCCTCTTATGGCAGGCCCAGATCATCGCCAAGCAGAACGCCGTCATTCACATGCTCGAAACGCGTTTTGGCGGCTGATGCATTCGCTATGCGTCAGGAAGCATCTCTTTCTCTCCCTTCACATTTTTCCCGCTCATTCTCCCGTCGTTGTGCTTTAATCCTTTCCGCAGGGAATTCGCTATCGGGAGATTGCACGTGAACCGCATTGTCGTTGCATCTTTGCTTGCTTTGTCCTGGACGCTGGCATCGGCCGCGCAACACCCCACTGCCTCAACAATTCGGACAAACCAAACCACCCAGCACCATTCGCATCACCACAAACATCACGGCGGCAAGAAGCATTCAGGCAAGCACCACAGGCCTTCCCACTCCACACATTGATCCTTGTTCTGAACCATCCCTGAAACGCAAGAAGGGCCCCGACCGGAGTCGGGGCCCTTCTTGTAATTCAGCTGTGTCGTGTGGTGAGCAGTAATTACCGCGTTCTGCCACCTGCCGACTCGCACCGCGTCAGCGGTGTGTGCAGCATTGTGTTGCTTCTAAGCCCGGTGGAGTCATCCGTCCCCTCCGGAGCTCTGGGAGCTCACATCTCCCTTCTACTCCCCGGTAATACGCCCGGCAAGGGAAAAGTACGAAAATGTGGAAAGCAGACTTATCCCCTTGTTTATCTATCATTTAGCTTGTGACTTTTCGTGGTTTACTTCAGAAAAAGCGTCTCGCGCAACTGGTCGCGGCCAATAAAAGTCTTGATGGTCCGGCAGTTGCCGAACAAGCCCTGGATCTCGCGGTTCTGATACACCTTATGCGCCGCGCAAATCGGCTTTGCCAACAACACTTGCAGCCTGCTGGTATCCGCCACGCGATATCTCTGGAATCCTTCGGGCTTCTTGCTGTGGAACATCGCAAACACCACGCCGCCCGGCCGGAGCATTTCCTCCAGGCGAGTCACGGTCTGCTTCGCCACTATGGGTTCCATGTAATCCAGCACATCCCAAAGCAACAAGGCATCGAATGACGACGCCGGGTACTGAAGATTCTCTCGCAAAAATTTCTTTGTTCTCGCTTCCGGTGTGCGCTCCAGATAATCCTCTTCCTTCAAGGGTAACTTGCTCTGCGACTCGTGCTCTCTTATGAACTCGGACCATCCGCGCAATATGTCGTTTGAAGTTACGCGGAATCCGCGCTCGATAAAGAAGCTAATGGTGGTCTGCCATGCCGGGCCCAAGTCCAACAAGGTGCCGCGCCCCAACCCTTCCAGGTTCCATAGGAATTCTTTCAATCCATTCGAAATGCGTGTCGCTTCCTGCAACTCCGGCGCGCGGTTCGCTCCGACCGCCCTCAGACCACCATTCCCGTTGCCGTTGTTCGTATCTCTGCTGTACGGCAGTGGCCGTGTGCCTGCCAGTCCCGTGGTCGTTCCAATCGCGTTTCCCAACTTGTTCAGAAATCCCATGGCTCAGTCCGCCCCCGCAACTGCCGCACCCGAGGCCGGCTTGTCTTCCGCCTTGCCTGCGTCTTTCGGCTTATTTGCTTCCGTCTTCTTGAAACCCTCGCGGCTGGCCCTTTCCGGTACACTCACGGGCGGCTTTCCGGCTTCCAGCATGCCGTGCAACTCCGCACCTTCCTCGATGGAAATGCGATCCGCCTTCAAATCACCTTGCACTCGCGCCGAACGCCAGACCTGGATTCGTTCCGTGCCCGTCAGCTTGCCATCCACGCGCCCGCGCACGATCACTTCTCGCGCGGTCACATCCGCCTTCACGGTGGCGTTCGGGCCCAGCGTCACCGTGGAATTTGCGCACGTAATGCTTCCATCGATCTGGCCGTCCACAAACAGATCTTCACTCCCGCTGATTTCTCCCTTGATCTTGATTCCTTGGCTCACACAAGCCGCTGCTTTGGGCGACACACCCGCGGGTACTTGCAAATTTTTCCCGCTCGCCGTTCCCATTGTGGAATTCACAGCACCTGTGGATATCTCGGAAGACCCTTGCGGCCTCCCATCCTCTTTGCGCCACATGGAGACACCTCAACCGTTTCTCGGAATTTCAAAGTCGCCTGCAAGGACTGGCAAAGCGTTGCGACCCAGAAAGATAAAGATATTACAGCACTTACTCGCTGTAAAGGGCAAGGTCAGTTTTTTCCACAACCCGCGTGACTTGAATCAATACACCCGGCCTGGCCCCAGTACTGCTAAACACAACTCCGCCACTTGTTGAGCACTTCCCCTGCCATCCCCGCGTAATTCCCACAGGGCCAATAACATACCCACCATTTCCCGGGCAAATAGCTTTATGGACTTCCGCTTCTCCCACCAGCGTTGCGGGTCAAAATCCCCGTCGTGCGCACTCCCCACGCTCACCACGATCCCGGCGGGAAACGCTTTCTGGAAAATATAGCGCGCTCTCCGCGTGTGATAGTTCGACGTCACCACCACCACGCTTTTCCATTTGCGTTCTTTCGCAAAATGCGCCAGCGCCACCGCCTCTTCGCTTGTGCTGTCACCGTCATGAGCGAACCGCACGATCTTTTCTTTCGGCACGCCCCGCTCCACCAGGTCGTGCTCCATCAACTCGCTCATGCCCGCATTGGGCCGCAATCTTCTTCCGCTGGCCACCACGATTCCCGCAACACCCTGGCGGTACAATTCCGTCGCGCGCGTGGCGCGATCCGCATAAAAGTTGTCGTCGCCCAGCACCACAATCGCATCGGCGTGCGACGCGGGCTCATCCACCACCCACGATTCGGCCACGTAACGCATGATCGGATGCCGCACAAAATAAACCAGCGCGCAAAGCGCCGCCACAAACAATAGCACCACAAGATTCGCAAGGATTCCTCCCCGCTCACCTTGGCGCTGCACTGCTCTTCTCATGGGTTGGGATCGCTTGCGCGCAACTGTTCCGCGGCTTGTTCCGGCAGCAATGCGTTGAAGTACACTTCCTTGATGCTGTAAGACTTGCTGCGCTTTTCCACGATGGGCATGATCTCGATGTGCCAGTGGTAATCCTCCGCCAGCGTCTTCCAGTATCCGGAAAGCTCGCCTTTCTTGTTGCGAGTGTTCGGTGAAGTGTGCACCACCAGGTGAAACGACGGGGCCACTTTCTCGAGTCGCCGCAGGACGCGCCCCAAAAGCGCCGCCAGTTGCTTGCGGTTCGCTCCCGGCCGCGGCTGCTCAAACAGATGATTGTGCCGCCGGTGCATCACCCACACTTCAAACGGCACGCGCGAGGCGTACGGGCACAGCGCAAAGTACTCGCCCTGCACGTCCACGATTCGCTTGCCCTGCTTTTCTTCTTGCCGCACGATATCGCAGAAAACGCAGCGTTCCCGGTCCTTGTACCATCCGTGCGCCGATTCAAGTTCGTACTTGATGCGCCGCGGCACGAAAATCGTCGCGGTCACTTCCGAATGCGCGTGACCCCACTCTTCTCCCGCCAGCGCGCCTTGGTTCTTGAACACGCTCACATACTTGAATCGCGCGTCCTTCTTCAAATCCGCGATGCGCAGGCCCCACACCCACAAGACCCGCTCGATTTCATCATCGCTCAGTTGCGAGAGTTTCTTGTCGTGCTCGCGCGTCTCGATCACCACTTCGTGTGCTCCCAGCGGCCCCATCTTGTCGTAGATCCCTTCGGCCGCCCGCCCCGGATCGTTTTCCACGCGGTACAACGCTTCCGGATGCGGAATCACGCGACCCTGCCACACACCCTCAGCCGGCCACGTCAAAATCGCTTTTGTGCTTTCCACCACGCCAGGATCCAGGGGACACTGGTCTCCTAGCTCCCCTAATCGCTCGCGTTGCCCGCATACAACCCAGCTTTGTGTTATGGGATCTCGTCGAATTTCCATGGAGTTTTATCGCGTGTACCGCGTCGGCGTCGGCCCTTCTTCCAGAAGGTGCCGGTCCCAAATCGCGCCTTCCCGGCTGTAATACGCCATCTCGAAATCCTGTGTCAGTTCCAGCGCGTCGGTCGGGCAGGCGTCCTCGCACAAGCCGCAGAACATGCACCGCGACGTGTCATAAGTAAATGTGGTCAACACTTTTCGCCGCGTCGCGTCATCGCGTTCCCAACCCACCACAATCAGATTCTCCGGGCATGCCAGCGCACACAAATTGCACCCGATGCACAGCGTCTCTCCGGTCTCCGGGTGCTTGTTCAGGCGTGGCGCTCCGCGAAAGCGCTCCGCCACCATCGGGCGTTCCAGCGGGTACTGTTCCGTGTAAATATTGCTCGGGAGTTGCGTGCGGAAAGTGACCCCCATGCCCTTCAGGAAGTCCGCCTGAAAAATCCGTGTGAGCAGTTCTTTCATGCTTTCAGTCTCTTTCCCCTGCGGCCCTCTTGTCAAGGACACATGCCACAGCACTTACCTGAATGCCGGGAGCTCCAGAACGCCCGACTTCTACGGCCGAGTTCGCTCGGCCCGGTGGCCGCCAAAGGCATGGATGGTCCTGGTGCCGGCAACCACTTCGCCGCCATGCGAAAGTCCCTTGGGGATGAAATACTCCTCCCCGGCTTTGATGGGGACACGTCTGCCGCCAATGGTTAATGTATAGCAACCCTGCACCACCGTCATATATTCATCGTACTCATGCACGTGCGGCGCGGAAATCGCGGTCTGGTGGCACGTCCAGAAGGCCATTTGACTTCCATCCGCCCCGTCAAAAACGTAGCCCTCGACCCCCGGAGTCGACTGACTGCTCGTCGCAATCTTATTTGCAGAACACTTCATGAAATTCGGGAAATCGTCCATCGTTTCTCCCTCGGCCGGTACAATCTAGCCTCTCTTCGGCCACAGCCTGCATCGAACTTCCCAACTCTCGGGCAATTCTGCCACGCGGCCTGAGCATGTCAAGGCGCGAACCCTGCTCTGTGTTAAACTTTTTTCTTCTTTCCTGTCATGCCTGACGACCTCTACTATATGCAGCTTGCTCTCGACGAAGCCCGCGCCTCGGCCGCCAGCGGCGAAGTCCCTATCGGCGCTGTGCTCGTCCACAATGATGCCGTTCTCGCGCGCTCCGGCAATCGCACTATTCGCGATAATGACCCCACCGCCCACGCCGAGATCATTGTCCTCCGGGAAGCGTCCCGTCTTCTCGGCAACTATCGCCTCACTGGCACCATTCTCTACGTCACCCTCGAGCCCTGCGCCATGTGCGCCGGTGCAATCGTCCACGCGCGGGTTCCCCGGCTCGTCTATGGCGCGGACGATCCCAAAGGCGGCGCCTTCCGCTCCTGCTTCGAGTTGCTCACCAGCCCCAAGCTGAACCACCAGGTCGAAGTCACGTCGGGCGTCCTCGTCGAAGATTCTATCGCCCTCCTACAATCCTTCTTCGCCTCCCGCCGCTGATTTCCTCCCGCGTCTTTGTGCCGCTCTCTTCTCATTGCGCGCAGTGATTTTGTGGTCAGTTTTGATCCTCTCTCCATAGCCAGCGTGAAGCGGTGTCTGCTAAAATGATGTCGCCGACCACTGCGGAGAGGTGACTGAGTGGTTGAAAGTACTCGCCTCGAAAGCGAGCGTACGGGGAACCGTACCGTGGGTTCGAATCCCACCCTCTCCGCCACTTCCTTTATTTTGTGTATGTACAACCTATGGTGTCTATCATGGTGTCTGCTTTGTACGGGTTTCCGGCCAACGATCACCGGAAAAGAAGCTCGCAGACATGTCCAAACGCGGCAACGGCTACGGCAGCGCGAATCGCGCCAACATTTTCAAAAAAGTCCAAAGTCGGCAAAAATTGGAATCTCTACCCCGCCGTCGTCGAACCTAACGGTGAACTCCGCGACAAGGTTCGCGTGCGCGGCAAAGCTGAACTCCATCCCGAGGGATACTACTAGATGGATGGAATCGTAACAAATAACAGAACTGCCAGCGAGAAAAGCCCTTCGGTGCCCTGTTAGTCGCCATACCGGAGTAGCGATGGGTAGTACCCACTTCCGCGGTGAATGCGTTTACAAGGCAGGCGGCAAATTAGTTGTGCCGTGGACGGGAGAGGCGTAGGATACGCGAGCGAAAGGTCCAAATCGGAAACTCCGGGATGATTGTTCGCGTCGGCAATCTACTCCGCAATCCTATCTTTCTTCTAACCGCGATTGCCTTACTGACCGCTGTGCTGGTGCAGTCCGGGGAGTTGGGCTCGAGCGACACGACGCACCGCTTGCATGCCACGCACTCTTTTTGGACCTCCGAGCCGCCGGTTTTCCCCGACGAGTATCCGGGCTTTGGGATCCACGGGCGGGGTGGCAAGCTCCACGGATGGTACGGCATCGGCCAATCGCTCCTGATGCTGCCGTCTGACGTGCTGGGGACATACTTCGACAATCTGCCTGTTTTTGCGGACTACCGGGGGACGGATCCCAACGTACGCGATATTGTCGTAAGCTACAGCACGAACATCCTCCTCTGTGTGTTGACTTGCCTGGTCTGCTTCCGGTTTCTCGGGTTAATGGACTTCACGGTGAATCAGAGAATCGCGGGCGTGCTGGCTCTGTTATTCGGCACTACGTTTCTGCATTACACGCAGGACATGACGGAGAACAACTACATCGCGTTACTCACGTTGAGCGGTCTGACGTTTCAGTACGATTGGCTTCGCAGCGGGAAGCGTTGGGCGCTGGTGGTTGGCTCTGTGGCGCTGGGGGCGAACCTGCTCACGCGCCTGACCACGGGGATGGATTTGCTTGCGGTCTGCCTTTTCCTGCTTTTGACCGCGTGGCTCACGAACGTTCGCGGCTGGGAATTGCGATCACGGGCCGCTCGTTACGCTAGGATTGCGTTGCCGATTTATGGCGTGTTTGTGCTGCTCGACCGCGCGTATCAGTATGTTCGCTTTGGGTCTTTTTTCAACACCTACATGCAGGTCTTTGGCCAGGAATGGAAGCGGCTCAATCCTTCCCTGCCGGTGGCATTTCCGTTTGAAACTCCGTTTCACGTGGGCTTGTTCGGCGCTTTGTTCACGCCGGAGAAGTCGATTTTCCTGTTCGACCCTCTTCTGGTGCTCGCCGGCATCGTGACCGCGTTCGCATGGAAAAACTTTCGACCGGCGGTCAAAGCATATTTTGCGGCGTTCGGGGCGCTGTTGTTTGCCTACGTGAGCTTCTACGCGAAATTCACAGACTGGAGCGGAGACACGGCGTGGGGCGATCGCTACGTGGCCACCGCCGCGCAATTTGCAGCGCTGATGGCCGTCCCGCTGCTCCTGCGGCATCGCACGGAGGTTGGCAAGGTCGTGTGGCGAGTGGGGCTGGCGATGATGCTCATCAGTGTGGTCATCCAGCTTAGTTCGGTTGCGTTCTGGTGCCCGTTGGAGAGGTATCAGATGGAGACCCTCAGCCCGCCGACCGTCGTGGTGTGGCTGCGCTTGAAGAACATCGTGGCCTTCACGTTGGGCAAGATGAGCGCCTGGGGCCTTACGAACGAGGCCATGCGGGAGGACGCGTGGGATTACGTACACATCACCACGTGGAACTTCCTGCCATTCCTGTTGAAGAGCGTCGGAAAGGCACCCGCTTGGGTTGTGGAAGTCTTGAAGGTGCTCTGGTGGACTGTATTGGCGGCGCTTATCGCTCTGCTCGCGGTTGCCGGCCGATTGGCGGCGAAGAGGCAATTCGATTTTGCCGGCAGATCATTCCGCTGACACATTACGCTCTGGCTCGGGCAGTTTCGAGCGCATGAGCCCATTCATTTTGTGCCAGACGCCAGGATCGCACTCAATTCCGGTATGAGCTTTCATCAAGAGTCGACAAACCAGTAACTTG
>DATERF010000069.1:0-36090 GCA_035271845.1 Candidatus Acidiferrum sp.
AACCGCTCCGAACCTGGCCTCGTTAATGCGCCAACCAAAGCGCGCCGCGCACTGCTTGGAACACTGTAAATTGATGGTGTTGGCGTAAAATCTGATACCACCGAAATATCGTTGGCGTTTTCATGACTACTATCTCTCCTAGGCTGCGAATCGTTCTTTTGCAACCTCGTAACCCAGATTTGTTCGATCGGGCCCAGAATCCGGCTTGGGAAACTCTTTGACTTGCGACTTGCGTTGCGCCGCTGACTCCTCGCGGCTCGTTTCCATCAACGCCTTCATCTTTTCGTAATCCATGCCAATGAAAAGAGCAATCCGAGGACCACACTAGCAGCCACGTTTAGCGATTGACTTCTTTGGGCATAGGAACTGCGGAATGGAGTTCGGCAAGCCGGGCGCCTAATGGTCGGCATCAAGCGTGACACACTGCCGATTCCCGGTCGTTGAGACGAGGACGGGCACTCTCAGGTCCCTTATAGTGTACGCGGAAGAAGCTACGCAACGTTCGGAATGGGATGTAGAATGGCCACCGAAGGCGGCAGAGGGCCGAAACGCATCTAATTAAATATGGCTCACGACTATTCCAGATCTCATTACGCCCTTCCTGCTGTTCTGCTCTTCGCGCTGGCCGTAGGCCTTTCAGTTTTCGTGGTACCAACGTTACTCGCACAAGAAAACGCGGCCGGACCGCTGCAGCCCCCCCCAGAGCACCATGTGACACGCATCGAAGGCGTGCCCGAGCCAATCGCGCCTCCGTCGCTCCCTCCGGCAGAAATTATTCAGGCTTTTACCAAAAAAGAAGAGACGTACCAGGCAGCACGGCCCCAGTTCGCTTACCGAAAGACGATCCGCATTCAGGAGTTTGGGCCTGATGGCAGGCCTACAGGGGAGTTCTTGGCGACGTATGACGCCGTTCGTTCCGGGGACGGCAAGCTTTACGAAAAAGCGATCGCGGCGCCGCAAACCTCGCTCCAATACTTGTCCTTCGAGCCGGAAGATGCCCAGGTGCTCACGCATATTCCCGCCTATCCGGTCACTGCTGGCCAGCTTTCCAAGTACGACGTGAAATACCTAAATACCGAGAAGGTGGACGAGGTCGACTGCTACATTTTTCAGGTGTCTCCGAGAACTTTAGATCGGCAGCACCCGCTTTTTGACGGAGTTATTTGGGTGGACCAGAAATACCTGGAGGTGGTGAAGACCTATGGCAAGTGGGTGACGGATTTGGGCGAAGTGTACCCGCCCACGTTGCCCTTCGGCATGTTTGAAACCTACCGGGAAAACGTGGACGGGAAATACTGGTTCCCAGATTATTCCCGCTCCGATGGTACTTATAAAATGAAAGATCGCGATGTTCCTATCCGCGTCACCATCAAATGGACGAACTTCAAACCTTTTCCTGCCGTTGCTGTGCCTGTTACTCCCAGTCCACCGGCCTCACCCGCGTCGGCACCCACGCCTTCCGCTCCGTCGAATCCGAAGCCTTGATCCGCGTAACGTCGCGTCACTTGAGGGAGCGCGTTTTCCCGCAAAGAGTGGCCAACAGGGGCGGCAAGTCTTGCAGTTTTTGTAAGAGGAACTCCGGCTTTGCCGCGCGCAAGCGCTTCTCTGTTGGAAAAGGTCCCAAGATTGCAATTGCCCGCATGCCCACGGCACGGGCCATCTCCAAGTCCTCCGGCGTGTCCCCCACATACACGCATTCCTCCGCTCCCAGGCTCATCTTTTGGAGAGCCATGCGCAGGGGAGCGGGATGCGGCTTCTTCTCCGGAGTATCTCCGCCGCAGACACGGGCGCGAAAGATGCGAGTCAAGGCAAATTCCCGCAACTGCCGGGTTACCCGGATCCGGTCGCCGCTGGTCACTAGTCCTAAGGCGTGGTGACGAGCCAATTGCCTAAGAACGCGCCGTGCGCCAACGACCAGTTTCGAGGGATGTTTAGCGTAGTGCCCTCGCCAGAGCTCGTCCGCTCTAGTCCAATCTTTCCTGGGGATTCCAGCCGCGCGATAGACGGTGTACCAGTCAGGCGAATAATGAAGTTCTAGTTCCTTAAGCCCCCAGCCGAGCCCGAGTTCACGGAACATCGCCAGGTAAGCCTGGGAATCCGCATGGTAGGAATCGATCAGCGTGCCATCCCAGTCAAACAATACGCCCGCCAGGGACATGTTCGTGGTCATGCCCGACAGATTAGCAGAATCGACAAGGGGTTTGTTTTAGACGACGAAGCGATTAGTCCGCAGGAAGCCAAGTGGGAATCTGATCGTCTCGATCAAAGGCAAAATCGTCGAAGCTTACGGCGATTCCGTGCCAACCCGGCATGTTTGCCGCTTCCGTGCGCTGGACGCGCGCCTTGGTGGAGACGACGACGTTTCCATAGCCGAGTGGCCGGCTGACCAGCACTATATCGAGTTCGATCTCCGTGCCCGGCGTCAGCATCTTCGGGCACAGAAAATAAACGCCTGAGGAACTGATGTCCCGAGTCACCAACGTAACCGGAAACTCTTCCCTGACGCCAGACACACTTCGCAGCTTGAGCGGCAGCCTCAAGGCGGCGCGCGGCCGCTCGCGTTGCTCCAAATGGACGCCAACCGCATGTGTAGGCACACGAACGAAGCGTCTTGGCTGTGGGTCCCGTAGCAGCGGCATTACGCGTAATTTTGGCGTCGGCGAGACGGGGTTAGTTGGCCGTTCGGGAAGCAGGGGTGCCGTAGCGGCCTGGGCCGTCGGTTCCGTCTGTATCGGTAGGTTCTTCCAAGCTAACGCGCGGTTGCTGGCGCTCATCTCGCCCCTCAGAGAGATGAAACAAGACTCGATCGTGCGGTGGTTCTATTTACCCTGTCCTGACCAAACCCTGACCCCGTGAAGACGTTGGGGGCCTAAAGATGCCATTCCAGAGGTCAGCTGTCAATCTGTGGAAAAAGTAGGAAGTGTCCTAAATCGAAACAGTGAGTTACAGTACTTCGCCTTCGTATTTTCTTTGCATTCAGTCCACAATTCGAACAACCCATTATGGTTCTGTTTTTCACGTTTATTAGCGCTATCTTCCGGAGATACGCGTGAACATGACTACGAATACGACGCGCGCTCACTCCCCGACGATGCTAACTCGACAAATGGAGCGGTCCGCCCATCCAACGCCTCTCCTCACATGTTTTGCACTCGTATATATCGTGTGGGGTTCGACGTACTATGCGATACGGGTTGGCATCGAGTCCTTTCCGCCCTTCCTATTCGCGGGACTGCGGCATCTGACAGTGGGCTTGATCTTTTATCCGGCGTTTCGAGCCGTCAGCCGGGAGAAGCCGACCTGGGCGCAATGGCGTACGACCTTCGTCACCGGCTGCCTGCTGCTGATGGTCGGCAATGGCACGGTGTCCTGGGCTGAGCGGACGGTACCATCAGGAATCGCAGCTCTGCTGGTGGCCACCGTTTCTTTGTGGATGGTGCTGATGGACTGGCTGCGGCCGGGAGGATCGCGCCCAGCGCTGCGGGTCATCGCTGGATTTCTCTTGGGCTTCGCGGGTATGGCATTGCTTGTCGGCCCAAAACACCTCGGCAATTCGGACCGTGTTGACCCGATTGGAGCCGCGGCGCTGATCGGCGCCTCACTGGCCTGGGCCGCCGGCTCAATCTATTCCCGGCATCACCCGCTGCCGCGCTCGCCGTTGCTCGGAGTGGGAATGCAAACGCTTTGCGGTGGCTCGGTACTATGTTTATTTGCGATTGCCATCGGAGAAACGAGTCAATTCCACTTTGCCAATGTGACCCTGCGCTCCTGGCTGGCGCTGGCGTATTTGATTACGTTTGGCTCAGCCCTCGGTTTTAGCGCGTACGTGTACATTCTCAAGCACAGCACCGCGGCACGGGTGGCAACGTACGCGTTCGTGAATCCGGTGGTAGCGCTGTTTCTGGGCTGGTTCCTGGCCTCGGAACCGCTCTCCCTGCGCACGGTTCTGGCCAGCGGAATCATTCTTACTGCGGTGCTGCTGGTGATCACGGCCCCACATAAGGACGCCATTGAGGCGGAGGAGTCCGTGCCAACCCCAGGTGAGGCGTGAGATTTGTGAAATGGACAGCCGGAGTTTGCGGTGCGAAATCGGATAGATTGGCTTGCGTGAGAACGGTAGTCTAAGGCCATGAAGACGCAGCAGCACAACTCATTAGTTTCAGATATCACGCCGCAGGCGGCGGAGCGTTACTGGCAAGCCACGCTGCATCGCGATGCCCGCGCCGACGGATCTTTTTTCTTTGCGGTGCGATCCACGCAGATTTATTGCCGGCCCTCTTGTCCCGCGCGGCGTCCGTTGCGGCGAAACACACTGTTCTTTCGAACGACAGACGATGCGGAAAGCCAGGGGTTCCGCCCCTGCCGGCGATGCCGCCCAAAACAGCAGGATTCGGGCACGGCGCTGGTGCAGCGGGTTGCCGCAGTATTGGCCAGAACCGACGAGGAATCGGTGCGATTGGGTTCGTTGGCACTGCAGGTGAACTCCTCCCCGGCCCAGTTGCGACGCGCGTTCCGTCGGGCGACGGGCCTTTCGCCAAAAGAATTTGAGCAAGCATTCCGGTTGGAACGGTTCAAGAAGATGCTGCGGGATGGAGCCAGCGTTACGGAGGCACTTTACGCTTGCGGGTACGGGTCATCCAGCCGGCTTTATGAAAAGACGAATGCGCAATTGGGTATGACGCCGGCGTCATACCGAAAAGGGGGAGAAGGCATGCAAATCGGATACACAGTCGCGAATACCTCGTTGGGAAAAGTGCTGGTGGCGGCCACGGAACGCGGGGTTTCCGCAGTTTATTTAGGGGAAAACGAGAAAACGCTGGTGGGCGAATTACGCAAGGAATACGCGAAGGCAGAGATCGTGCGCGCCGGCCAAGGGAACGAAAGCTGGTTGAAGGAAATTGTGCGACGCGTGGAAGGTAATGCGCCAAGCGTGGAATTGCCGCTGGACGTCCAGGCTACCGCGTTTCAGCGGAGGGTATGGCAGGAATTGCAGAGAATCCCACGCGGCACGACGCGGACGTACACGCAGGTAGCGAAATCGATGGGGAAGCCGAGGTCCGTGCGGGCGGTCGCCAGAGCCTGCGCCACGAATCCGGTATCCATCGTGGTGCCCTGCCATCGAGTGATTCGCAGCGACGGCGCTTTGGCGGGGTACCGATGGGGACTGTCGCGCAAGGAAAAACTGCTGGAACGAGAAGCGGCGTCAGCGTAGCAAGTGCTAGTTGTGTTTCTCGGCTTTGGTGCCTTTTGGCCAATCCGGTTTGAACTTGCCGTCGCCGAGTTTCAGATTCTTCATCACTTTGGTGTAACGGGACAGGACGTAGTCCCCCGACCCAGCTTCCATGAACTTTTGCTGCACCGGCAGCCAGGACGATTCATCCACCCAAACCACGACCTTGGAAATTTGCTTCTTCTGTTCGTCTGACCGTGGAATGAATTCCAGAACCGCGGCCTTGTGTCCATCCAACTCATCTTCGCCCGTCAACGTAATCGCGTAATTCTTTTTTAGGCTCTCGGTGCGAGTGCCGAAGCCCAGGGCAAGATACTGATCGACCATCGCGCGATTCTTGCCGATATTGATTTCCTCGACTCGATTGATCTTGGGCGTGTAGATATAAAGATTATCGCCATTGCGCAGGATCGTGCGCGGATCGGGTGTTTGGAAGTCGATGCGCACCTTGGAATCCTTGCGGACAAAAATCTCCCCGGTCTCCGTGGACGTATCCTGGACCACCGCGGTGTATTTGACGTGATCGATGGCCGCGGTAAGAGACTTAAAGTCCTCGGCGGAGTGGTCCATCATGGAAAGCACGTACTCAAGAGTGATCTTGGCCGGCGCTTGGGTTCCAGCGAGGGCGGGAATCCCACAAAAAACGGAACATAGAAAAACCAGAAGAAGGTATGAGCGGATTCTTTTCAATGCGGCCCCTAAGGCTCAAACGTCGGCCTTTTCTCCCCTTAGGAAATCGTAACATAACGCTGAAAGCCATGCGCGAGGCGAAAGTTCATTGGCAGGAGCCATCGTCGATGAACTGCCGGGAGGAAGCCATTGCCGACAGGGAACGGCCGCACGCCATGAGTTTTTGATCCAGAGGATCGGACTGCAGAGAATTGGGATCGATGTAATTCAGGGACTTGGTCATGCCGACATACTTGTCGTTCAGATTCTTCATGTTGTTGAACTCATTGATGAGGATCGGATAGGCGTTCTTGTCTGAATCCGTGCTAATCGCGACCGAGGCCAAGCGCAGGGAATCCTGGGCTTGCGCCTGGTAAGCATCCAGCCAACCGGTGCCAAGCGGCACTCCACGTTCGATGGCCGTTCGCAGCGCCGCGTGCCACTCGCGAACCCGCGTCATGGCTTCCATGCCGGCGGTCAGGAAATCCTTCGAGAAACCGGGCGCCGGCTGCGCCGCTGCAGCAGGTGCAGGTGTCCCCACGCTAGGAAGACTAAGAACAATTTGACTGCCCTTGAAGCTGATCGAGCCATTCGTCAGGCGGGCGAGGCCTTCAATGTCCACGTAGTTGTGTCCCTGGACTTGGACGACTTTGGCGGTGCCTTGTTGTCCGTTGACCACCAAGGAATTGCTGCTCTGTTGCGCGGCTAGGGTGAGTGCCAGCACAGACAAGGCGCCAAGCACGCCCATCGTCCACCCTGTTCCTGTCCGTCTTGTATTCATATGTATTGCTCCGTTTACGTTGGCGCTCAATCGCCGCCAGACTGAGGGCTGTCATCGCGAATAATAGCAGAGAGTTGGCCTTATGTTCAGGACTGGAAATGCTTGCTAACTACGAGGGGAGACTGGCTCGCGGTGCCCATCGAACCACCACGGCCACACAAGTAGAATAACCATGGCGACCAAGCCCGTGGTAGCGCTCTCTCTCATGCTCTCCGGTGCGGCACTGAAACGGTCGCCCACATACAACAGCACCAGGACAGCGACGTAGGCCCAAAAGCCAAAACGGCCGATGCGATCGCGCGAACGGGTACAGCGGGCATACAGCCAGACGCCCGCAACAAAGAGAGCACCCTCAACGATCAACGTGCCCACGATCGAGTTCCAAAGGCCCAAACCATATTTCGGGCCGTTCAGATAGAGCGGCATATCTGCCCGATGAGTAATCCAATCCAGGACCCAGTGGCTGACGACGCCAATCCAGACAGCGATGGCACCAACGGTGTCGCTGCGAAACGCGCGATAGACCGCAGCGAGCGCCGTCGCCCAGAGCACCAGGAACAATAAGCTGTGCGACCAGGGATAATCGTAAAGTTCGAGCGGGGTCCAGCGAGTATCCCCAACGGAAACGCGCGCATGCTCCCAGCCGAGGAGCAGGAAAACGGTCCACAGGATATCTGCCCAAACGGTTGCGGCGATCAACAGAGCAAGGGACACGCGCGGGGCCATGCGCTTGAGCCCAAAGCCCACTCCGAAGTGGCCAATGAACATTGCTCACCCGATTTCCATCGCTCAGCAAGTTCCATGGGCACAATGACAAACGGAAGTGACAGCGGGCCCGTGGACGGAACGAGCGTAAGGTACAACGCGCTAACACAATTTCGACGATTTGCGTGGCGGCCGCGTTTCAGCTTTCTCCCGCCATAACTAGTGGCCGGGAAGTACGGCGCTTGGGTCCTACACCTGGAGAACGTCGCCTTCGCGCGCGACCATTTGATAGAGGACAGGACTAACGATACGCCCAAGGAAGAGACGGGAGATGAGTCCCGCGACGATCACGATGGCAAACGGTTTCTGCGAATCCGATCCAACACCGGTGGAGAGAGCCGCAGGGAGAAGGCCCAGACAGGCGACCAGTGCGGTCATCATGATGGGTCGAAGTCGAACGAGGGAGCCCTCGTAGGTTGCAAGAGCGATATCCATGCCCTCGAGGCGCAATTTATTGATGTAGGAGACGTCGATGATCGCAGTTTCCGCGGAGACGCCCATGAGAACGATCAATCCGAGAAGGGAAGAGACGCTGAATGGAGTGTGAGTGAGCTTGAGTGCCAGCAGTGCGCCAACCGGTTCGGTCATAACCACGCTAAGGACGACCGTTGCCGGAAACTTGAAATTTCCATAGAGCGCAAAAAGGATCAGAAAAACCAGGAAAACGGCGAGTGGGCCGATGACGGAAAGTTGGGCCTTGGCTTCCAGAAGTTCGCTGTATTCGCCGCCCCAGTCGAGGCGGTAGCCCTCGGGGAGCTTCACGCTTTGGGCGATGGCTTGTTGACCGGCCCGAACCGCGCCTTCGAGGTTGCGTCCCTCAATAGAATATTGAACACCGATGTACCGGGAGTTGTTTTCGCGATAGATGAAAGAGGCGCCTGTGCTTTCCTTGATGCTGGCGAGTTCGGAGAGCGGAATCTGCTGGCCGGCAGGAGCGGGAACGAGGAGATTACCGATTTCACGCGCTTCGGAGCGAAACTTCGGATCCATACGCACGACCAGATCAAAAAGTTTTTCTCCCTGAATGACCTGCGTGGCAGCCTGGCCACCGATCGCGGCTTGCACGACGGCTTCCACGTCGGCAACGTTGATGCCATAGCGCGCAATTTTGCCGCGATCGGCCTCGATAAGCAGGCTGGGCTGGCCGAGTTCGCGGACCACCGTGAGATCTGTAAAGCCCGTGGTTTTGTCCAAAACATTCTTGATCTCAACGGCTTTTTTCTCGAGAACGTCTAGATCCGGGCCGAATATTTTGACCGCCAGGGCACTTTTTAGGCCAGTGAGAGCTTCGTCGACAGCGTCCTCGGCTGGCTGCGTGTAGTTGAAAATTACTCCCGGATAAGCCTCGAGTTTTTTCTGGAGATCGCGTGTCAGTTCTTCCTTTGAATGGATGGAACCCGATTTCCAGCTTTTGTCGCCGTACGGTTTCAAGCCAACGTAAAACTCGCAATTAAAAAAACCAGTTGGGTCGGTACCGTCGTCCGGACGGCCAAGCTCCGAGCCCGTTACCGTGACCATGGGATATTGGATCAATAGATTGCGAATCTGAGGAGCAAATTTGGCCGCTTCCTCAAAGGAAATTGTGTAAGGCATAGTGGCGCGGACCCAGATCGCGCCTTCGTCGAGGTGTGGCATGAATTCGCCCCCGATGAAAGGCACAAGAAGAAGCGAGGCGGCAAAAATGAGCGTGGCGAGAAACATCGTCAGCTTCGGGCGTTCCAGGCACCATTTCAGTTCCGAGCCATATTCGCGCTTGAACCATTCATAAATGCGGTTCTTTTTTTCCTGCACGCCACGCTTGAACCAGTAGGAAACCAGGACGGGAATAAGCGTGAGAGTGAACAGCAAAGCACCCAGCAGCGCGAAGCCCATGGTGTCTGCCATGGGATGAAAAAGCTTTCCGGCGGGGCCGCTGAGCGCATAAATCGGCAGGTATCCGGCAATGATGACCGCGACAGAAAAGAAGATAGGGCGGTCTACGTCGCGAGCCGCGGAAAGTATGACTTCGTTGAGCTGGTAGTCTTGCCCTTTCCGCAAAGCCAGTTCACGGTAGAGGTTCTCGACCATGACGATGGTGCCGTCAATGATGATGCCAAAGTCGATGGCGCCGATAGAGAGAAGATTGGCAGCTTCGCCTGTCCAGTGAAGAAAGACAAAGGCGAAGAGAAGCGCCAGAGGGATGGTCAGTGCCGTGATGACCGCCGCTCGGAAGCTTACAAGGAAAAATACCAGGACGATCACTACCAGGATCATGCCTCGAAGAAGATTTCCTTCGACGGTGTCAGTTGTGACACGAACGAGATCACTGCGGTCGTAATATGGGCGAACTTTTACGTCGGGCGGTAGGACCGTCTTGTTGATCTCCTCGGTCTTCTTCTCGACCCCTTCTAGAACGTTCTGGGTCTGTTCGCCACGCCGCATCAGGATGACGCCTTCGACTGCATCGTCGTCATTCTTCTGTTTGGTCTGGAATCCAAAGATACCGAGGCGAGGAGCGTGGCCGATCTCGACGCGGCCGATATCCTTGATGCGGACGGGAACGCCATTCAAGCTGGCAACAACAATTTCGCCAATATCTTGGGTAGTCTTCACCAGGCCCAAGCCGCGCACGTAGTAGAACTGCCCGCCCTGGGTGTAAAAGCCCCCGCCGGTGTTCGCATTGTTCGCGTTCAGTGCAGCAACAACCTGCACCACCGGCAGGTGGTAGTTATACAGCTTCACGGGGTCCAGGAGCACGTGATACTCCATCGTGGGGCCGCCAAAACCGGAGTCGTCAGCCACCCCAGGTACGCTCTTGTACGCACGTTCAATGGTCCACTCTTCGAACGTGTGCAATTCCATGGGCGTGCGATCGAGGCTTTCGATGACGTAGCGGTACACCAGGCCGCTCGGGCTGAAGAGGGGCGCCATACTCGGAATGACACCCTGAGGTAGTACCGCGTCACTAATCCGTTCGAAAACGACTTCTCGCGCAAAGTACGGATCGACCCCGTCATCGAACGTGAGGATTACGTCGGACAGTCCGTAAAGCGAGATCGAACGCATCACCTTAAGCCGGGGCGCACCGTTCATCGCTAACTCAAGCGGCAGTGTGGTTAGACGCTCCACTTCTTCGGCGGCGTGCCCGGGCCATTGCGTGATGAGTTCCACCATCGGCGGTGACAGGTCGGGGTAGGCGTCGACCGGCATTTGCCGGAAAGACCATATGCCCACGACGACAATCAGAGCCGTGACCATGAGTACCAGGAAACGCTGTTGAAGAGCGAATTGGACGGTGCGATGAATCATCGATATCTGTGGAACGCTCTCCTCAGTGTTGCAGTGAATTCTTGAATTGCAGGAACAAGCTGCCGTCACCGGCAACGTGTTCGCCTTCTTTCAGGCCGCTGGTGATTTGTGTCCGGCCATTGTTGCTGTGGCCCAAAGTGACGAGCCGCCGCGCAAACTGGTTCGCATTGCTTTGCACATAAACAAAAGGCTGGTTCTCCGTGTCGTGCAGCACGGCGGCGTCGGGAACGGTGATGGCGTCGGGAATGGATCCAGCTTTAACGAGCGCCGTGACGTACATGTCCTTTTTCAATTTTTTCCCGGGATTGTCGGTCACGATACGCGCCTGCAAAGTGCGAGTGGTCGGGTCCAGCGCCGGAGCGATGTAGGAAATTCGGCCGTGAAACAGTTCAGGATAAGACTCCGTGTTGATTTCGACGAGATTACCCACGCGCACGTAAGGAAGGTCGCTTTGATAAACGTTGACCAGCACCCATACGGTGTTGGTATTGGAGATGGTGAAACACTGAGTCGCGCCACCTTGCAGAAGTTGACCGGGGCCAACAAGGCGCTCGACAATTTCACCAGCGACTGGCGCGGGCACGGGAATCTCCGCCGTGGTTTGCCCGGGATTCTTGAGCAGAATTTCCGGATCCTTGATTCCAAGAGCGCGCAGAGCGTCAGCGGTGGATTCCAGATCCGCGTGGGCTTGTGTGCGATTGGATTCCGACTGCTGAAGATCGGCTTCGGCGATGGCGCCGTGGGCAAAGAGGTCCTGCGCACGAGTGTAAAGTTTGTCGGCAAGTGAATAAGCGTCGCGCGCCTTAATGTACGCGGAACGAGCAGCGGAATAATCCGGGCTGGTTACAGTGAGAAGCGGCTGACCAACGTGAACGACCTGCCCGGGAGCGACCAGGATTTCGTGGACAGGACCGCCAATCGCGGCAAATACGGGCGTGGTTTGAAATGCGTCGTAAGCCACGGCTCCCGACAACCGCAAAGTGCGCGGGAGTGGTCCTTTTTCCGCCGACACAATCTCGATGTGAGACAATTGCTCCTTCGGGACGGTGAAAAGTTCCGCAGTATCTGCCTTCGACTCGGAAGAAGTGAACGAAGTCATGCTGGATTCCGATTCGCCCGGGCCGGAGTTGCAGCCTGAAAGCCATCCAGAGAACAGCGCGACGATTGCAAGGAAGAGCAGGAACATGATGCATCTTTGAGTCGGCAATTTCATGGCAGATTCCTCGTGCCCACGGCCTGGCGCATCTGTTCAAGAGCAAGCATGTAGTTCGCGAGAGCCTGGCGATAGGCAAGCTGGTTAGCCCGGTAAGTTCTTTCCGAATCGAGATAATCGAGCAGACTGGTGGCGCCCTTGCGGTAAGCATATTCACTGATGTCTCGGGATTGCTTGGCTTGATCCACGTAGCCGCCTTGATAGAGCTGAATGATTTGATCGTTGGTGCGGAGATTCTCGTAGGCCTGGATGACATCCGTGGAAACTTGCTGCGCGGTCTCGCTGGCTTGCTCTTGTGCTTGCGTAATGGCGTAGCTGGCTCGCGCGATTTCACCCTGATTCCGATTGAAGATGGGAAGAGGCATGTTGTAGAAGAACGCGCCGGTGTTTACGCCGGCAGTGTGCGTGTAGTTGAAAGTGCCAGTGACGTCCATCTTGCCGTTAGCTTTTTGCAACGCCAACTGACTTTCCGCGGCGGTTACGGCCTGCTGTGCAGCGCGCAGGTCGGGCCGGTTGATCGCCGCCAGCGATTTCAGTCCGCTCACGTCGGAATGCACTGGCTGGTAATCGAGGGAGCCCTGGACGTCATAGTCATCGGGAACGGATTCGAATCCGAGGAATTGGCGAAGCGCCGCCAAGGCCTGCAGTTTAGCTAGTTGTGCAGCCGAAACGTCGGTCTGGAACTGCAGCAACTGGAGTTTGATTTTGAGGAAATCGCCTTCGCTCATGTCCCCGACGCGAAAGCGTTCGTTGCTGATGTCCACGGTTTTCTGGAAACTCTCCAGATCCATTTGCGCGAATTCCAGGGTGGATTCAGCCAGTAGCACGTCAACGAATTGCTGCCCGACGTTGAAGACTAGTTGACGCTCGGTATCGGAGACTTGCGAGCGCACGACCGCGGTTTGGTCTCGCGCGGCCTGCAGCCGGTGCTGGCGTTTCTTGCCGCGCTCAAAGAGATACCCGACGCCAGCATCGAATTGCGCTTGCTGGTCGATATAGTCTGAACTGAACTGGCTAGGTTGGAAGATCGGCAGGTACTGTGCATCGAGACCCAGGGTGGGATTGGGCCGGAGATTCGCGGTGACTTCTTCCGCCTGGCTCTGCTGAATGGTGGAGCGCATCGCCTGCAACGCATGGTTGTGCAGAAGCGCCAGGCGGATGGCATCATCCAGCGAGATGCGTGCCGGCACAGCCTGCGTCGTTGCCTGCGGTACCGCTGCCTGCGTGGGCGCAGAATTCTGTTGCTGGCCCCTTGTGAACACCGGGAAGGCCAGCACGGCGGTGGCAAACAAGATTCCTTTCCTCAATTGTTAACTCCTCGCGCGTCCCTCGCTTGAGGGACGTTGGAACATAAGTAGTCGAAATAGTGGCGGATAGCTGCTCAGCAGGGTACGGGGGGCGCTCGGGGCGTGATATTGCGGAAATTCAGCAGAAATAAAGGAGGAAGCGAGAACAGGATTTCCAATCGATGGATAGCCAGCGCCATAGCGATAATTGCGGCACAAGCGCCGATTGCAGCTCCCACCGAGTGACAGACGGGGCAGGCATGCGAATCCATCGTGCTGGAGTTCAGATCGACGCAGCAGTGCAACTGCGCAGCGAAAAAGATTGCGGCGAGGAACAACGCCAGGAGGCAGATCCCGGTAGACTTAGTCGACAATTTGTTCCCGAATTTTCTTGGTGAACTCAGTACAGACAATGGTACACCCGACCTGCTGGTTCGGAATAAACATAAAATCGAGATGTCTGTGACTGTCTGCCAAGTCTGAAACCGCACGGATTGTCTTAGATAAGGATGGTGCTGCGTCCCATCTGAAGAGTGGAAACAAAACCGCTGCAAATGAGATGCG
Source organism: Candidatus Acidiferrum sp. (assembly GCA_035271845.1). Lineage (GTDB taxonomy): Bacteria > Acidobacteriota > Terriglobia > Acidiferrales > UBA7541 > Acidiferrum. Next base: position 13,797 of record DATERF010000069.1, read on the forward strand.
CGATTTCGCTGGCGGGTTTTCCGGGCGAGAGCGTAGCGCTGATTAGTGCCTGATTTCGACCTCATAGGCGATTACGGTACCGGATTCGTCGCGGATTGGCTCAATTTTGCCGATAGAAAACCGTCCATCTCTGAGCGCGGGACTGGTTTTTTGCAGCGCGTTGTGCAGATCGTTCTGAAGCGCAGGAGTGCGCTCAGGCGGAGCCAGTACGCGCGCATCGACCTTGTAAATCTCGGTTTCACCGGACTTGGAAAGCAGCTCGACTTGCGTGGAATTCGCCGGAAGCCCGACCTGTGGCTGATCGTGAAACCAGCGCGTCGGTGTGGCCAGCACAAACAGCAGAATTAAGATAACTGCGATGTCGTATTGCCACGTGCCTCGCTCGTAGGACCAGAAGAACACGCGATTGAGGATTTGACCAAGGCCTGCCATTTTAGTCGGCTGGAACGCCGTCGATGATGATGCCATCGCGCATGTGCACGACGCGATCGAAATAAACAGTGGCCTCAGGGTTATGGGTGATCATCACGATGGTTTGCCCAAGGTCTTTGTTCAAGCGGCGAAGCATTTCGAGGACGATTTCAGAGTTCTTGGTATCGAGGTTGCCCGTGGGTTCATCGGCCAGAAGAATTTTGGGCTCGTTGATAATAGCGCGGGCAATGGCCACACGCTGTTGTTCCCCACCCGACATTTCCGCTGGCCGGTGTTGAAGACGGCCGTCGAGACCGAGCATTTTGGTCACCACGGCGAAACGATGTGGATCGAAGCCATCACCATGAATGTATTGGGCGATGGCAATATTGCCCTTGGCGGAAAGCGCGGGAAGCAGATTGAAGCGCTGAAAGACGAACCCGATCTTGTGCCGGCGCAGCTTAGTGCGCTCCGCGTCGGTCATGGTGGAAAGATCGTTGCCGTCGACCAGAACCTTGCCACGCGAAGCCTGCGCGAGGCCGCCGATGACGTACAACAGTGAAGATTTCCCGCAGCCCGAAGGACCCATGACCGCGACAGATTCACCGGGGAGCACATCGAAATTGACGCCGCGGAGGGCGGGAACCTCGACCTTGCCGGCGTGATAAAGCTTCCAGAGATTCTCGGTTTTGAGTATCGGCTCCAAAGTTTTCAGCTCAGGCTCCGTCAAGTTGTTCGTCTGCGACTGTATTCTAACCGTGATTGACATGTGTGGCTAGGTTGCCAAAGCTCCTTTCAGTCGTATGAGAGGGCCTGAACAGCGTCTTTGCGGCTGGCGAGCCAAGCAGGATAGCTGGCGCCAAAAAACGCACCGACAAGAGCGATCAGGCCGGCCCGGAAGATCCATCCCGGGGTGATTAAGATCGAAAGAGTCGGGAAAATGGCGAGAAACCCTGCGCGGACAAGGTAACTCAGACCGATGCCGGCGGCAATGCCAAGAAAACAAAGAAGTGCGGTTTCGGTGAGCAGCGCGCGAACAATTAAGAATTTGCTGGCACCGAGAGATTTCAGGACACCGATGTCCCGAGTGCGTTCCAGCACTGTGGTGTACATCGTAAGGAAAATGACCAGCAGGCCGATGGCGACGGCGAGGGCGATCATGGCATTGATAAAAGTTTGCAGCCCGGGGATGTTGGAGGAAGTCATCAGGCTCATGAAATCCTTTAGCGGTCGAACCGGGTGATTCGGTAGAAGCTGTTCGATTTCTTCGCTGACGTCCTGAGTGTGCTCGGGGCGAGTGCATTTGACGAGAAAGATAGAGGCTTTATCGCGGGCGCCGACGAGTTCCTGGAGAGTGGTGATGGGGACAAACAGACGGCCACCTTTGCCGTGCTCCACAATCCCGGCGACTTTCCAGTCGTGATTGAAGAGATTGAAGGTGCTGCCGACACCCAGATGTTTTGCTTTCGCGGCCCAATCGTCGACAAGTAAATCGTCAGGGCCTTCCATGTCGTGGCCCGCGAGGAAAACGAAACCACCGGAAACGGCGCGGAACGATTCGGGATCGATGCCATAGACAACTTCAACGCCGCCGGAAGAATTGAACTGCAGCAAGGCGGGAGCGACCGCTTGAATGTACTTGAGTTCGGCTATTTTGTCGGCGATCTTGATGGGCATAGGAGAGCCGCTAAAACCGATGAGAATCTGGGCAGCTGGCGCCTGCACCATGATGTCCGCGCCGATGCCCTCAATGCGCTTCGCGGTTTCTTGCAGCATGCCGGAAGTCAGGCCAACAATGACGACGACCAGCATGATTTCCACGCCGATAGCCAGCACTCCGATAAGCGTGCGCACCGGACGATGGAAAAGATTGCGGAAGACGAATTGGCCCATCATGGTTTTTTGTCCTCGGGGGCGTCTGTCAAGTGCACGATGTCCGCGCCGTCCGGCGGCTGCAGTTGGAAATGATCGGGGGTCAGCGTGTCATTGAGTGTGATTTTAGTGACGGTCAGGTCCAGGCGATATTCGTCGTGCGGCCGGTCAATCAGGATCGATCGGGGATATTCGGTCAATGTGCCTGCAACGGGAGTATCGAGAGGTTGCCAGTTGGAATAGCGGACATCGGACACGAGAGCGCCCTTGGGACCGTAGGATTGCAGGCGAATCAGATGCAGATCAGCGCGATTGAACCAGATCTTACTAAGAATTTCGGTTTGGTACCCACCGCGGAGGACAGTGAGAACGTAATAGCGGCCGGACTCATCATTGAATTCTTCGAACAGAGTGACTTCTTCCTTGCGAACTTCGGGCCATAGCAGCGCATCGACGAGGTGCTGCGGCCTGAGATTCTCGATGGGTTTGACGCTCGGATGATTGAGAGAAACCGGGCCGACCAGGAATTTGTTCCGCGGAGGAATAGAGACTTCGAAATCCCGTCCGTCGCTAGCCATGTCGAAAACCGTTTTGCCGACAATGGGAACCTGGCCAATCATGCGGATATTGTAGGGGCGAGACGCGAGAATGAAGGCTTTGACTTCGTGATATTCGCTGATAACCCCTGTGTAAGCAGACCCCGCGGAGGGCTTGAGTTCGACGGTGGCGTTCAGGGATCGAAGATTGTGGGCGAGCAAATTGTAGCGATCGAGAAGTTGTTCCTGGGTTGCATCTTGCGCAACCGGACGGGACGGTGCGGGGACCGTCGTAGTTTTGGTGACACCTCCCCGGCCGCCACAGCCGCAGGCGAACGCCGACAGTGTCAGAAAAACCATACAATTCCGCGCGCGATTCATCGAAAAAATTTCAATCCTGGACCCTAAGGGAGCAAATATACGGCCAATGGAATCCGCCGCTTGGCGCAAGTGAGAGCCTTCATGTCGCGATTTGGCCGAATCAAGCGCACCGCACGGTTGCGTTTACGCCACGGTCGCAGGAGCAATTCTGCGCAACGAAACAATCCCCAAGGCTCTACACTCTCTATTTTAGCGTATTTTGCGATTTATTGTGGGCGGGCGATGTAAACGTCGAAGGCCTGAAGCGCGGGACGAACGCGGCGAATGACTTCACTGGGCCAAAGGGGATCGCTTAGGAGAGTGACCCAGCCGTCGCTGGGTTCGCAGACAGCGCAGCATGTATAGCGCGAGTAGGCGGGTTGGTAGGCATCCACACCGCGCTGCGACAGTTCGTTTTCAAGAGCGGGATCCGGATCGACGGCGGCTGCGCCAATGCGCATGCCAAACGTCTCGGATTCGAAGCGTGCGAGGAGTAACCGTAGAAGCTCTTGCGAGGGTTGGGGAATGACGAGGCAGCGAGAAGCGGCTTCGCGGACGGCGATCGAATGGGATGCGCAGAATTCACGGACGCGCTCGAGATGACTGAAGAAATCGACAACATAACGTTCCGTGCCCGCTAGAGCGATCAATCCCGCAGACCAGATGGAGGCAGCTTCCGGGCCAAGGAGCGGCTCGCGGCTTTCTGTTTCGATGAGCTCCAGTCCAACGGCTTTGACTTCGGGGCCCGAGGTCCATGGCTTGAACATCGAGGGAATAGGGAGGCAGATCGGGAACGGGATTTTCGGCGTGCATCGCTATTCTTCTTCGGTTTCGAGATCGATATCTCCGAACTTCTGGCGGAAGTCCGGCGAGGCTTTGCGGACTTCGAGCCAATCGAAAAACGCGTCCGGGGTCTCCAGCCAGATGCGAAACCATTCCGCAATCTCCGTTTTTTCCTGCCGTTTGTGCGCTTCGACTTTGCGATTGTGCGAGATCATTTCCGCACGGCGTTTTCCGAGTCGCGCAATCTCGAGAACGCGCTCGACAGCGGCTTTTTCACCGTGTGTTTGGAAACGGCGGAACAGTTCGTCGAGCCGCGTGATGCTGACTTCGGCGTCCTGCAGAGTCTTGAAATGGAGGATATCCTCGAATTCCTCCTCGAAGCGCTCTTCGGCCTCTTCCCGCTCGGAGAGTTGTACCTTCCATCCCACCGATTGCAGAACCTCGGAAATATAGTCATTCGAGGATTTGCCGGCCTCGCCGTGATCGGCGATCAGCTTACGGCGCAACTGCTCGACTTCGGCTGTGGTCCATTTCTGAAGGCCGAGCTGGCGAGCAGCCTCGAGAATCATTTCTTTTTTCGTGTGCAGCCCTTCGGTCATCGTTTGCCTTTATGGGCCGAGCCGGCGGTTTGAGATTCAGGCGTCTCAGTGACCGGAGGGTCGGCGGCTACGCCGTTGAGGAGACGATGGTATTTGGCCACATTTTGGTTGTGCTCCGCTAGTGTGGAGGCAAAAAAGTGGCCCCCCTGAGTGTTGGCGACGAAATAAAGAAAATCCGTGGGCGCCGGAACAAGCGCGGCGCGGATTGCAGATTCGCCGGGATTGCCAATGGGTCCGGGCGGAAGTCCTGTGTGCACATACGTATTGTAGGGCGAATCGTAGCGCAAATCTTTGAGCAGAAGCGGCGGCTTATATTTATCTACCTGCCTGAGCGCGTAAATCACCGTGGGATCGCACTGCAGCAGCATCCCCTGCCGCAGGCGATTCGTATAAACGCCGGCGACCAACGGGCGTTCATCGGGCTTTGGGGTTTCTCCTTCGACGAGAGAGGCGAGCGTAATAACCGAAAGAAGAGGGGTGCCCGGCGTGAGCGGATCGAGGCGATCCGGGGCAATTTCCTGGAGAGCTTCGCGGAATTTGTGGACCATCATGGCGGTGAGATCCGCAGCGGAAGCGTTGCGGGGCAGATTGTAAGTCGCGGGGAAGAGAAAACCCTCAAGCGTTTTGGCGCCGGGCGCAAAATCTTGAATCTGAGAAGCATCGCGGGCAGCCCTCAGAAAATCCAAGGCTTTCATGTACTTTGCATCTTCCAGATTGCGCGCGATGTCGAACATGGTGTCGCCTTCTTTGACGGTGAATGGCTGCTCATAGATTTCACCGTTGGCGAGCTTCCAATAAACATCCTTGCCCGAGAGCGGACGATCGAAGAAATACTCGCCGGCGAGGAGCGACCGCCTGGGATGGCGCCGCGCGTACAGTTCGAAAGCGAGAGAACTGCGGATGATTCCTTTGTTTTCGAGGAGGTGGGAGACCGCGCGTTGCGAGGCGCCGTGAGGAACTTCCACGAAAACGCCTTCGGGAGGAATGGTTCCGTAAGGCTTTTCGATGGCCAGCCAAAGATAGCCGGCAACGGCAGCGGCCCCGAGCAAGACGATAAGAACGATGGTAAGGAACGCCCTCACGCTATGCAGGCTCCTTGGCGATGGAGGTGCGAGCAAGATATTCGCGCAAAATGAGCATCGCGGCAACTGCGTCAACCGTGTATTTGCTGTCAGAGCTACGGGTGCTTTTCTTGCGGCCGTCGCGGGTCTCCGTATGAGTAATGCGGCGGCCGAGTTCTTCTTCGAGGACGCGCTCTGCTTCCCAACTGGTCAAGCGCTCATCGACGAGTTCGACGGGCAGTGCAAGCTGCTTGCGAAGGCGCTCCGCGAAGCGCGTAGCTTCCTCGGCCATTTCGCCGGGAGTACCGTCGAGCCGGAGGGGAAGGCCTACGACGATCTGTTTGACGTGGTGATCGCGCGCGAATTCGCGGAGCCGGCGCATGTCCTCGTTGCGGTTGATGCGCTCAAGAGTGGTGTAGGGCTCGGCGATGCGCGCTTCGCAATCGGCAAGAGCCGCCCCAATTTTTCGGCGGCCGTAGTCCAGCGCAAGGATTTTGGGAGAGGAGGATTTGGGAAGCACAGTCACACGGTCAGTATAGCTTGAAGGAGGAGCAGTCGTGGACTCAGGGCTGACGCCCGCGGGCGCCGGATTGCCAACCGTCCCAGTAGCCCAGGAGTTTCATTTGTTGATCGACGCCGGTTTCTTTCAGCGAGGATTCGATTTCGGCTCGTGAGAGGCGTCTGCCGATAGGTTCCACACGATCGGCGATGCCCCACGCTGTAACTGCGGCGAGGACGGTATTGAGTTTCAATTCCCGGATATCGACTTTGTCGAAGGTGTCCGACGCGGCGTGATAGTTCTTTAAATAGTTGGAGATTTCCTGATTGGCTGTGAGCGTGGGCACGCCTTCGAGGAGAAAATCAAAGTTGTCCGTGCCGAAGGAGGCGTCGTAAGTGTGATCGTCGACGTTCCAGCCTGCGAAGGGCTTGAGGATTTCCCGGACAGCGGGGTCAATATCGCGTCGTCCACCGAGAGAGTAACCGGTCACCCGGCCGATGCCCGTGTCGAAGACCACCATGGCGCGATACTTGTCCATCTCGCTGCGATGCGCTTGCACGTAAGCGAACGAGCCGACCGTCCCCTGTTCCTCACCGCTGAACAGGATGAAGCGAATAGTGCGGCGCGGCAGAAGTCCGCTAGCTTTAATTGCGCGCGCTGCTTCGATGACCATGGCCGCGTTGCAACCATTGTCCAGCGCACCGGTGCCCAGTTCCCAGGAATCGAGATGCGCGCCGAGGACCACGATTTCATCGGGTTTTTCGTAGCCACGGATTTCCCCAACGACATTTTGTTGTTCGACGGGGCCACCGATTTTATTCGGCATGCTGAGGCGAACGCGGACTTTACCCGGATAGGTGGCCACCGTGCGTTGCAAACGCAAAGCGTCTTCACGGGCAACGACAGCTTGGGGAATTTTGTCGACTTCACCCGTGACGGAATTGGTATGCCGGTAAAGCAATTTGCGCTCGCGAGCACCGGTCCAGAGAATTGCCGCGGCACCAGCTTTGAGTGCGCGCGCAATAATGCCCGGCGGTTTCAAATACTCGTCGAACAGGTCTGCCCAGGTGGCGCCGATATTGCTATGCACGAGAAGGATCGCGCCCTTGACCGAGCTGCCTGCGCGCGCAAAGTCTTCTTCAGTGCCGTACTGTACGTCGACCAAAGGTGCCTCGATGCCTCCCGGCGGTGTAGCGGGTGAAAGGCCATTCGAGACCAGAGACACGGGAAAATTGATGGGACCGAGCAGTTCGAACCGTGTGTTGCCTTCACTCCAGGCCACCGGCAGCATGTATTTTTCCGTGTGCACATCGACACCGGCCGCGCGAAAGGCGGCTATCGCCCAATCCACGGCGCGTGCCATTTCCGGGGAACCACTGACTCGCCCACCGATTTCATCGGTGAGTTTTCGCAGGTTTGCTTCCAGTGGCGATTCGCCCATGACGATGGGCGTGATTTTCGCCGCAGCTTGTGCGCAGGAGGAAGCATCTGTCGCCGAACATCCGGCTTGGCCCTGAATTGCCGAACCGGCTTGCAGCGGATCCGTTCTTACCGGCGGCAACTGTGCCAACAGATCCGAAGTGGAAAAGCACAAAAAGAACAAAGCAAATACCATCGCACGCGGGCGCATTCGCTATCCCTTAGGAGCCAAGAACGCAGCGAATTATAGCGCACATCACCAGGCGGTTTGAAATTCACTGACGGAAGCATATGCTAAGTGCACTCGTGGATTTAGGAGACTCTCGATGGACGGGACGGAACAAGTACGGCCCAGTTCACGGTATTACTTCCTGGCTTTCCTTTTTTTGGCGTTGGGCATTGCCGCAACCTTCTATTTTCTCGTCGTTGATACCCGCCATATCCACGACGCCATGTTGCGCATGGATCTTCCGGGCGAAATGGATCTTGAACTGAAGCATCGGGAGACGTACACGGTTTTCGTGGAATACCCGGCTTTGCAGACGGCCGCCCCTCTTTCCCGGGAAGAATTGCGCCGTATGCTGGTGGATTGCGAAGTACACATGCTTCCTACGGGAGAGAAGGTCGCAGCAAAGGACAAAGTCGGCACAGCCACTTACACCTATGGCACTAAAAGAGGTGTATCCGTGCTCGAGTTTGCGGTGCCACACGACGGATCGTATGCGGTGAGCTGCCAAGGGCCAGCCGAGGTTTCGGGCCAAAAAGTGCAAGTGGCGATTGGTGGCGGTGCGTCGCAGGCGCTCAGCGCGGCCATGGGGAGAATCTTCCTCGTTCTCACGGGAAGCATTGTGATCGGAACGCTCATTTTTGTGCGCGTCGCCATGCTGCGCCTGCAATCTCGAAGAGACATCCGCGAGCGTGGTCTCAAGCCAGTCTAGCTGAGTGTCAGAGCAAATGAGCTAACCGGCCAGAACTGCATCCGCAACCCTCGCCACCTGTACCATTTCAGCCACATCGTGTACACGCACGATATGCGCACCAAACAGAATGCTTGCCGTCACCGTGGCGGCGGTGCCCCAGATGCGCTGATCAGACGGAGCGGGCTTACCTTTTTGCGCCAGCGCGGAACCGAGGAAACCCTTCCGCGAAGTGCCCACCAGTAAGGGATAACCGATTTCGGCAAGCTTGGGGAGCTTGGCGAGCAGTTCGTAGTTTTGATCGTACGATTTGCCGAACCCAATGCCCGGATCGAGAATGATTTGGGATTTAGGCACACCGGCGCGGCGAGCGATTGCGAGTGAGCGGTCAAGGCCGGTAACAACGTCGCGAAGCACATTCTTGGCGAAGGGCTGCTTTTGCATAGTGCGCGGAGTGCCGCGCATATGCATCAGGATCAACGGAACTTTGTGGCGAGCGGCGACGTTCGCCAGGCGTTCATCGTGCTTCAATCCCGAAACATCGTTGATAATCTCGGCACCAGCGCCGATGGCGATTTCAGCCACTGCGGATTTTTGCGTGTCGATGGAAATTGGGATTTTTAGCCCGCCACGGAGAGCCTCAAGAACTGGCAGCAAGCGAGCGAGTTCTTCGGCCGCGGAAATTCCGAGGGAGCCGGGACGCGTGGATTCGGCACCGATGTCCAGAATATCCGCTCCAGCCCGCTCCATCGCTCGGGCCGCTTCGACCGCTTTCTTCACAGTCAAGAATTTGCCGCCGTCGGAGAAGCTGTCTGGCGTTATGTTCAGTACCCCCATGACGAGCGTGCGCTCGCCGAGTGTGAGCGTGCGGGTGGGAAGCTTAAGGCGATAAAGTTTGCGACGCAGCATTGTTGTGGTGGGAATCCAGATCCTTCGCTGCGTTCCCTTCGACTGAACTCAGGGCGAGCAGGGTGATGTCAGTTAGTCTAAATCGAAGTCGCGGACGGGCTTGCCGGCGGGAGCGTCCTTGGCCTTCTTCATGGCTTCTTCGAATTTCTTCGCCAGGATGTCTTCCTTGTGGGTTTCCTGGAAGAAGGAATCCGCGAACTTATCCTCGCGCTGCTTCTTCTGATTTTCCAGAATGTCCGAAGCTTTCGTCAGGTCCACGTCCGGTCCCGGCTTAACGGGAGCAGTGTGAGAGAGGACGGCGCCGAAAATAGGATCGATCACCAATTTGGCCTGGCAGCAGGGGCAAGTCACATTAAGGTTTTCGCCGTCTTTCAGTCCCATGTTTTTATTTTACGCCTTTTTTGAAAAATGAGGGTTGCCCAATAGATTGGCTTCCATTCCCACTCCCCATAGCATAGTTCTCGAAGAATGCATGCGAGAATTGCTCAGCTGGGCCAGTTGGTGCGCGCGCCCGAAGATCAAATCCGTGCGACCATCCCGAATCTCTTCTGGTATCGACATGGCGCCGCATTTTAGCATGCGTCGTAGCGGGGAAAAAAAAGGGCGCAAACTCTTGCGCCCTGTGAAAAATTGTTATTTGCGCTCGCTCAGGCTTTCGCCGGGGAGTCGCCGCGGGTGAATCCGGGAGCGGGTCGCAACTCCGGGCGGACGACTTTTGGATCCGTGCCAGGGGCCGCCTGCGGTGGCGGAGTGGGTGGCGTGCGCGGCTTCTCCGGCAGTGTTTTGCCTTCCATAAGCATCTTGACCTCGTTGGCGTCGAGAACCTCGCGCTCGAGGAGCGCCAGAGCGATGCTTTCCAGCGTCGCACGATTGGCTTCCACAATGCTGCGCGCTTTATCGTAGGATTCGCTGACGATGCGTTTCACTTCTTTGTCGATTTGAAGTGCCGTGTCTTCGCTGAAATCACGGTGCTGAGCAATTTCGCGGCCGAGGAAGATCGCTTCCTCCTTCTTGCCATACGCCAACGGGCCCAAATTGCTCATGCCCCATTCACAGACCATGTTACGGGCGATGTCCGTAGCGCGTTCGATGTCGTTGCCGGCACCGGTAGTGATGTGGCCCAGGAAAATTTCTTCAGCGGTACGCCCGCCCATGAGAACCGCGAGCATGCCTTCCAGATATTCCTTGGTGTACGTGTGTTTGTCCGCTTCGGGAAGCTGCATGGTAAGGCCCAGCGCCATCCCGCGCGGAATGATCGTGACCTTGTGGACGGGGTCGGCGCCCGGCGTCATCGCGGCAATCAACGCATGGCCGGCCTCGTGATACGCGGTGTTCTTTTTCTCCTCGTCGGAAAGGATCATGGACTTGCGCTCGACGCCCATAAGGACTTTGTCCTTGGACATTTCGAAGTCCGCCATGGTCACGAACTTGCGGTTCTGGCGCGCCGCCCACAGCGCGGCTTCGTTGACGAGATTTGCGAGATCCGCTCCAGAAAAGCCCGGTGTACCACGCGCGATGATGGAAAGTTCCACATCATCAGAGAGAGGCACTTTGCGCGTGTGTACGCGGAGAATTTCCTCGCGGCCCTTCACGTCCGGACGCGCGACCACCACGCGCCGATCGAAGCGCCCAGGACGGAGCAATGCGGGGTCGAGTACATCAGGGCGGTTGGTAGCCGCGATGAGGATGACGCCTTCATTGGATTCAAACCCATCCATCTCGACAAGTAGAGCATTAAGGGTTTGTTCGCGCTCGTCATGTCCACCGCCAAGACCCGCGCCGCGATGGCGGCCGACGGCGTCAATTTCATCGATAAAGATGATGCAAGGAGCATTCTTCTTGCCCTGCTCGAACAGGTCACGGACGCGGCTGGCGCCTACACCAACGAACATTTCCACGAAGTCCGAACCGGAGATGGAGAAGAACGGAACGTTGGCTTCCCCGGCGATGGCACGTGCCAGCAAAGTTTTACCGGTGCCTGGAGGTCCGACGAGGAGCACGCCTTTTGGAATACGCCCGCCAAGCTTCTGGAACTTCTGCGGGTCCTTCAAGAATTCGATAATTTCCTGCAACTCTTCCTTGGCTTCGTCGCTGCCGGCCACGTCCTTGAACGTAGCCTTCTTCTGTTGAGCGGAAAGCAAACGAGCGCGAGACTTTCCGAAACTGAGAGCCTTGTTACCCCCGGCCTGCATTTGCCGCATCAGGAAGAACACGAATCCGGCAAGAAGCAAAAGCGGGAGAGCGTTGAGAAGAATCAGGACCCAATCGCCGCTGCGGACTTCTTTGACGCTGAGCTGGACACCCTTGTCGCGCAGAGCCTTGGTGATTTCCGGGGAATTCTCCTTGGGCACGGTGGTATGGAACTTGCGGTTCGGCGGGTGACTATATTCGCCTTGCAGTTCGTAGCTGTTGGGTGAGAGGTATAGCGTGACTTCCTTCACTTCATCCTTATCGACCTTGGCCATGAATTCGCTGTAGCTCGGAGTGTCCTCGCGAGCGGCCTGGCCGTTGCTGGATACCAGCTTCCAGAGCATCACGCCCAGGAAGACGATGGAGATCCAGAAGAGAATTGTTTTTGCCGTAGAACTGGAATTCACATTAACCTCACAATATTTCCAAAAAACAAACCGCTAAATTCGCTGATGCCACCGTGGTTTCAACGTCTTTTTTTTCTGGCTGCCCTGGACCTGCCAGTCCCATTTGCCGAAGCCCCTGCCACCAAATTCCGGCTGTTGCGCCCTGTTCCGTTAGATGCTGCCAGACCGTACCCAAACCACAATAGATTAGATGCAGTTCGAAAGCCAAAGTAATCGGGCTCCAGCGCCACGCGGCGCCGCGAAGTTTTGTCCAGAAGCACGGCGAGTCGTAGAGAACGCGGCTTGTTCTCGCCGAGGCGGCGAAGCAGAAAATCCTGGGTGACGCCACTGTCCAGAACGGAGTCTACCAGCAGCACATCGCGTCCTTTGAGCTCGGAGTGTTCCTTGCCAGCGTTCGTGGCGGAACGATTGGCGAAAAACACTTCGCGGCGAGCGCGCCCGCCCAGTTCGATATCGCGCACGTCTTCCCGGACAAAGTGCAGAACGATCGGACCATCAATGGCGCGAATCAGGTCTGCCGCGAACATAAAGGAACGATCCATGGTGACCACAATATCAAGCCTGCGGCCACGAGCATCGCGGGAGATTTGCCGGCCAAGTGCTGTAACGCGATTGGCTATTCGACTGGCCGAGAGTGTGGTCACCTTTGCCATAGCTACGAGATCGGAACCTCTGTAATCACGACTCCTTCACGGGTGAAGCTCCCTGGTGCAAATTCCGCAGCCACAGGCAGGCCCCGAACCCATACCACTGTTCCGCCGGAATCCAGCACGGGCCAGGAAACTTTCTCCCAGCGGCTGACTCCCAGCTCGTTCAGCAGGCGTGACAACCGGTGGCGCTTTTGATGACCAACTGGTTGCATGGAATCGCCTGGCCGCCAATTCCGCACCACAAGGGGTAAACGTATCCTCCCGCGGTCTAAGACCGTCCCTGTAACATTAGTTTCTCGCCCTTGGGGAGGCCAGTCAATCACCGTGAATCGTAGGCAGCATGATTGTTCCAGGAGCGCGACTTCAGCCTGACGGGCTCCAAGATCGACCGTCCGAGAAAAGATTTTGGCTGGGCGTGTGGAGTTGGTTGAGTTCTTCTGCTCCAACGGACGGAAGACTAGGGCACCGCGCAGCCGGCGAACTTCCACGCCCCCGGGAAGTTGCAAAGACTTGCCGCTGTCTGGCTGTTGCGCAAGTTGCAGCACGGCTTCCACATGGCCAGAACTGAGCTGACCGGATTGCGGCTTCACTTTTTTGACGAGATGACGAATGATCCGCTTGCTCATAGCCTGCGGCGCGTGTCGGGACCACAGTTTATCGACGTCCTCGGACCGATTCGATTGTGGATCCGGAGCGATGAGATCCCGCAGGGCGATGCGCCATTCGCCTTGCTCCTCTTTCGCGTTCAGGAACAGGCGCAGCTCGGCGGAACTCTCGAGCCACGCCTCATCTTCTCTCGCGAGATCGGCCAGCTGACACAGGTGCTCGACTACGCTGGGCTGAAACTGTTTCTCGAGTAACGGCATGAGCTTTTGACGAATGCGGGCCCGCATGCGTTTGATGTCGCGATTGGTGGCATCTTCACGCCAAGCCTGGCGGCGCATACGAAGATAGGGCCGAAGTTCGTAGCGTCGGAATTTGAGCAGAGGACGAAAGACACAACCAAATTCCGGGTGAATGCCGCCGAGTCCGGCGAGGCCTGTTCCGCGCAACATGTGCGCGAGGACAGTTTCAGCTTGATCATCGGCCGTATGCGCGACCGCGATTTTGTCGAGTTGGCCTTCGGTTACGAGACGTTCGAAGAACACGTAACGCGCGCGTCGCGCCGCGTCTTCTAGGTTGGCGTGCTCACGCCGGGATTTGGAAGAGATGTCTTCCTGAGCGATAAGAAAGGGTAGTGCGTGGCGCGCGGCGAGATTGGACACGAATTTTTCATCGGTTTCGGAGGCGCGCCCGCGTAATTTGTGATTGAAATGCACGACAGATAACACGACACCCAGTCTTTCCCGCAATTCGAGAAAAAGAAGGAGAAGGGCAATGGAATCGGCACCGCCGGAAACGGCCACGCCGACGCGTTGGCCTGGCGATGCCCAGCGGTTTCCCCGCAGATGACGGAAGAGCCGCATAGCAAGGTCCGTGTATTCGTGAATCGCGGAGTTATCCGCCTTGGCAGCACTAGGGACCGCGTTCTTGGGCATGGTTTTCTGCGGCTATCGTAACAATGTTGCAGAGACAGGTCGAGCGCGGTCATAACAGACACAGGTCGCGCCTCAGACCAAATTGCCTGCTCTATAGTTCGCGTGACATGTGGAACAGGAAAAGTAATGAAAGTTGCACGTCGCGCAACAGGTTGAGTGGCACTTTGTGCACGGGAATGCGGAACCAGTGCTGATCGCGCCAGCGTTCGCTGACGTGAGTCCAGAAGGCATGCAGATCGGCGCGAGTGTAGACACTGTTATTGAAAATGAGTGGGTTCCACTTGGCCCAGAACAGCTGGACCTTCGATGGGACATGTAGAGAAGGGAAATGCTCCTTCGCCCGCACATACGCCGCTTGCAGATCGGCAAGCTTGAACTGATCGTACTTTTCCCGGAGCTTGGCGTACTCTTCGGCCACACGTTGCTCGGCGGCAGACGGATGCCGGGTCTGCAGCCAAAGTTCTTCCATTTCCGCCAGGACCCGCAGCATACCGCGGAGATGATCGCGGACTTCCGTGATGCGCGAGGTGTAATAGTTCCAGCGAGAAAGAACCGGAACGCCCGGCCGGCGCGCGGTGCGTCCTTTCAGACGGAAATAGCCGGACATCATCGGATGCCGACCTTCGGTCTGAATGGAATTTTTGTACCACAGGAACCGTAAGAAATTGTTCCAGTAGTTGGCACGCGAGCCGCGCTGCAAGATCGCCTTCATATTGTCCAGGCTGTAAAAAGTGCGCCAAGCCTCGAAATACGTTTCCATCCACGAGCCGTCCTTCAAATACGGATGACGCGTGACCTCATGCTGCGAGTCGTAGAGATTGAAATCCGGGTGCATCCACTCTCCGCGCCGCAGCATCTGCAGATGATCCATGGAGCCGGGAAGCGGCATGAGAATGAAGAACGAAGCGTGGTCGGGGCGGACTTCGTTCATCAGGAATTTCAGGTCGCGGCGGATGGAATCGACGGTGTCAAAGGGAAAGCCGATGATATAGCCCACGTGAGAGGAAATGTCCGAGTCGCGGTAAGCCTGAATGAGCTGGCGGTATTCATTTACCTGATTTTGCTTCTTGCCCGCAGCGGCCAGATTGCCGGGATCCACGCTTTCCATTCCGATGAACACGTTGATGCAGCCCGCCTGCCGGGCTTTGGCCACGAAGTTCTTGATTTTCCAGGAAAGAACATCAACCTGCATCATGAACTCCACCGGGATTTTCTCTTCATTGCGGAGCTTGATGAGCACGTCGAAGATGGCTTCCCAGTTTTTGTTGCGGGCGAAATTGTCGTCCGTGAAGAAATAGAAAGTGATGCCGTTCTCGTGGTAATTGCGCCGGATGGCCTGTGCGATGTGGTCGGCGGAACGGAAACGCATCTTGCGCCCCTGCACGTTGATGATGGTGCAGAAGGTGCACTCAAACGGGCAGCCCCGGCCGCAATCCAAAGTGCCGAAGTTGGAAGCGGCGAATTTGCGAAGGTACTTCTTGCGAATAGCGGGGATGGGCTTGGTATATAGATCCGGCTTGGCGTTCAGGAAGTCATACATGGGCTTCAGACGATTGTTAACGGCGTCGAGCAGCAGGTCACCCCAGGTTTCTTCGACCTCGCCCTTCACGACGCTGACACCTGCGTCCATGAGTTGCTGAATATCTGCGGGAATGTCCGGAAGGAGAGCCAGGTACCCGCTGACGTGGAAGCCGCCAAGCAACACCGTGAGGCCAGCCTTGCGAAACGTGTGGGCAAGATCGCAAGCGCGCGGGAATTGGTTGGTCTGCACACCCACGAGGCAGACGATGGTCTTGGCAAGACCCCAATGTTGCGAACGACAGATGCGTTTCACGGGTATCTTGTCGACGGTTTCATCGAAGAGGTGAACTTTGACGTTCCAGGCATCGCCCAAACGGTTCTGGCGAACAACATCTTCGGTCAGTCCCGCGAGGCATGCGAGCGTGTTGCTCGGCAGCACCCCGCGCCAATGGCGGACGACATATCCGTCATCGTCATACTGCGAAGGCTTGATCAGATAGAGATGGAGTGCTTTGCGCATGTCACCGGCCCAGGTCATGGCCGGACTCGCTGGCGGAAACGAAGCCGGGAAGACGGTGTAATCGTGGCACAGGAAATAAGATGCTGCAATGACAGCCTAGGATAACTCCGTTTGGCCCGGCATGTCGCCAAGAAAAATCCTCGAGCCAAAACGCGAGCCAACCGCCTCTTCTTTTCCGAGTCTGTCTTGAATGGACTCTCGGGCCGCTCGTTCAACGGACCGCTACCTGGCTGTAACACAAGCTTAATATTCGTGGTTGTCCGTTGCAGTAGCATAAGCCTTCCTTATCAGCCCTTAAAACGCCCCTCGGAGGCTTTGTCATGTTCAATCGCCGTCGCTCGATTCTTGCATTTGCCGTGCTAGCTGCTGCCTTGATGGGATGCAATTACAAAGGGGAAGAGACCACGAAGGAAAAAGATTTCGCGGTTTCTGCCTCGCTGAAGACGGCGATTGGCGCCGCCGGCAGCACCTTCGTCAATCCCATCATGACGAAGTGGATCGCCACCTATCAGCAAGCTCATCCGGGCACGCTAATCAACTACCGTCCCATCGGCAGTGGCGCGGGCATTGACGCCCTCAAACAGAGCACCCTGGAAATCGCCGCCAGCGATATGCCGTTGAACGATGAGCAACTCAAGGAGACGTTCCCGCTCATTCAGGTCCCTGTCACCGCCGGGGCCGTCTGCGCCGTTTATAACCTGCCGGAGGTGAAAAGCCCGCTGCGCCTCAGTGCTTCGACTTTGGCAGGTATTTTCCTTGGAAACATCATCAGTTGGCAGGATCCGGCGATTGCCAGAGACAATCCCGGTGTCGCCCTGCCGCACGCTGCCATCATTGTTGTTCATCGTTCGGAAGGCAGCGGAACGACAAGCATCTTCACATCCTATCTGACGAAAGTGAGCCCCGATTGGTCCAAGCGGGTGGGAAGTGGCCTTGCGGTGAAATGGCCCGTAGGCATTGCCGAACAGGGCAGCACGGGCGTTCTCGATTTTGTGCAGCAGAACCCTGGCACCATCGGCTATGCGGAATTGAACTATGCAGCTGAAAAGCACCTGCCGGTGGCTTCGATTCAGAATCGCGCTGGAAGTTTTGTGGCGCCGAGTGCAGCCAGCACCACGGCCGCAGTGCAGGCTTTTGACCAGGAATTGTCGAACGATCTGCGCGCGTCGATTGTGGATCCACCCGCCTCGGCCAAGGACGCCTATCCGATTTCGGGTTTGAGCTTCTTCCTCATCGCCAAGGATGGTTCGGACGCCGTGGAACGCCAGGCCATCCGCGACTTCACCGGCTACATCATCACTGGTGGACAAGACCTCTCCGAAGGGCTGGACTACGCGCGGCTGCCAAAGCCGGTCCAGGACCGTGCCATGAGTCTGTTGGGCGGAATGCAGTCCAACGGGCAACCCGTAAAAACCATCTGAAGCTTGCAGGGCTGAGCGCGCTATCCGCAGGAAGGATCTCACCCTGCGTCTTGCCTCGCCTCTCCGCGACCTCTGCGGTCCCTCTGTGTCCTCTGTGGTAAAGCCTTTATCGTAGGTCGGTTTTTGCTGTGCCCCTACGAGCGGCCCCATGTGATGTACACAAACACCGTCTTCGTGCACATCCATGGGTTATACTTGCCAAAGGAGAGTCACAATGGCAAACGGCGCGCGAACCCACAAGCATTTCCGATTGGACCCCGTGAAAATTAGACGGGCGCAGAAAGCGTTGCGCGTCCGAACGGAAACCGAAACCATCGAGCGGGCTTTGGATCTGGTGCTTTCCGAGCACCGCAGGAACCGGCTTGCGGCAGAAGCCAATGAGCGGTTCGCGACGAGCGGTATCGTTGTCAAGGATGTGTACGGCAAACTGGAGCCGTAGATGCAGCCGGTCCTGTTCGATACTTCGATTTACATTGCGGTGCTGCGGAGCAAAAAAGATGCCCCGCTGCGGCTCAGAGAGATGGCCGAGGGCGCGCCGGTGTGGTTGAGTGCGGTGGTGCTGAAGGAACTGTACGCCGGAGCGGGCGCGAAGGGCCGGAATATCGTGGAGCGGTTGGAGAACGATTTCGACCGGGTGAAGAGGGTGCTCGTCCCGAACCGGAGTGACGGGCGCAGACGGGGAAGGCGCTGGCGCGTTTGGCCGCGAAGTATGACTACGAGCAGACCGGACGAGGGCGATTGACGAACGACACGTTGATTGCCACAAGCGCCGGGCGGCTGGGAATTTCCGTGATCACCACGAACGCGCGGGACTTTGCCAAGTTGGCAGAGTTCGTGCTTTTTGAGTGGCGCGTCGAGCATACCGGTAGTCTTTAGGCCGATCGAATTTTGGTCGAATAGCAAGGAGAAAGTGCAATGCTGGCCAGGAACTGGCCGCTCGATGTGTCGGTTCTTCTGACCGTAGCCGTGGTCCTCCTGCTGCTTCGCTATACGATTGTCGGCGAACTGTTTCACAGGCATGTGCGCGATCGGCCGAGGCGGCGGATGCTGCTGGCGGCGATCGGATTCTTTACCACGTTTGCGGTGGCACGCTCGATGGCTTACGCCGCGTACCGTAACACCGGCCCTTTTCATTATGTGTATATCGGCAAAACGCATATCCATCACCTGGTGTGGGGAATTTTGCTGTTGCTGGCGGTGGGGTTTTGTTGGTTGATCGAGGTGGGTACGGGAGACCGTTCGTCGTCGCTGCTGGCAAGCCGCCTGGTGTCTTTGCTCTACGGGGTGGCCGCTGCGCTCACGCTCGACGAGTTTGCATTGTGGCTGAACGTCGAGGAAGGCATCTATTGGACCCGCCGAGATCTGATCAGCCTGGACGCCGTGCTCCTTTTCGGAGTGGCCCTGCTGATTGGCATTTGGGGGCGCGACTTCCTGAAGGCGGTTGGCGTCGAGCTGTGGCACTCGCGCCGCAAGCGCCGGCAAGGCCGTTAGGAGAGGAAAATGCTGGCGTCAGGGTGCATTCCTGATGTTCATGGCTCACTCCATGGACGAGTTGGACGACAGGAGGTATACGACGGCAGCGTATAAAAGTTTCTGTTCTGCTTAGGCGACGCTGCGGGATATGTCCCACGCCTTGAGTCAGAGAAGCCATGCCTGATCGATAGCCTTCAATCCCAAAAACGCGAAGGGTGCCCCACCCTCGTTTTTTGAGGGTGGGTCTTGGGTTTGCCTTTCTCTTGGAAAGAGGAGCACGCTGGGTTACCCGCCAGGTTGCGTCTCGCGCCTTGAGTCAGCAAAGCACCGTAGGCGCGACACAAATTAGCCCAGCCCGTAAGGGCTGGGAAAACGAACCCCCGAAGATGGGAGCGCCGTAGGCGCGGCACCCGGCAAATCCGTCTCCGCAATTAAATGTGTCGGCCACCTGCCGCTTCTTCCAATCTTTGTTCGGATCCCCGGCCGTCGTCAGAAAGGTGTCTGTGTGCCACCGCCAGCTTGCCTGGACAAGGAAGCGCAGTAGGCGCGACACAAATTAGCCCAGCCCGTAAGGGCTGGGAAAACGAGCCCCCGAAGACGGGAGCGCCGTAGGCGCGGCACTCATCCGAGGACGAATTTTGGATCGTACTCCACCCTGTGTCTCCGCAAGAGCGCCAGAAACTCCTCCTGAAATGTCATTTTATGATGATGGGCTTCCTGATTTTGGATGTAACGACTCACCGTGAGAATCATGGAAGCGCTGACGCTGAATGCTGCATATCCTTGCTGCCATGCGAAATCGCGTGATGTTTGGCGCAGCCACCTGGAGGAATTTGCCTTGATCGTGAGGACGGTTTTTGCCACGGAGTGTGTTGGCGGGATTTGCAGCAGGCAATGGATGTGGTCCTGAGCTCCACCAATAGCATGAACGATAATCCCGTCGTTGTTGCAGATACCGACAATGTAGGCGTGTAGCTTCGGCCGAAGGGGCGGCGTGATCGATTTAGCTCGATCTTTGGTGCTGAATACAAGGTGAACGAGGTTCTGTGCGTAACTATGCGACATTGTGCCGCGCCTCTGGCGCTTGTTTATCTATATAATATATTACCCAGCGCTTACGCGCTGGGCTAATATGTGGTCGCACCTCCGGTGCTTTTCCCGTGTGTGCCAACCACCTCACCCTTTCTCATTAAAGGCGAGAAAGAGTGGACCACCCAAAATCGCTCTAGCGCTGTGAGGGTGCGGCTACCCGCCAGCTTGCCTGGAAAAGAAAGCGCAGTAAGCGCGACACAAATTCGCCCAGCCCGTAAGGGCTGGGGAACGAACCCCGAAGATGGGAGCGCTGTAGGCGCGGCACTCGGCAAGAGAAAGGCAAACCCAAGACCCACCCTCAAAAAACGAGGATGGGGCACCCTCCGCGTTTTTGTGATCGGCGGTGAGGAGTGATGAAGTACTCTCATCGATTATGCATGAAAGAGGAGAGGACTGAGCCACCCGCCCACTCGCTAGCTTGCGGGTGGATAAGAAAGCGCCGTAGGCGCGAGACAAACTAGCCCAGCCCGCAAGGGCTGGGAAACGATACCCCGAAGATGGGAGCGCCCGTAGGCGCGGCACTCGGCAAGAGAAAGGCAAACCCAAGACCCACCCTCAAAAAACGATTACCTCCTGCTTTATATCCCAAGCCCATTCGAAATCCAGGCTCTCGGCCGCGATTTGTCAAACCCTCTTTCATCCCGAATTTTGTTGCCATTACAATTATGATACTGTATAGTATCTGTAGTGGAGGTGAGAAAAGGTGTGTCTTGACCTCCATGCTCCACCGCCAGCCTTGCCGTAACTCCCTCGCCGCTTTCCCTCTACCATCCCGTTTTGTCGGCACTTTGTTGCAACTTTCCGTATTCTGCCGTACGCACCGTACACTCCTTCTCCTCATCCCCTTTCCCATCAACACTTCCGCTTCCGTACTGCAATACAGCTGGGGGGAGGGGGGTGGCTGTTGTCTCGCCACTCGCCACTCATCACTCGCCACTGCCTTTTCAAAGGAGCTATAAAATGTCTTCGCTAATCTCGTCTTCCGCCTCGGATCCAAAGGAGTCTCTGACTCCCACCCCGCCGCAACGCCAGCGCTGCCCTCACGTCTCTCGCAACGGTCGCCCCTGCCGCTATCTTGCCGCTTCCCTCACGGAGCCCCACTGCAAGTACCATCTTCCGGAGAACAGCACCGAGGTTTTCAGAGAACTGCTAGAGAAAATGGCGCAGAACTTCGACACCCCCGAAGGTGTCAGCAATGTTCTCTACACCATCTTTTTCTGGGCTGCCACCGGCTATATTTCCGAACGCAAGGCCGCGACACTCACTTACGTCGCCCAGACCTTGCTCAACTCCCAGCGCGTCGATCTTCAGCTTCAGAAGCTCCTTGCCGAATCCGAGGAACGCGGCCTCCCCATCTATAATCCCTACAACTCGGCCACCACCTCCGAAGAGGAACAGGCAACTCCGCCTCTTCCCACCACCACAAACCCAGGCTGTTGAAAAATGTGGAAAACAAAAATAGGGTGTGAATGCATGTTGACAACTACGGTGACTCTGGTAGTCTTAGAAGGTTCGTTGGTAGCCACTCTGCAGGACAGGGAGGCAGAACAAACGCTCTTTGACAACCGATACGATGTGCCAGAATCTGTTCGACCCCATTCGGGTTCGAGCCTAGGCTACGCAAGTAGCAGAGGACCGGATGGGTTAATTTGAGTTAATTTGAGCGACTAACAATTTTGCTTGGCAGGCTGGCTCGGGGTCAAACCCGGGCTATTTTATTGCCCCTAGTGGGCGAGCGCCAAGCGACAGGCTTCAAACGAGAGTTTGATCCTGGCTCAGAACGAACGCTGGCGGCGTGCTTAACACATGCAAGTCGCGTGCGCAGTTTCCTGTAGCAATACAGGGGATGGGCGCACGGCGCACGGGTGCGTAACACGTGGGCAATCTGCCCTCCGATGGGGAATAACCCCGCGAAAGCGGGGCTAATACCGCATAACATTCCTTGGACTCTGGTCTGAGGATTCAAAGCAGTAATGCGTCGGAGGAGGAGCCCGCGCCCGATTAGCTAGTTGGTGAGGTAACGGCTCACCAAGGCAATGATCGGTAGCTGGTCTGAGAGGATGATCAGCCACACTGGAACTGAGACACGGTCCAGACTCCTACGGGAGGCAGCAGT
>DATERF010000070.1:0-2932 GCA_035271845.1 Candidatus Acidiferrum sp.
GCACATGTTCGGCGCACCACTTGCGCCGCTCCGGCTACTGCTCTACTTGGCAATTCTAACCGGTATCGCGATGTGCACCCTCGAGGCTTATCCCAATCGGCAGTTCTTTTACGAAGGATGGGCGTTGCTGCTCTGGTTGAAGTTCGTGCTCCTGACATCTACCCTGGTGTTCTGGGGCCATCGTGTACCGATTCTGATCGCGGTGGTCGTGATTGCCTCCATCGGCTCACACATGCCACGCGCGCTGCGGCATTGGACGCCCTTTCACAAAGAAGGACCACAAACGGATTAATGCGGTGCATGGCTGCGCCTCTCTTTTTCCGGAGCGCATCATCAGTCGAGACCAGCTGTGACGAAAAAGCCTTATTACACTTCATCGCCATACGTTCCAGCTTCTCGATTTGAATATTCGGCTCCCGCAATGAGGGCAGCTTTTCTGGCAGCATGTAATCACAGATGGCCCTGTAACCGCAAGCCTTAATCTCGAATGCGAGCGTGACTTCAGGCAGTGTCAAACTCCGCAATAAACATACCATCCGGAGATGGTCTGGCGCAGTCACTTTGACCTTATCGAATCCAACGCGCCCCCAATATCCAAGTATGGAGCCACGCCAGTGTGGCAGAAGTCCGCGGCGAATCATGATTGGAAGAAATCTCGGGTTTGTGTTCGGATACGAACAAAGTAGAGTGCGTGCCGGCAACTTCGATGTTCATATCCATCGCAGCCCTGCCTCGAACGGATTGGCTGGCCGGTTTGGTCGAGAGACATGATCGTGGTTTTACTCCGCACCGGGTACCTGGTACCCGGTGCCAGTTTTCTAGTACCAGCCAATCGGTTGTTCGTTCAGATTGATGTGCACCAGCTTGTTTTCCAGGTATTCTTCAATTCCCCAGGGCCCTAGTTCACGCCCGAACCCGGATTGCTTGTAGCCTCCCCAGGGCGCTTCCACGTACGTCGGTTGCATGTGGTTTACCCACACAATCCCGGCGCGCAGTGCCTTGACTACGCGAAATGCCTTGAAGAGGTCGCGCGTCCACACCGCCGCAGCCAAGCCGTAGGGCGAGTCATTGGCGATCTTGAGTGCGTCCTTTTCATCGTCAAACGGGATCACCGCGGCCACCGGGCCGAAGATTTCCTCTTGCGCAATGCGGTCATGATTGTCCACATCATAGAAAATGGTGGGTTCGATGAAGTAGCCTTTGGCAAACCTTTCTGCCCGCCCTCCGCCGATCGACATCTTCGCTTCTTTCTTGCCAATTTCCTGATAGGACCGCACGGTTTCGTACTGATCCTTGCTCACCACCGGGCCCATCTTGGTGTCGCGTTCGATCGCTGGTCCCAGCTTGATCTTCCTTGCCTTTTCTGTCATAGCCTCGACAAATTTCTTGTAGATTGACCGCTGCACTAAAATGCGGCTGCCCGCCGAGCAAACCTCGCCCTGGTTGATGAACACCCCAAACAACGCGCCGTCGATGGCGTTTTCGAAATCGGCGTCCGCGAAAAAGATGTTTGGCGATTTGCCGCCCAGTTCCATCGTTACCCGTTTCACCGTGTCGGCGGCATCTTTGACAATGGTCCTGCCCACGGCGTTGCTGCCGGTGAACGCGATCTTGTTCACGTCGGGATGCTTCGAGAGCGCTGTGCCGCACACTGCCCCCGATCCGGTGACGACGTTCAGCACGCCCGGCGGCACGCCCACTTCCGGCAGCCACTTCGTCATCTCCAACGCGGTCAGCGGCGTCACTCCCGGCGGTTTCAGAATGCAGGTGCAACCGGCAGCCAGGGCCGGCGCCATCTTCCACGCCGCCATCAGCAGTGGATAATTCCATGGCGTAATCAGGGCTGCTACGCCCATCGGCTCCTTCATCGTCAAACTCACGGCGTTGTCCGGGACCGGATTCACCGTGCCTAGAACTTTCGTCGCCATCCCGCCGTAATACTCGAAACAGGTGGCCACGTCGTTGATATCGAATTCCGCTTCGACAATCGGTTTGCCACAGTTTTGCGCTTCCAGCTCCGCCAACTGTGGCAGATGCTGGCGAATCTTTTCTGCCAGACGGAACAGAACCCGGCCGCGGTCCTGGGGAGTAGACGAAGCCCAGGGGCCGGTTTCGAAGGCTGCCTTGGCGGCGGCCACCGCCCGGTTGATGTCCTCGGCATTGCCGGACGGCACATGCGCCATCACCTCCTCGGTGGAGGGATCTATGATGGCCATGGTCCGGTTGGACGCGCTGTCCACCCACTCGCCGTCAATGTACATCTGGTACGTGCGAACATCCGATTTAATTCTACTCGGCATAGAAATTCTCCTTAGATTTGTTAACCATGCACTAGTACCGTGACCGCGTGATTGTGTAGAGCGTGTTTCAAATATTAACGACCTTGATTCCCGGGCACCTCTGAGACCTGATTTCAAGGCACTTATGGGGACCGCCGGAACGCCGAGAACGATTTTTGAAACACGCTGTAGTCAAAAGTAGTTCGAGCCTTCTTGCGAGTAAATTCCCATTGGATCGGAACGCTATGGCGATTCATGCGACGTCTCCAAGCCTGCGTTTGTCTTCGCAAAGAAGCTTGATCTCCGATCCGGCGCTGGCCCAAGCATTGCCGCGAAAACAGACTGATCGCGATCTCGGCCTGGTTCAGCCAACTGCCGTGCTTGGGGGTGTGGTGCACCGTAAAACGATCCCACAACCAGCTTCCTGCCTTCTCGGACGCGGCGCATCTTCCAGCAGTCCCTCTACTCCGGCCTGCTCAAAACGGCGGCGCCAGCGCAGCACGGTCGGTCGACTGGTGCGAAGTCTGGCCGCCAGGGCGTGGTTGGCCATACCATCGGCCGAACCCAGCACGATGCGGATGCGAAGCACGATCTTCTGCGGCGTGTTTCCGGCCCGCGCAAAGCTCTCCAGCACTTCCCGCTCTTTCCCACTA
>DATERF010000071.1:0-130008 GCA_035271845.1 Candidatus Acidiferrum sp.
AGTTGCAGGGGGGAAGCAAAGTGATCGTGTCGAAGCAGGCGATTGCAGCTAATCCAGCGGAGGGCAATGCCCCGTGAGTCCATCCGGGCCTTTCATTCAGCGTCCTGTTGCAACCTCGCTGCTGATGGCCGCAATACTGCTGGTGGGCATCGTTGCGTATTTCCAGCTGCCGGTGTCTGCCTTGCCGCAGGTGGACTACCCAACCATTCAGGTGGTGACTTTCTATCCGGGCGCCAACCCGGACGTGATGGCGACCACGGTGACGGCGCCGCTGGAGCGCCAGTTCGGTCAATTGCAGGGCCTGAGTCAGATGACCTCCACCAGCGCGGGCGGTAACTCCGTGATCGTGCTTCAGTTTAATCTCACCCTGAACATCGATATTGCGGAAGAAGAGGTACAGTCGGCGATTAACGCGGCACAGAGCTTTCTGCCCGCCAACCTGCCGGCGCCTCCGATTTATAACAAAACCAATCCCGCGGATGCCCCAGTGCTCACGCTGGCGGTGACGTCAAGTTCGGTCCCCCTTTCTCAAGTGGAAGACCTGGTAGACACCCGGCTGGCCCCCAAAATCTCACAATTGAGCGGCGTAGGTTTGGTCAGTATCAGCGGTGGACAGAAACCTGCGGTTCGGATTCAAGCTAACCCGGCGAAACTCTCCTCTTACGGCATCAATCTGGAAGACCTGCGCACCGCAGTGACGCAAGCCAGCGTCAACGCGGCCAAGGGGAACTTCGATGGAGACCGCCAGGACTACCAGATTGACGCCAATGATCAGCTGGTCACCAGCAAGGATTACCGGAACGTGGTGGTTGCCTATCGCAACGGCGCTCCGGTGATGCTTACAGACGTGGCAAAGATCGTTGACGGAGTCGAGAACAACAACCAGGCCGCCTGGATGAACAAAACGCCTGCAGTCATCCTCAACGTGCAGCGTCAGCCAGGGGCAAACACCATTAGCGTTGTGAAGCGGATCAAAGCGCTGATGCCACAACTGCAAAGCAATCTCCCAACGGGGATTGATGTCACCACGCTTACCGACCTGACCACTCCGATCCAAGCATCTGTTCTAGACGTGGAAAAGGAGTTGATGCTCACCGTCGCGCTGGTGGTTATGGTGATGTTTCTGTTTCTGCGCAGTCTGTACGCCACGATTATTCCCAGCGTTGCCGTGCCGCTATCGATCGTGGGAACTTTCGCGGCTATGTACGCACTGGGCTACAGCCTCGATAACCTTTCGTTAATGGCGCTGACGATTTCGACGGGCTTCGTCGTCGACGACGCCATCGTCATGGTCGAGAACATTTCAAGGTATATCGAAGCGGGCGAGCCGCCGATGCAAGCAGCGTTGAAGGGAGCGGAGCAGATTGGTTTCACGATTCTGTCTCTGACGGTTTCGCTGATCGCAGTGCTGATTCCGCTGCTGTTCATGGGCGATGTGGTGGGCAGGCTGTTTCGTGAGTTTGCAGTGACGCTGGCGGTCACGATCGTAGTCTCCGCAGTGGTTTCGTTGACGCTGACGCCCATGATGGCTTCGCGGATCCTGAGGCACAACCCAGAGGAACAACAAAGCCGCTTCTATCAAGCCTCGGAGCGCGCGTTCAACGGCATGATCAATTTCTATGCGCGCACGCTGAAGTTCGTGCTTCGCTACCAGACCATCACTCTTCTGATTGCCGTGGCCACGCTGGCACTCACGATATTTCTCTACGTCATCATTCCTAAAGGCTTCTTCCCTATTCAGGACACCGGAATCATCCAAGGTATTTCTCAGGCGGCGCCGGCAATTGGTTCCAAGGCCATGGCCGAAAAGCAGCAAGAGCTCGCGAATATCATTCTGCAAGACCCCGCAGTCGATAGCCTATCGTCGTTCATTGGAGCCGACGGCACGAACATCACCACCAATAGCGGAAGAATGGCCATCAATCTGAAGCCGCTGGAAAAACGAGACATCAGCGCCTCCGACGTGATTCGGCGCCTGCAGTCCAAACTTGACGATGTCCAGGGTATTCAACTGTTCATGCAACCGGTGCAAAACATCACCGTGGATGATCGCGTCAGCCGCACGCAATATCAGTACACCCTGGAAGATCCCGACCCCAACGAATTGACGAAATGGACCAACCGATTTGTAGATCGATTGAAGCAGTTGCCAGAGCTGGAAGATGTGGCTACGGACCAGCAGCCGGGAGGCCTGGCTGTTGCTCTCTTGATCGATCGCCCGACCGCTTCGCGGCTCGGAATCACGCCGACCACGATTGACAATACGCTGTACGACGCGTTTGGCCAGCGGCAGATCAATACCATGTACACCCAGCTGAATCAATACCACGTGATTCTGGAGTGTGAGCCACAGTTTCAGCTGGATCCCGACAAACTGAATAAGCTTTACATCCGGTCGAACTCGGCTGCGGGCACCACCGGCGCGCCAGCGTCCACCACGGGTCAAGGTTCGACATCGGCCGGCTCCAATGCGTTAACGACTTCGGCGCTGTACACGCCCACGTCCAATACGCTCACCCCGCCCGTCAACGCCCTCACATCGAGCACTTCGACCGCTACATCCAGCAAGGGCGCTACCTCTGCCGGAGCCACAAGCTCGATGACAAATAGTGCTGTACCGCTCGGAACGTTCTCGCACTTTGAAACCACGACGGAGCCGCTCTCGATCAACCATCAAGGGCAGTTTCCCGCGATAACGGTGTCCTTTAACCTGGCTCCCAATGCTGCACTCGGCGGAGCGATTTCGTCGGTCACGAAGGTCCAGCAGGATCTGCACATGCCGAAAAGTTTGCAAGCCGATTTCCAGGGTACCGCCGCGTCCTTCCGAAACTCCCTGTCGAATATGCCGTTGCTGATTCTCGCTGCGCTAGTCACGGTGTACATCGTTCTCGGTGTGCTGTATGAAAGCTTCATTCATCCAATCACGATTCTTTCCACGCTTCCTTCGGCAGGCGTTGGAGCATTTCTTGCCTTGCTTCTGTTCCGCCTGGACCTCAGCGTGGTGGCCATCATCGGCTTGGTGCTGCTGATCGGCATCGTGAAAAAGAACGGCATCATGATGGTTGACTTCGCTTTGGATGCGGAACGCCATCACGGAAAGAATGCGACAGACGCTATTTATGAGGCGTGTCTGCTGCGCTTCCGTCCCATCATGATGACCACCATGGCGGCGTTGCTCGGCGGCCTGCCCCTTGCCTTTGGCACGGGCTTTGGATCGGAGCTGAGACGTCCCCTGGGGATCGCCATGGTGGGGGGGCTCCTGGTCAGCCAAGTGCTCACGCTCTATACCACTCCGGTAATTTACATTTTCTTCGACAATCTGGCCCAACGGATGTCGCGAAAGTCCAAGAATTCCAACCCGGGCGGCAACCCGAAACCAGCAGGGCAACTATGAGTGTCTCAAAGCCATTCATCTATAGGCCCGTGGCCACGACTTTGCTGACCATTGGCATCGCCATTGCCGGCGCCATCGCGTTCAGGGTGCTTCCGGTCTCGCCCTTGCCGCAGGTAGATTTCCCCACCATTTCCGTGAGCGCCAGCTTGCCCGGAGCGAGCGCGGAGATCATGGCTTCGTCCGTGGCCACTCCTCTGGAACGGCAATTCGGCCATATCGCGGGCGTTACGGAAATGACTTCCACCAGCAGCTTGGGCAACTCCTCGATCACGATCCAGTTCGATCTCAGCCGGAACATCGATGGAGCAGCTCGCGACGTGGAAGCTGCCATCAACGCGGCACGCACCTATCTGCCCGCAAACCTTCCGGCAAATCCCACCTATCGCAAGGTCAATCCCGCCGATGCGCCGATCATGATCCTGGGACTGACATCGGACAAATACGGACCCGACAAGCTTTACGATGAAGCTTCGACAGTCATCGAGCAGAAACTCTCCCAAATCCAGGGTGTAGGCCAGGTCAA
Organism: Candidatus Acidiferrum sp.; assembly: GCA_035271845.1. GTDB lineage: Bacteria > Acidobacteriota > Terriglobia > Acidiferrales > UBA7541 > Acidiferrum. The sequence goes on from DATERF010000071.1 coordinate 3,918, forward strand.
CGCCGGCGGAGGCGCACTCCCGTCCGTGCGTGTGGAAGTGAATCCCACGAAGCTTGCCGGCTATGGCCTCACCATGACGGACGTTCAGTCCGTACTGCGGTTGCAGAACTCGGACCTCGCTAAAGGACAAATCACCGACGGCAACATAACCGCGGACATCCTTGCGAATGATCAGATTAGTCACGCCGAAGACTACAAGCCGATCATTGTCGGCTACAACCATGGCGCGGCCGTTCGTCTTTCCGATGTCGCGGACGTGGTGGATTCCGTGCAAAACCTTCGTGCTGCCGGATATTTGAACGGCAAACGCGCCGTGATGCTGATCATATTCCGCCAGCCGGGCGCCAACATCATCGATACCGTCGACCGGATTCGTGCAGAGTTGCCTTCGATCCAAGCCTCGATTCCCCAGGGCATGGACACCACGATTGTGCTCGACCGAACCACAACCATTCGAGCGTCAGTCAGTGATGTCGAACGGACGCTGACACTCTCGATCATTCTGGTGATCGTCGTTGTCTTCATCTTTTTGCGCAACGGCCGCGCGACGTTAATCCCTGCCGTGGCTGTCCCCGTTTCGCTCATCGGCACATTCACGGTGATGTATCTCTGCGGTTACAGCCTGGACAATCTCTCGCTGATGGCGCTGACCATCGCCACGGGCTTTGTGGTCGATGACGCGATTGTGGTCATGGAAAACATAACCCGTCATCTGGAAGCCGGCATGGAACCTTTCGCCGCAACACTGAAAGGTGCGCAAGAAATCGGCTTCACCGTTTTCTCGATCAGCATCTCTCTTATCGCTGTATTCATTCCGCTACTGCTGATGGGCGGGATAGTTGGACGGCTCTTCCGCGAATTTGCCATTACTCTATCTACCGCCATTCTCGTTTCGATGGCCATTTCCCTCAGCACCACGCCGATGATGTGTGCATACCTGCTTCGCGATGAACGCGCGAAGAAGCACGGCCGCGTGTACATGGCCACAGAGAAGATGTTTGACGGACTTCTCAACCTGTATCGGCATACTCTGCGCTGGGTTCTCGATAATTCGGTCCTCACGCTCACGATTCTGTTCCTGACGATTGCCTTAAACGTTGTGATCGTTTTCAAAATTCCGAAGGGTTTCTTCCCTCAGCAGGACACTGGTGCGCTTGCGGGAGGTGTCCAGGGCCCACAGGACGCTTCTTTTCCTTCCATGAATGATTCCCTTCAACAAATTGTGGGAGTGATCAAGAACGACGCCGCGGTGCAAAACGCAGTTGCGTTTACCGGAGGCGGTGGCGCCACAAACACGGGGTTTATTTTTATCGCGCTTAAGCCGCTGAACGAACGGAAAATTACCGCGCCGGAAATCATCAACCGGCTTCGACCTCAGCTCAACCGATTACCGGTCGCCTCCGCCTTCCTTCAGGCAGCGCAAGATCTGCGAATCGGGGGTCGTGCCAGCAACGCTCTTTATCAGTACACAATTCAATCCGACACTGTTTCAGATCTTGCCACCTGGGGACCGCGTCTGCTGGCAGAGATGAAGCGGCTCCCCGGCTTGCAAGACGTGAACTCCGATCAGCAGAATGGCGGCCTGGACGTCTTGTTGCATTACGATCGCGTTACCGCGGCGAAGTTGGGCCAGACCGCGCAGTCGTTGGATGGAGAAATTTATAGTTCCTTCGGGCAATCCGAAACCTCCATCATCTACACGCAGTTGAATCAGTATTACGTCGTGTTGGAAGTAGATCCGAAGTATTCACAGAATCCTGAAGGTTTGAAGAATGTCTACTTTCATCCAAACGGCAGCAGCAGTGTTACTGCTGTCGGAAATGTTCCGCTGGTCACCATGGCGACGAGCCAGACAAATACCATCCCCCTCGCGCTCAACCACACGAGCTTGTTTCCTTCTGTTACCGTCTCGTTCAATCTGGCGCCGGGGCTTTCCCTGAGCGATGCAACGCTGGCTGTGGAGCAACTCAAACAGCGCATGGGCGTGCCATCTACGGTCCGTGGTTTCTTTGCGGGAACATTGCTGGCGTACCAGCAATCGCTGAGCAGCGAACCCATCCTGATTCTCACCGCACTCCTCGCTGTTTACATTGTTCTTGGAATTCTTTACGAAAGCCTCGTCCATCCGCTTACGATCATTTCCACGTTGCCCTCGGCTAGTGTCGGCGCCATGCTCGCTCTCATCCTCTTCAAGCAGGACCTCAACATTATTTCCATCATTGGCATCGTTCTACTGATCGGCATCGTGAAGAAGAACGCCATCATGATGATCGATTTTGCGTTGCAGGCCGAGCGGGAAGACGGCAAGAGCACCGAAGACGCCATTTTTCAAGCCTGTATCCTGCGTTTCCGTCCCATTCTGATGACCACTGTGGCGGCAATCTGCGGCGCTGTACCTCTGGCGTTCGGAACCGGCACGGGTTCCGAGTTGCGCAAGCCTCTCGGCATCACCATTATCGGCGGGCTGATCATGAGCCAACTCCTCACTCTCTATACCACACCAGTGGTGTACTTGATGCTCGACCGTCTGCGGCTTCGCATGTTGGGCAAAGAACGCGACACATTTCATCCAGGGGATGCCTCAGCCCCATCCACTGCCGGGTAGCAAGAATGGAAAAACACTATGTTCAATAATCGTTGGAAATCCATAATCGGCCCGATAAACGCCGCACTTCTCCTGGCGGGATGCATGGTTGGCCCGAAGTATCATGCTCCCGCACCAACGGTTCAGCCTGCCCCACTTGCTTACAAAGAGTTACCTTCGCCGGCCCAGGATTCTGGGGAGTGGAAAGTGGCTGAACCGCAGGATGCGATGCTCCGCGGAAAATGGTGGGAGATTTACAACGATCCGGAACTGAATGCGCTGGAAGAGCAACTGAACATCAACAACCAAAACATCAAAGAAGCTTTTGAGAATTTCATGGAAGCCCGCACGCTCATTGCGCAGGCCCGTTCGCAACTCTTTCCGACCGTGGGAACAACTCCTTCTTACCAGCGATCTCGCAGTTCGGCAAATCTTAGAAATACCGTCGGTAACACCGGCTCGACCGGAACGGGCACCACAAACTCCAGCCAAACCACTTCGCTCTACACTCTTCCGTTTGAAGTGTCTTGGGAACCGGATCTGTGGGGCAGGGTTCGGAGCACCATTCATGAATACCAATACAGCGCTCAGCTCAGTGCCGCCGACCTCGAAAACGTCCGCCTGACCGCCCAGGCTAGCCTCGCCGTCTATTTCTTCGAGTTGCGTGGCCAGGACGCTTTGCAGAAGGTCTTCGACGAAACCGTTGAGGCGGATAAAAAATCGGTGGAACTTACGCGTGCCCGTTATGAAACCGGAGTGGATGATCAAATCTCTCTCGTTCAAGCCGAGAATGCTCTGCAGAACGCCGAATCTGGCGCAACGAATCTTGGACTTGCCCGCTCGCAGTATGAACATGCCATTGCCGTCCTCGTCGGTACACTTCCATCGAGTTTTTCCCTTCCCGTGAGACCTCTAAATGCAACACCGCCGCCGGTTCCTGTCGGCGTGCCATCGCAATTATTGGAACGACGACCGGACGTCGCGGCTTCCGAACGCAATATGGCCGCGGCGAATGCGCAGATCGGCATCGCTACGGCAGCGTATTACCCAAACCTTACGATAACGGCACAGGCCGGCTTCGAAAGCTCGACGATTGGCAACCTGCTTGTATGGCCCAGTCGGTTTTGGTCCGTTGGCCCTGGGATTTCCGAAACGATTTTCGATGCCGGGTTGCGGCGCGCCACGGTCAACCAGTTTGTTGCTGTTTATAACGCCGACGTCGCCAGCTATCGCCAAACAGTCCTGACCGCTTTTCAGCAAGTTGAAGACTATCTGGCGGCCGAGCGAATACTGTCCAAACAGATCGAGGAGCAGAAACTAGCTGTACAGTCCGCACAGCAGTATCTCGAACTCGCCACCGCACGCTATGAAACCGGCGTAGATCAGTATCTGAACGTGTTGGTTGCGCAAACTACGCTGCTTTCTGACCAACAACAGCTCGCTACGCTCAACACTCAGTCGATGACCGCATCTGTACAGTTGATCGAAGCGCTGGGCGGCGGTTGGGATGTCTCACAATTACCGACTCCCGCTCAGGTTTCCGAGAAAGCCACAAAGAGTGCCATTGAAGCGGGAAATCAGCCAGGCACTCCGACCAATCCGTAACCAAGCAACTGACGTAGCGTCAACTCGCCAGCCTGAAAATTTGTTAACCTGCCCGCACATCACTGCGTCTAAGCTAAGAAGCTATGGCCATCTCCATCAAGAACGCAATTCTTTTGCTCCTGATTTCCATTGGGCTCACTGGTTCGTGTTCCGGAAAAAATGCGCGCGAGAAGTCTGAGATAGCAGAGAACCATGTGGCCTTGGAGCTGAAGGTTCCTTCCACTTTCCGTTTCGTTGCCTTTGGTGACACTCGGTTCCATGATCCTGCTGACACGGAACCGGCCAACCCTGCCATTCGCCAAGCGCTGGTTGCCGCCATCGACAAACAAAATCCTGCTTTCATCTCCATCACCGGCGATATTGTCTATAACGGTGAAAATGTCAAGGATTGGCAGGTGTGGGATTCAGAAACGGCCGTCTGGCGAGAACACAAAATCCCAATCTACCCAGCGCTTGGCAACCACGATTTGAAGGGGAATTTGCAGAGCGCCCTGGGAAACTACTTCGCCCGTTTTCCGGAAATCCACGACAGCCGTTTCTATTCCGTAAGTATCGGCAACACTCTAATGCTTGTCCTCGATAGCTCTTTGGATGAAGTGGCGGGACCGCAAAGTGAGTGGCTACGTTCTGAGCTGGATCATCTTTCTCCTTCGGTGGATTTCGTTTTCCTGACTTTCCATCATCCCCCATACACTAGTTCTTCCGATGAAAAGGTGTATGGAGGTGGTCATTCGGCACGCGCCACCGAACAGGCCCTGGCGAAAGTTCTGGAGGAACGGCAGCAACACCTTCGTGCTCGCTTGATCGTGTTCAACGGGCATGTCCACAACTACGAGCACCACGAGCATGGCGGAGTCACCTATTTCGTCACCGGTGGCGGAGGAGCGCATCCATACAGGATCGAGCGCCATGCCGACGATCTGTATAAAGATAAACCTAACGATAATGGAGTGAACTACCATTACCTGCTCGTCGATGTGGATCACAATCAGCTGACGATTACCATGCACAGAGTCGAGCTGAAGGACGGAAAAGAAGTGTGGAGCCAGCCGGACACAGTCACCATTACTGCAAATATTCAGTCGCTCAGGAAATGACCACCAAAACCGGCGCGAAAACCATGGGCTACGACTCAGCGACTGGCAACCTCATCGTTCCCACTAGCGAAAATGGGGCCATGCATGTGTTAGGGCAAGATCCTAGAAGTGCGATACGGCGGGCGGAATGATTTTGGCGGCAGCAGAGCGGGCAGGTTGCCACCGAATCTTTTCGGAAGGTCTTAACGCGGGGCAGGAATATTTCTGAGTCAAAGTCCAGAATCCGTTCGCGTAGTTCAACCGAACAAACAAAAAGCAGATTCCTCGCTTTGCTCGGAATGACAGCGGGTTTGTTAAATCGCCTGCTAGAACAGGCGGGGTTGGCGCTTGGGAAGCTCGCGGTTGAAGTATTCGTAGGCGCGGGCGGTGGCGACGCGCCCGCGTGGGGTGCGATCGAGCATGCCGATTTGCATGAGGTACGGTTCGTAGATTTCTTCGATAGCGTCTTCTTCTTCGCTGAGGGCGGCGGCCAGAGTGCCCAGGCCGACAGGTCCACCGGCATATTTGTCGAGCAGGGCAATCATGAGATTGCGATCGACTTCGTCGAGGCCGTGATCGTCGACACCAAGCATATGCAGAGCTTCACGAGCCACGTCGCGGGTAATGCGGCCACCGGCGCGAACCTCCGCGAAATCGCGGGCGCGACGCAGGAGACGGTTGGCAATGCGCGGCGTGCCCCGGCAGCGACCGGCGATTTCTTCAGCGCCGGCGTCGTCCATCTGGATGTTCAGGATTCTGGCGGAGCGGTGAAGGATGATGAGTAGATCTTCGGGCTCGTAGAAATCGAGACGGTGGACGATACCGAAGCGCGAGCGCAGTGGCGCGGTAATGAGCCCAGCGCGGGTGGTGGCGCCGATGAGCGTGAAATGGTTGAGGTGGAAGGGATGGATGCGCGCGCCGGGGCCCTGGCCGATGACGAGATCGACGCGAAAATCTTCCATGGCGGGGTAGAGGACTTCTTCCACGGCGGGCTGAAGGCGATGGATTTCGTCGAGGAAGAAAACTTCCTTGGCTTCGAGGGAGGTTAGGATGGCGGTGAGATCGCCTTTCCGTTCGAGGAGGGGCCCGGCGCTGGTCTTAATGGGGACATTGAGTTCGTTGGCGATGATTTGGGCGAGAGTGGTTTTGCCAAGACCCGGAGGGCCGTAGAGAAGGACGTGATCGAGGGCTTCACCGCGGTTGCGAGCCGCTTCGAGAGCGATGGAAATGTTCTCTTTCACGCGCTTCTGGCCAATGTATTCGGCAAGTGTTTTCGGTCGGACGCTAGCGTCGAGCCGCGCGTCGTCATCCCAGGGCCCACCAGAGACAATGCGTGGGGGGCGATCGCCGGATGGTTTTTTGGAGCCAAAGTTCGTCATTGGATTACGAGTGTCTCGTCATTCTCCAAACAATACGCCAGCGCCAAGAAGGTCAAAGGGAAAAGCGATCCCTGCAGAACCGAAACTCATTATCTGTTCTGTGATGCGGTCAGAGTTCCGAGCGCAGCACGCAACAATTTTTCAAAATTCGCGGTGCCGGCTTCACGCTTGGCTTCCGCAACAGCGGAATCCGCGGCTCGTTCATCATAGCCCAGGTTGATGAGGGCGGATTTAACGTCGGATTCGACGCCCGCGGGTGATGTGGGAGTGGGTTTTTCGGCTTCGATGGCAACAGCTTCCAGTTTGTCTTTGAGTTCAACGACCATGCGCTCGGCAGTTTTGCGGCCCACGCCGGGAATTTTTGTGAGACGTGGGAGGTCCCCAGTACGGATGGCGGGAACAAGTTCTTCGACGTTCATGCCGGAGAGAATTTTCAAAGCGAGGCTGGGACCGACACCGGACGCACCGAGAAGTAACTCGAAGAGATGCTTCTCGCGCTGGGAGAGAAAACCATACAGGGCAAGAGTATCCTCGCGGACGTGCGTGTGGATGAGCAGCGTGACTTCGGCATGGAGTTCACCGAGAGCGGCGAAGGTAGAGAGGGGAACCGCAACGAGGTAGCCGACACCGCCAACATCGAGGATAACTTGATTGGGACGTTTTTCGAGGAGACGGCCGCGGAGAAGTCCGATCATCGAATGCCAGTATTGCCGGGGAGCCTTGGTGGTGTCAATGAAACGGGGGGAATGGATTGGCGAAGAGCGGCGAGGCGGGTGTGCTCGAGGTCATCGCGGTAGAACAGGTTGTAGGTGTCGAAAGGGATGAGGCGGCCATCGGGGTGGACGATGTGGATGCAGGTTTTTTTGACGGAGCGGACGTCGAAGGCGTAAGCATCGAGAAAATGGACGATGAGCACACGGAAAATATTTTTGTAGCTGAGATCGGTGGGAGCGGAAATGCGCGGGAGGCAACAGAGAAGTTCGCGGAGGCTGGTGGCGCCGGATTCCGGAGAATGGTTGGTGGCGAAAAGCTTGAACAGGCAATCGCGGATGCCGGGCTCTTCTTCGTAGACGATGGTGTTGCTGGCGGCGTTAATAAGGACGTCGGGCTCGACAAAACGAGTAAGCGGAACGACTTTCCCATCAAGTTTCAGGGCGTAGGCCATTGCGAGGCAGTCCGGGTGGCACGGGACCGGGATGACGTCTTCGGGGCGAAAAACGCTGGTCTGCTCGAGAATCTTTCGGCGAACTTCGGTAAGGGTGAGACGGTCGGTGGAAGGATCGAAATTTTCGACACGGCCGGCGTCCTGGATGGGCTGCAGGGTGACACCGCGAACGCAGGGTTGGGTGAGAGCGAAGTCGATGATTTTGCCGATTTCACCGTCGTTGAGACCTTTGCGCAGAGTGACGACGAGGGTGGTCGAGAGGTTGTGCTGGTTCAGGCGTTCCAGCGCTTTTTCACGGACGCTGCGAAGATCGCCGCCGCGGAGATCGAGAAGGGCTTGGCGTTCGAAGGAATCAAACTGCAGATAGATTTCGAGGTCTGCGGCGGTGTCGGCAATTTTGCGGACGAAATCTTCGTCTTGGGCGATTCTGATGCCGTTGGTGTTGAGCATCAGGTGGCGAATGGGGCGAGCCCTGGCGACGCGCAGGATCTGAAAGAAATCAGGGTGGAGAGTGGGCTCACCACCGGAGATCTGGACCACGTCGGGGCGGCCTTCGTTGCGAACAACCGCGTCGAGCATTTTTTCGATCAGGGAAAGCGGGCGATGTTCGAGGCGCTCGGGACCGCTGGCGGAATAGCAGACGGGGCAGCGGATATTGCACGAATCGGTTATTTCGATGAGTGAAAGGCAGGAGTGTTGCTCGTGATCGGTGCAGAGGCCGCAATCATAGGGGCAACCCCACTTCACCGGGGTGTTGTACACAACGGGCATTTCAGGGCGCTTGATAAAGACTTCGCGGCAGCGACGGTAGTAATCGATATCGTCGGCGAGGAGTACGCGCATGCGACCATGTTCGGGACAATGCTTGAGCAGGAAGACCTGATCATCCTGGAACACGATCTTGCCCTCGAGTTTGCGGTGGCAACGCGAGCAGATGGTGAGGGCCACGTCGTAAAAAATGTAGGGGCGAACGCGCTCGGTCATTGGGACCTGGCGTTCTGGACGAGCCAGACGATGAAGTAGATCGCCGCGACGAAAAGTGTAAGCAAAAACAATCCGAGGAACATCAATCCCGCATATAAGAGAAGGCTGCCGAGGCCCTTGCCGATGGCAAAGCCGCCAGCACAGGTGGAAATACCGAGGAGTAGAGAGGCAACGAGGGTTAGCCCGATGGGCTTCCAGAGCGAGCGGGGAGGAGGAGGAACCGAAGGCGGGGGGAAATTGCTCATTGCGGGACCTCCCCGGAAACGGGAAGATCGCACGGCCGAGCCGGATGCGGTTCGAAGGAAGAGGAAGCAGCACCCCGTGATAGACCACCCCGCAGCCAGCGAAGAATGTCTGGAGAATAGTAGAGGAGCATGGCTGCACAAGCCAATTGAATGGAAGAGAGAGCGGCGAAGACGCGAACTTCAGGTTTGAGGAAGTCGCAGGCGACGCGAAAGGCAAAATAACCGACCATGAAAATCTTGAACAGCTCACCTTGGCGATAAGAGCGGCGAGAGACCGTGTAGATGAACATGCCGAGCAGAAGGACAAAGAGAATTTCGTAGAGTTGGGTGGGATGGCGGCGGATGCCGTCGCCGAAGTTTACTCCCCAAGGTACCGAGGTGGCTACACCAACCGTCTGGTCTTCGATGCCAGTGAGAAAGCAGCCGACGCGGCCGATGGCAATGCCGAGGCAGAGCGGAAGGGCAAAGAGGTCGCCAGTGCGGTTGGTGATGCCGCGGCGCTTTTTGGCAAATTCGACGGCAAGGAGGCCGCCTATCAAAGCGCCGACGATGGTCTTGCCGGAAAATAGTAGCGTGGGTTGTGAGAAATGTTGCAGAGACTGGCGGGGGTCTTCAAGCAGGAACAGTAGCTTGCTTCCAACCACAGCACCAATGGCCGATGCGGCGATGACCCACCAGCGGTCCACGTCATGTACAAGATCTCCGCGCCGGCGGCGGAGTTCCAGATAAAGACGAAAGCCGAGGGCGTAAGCGAGAGCTTCGAACAGAAGGTGGGGATGAATCGAGAGCGGGCCAATGTGGACGTAGAAAGGGAAAGACATGCTTGGAACAAAAGCTACTCGAACATCCTCACATCGTCAACGGGGTACACTCCGTGGGTGCACTCCGGAGAAACGTGGGCAACCTTGGCATATCGCGAGGCTTCAGAGAGACCAGGGAGGGTGCTATGTTCCGTCATGCACATTTCTCTTTGAGAATTTCGTTGGCAGTGGCTTCGCTCTGTGTGGCGGGGGCGATCGCGGTGGATGCGGACGCGCCGCGCGGTTGGCATCTCGCGGGGAGCAAACCCGCTGATTATGAAACTGGCATAGACGCAGCGCAGGCTTATCAGGGACACGCGAGCGCGTATTTGAAGAACAAGGCCGCACATACGGAAGGATTTGGAACGCTGATGCAGAGTATAAGCGCCAGGCAGTACCTGGGCAGCAAAGTTCGGCTCAGTGGACTGGTGAAGTCCGAGGAGGTTACAGGATGGGGAGGGCTGTGGATGCGCGTGGATAGGTTCAATACCATGTTGTCGATCGACAACATGCAAAATCGGGCGATCAAGGGCACCACGGGGTGGCAACGTTACGACGTAGTTTTGGATGTGCCCAAGGATGCGACGCACGTTGCGTTTGGAATCCTTCTCAATGGACCCGCGAAGTGTGGCTCAACAGTGCGAGGCTTGAACTCGTCGGGCTCGACGTACCTACAACCAGTGTGAACGAAGATAAACTTCCCGAAAAACCGGTGAACTTGGAATTTGCGGAGTAGCAACATCGCAAACGAGACTTAACGGGAATACCGGCCCATATATTCGCCACGGGCTAAGATGTGGCCCTGCATGGCGCGTTCGACGTCTTTTTTTGTGGCTCCAGGCTTAAGATTCAATTTGATATCAAGAGCATAGAGCTTGAAGAAATAGCGATGAGGCTTGCCGGGCGGGGGACAGGGGCCGCCGTAGCCAATTTTCTTAAAGTCGTTGGTACCTTGGCGGGAGCCGTCGGCGGATTGCTCAGTTTTGGGGAAACCCTGAGAGAGAGATCGTAGATTCGGCGGCAAGTCAAAGATCACCCAATGCACCCAGGTTCCAACCGGGGCATCGGGATCATCGGCGATCAAAGCGAAACTCTGAGTGCCTGAGGGTGGAGCTTTCCATTCAAGAGCTGGAGAGCGATCGTCGCCATCGCAAGTGAGCGGTTTCGGGATGGTTGCGCCAGAGGCAAAATCCGTGCTGGTTAATTCCAAAGTCAGGGGAGCCGTTTCCGGAGGACGCATGGAGCACCCGGCACTGATCGTAAGGCAACCGAGCATGAGAGACAATCCAAATAAGAAAATGTGCCGTGTTCGAACCATAATTCCGTTCCTCAAAGAGTTTAGATTTGTCTATGTGCTGATGCTCCGAAGATAGTCGGCTACGGCGGAATGATTGCGTTCGGAGGCCAAGGCGAGGGCGGATTTGCCGTCGTTGGTAGCGGCTCGTGGGTCGGCGCCATGGGCTAGAAGAAGCTTGACGATTTCGAGGTGGCCGTTGGCCGCGGCAGTAAGTAACGGGGAGTAGCCAGGGCCGTAGCGGTAGTTCGGGTTGGCGCCATTCTCGAGGAGCCATTTGACGATTTCCGTATGGCCGCTGGCGACCGCTCCCGTGAGCGCGTTATAGCCGGAACCGTTGGTAGCGGGGGCGTTGACGTCTGCACCGTGATCGGCGAGGCAGCGCGCAACATCCAGATGCCCAAAGACGGCGGCAAGAGCGACGACGGGGAATCCATCAGGAGACACAGACTTGGCGAGCGAGGAATCTTTTTCGACGAATTGCTTCACGCGATCAAGCTTGCCAACCGCTGCCGCGTCGTGAACTTCCAATACGGGGCTGCGGGCGAGGAGGAGATCGCGGATTTGGCGTTGGCCGGTGTAGATGGACATAAGCACTGCGGAAATACCTGAGTCATTTTTCGCTGAGGCAAGTGATGGATCGGCATCGAGAAGAGACTGGAGCGTGGCCGTATTACCAGTGCGAATGACTTCGAAGAGTTCAGCGCTGGTGGACATGAACGGCCTCTTCCGTTGAGTGATGGCGAAACTCAGGACCTAAGCGCGAAGAAAAAAACGCAAAGGTTGGGCGCTCAAGGAAACTAGCACAGGGAACTTCAGCGGCGGGCGCGGTCCTTGCGGACGGCCTCGTCCACCAGGGCGTCGAGTTCGGAGCGAGTGAGGGTCACTTCCTCGGTGGGGCTTTCGCGAGCATCACTGGTTTCGGGAAGTTCAGCACCGCCGCCGGGGGGCGGAGTTACGTGATACCTGGAGCGAGCAGCCATGAGCTTGGCGACTTCGCGAGTGGAGAGGAGCTGGGGCTGGCCGGCAAGGCGTGCAGCCAAGGAAATCTTGGCGAAGTGTTCCACGATTTCCATGCGGTAAAACGCAGTGAGCAGATCCGGCCCACAAGTGACCGCGCCATGATTCGCAAGAAGAAGAGCGTCGTAGTGGGGAACGTAGGGCTCAAGGACCGCGCTGAGATCGGAAGTGCCGGGCGTGGCATAGCGCACCAGAGGGACCTTGCCGAGGCAAACAACCACTTCCGGAAGGAGCGCTTGATCGAGCCCTTGACCGGCCGCGGCGAAACCGGTGGCGGTGGGGGGATGAGCGTGGCAGACGGCCTGAACATCCGCGCGCATTTGATAGAACAGGAGGTGCATGCCGGCTTCGGAAGAAATCTGGCGATCGCCGTGAATGTGGCGTCCGTTCAAATCCATGACGACGAGGTCGCCGGGAGACATCATGCCCTTATTGAGGCAGGTAGGAGTGGTGAGGATGCGATTGTCTCCGAGACGGACAGAGAGATTGCCTTCGCCGGCCACGATGTGGCCGCGTTCGTAAAGCCAGCGGCCCACCAGGCAAAGGTCATGGCGGTGTTGCTCCTCGGTGCGAGGGGTAAGATCACGCGACGAGTCCGAAGGCACGGTACGGACTCCTTCCTGGGACCTCGGGGGTCCCACCGGAGCGTTTGAGTGAACCTACAGAAAACCTGGCTCACAGAGTACGCTGCACTGCCCCGAAAGCCAAGAAAAAATCGAACACAAATCAGGCGTAAATGCCGCGAAGCTTGAGAGCGGTGGCCACGCGGTCAATCGCCAGCATGTAAGCGGCAATGCGGTTGTTGACACGATGCGTTTCCGCATAGCGGACAACCTCATCAAAAGCCCGGTCCATGATGTCGAAAAGGCGCTCGTTCACTTCGCTTTCGCGCCAGAAGAAGCCTTGGCGATCCTGCACCCATTCGAAATAACTCACTGTAACGCCGCCAGCATTCCCGAGAATATCGGGAACAGTGAAGATGCCTTTGGAATCGATAATGGCGTCGGCCTGCCAAGTAGTGGGCCCGTTTGCGCCTTCACAAAGGATTTTGGCTTGAACGTGGTGCGCGTTCTGTTCCGTGATCTGATTCTCGATCGCAGCGGGAATGACCACTTCGCAGGGTTGGAAGAGCACGTCGCGGGCGCTCATTTTGGTGCCCCCGCCAGGAAATTCCTGCAAAGGCTTTTTGCGATTGTAGACCCAGTCGACCACCTGGGGAACATCGAAACTAGTTTCATTATAGAGGCCACCACCAATGTCGGCCAGACCAATGATTTTGTAGCCGGCTTTCTGCATGAGCTCCGCGGCGAGCGAGCCAACGTTGCCGAAACCCTGAATAACGACGCGGGTGTTTTCCTTGCGCAAGCCGAGCTTGGCGATGGCTTTATCGACGCAGATCATCACGCCCCGACCGGTGGCTTCCCGGCGTCCACGAGAACCGCCTAGTTCGATGGGTTTGCCAGTCACGACGGCGTTGGTAGCTTGACGGGCGTGCATCGCGTAAGTGTCCATGACCCACGCCATGGTCTGCTCGTTAGTGCCAACGTCCGGGGCGGGGATGTCCCGCTCGGGCCCGAGCCAATCCGAAAGTTCGGCGGTATAACGGCGGGTGAGGCGCTCCAATTCGTTGCGGGACATTTTGCGAGGATCGCAGATAATCCCGCCCTTGGCGCCACCGAATGGGATATCGACCACGGCGCACTTCCAGGTCATCCAAGCCGAGAGGGCGCGGACTTCGTCGAGCGAGACGTCGGGAGCAAATCGGATGCCGCCCTTGCCGGGACCGCGTACGGTGGAGTGGAGGACGCGGTAGCCGGTGAACACTTCGAGCTGGCCGTTGTCCATACCCACTGGAATATAGAGGGTGATTTCTTTATCCGGGTATTTGAGATAGCGATAGACGCCCTGCTCGAGCCCAAGCTTGTTGGCGGCAACCTCAAAACGCGCTTCAGCGTTCTGGTATACATTCATCTCTTCCGGCACAGGCGTCGTGGGCATGCAAAAAGTCTCCTTTGCGCCAGCTCGTGGAGCAACCGGCTGCGCAGCAAGCTTCGGCCTGTAAGAGACGATCAGGCGCGAAAAAAAGGCCAAGAGGAGAGAAATTCAACGGGCTACCCACCCGCTGGACCTGCCAATTGGCCGGGTGGTCAGTATATTAAGGGGCAAGGCGGAGAGCAAGGTTATGGCGCACAAAAAGCAACACTGGAAGGGTTGGGGAAGATGGACAGGTCGCAGTAAACTACAAAACGGCCACTGACCCGGCTGATGAGAAAGAGAAAGATGGAGCGATGAAATCCAAGCTGAGCCTAGCGATCCTAGTGCCCGTATATAACGAACAGTACCTGGTGGAATCCAGCCTGAGACGGCTGGAAGTGCTGGCGGGATCCGACTGGTTGGAGCGAGTGCGCGTCGTCGTGGTAAATGATGCGTCGACGGACCAGACGGGCGAAGTGCTGGCGGCTATTCGACAGGGCTTGGAGCAGCCGGGAGCCACGCGGTTGGAATGGATCTTTCACGAGCATGAGAAGAACCAAGGAAAAGGGGCGGCCATCCGGACTGCACTCCAGTACGCGGATACGGACTTGGTGGTGATTCATGACGCGGACCTGGAGTATCACCCTCGAGACCTCCTCAAAATGGTTCCGCTCTTTGCGACAGAAGAGGCCGATGCCGTGTATGGATCGCGGTTTCTGGCGAGCGATTACCGGCGGGTGTTGTTTTTCCGGCACAGCCTTGGGAACAAGCTGCTGACGGTGCTGACCAATTTCGTGACGGACCTGAACCTGACCGACATGGAAACCTGCTACAAGATGGTGCGGACGGCTCTGTTGAAGAGCATACCGCTGGAGAGTAATCGTTTTGGGATTGAACCGGAAATCACCATCAAGCTGGCGAAGCGAGAAGCACGAATATTTGAGCTGCCCATCCGCTATTCTGGTCGAACCTATGGAGAAGGAAAGAAGATTACGTGGAAGGACGGCATCAGCGCACTAGGCGCGCTGTTGAAATATGGGATTTCGGATCGGATTTACGTGGCGGATGAGCATGGAAGCGAGATCCTGGCGCGATTGAACCGAGCGCCGCGATTCACAAAATGGATGGCGGACACGATCCGCCCCTACCTGGGCGAACACATTCTTGAAATTGGGGCGGGGATCGGGAATCTGACGTCGAATTTGGTTCCGCGCACGAAGTATTGGGCGAGCGATATTAACCCGCAGTATCTGGACCGGCTGAAAAAATTGAAACAGACGCGACCGTATCTGCAGGTACAGTACACTGACGCAAGCGCAGGGGAAACTTATCCCGAGGAGCAGTTCGATACGGTGATCTGCCTGAACGTGGTGGAGCACCTGGAGGACGATGTAAAGGCGTTGCGGAATATTCGCAGGTCGCTCGAAAAAAATGGCCGGGCCATCATCCTGGTGCCGAACGGCCCGGGATTGTACGGATCACTGGATCGCGTGCTAGGTCATTACCGTCGATACACGAGGCAGCAACTACAAGAAGTATGCGAGCAGGCGGGTTTTCGCGTTGAGAAAGTATTGAAGTTCAACCGCATCGGAGCTCCCGGGTGGTGGTGGAATGGAAAGATCTTGAAGAAGACGACGTTTGGACTATGGCAAATCAAGCTGTTGAATACACTGTTGCCCGTGGTGCGGCCAATCGACCGCTTTCTGCCATTTCCGCACTTGTCGTGGATCATGATTCTACGGGTGGACGAGCAGGTGCAAGAAAGCACGGCGCAGGCGGGAACCCGAGCGCTGCTTCCGGTGCAGGGCAACTACCCGCAGAGCCACTAAGGACACGCCAAGTAGGTCGCAAGAATAACTAAACGAAACTACTGAGCGCGGAATTCCACCATAACCGTCAGGTGCATGGAAGTCGGGTCGCCGTCGAGCATGGCGGGCTTGTACTTCCATTGCTTGACCGCATCGAGAGCGGCGCGATGAAGAAGCGTGGGGCCGGAAAGGACTTTCACAGTGGCGACATTCCCGGCTGCGTCGATGAGCGCGTCAATCTGAACCTTGCCGGAGACATGTTGGGATTTGGCAATCGCTGGATACTCGGGCGGAACCGATTTTATAAGTTGCGCCGGCTTGACGTCACCACCTACAGGGAGCGGCGCAGCCGGAGCATTGTGGTTGGAACCCGGTGCGTCAAAGGGATCGGCATCCGAAGGAACCGTTTTCGTGTCGATTGCTTGTAATGTGTCGCCCTCCTGCTGGGAACCCGCGGAGCGGTTCACCACGGGAGCGGCGAGGTGGACGTCGCCAAGAGACGGTTTCTCGGGAGCCGGGTCCGGCTGAGCATTTTTGGGAGCAAGGGTCGCGGTTTTGGCTGGAGCGGATGCAGAGAGAGCCGGAGCAACCGTGGGAGGCTGACTCTTTGCCGTTTGCGAAGATGGCGCTGGCGATAAATTCACGTTGTTGGCAGCAGGACTCGAGACCGCTGGTGCCGCAGGAGTATTGGAGACAGAGGGCGGAATCGGTTGGGTGAGCGCGGGAACACTGGCGGAATGCGCGGCGGCGACTGACGTGGGACTGGAAAAAGTCTGGTGGTAGTACCAAGCCCCGCCGGCAACGAGAAGCGCTGCGGCAACAAGGCCGAGGTACAGCCCTTTTTTCGAGCCGGAGGAAGTACCTTCCACAACGGGAGCGGCAGATTCGCCCAGCAGTTGTCCGCCGAAGACTGCCGTTTGCGGACGGCGAGGGGCGTCGGCAACCAGAGCGTCATAAGACTCTTCGGAGTTCACCGAGACAGAGTGATCGGGCGCGGCTTCCGTTGAGACAGTGGAATCGACCACGGTCGATTCCGAGTTTTGGGAGAGCGGAGCGAGCCAGGAAGGAATTTTGACTTCTTCATCGACGCCGAGAGCTGCGGGCGTTGGTTTGCAGGCGGGCAAAACGGGTTTGGGCTCGCTATGAACAACGGGTTTGGCAACTTCCTGAGCGATATCGAGAACTTTTTTGGCAACTTCCGCAACTGGAGCCTCTGGCTTCGGAGCGGATTTCGAGGCGGGAGCAGCCGGCGAGGCGGAAGGCGCTTCCGTGAAAAGCAAAGAGCTGAGTTGCGCTTGGAGGCGTGCGGCTTGCAGCTTGAGTTCCTCGGTGGAGGGCTCGGGAGGAACCGGCGCGGGATGAGGTTGAGGGGTCGCGGGAGCAGCGGGCGCCTGGGGCACCGCAAATAGGGCAGAGATTTCCTTCGAATAGTCGTGGACGGGAGGGACGGGTATCGCGTGGGCTTGCGGAGGAGTAGTTGGCTGCGTTGGAACGGCAGCGACGTGGGGAGCGTCAACGGGTGCAACTGGTTTTACGGGTTCCGGCACAGGAACTGTGTGCGAGATGGAAGCGACCGGAGGCGGAGGCGCAACGACGGATGCCGGAGGGATGGGACTTGACGAAGTAACGGCCGGGGAGTACGGGGCAGCGGTTGTGGAATGAACGACCGTAGGAGTGGGCGCTGGGACGGCCGGCTTTACTGGAGGAGTTGAGATGGCAGCGGGAGGCACGGGCTTTGCGGCTACCGGAGGCTTGGTGGCCACCGGGGCCGTTGGTGCCGGAGCTTTTGGAGCAACGGGTGCGGCTGGCGCGGCCGGACGCGGAGCAACCGGTGCAGCAGACGATCCCGGAATTTGCAAACCCCAAAAGCCGGCAGAAGCCTCGGTGAACTGAAGTTCGACGTAGGCAGCGGCCGTGCCGGTGGATTTGGACTTCACGACCTGGCAAACGACTTCCTTTTTCGTTTTTTCGTTGGTCAGAAAAACGAGTTGCCCGGAAGTCAGCGGCGTGGCAATGCGAATGACGGCACCATGGGGAAAGACGAGGACGGTTTGGGTGGCCTCGGAAAAGGGAACGCGCTTGTCGGAGCCATCAACGGTTCGAGCGCCGTTTACAGTAACAGGAATCTCTAGTGCGACCGGTTGAGGACGCGCTGGCGCTTCATTGGCTGGCTTGGAGTGCGGTGGCGCGGACGCGGAGGTGGTGGTAGTCGCAACTGGGGTTTCAACTTCTTTCAAAATCGGTGCCATAGAGTACCCACTCAGAGAGGGATTCAACCGAAAGCCCTGCCGAGACAGAGCTCTGCTGCTGTACCTATACATGGTGGGGGTGGCTGGGAAGACGGGCCTATAGTACGTGGGTACTACGATGGAAACAGGCCCGAGGCTTGTGCCGGACTGGTCACTGGATTCGGGGGGTGCGACGCAAACAGCCGACGGCGGTTAAACGGTCTGGGGCTATTTTTGAGGGCCGAGAGGAGGCTGAAAGCGCGCGTCGACAGCTACCTGATAGCCGGAGACGAGTTTGTTGGTTTCGTTGGCAATGCCAATGACCTGTTGGAGTTCCTTGAACATTTCCGGGGTCATACCTTTGCTGAACGCAGAGGCGATGTGGGAATAAATGCAATACTGGCAATTGTTAGTGACGCTGACGGCGATGTACAGGAGTTCTTTAGTGAGTGGGTCGAGAGCGCCTGGAGCCATGATCGCTTTCAGACCTTCCCAGGTGCGCTTGAGGAGAACAGGGTCGTGGGCGATGGCCTTCCAGAAATTGTTGATGTAGTCGGTTTTGCGTGTAGCCAGGATGTCGTCGTAGACGGCTTGGACCTGTGGGCTGGCGTCTTTGTATTCGATGAGACCGAAAGTAGACATGAAGGTTCTCCGTTGCGGGAGTGAGTGCAGCAGAAATGTTAGCGGGAATTTTAGTCAAAGGGCAATTGACGAAAGATTTTGCTGATTTCAGAGTTAAGGTCTTCGCCCATCCTCGTCGGATGGTCTTAGGATCACAGGAATCCTGTTGGGGAAAACCGTTGCCCCAGAAAAGCGTTAAATCGATATAATAGCGGCGATACGAGGAGGATACGATGAACTTCTCCGCCCTGCTAAATGTCATGTGTTGCTTGGCACTCTCGGCTTACGCTTGCTTTGGTGGCATGTTGCCGGCGATGGCACAGACCGTCCACGTGGATGTGAATGCTTCGAAAGCCATCGCGTTTGATCCCGATAAGGTGATGGGGACATCGCTCGACATTTTGCCCGAGAAGGAGTTCGAGAACGTGTTTAGCGAGCCGATCATCAAAGAGGGGCTATCAGCTGGATGGGGCCCGATGACGTACCGGCAGAATACCGAGTTGACGTATGACGCGTGGCATTGGAACCCGAATGGAACGTGGAGCGACGAGAAGCATAAGAGCGGATATTTCCTGGGGAGCGCGGAGCCGAAGGATTTTCTGCGTAAATCGTATGGGTATCGGCTGGAGCATCGAGGAACGACGCGAAGTGACTCCGGGCAGTTTGAGTGTTCACGGATGACCGATGGAGATCCCGCGACCTATTGGAAGAGCAATCCCTATCTGAGTGCGAAATTTACGGGCGAGCCGGACTCCGCAAATCCGCAGTGGGTGGTAATCGACTTTGCGTTTCCGCAGGAGATCGATGCGATTCAGATTGCCTGGGCGAATCCGTATGCGACCAAGTATGTGGTGGAGTATTGGACGGGCAAGGAAGATGCACTGACCAAGCCGTTGGCCGGTACGTGGGTGAAATTTCCCCAAGGCGAAGCGATGGGAGGAACGGGCGAAAACAAGGTGCAGCGTCTGGCGGATCATCCGGTCGCGACGCGGTTTCTGCGAATCTGGATGACGGAGTCGTCGAACACCTGCGACACACACGGCGACAATGACCCGCGAAATTGCGTGGGCTACGCGATTTCGGAAATTTATGTCGGAAACTTTAATACGCGCAGCGAATTTGTGGACCTGGCAAAACATACGCCAGGACAAGCGCAAACGGTGACGCAGGCATCGTCGGTGGACCCTTGGCATACCGCGGATGCGATTGTGTCTTCGCGCATACAGACCGGATTTGACCTGTTTTTCAAAAGTGGGTACACGAATCATCTGCCAGCCATGATTCCGATTGCGATGATTTATGCGACGCCGGAAGACAGTGCGGCGGAACTCGCATACATCGAGAAGCGCGGCTACCAGGTTTCGTACGTGGAGATGGGAGAAGAGCCAGACGGGGCATACATGCTTCCGGAGGATTATGCAGCGCTGTATGTGCAATGGGCAAAGGCTCTGCACAAGGTCGATTCAAAGTTGAAGCTGGGCGGACCAGTGTTTACCGGCGTGAACGAAGACATCAAGGTGTGGCCAGATGCGCAGGGAAGAACGTCGTGGCTCGGGCGATTCCTGGATTATTTAAAAGCGCACGGGCGGATGAGCGATTTGGCGTTTGTATCGTTCGAGCATTACCCGCTGGATCCGTGTGTAATCAACTGGTCGGACCTATATCGCGAACCACAATTAGTGGCGGGGACGTTGAAAGCGTGGCGGGACGACGGAGTGCCCGCGGATGTGCCGCTAATGAACACGGAGAGCAACGTGTCTTGGTCGCTGACCGATCCGATGCAGGATTTGTTCGCGGGATTGTGGCTGGCAGATAGCGTTGGGGCGTTTCTGACACTGGGAGGTCCGGGTGCGGTGTACTACCATTCGCCGATTCAGCCGGAGCCGTTGCGGCCGGGATGCCAGGCGTGGAGTACGTATGGAAATTTCGTTGCCGATGAAAAATTGGAGATCAAGCAGCACACCGCGCAGTATTTCGCGAGCCAGATGCTGAATCTGGATTGGGTAAAGCATGGAGCGGGTATGCACGAATTGTATCCGGCGGCGGGAGATGTGCAGGACGACGCGAAACATGACCTGATTACGGCGTACGCGGTGAAGCGTCCGGATGGACAGTGGTCGCTGCTGGTCATTAACAAGGACCCGAGCAACGCTCATGAAGTGACGATCGCGTTCGAGAATGGCGGGAAAACAGTGGCCGAAGGATTTGCCGGTCCGGTGAAGACGGTGACATTCGGAGCGGCAGAATATGTTTGGCATTCCTCAGGACCTACCAGCCACGCCGATCCGGATGGACCAGCGAAGCGAAGCATTGTGGAGTCGAAAGCCGGACAGAAGGTGATGCTACCGAAGGCATCGGTGACGGTGTTGACGGGAACAGTGTTAGGGCTTTAGACCAAGGGCACCCCGCAATCGAGGCTTGTAGCATAGGCGACGCTTGGCTCACGTGGCCAACTACGCGGCTAGAAATTCGGATAACCTGTGGCTCCTAGACCCCATCTAGGTGATGAATGCAGCGAATCGCGGCCACCAGACCACTGTAAAGTCGGACCTGAGAAAAAGAATGAGCAGTGACACAAACCAAAGAAAAGCTCGCGTGCAGCTATCTACGAAGTCGTGGTGGAGGTGCTTGCTCCTTTTGTTGGTACTGGGTGGGATGAACGATAGGGCGCTGGGACAGGAACATACCGCGATTAATGGGACAGTGGTGGACGCAACGGAAGCGCCCATACAGGGAGCACAGGTGGAATTTCGCTCGCCGGGTGGAGTCACGCTGACTGGGAGCGACCAACAAGGGCATTTTCGAGTAGAAGGGGTGGAGGCGGGAGGAACGCTGGTCGTGAGTTTCCCGGGATTCGCGACGGTGACGCGGGAACTTCGCGCGCGTGCGTCGTTGGAAAACCTGCACATTGTGTTGATCCCGGCGTCCGGCTTGCAGCGCATTGAAGTGCAAGGCAGTGCGGACGACCGAATTCCTGCGGTGCCCACGAGCCAATATGTGATTTCGTCGGAAGCGATGGACCAGTCTGGAAGCCTGGTTACAGACGACATGTTGAGACAAGTGCCGGGATTCAGTACATTTCGGAGGTCCAGCAGTTTGTTTGCGAATCCGACGTCGCAGGGCGTGTCGTTGCGGGGCGTGGGTGCAAGCGCGACCAGCCGGTCGACGGTACTTCTGGATGGAATTCCCTTGAACGATCCCTTTGGCGGGTGGGTGTATTGGGCGCGCGTGCCGGAGGAAGCGATCGAATCGATGGAAGTGGCAAATGGAGGCGCGTCTGATTTGTACGGGGGAGGAGCGCTCGGTGGAGTGGTGAATCTGCGGACGCGCTCGGATGAAGCCGCTTATGCCAACGGGGAAATCTCGATGGGAAGCATGAGCACACCGGACTTTTCCTTTGCGGCGGGCACACCGATCGGGCGGTGGACGCTGGCGGGGGCAGGACAGGCTTACCAAACGCAGGGTTACATCTCGGTGCCACCGGATCAGCGCGGGGCCGTGGATACGAGCCTGGGGTCGGGAGTTCTGTCCGGGTATTTGGAAGCGTCGCGAAACCTGGGCGAACGGGGTCGATTTTTTGTGAGAGGCAGCGATTTTGGAGAGAGTGGCGAAAATGGAACGCCATTACAGAACAACGATACGACGATACCGGAACTCGATGTAGGAACAGATTGGAGTTCGGCGGAAGCAGGAAATTTTTCTGCTCGGGTGTATGGGTCGCGAGAGCTGTATCACCAGACGTTTTCGTCGGTGGCGCCGAATCGGAATAGCGAATCGTTGACGGATGCACAGCGGAATCCTTCGCAACAGGTCGGATTCGTGGGGACGTGGTCTCGGCTGTTTATTGAGAAACACAGAGTATCCGCTGGTTTGGAAGCGCAGGACGTGCGAGGGCACAGCGAGGAAACGAACTACCATTTGGGCGCGGCGACCGCGTTGGTGGACGCGGGCGGAAGACAACATTCATTCGGATTTTTTGCGCAAGATGCGTATTCGTTTGCGCGAACCTGGTTGCTTACGATTGGCGGGCGCGTGGACACGTGGAACAACAACACGGGTTACCAAGACAGGACTCCGCTGCCCAGCGGCACTCTGACAACAAAAACATTTGCGGACAGAACGGAAACAGCATTCAGTCCCAGGGTATCGCTGCTGAAAAGCTTTTCGCATGGCACGGCTTTGAACGCTTCGGTATATCGCGCGTTTCGGGCTCCGACGCTGAACGAGTTGTACCGGAATTTCCGAGTCGGGAACGTACTGACGCTGGCGAATCCTGCGCTGACCGGGGAGCATCTGACGGGCGGAGAAGCGGGTGTGAGCCAGTTGCTATGGCAGAACCGGCTGACCCTGCGGGGCAATTTTTTCTGGAGCGACATTTCGGATCCGGTCGCCAACGTTACCCTCACCAATACACCAGTGTTGATCACAAGGCAGAAAGAGAACCTGGGCGTGACGCAGGCACGAGGGTTTGAGCTGTCGGGCTCGTGGCAAGTGACGGCGCAGATGCAGGTCACCGGGGCGTACTTGTTCGTGAACAGCACGGTGCTGAGTTATTCGGCGAATCCCGCGCTGCAGGGGAATTTCCTGCCGCAAGTGCCGCAGAACCAGTTCAGTTTTCAGGCGAGTTATACCGGGAAAACGTGGAATGCGGGAATTCAGGCGCGTTTTTTGGGCAACCAGTTTGACGACGATCAGAATTTGTTGCCGCTCGGGCGGGCGTTTTCGCTGGACGCGCAGGTGTCGCGGAGACTTGGAAAAAGCACGTCCGTGTTCTTTGCGGTACAGAACCTGACCAACGATCGATTCGGGATCGCGGCGACTCCGGTGTTGACCGTGGGGCCGCCGATTTTTGTGCGGGGTGGAATACGGTTTACGCTGAAGTGATCGAAAACGGATATCAGATATCAGCGACCGGTTATCAGGAAAAAACAACAAACTGGAAGTCAGCGACGGTGGCTAGGCAGGAATTCGTCTATGAGCAGGCGAGCTAGGCGGGCGGAATTGTGGCGGAGGACGCCGTGTTCTTCGACGAGATTGCCGGTAATGAGGCGGACTTTCAGCTTGAGGATGTTGTCGCGATCGAGAACAACGGGATCTGCTCCTTGTGCGCGGTAACGACGAGCAACTTCTGGAGAGACCGACTGGCGATTGGCGACCACCGCGTCAATCACGGGACCATGAACGTGCTGCTTGATGGAACGAAGATGATCGCTGAGGGTGAAATTTGTGGTTTCTCCCGGCTGGGTCATGAGGTTGGCAATGTACACGCGCGGAGCTTTGGACCGCACGATCGCGTGCGCAATTTCCGGAATCAGAAGATTGGGGATCACGCTGGTATAGAGCGATCCGGGGCCGAGGAAGATAACATCCGCTTGTTGAATGGCCTCGATGGCTGCGGGGAGCGGACGGACGCGGCGCGGGTTCAATTCAATTTTGTGGATGGGGCTCTGGCTGCGCGAGATGCGAGTTTCGCCTTGCACGCGTTTGCCATTGGCGAGAGTTGCGACCAAATGCACATTCGAAAGAGTGGACGGGAAAATGCGGCCACGAACGGCGAGGACTTTGGCGGATACGCGAACGGCTTCGGCAAAGTCACCAGTCACGTGCGTGAGAGCGGCCAAAAAGAGATTGCCGAAGTTGTGTCCGCGCAGGCCACGGCCGACATGAAAGCGATATTGAAACAGGCGGCTTAGCAGGGCTTCATCTTTGGAAAGAGCAACCATGCAGTTACGGATATCGCCGGGGGGCAAGATTCGGTTCTCGCGGCGAAGGCGTCCAGAGCTACCTCCGTCGTCGGTAACCGTAACAATGGCAGCAAGGTCTGTGATTGGCCGTTCGAGAGTGGGATGCTGATCGCTGCGGCGTACCACGTGTTCTTTCAAACCACGAAGCAATGCGGAAAGACCGGTGCCGCCGCCTAAAGCAACCACGCGCAGGCCAACCGCAGGACCCGTCTTTGAGCGGAGCTTTTTCATGAAAAACTCAAATACCGAAACTCCAACACATGAAGCGGAGCGGCCTTCCTGCGTAAATCGCTAACCAAGGGATAATTACTGCGCGGCCTGTCTGCGCTGGGACGAAGTTTCAGAAATGCCAACGGAGAATCTAGCCCGAATAGCCTTCTTTTTCAGGATACAACAATTCGGTGAAACGCGGGTCTTCTTGCAGGAAATTGAAGTCTTCGTCGTTGCGCGCGTGATAGCGGTTGGCGGAACGGAGATCGATGGCGATCTTTAGATTGGCTAACGCAGAATCCGCTTCGCCGGTTAGGCAATCGAGAGCAGCAAGCGCGTAATGAATATGATCGGCTTTAGGTGCGAGCTTGCGAGCTTTTTCAAGACTTTCGCGGGCTTCGTCCCAGCGGCCCAAATTCATCATGGCGACACCCCGCTGATAATGATCCTCAGGGCTTCGAGGATTCTGATCGGCGGTGGGCTTCATGCGCTGTTCGGTAATGCGCAAATGGGTGCGGGCGCGGTCGGCAAGTTCCTTGCTGGGGCCGGCAATCACGCGTTCCAGTTCCTGTTTGGCACGCTGAAATTTCTGCTGATGGAAGAGGCTCATGGCCTCTTCGTAGAGTTTCATCTGAGCCTGGACGAGGGGGTCAACCATCTCAACTCCACCGCGCTGCGGAGGCAGCGCTGGTAATACCTTTATTTTCTTTAACTTAGTCTTGTGAGGGGCCGGCGACTTGGCACGGCCGGGGGCAGACTTATGGACTTTAGCCATGGCGCGAATGTAACAAAGGTACGAGCATCCGTCAACGGAAGGGAAAAGGCTGTGGAAAGTGCACAGTTGAATAGCCTTTACCGTCCGGCAGCATGTGCGAAAATAACCTACCTGAGAAACGCCCTTCTCCGGGAAACTAGAAGCGTACCTGGCGACGGATGGAACGCATCGGGAAGATTGGCCTGCCCGAGCGCGTGTGTTATAAGTTCAAGACGGAACTCAGGTTGACGACTCGTGCCTTTCATCAATTTTCCTGCGCGCGAAATTAATTGCAAGCTGGTGTACTACGGTCCGGGTCTCGGTGGAAAGACCGCGAATCTGCAGTGGATCTACGACCACACAGGACAAAATCAAAAAGGCAAGATGGTGTCTTTGGCGACGGAGACGGACCGCACGCTGTTTTTTGATTTTCTGCCTTTGGATTTGGGGACGGTGCGCGGATTCAAGACCCGCTTTCATTTATATACCGTGCCTGGCCAGGTGTTTTATGAAGCCAGCCGGAAATTGATTTTGAAGGGCGCGGATGGCGTTGTGTTCGTGGCGGATTCCCAGGAAGAACGGCTGGACGCGAATTTCGAAACGTTAGAAAATCTGCAGGAACATCTGAAGGAACATAACCTGAATTTTGCGACGATTCCTTACGTGCTGCAATTGAACAAGCGCGATTTGCCGAATGTGCTGACGGTAGAAGACTTGACGAAACAACTGCAGAAGAAGGACGAACCGGTGATTGCGGGAATTGCAATCAACGGCCAAGGCGTTTTTGAGACGCTGAAAGAGCTGGCAAAAATGGTGCTGGCGGAGTTGAAGAAGGGCGGCTAGCTCATTGGTCGTACAGCCGGAAATTCACTTCAAAGTGCACCACTGTGGTGACCGGCTTACGATCGAGCTGTGCAGGTTTGCATTTCCATGTGCTCAGCACTTTGATGACCTCTTCGTTGAGCCCAAACGGTGCACCTTTCACGATTCTGACGGCTCTGAGAAGTCCGTCAGAGCCAAGGGCCGCTTCAACAGTAATACTCCCGGAAAACTTCGCTTCTCGAGCATCCTTCGTGTAGGGAGGGTTCGGCATGTAAAAGCAACTCGGCGTGCCGACACCGTTAGTGCCGGGCCGGTAAACTTTCTCGCCATCCACAATCTTGGGAAACGGCGGAAGACGCAGAGCTGGTGAAAGACCGTCCATGGGAGCAAGATTAGCCGGTGTATCGACGGCAAGATCAACCTCAGAACTAGGGCCGATCAGATTGTTGTCGTTTACGTTCAGGAAGCGGGCAGAGAGTTCGACAACGCCACTTGTGACCATTTTCGCCTGACCGATAAGCACAACAGTTGCGTCACATTTCTTCCCTAGCCAGCGCGCGGTAGGTTCTGTGTTTGCGATTTTCGCCGGAATATTCTGTTTTTGCATGAAGTAGCTCAGCAAGGCGCGATCTACGACTTGCACTTTGTTTTCCGGACTTGCAAATCGCCTGGACAGTTCGTCCGCCC
Organism: Candidatus Acidiferrum sp.; assembly: GCA_035271845.1. Lineage (GTDB taxonomy): Bacteria > Acidobacteriota > Terriglobia > Acidiferrales > UBA7541 > Acidiferrum. The sequence goes on from DATERF010000071.1 coordinate 30,918, forward strand.
ACCATATCCCATTCGGAAACGTGGAACCGTCCGGAAATACAAAATCGGTTACGAGGATTTTGCATTTTGCCAGGCAGCCGGCGTCCGGCGCGTGATGGAGTAGTCGTGCCGCGAAATCCTGCAAATTCCCAATTTCGATTGGACCTGCATCCGTGCTCGAATTTGATGCGAATGGCTGCAACGCCAGCGGCTTGGCGCGGTCTGTTTTCTGTGGAGGTTCTTGTGCAAGGCCCGAAAGCGAAAGCACGCATGCCCCAAGAGCTAGCAGAGCGAGGGCACGAAATGCGGCAGCGGCCCACATGCACGAGACTCTAGCACAATGAGACGAGAGATTCCTCGCTGCGCTCGGAATGACGGGCGGTGTTGTTAGAGCGCGACTGAGCGATCTAATGATCGGCCACTACAGAGGCACGTCGGGATGCGGGACAGTTTCGTGCGCAGCTAGAAGCTGGCGGAGGCGGCGGCTTCGTGTTCGAAGGTGGGGATGGCTTCGACGAGGCGGGTGACGGTGAGGGCGTCACGGACACGGCCCTGACCGCAGACGAGGTGCAAGCCACCACCCTGACGAGCGAGGGAAATGGAAAGCTTGACGAGAGCGGAAATGCCGGAGCTATCGATTTGGGGAATGTCGTTGAGGTTGACGACGAGCTTTCGCGCGCCGCGCTGCATAAGATTCTGAGTGAACTCGGTCAAATGTTCACTAGGTTCGCCAATGGTGAGACGGCCATGGACCTGGAGGTAATGGATGCCGGCAGCCTCGCGGGCAGAAACTTCCAGAGCTGGATGGAGCGTCATTTGAGATTCCCTCAGTTCGATGTCGACAGCCGCTAAACCCAAAGGCCACGGCAGCGTTGGTGGCCTCTGCATTATACGATGAAGAGTATGAAGAACAAATCAATAGAGGCGCGGCAGCACGGCTGGAACGTGTCGTGCCAAGAGGCACGAGCAGTCCAGGACAAACTCCGCGAATTGTGGGAAGGAAGAGATCGGCTGGGAAAGATTCGAACGGTGGCGGGGCTGGATGCGGCGTTTGTGCTGACCGGCTCGCAGGCAATGCGGAAGAAGGGGAACCGATGGAACCGCCTGCGCGAGGCGAATCGAGCGATTGCCTGCGTGGTAACGTACCGCTTTCCGGAGATGGAAGAGATTGCGCGGGAATTTGCGATCGTTCCACTGGAGTTTCCGTACGTTCCAGGGTTCCTCAGTTTCCGAGAGATACCTGCATTGCTGGCAGCACTGAAAAAACTGAGAGAGTTGCCGGATCTATTGTTCTGTGATGGGCAGGGATATGCGCATCCGCGGCGGACGGGACTGGCGGCTCATTTGGGCCTGCTACTGGATAAACCTTCGATCGGCTGTGCGAAGAGCATTCTGATCGGCACGCACGGTGTACTGAAGCGAAAAGCCGGAAGCTGGACAGAACTGGTGGACGAGAAAGCCGGCGGAGAGCGGATCGGTGCGGTGGTGCGGACTCGTGATGGGGTGCGTCCGGTGTACGTCTCGCAAGGGCACCGAGTAAGCCTGGAAACCGCTATCCGGTTGACGCTTGAGGTGACCTGCGGATTTCGCATCCCTCGACCTACACGCGATGCAGATCACTTCGCCAGTGAAATCAAAAGGAAGCTCTTACGCGGAGAGCTATCCGAAAAATGAATGCAGGGCAGAAAAATTTCAAAGTGCGGTGAGCCGACGGCGGTGAGTATAATCGGCCTACACAAGTGGTAAGTCCCCAATTGCTATCGCGAATGAGAAGAGCAGAGTGGACGCGCATCCATTCGCCTTGGAGAATTCGATGAAGCGCATGGGTATCGTCTGTTGTAGCGTATTGGCCCTGGTGCTGCTTGCTGTCCCGCTGCTCGCGCAGCAATCCCCTGCTACGAACCCTCCGGCCAGCGCCCCCTCCTCGCAAGTTCCTCAAGCCGTCACCGAAAGATTGAACCAACTGGAACAGAGAGTAACTGCGGCGCAATTATCGGCCGACAACGCGTGGATGCTGGTGAGTGCGGCGCTAGTGCTGATGATGACGGGGCCGGGACTGGCATTGTTTTACGGCGGGTTGGTACGGCAGAAAAACGTGTTGGCAATCATGATGCAGAGTTTCGCGCTGATGGCGTTGATCACCGTGTTGTGGGCCCTGGTTGGATACAGCCTGTGCTTCGGCGGGGATGGACATTTCATAGGGAATTTTCAGATGGCGCTGCTGCGCGGGGTGGGAGCAATTCCCAACGCGGATTACGCGGCGACCATTCCACAATCGACATTCATGGTGTACCAGTTGATGTTCGCCATCATCACGCCGGCGCTGATCACCGGGGCTACTGCGGAGCGCATGAAATTCTCAGGGACGGTGTTGTTCATGACCCTGTGGTTTCTGGTGGTGTATGCGCCAATGGCGCACATGGTCTGGGGCAAGGGCGGCTTTCTAAATGCATCGCTCGGGGGTCGATTCCCTACACTGGATTTTGCAGGTGGCACCGTGGTGCATGTGACGTCGGGGGTATCCGCGTTAGTGTGTGCCCTGTACCTGAACAAGCGCGTAGGTTACCCGAAGCAGCCTATGCCGCCGCACAGTTTGGTTTTGAGCTTCACGGGAGCTTGTCTGCTGTGGGTGGGGTGGTTTGGGTTTAACGCGGGAAGCGCCCTGGCTTCAAACGGGCTGGCCTCGAGCGCATTCGTGGCCACGCATTTTGGAGCCGCGGCAGCGGCGATCGGTTGGTGCTTGGCGGAATGGATCAAAAACGGGCGCCCCAGCGCATTGGGCGCGATTTCGGGGGCAGTGGCAGGACTAGTGGCAATCACTCCCGCGGCCGGATTTGTTGCGCCTATGCCGGCGCTGACCATCGGGTTCATCGCGGGAATTTTCTGCTTCTGGATGGTAACGAAATTCAAAGGGATCTTCGGCTACGACGATGCGCTCGACGCGTTTGGAGTGCACGGAGCAGGCGGGACGATCGGCGCGTTGCTGACTGGCGTGTTCGCACAATTTGCGATTAACCCGATCTTCGGCGACGGCAAGGCGGTGGGTGGGCTGGACGGACACTGGAGCCAAGTGGGCAATCAAATGGTTGGAGTGTTGATTGCGTGGTTGCTGGCGCTGGCGGGCACGATGGTCATCTTGAAGATCGTGGACGTGACGGTAGGGCTGCGCGTTACGGAAGAGCAGGAACTAGAGGGCTTGGACATTACGCTGCACGGTGAAGAAGGATATAACCTGGAATCTTGAGGGATGGGGCAAGGCGGTTGATAACTCGAGGCGGGAGCAGAGATTCGTATGATGAAAATTGAAGCGATCATTCAGCCGTCGAGATTTGAATCGGTGAAAGAGGCGCTGCTGGAAATTGGAGTGGAAGGAATGACGGTGACCGAAGTGCGCGGACATGGAAGGCAGAAGGGGCACACGGAAGTGTACCGAGGTCGAGAGTACACCGTCGACTTGCTGCCGAAGGTAAAGCTGGAAGTGGTGTTGCCGGACCAGTTGGTAAACCGGGCGGTGGATGCGATATTAAAGAGTGCAAAGACTGGAAAAATAGGAGACGGTAAAATATTCTTGTCGCGGGTGGACGAAGCGATTCGGATAAGGAATGAGGAACGAGGCGAAAGCGCGCTCTGAAATCGACTATGTCCTCGCCCCGCCCAGGTCTCGTTCCAGGTATTCGCCCGAAAAAGAAAATGGAAGAACCGGTAACGCCGCTATCGGTGCTGGGACCGCACTGCGAGGCCCAACGGGAGCGGATACGCAAGCTGTTTGAGAACGGAGCGAGCGCGCAGGAAACGCTGCGGCAGTTGTGTGAACTGGCCGACGAAACCATTCGGAAAATCTTCGGTGAACTGCAAAACGTAAAGGACGCAGGGAACCAGGGACTGGCGCTGCTGGGCCTGGGCGGTTATGGGCGCGAGGTTCTGTTTCCCTATTCTGATCTGGACCTGCTTTTTTTGTTTGCCAACGAAAAGATCGAAGAAGAATCGCGTCCGTTGATCGCGGAATTTTCGCGCATGCTGTGGGACTTGGGGTTCCGCGTGAGTTCGGCGGGGCGCACCATCGACGAGTGCAAGAAAATCGAGCAGGACAACGCGGAATTCCACCTGGCACTGCTAGACAGGCGTTTCCTGGATGGCGACAAAACGCTGTTTGAAAAGCTGGACGCTAAAGTTTTGTCGGTGGCCGAAAAACAGGCGCGGCCGTTTCTTCTGGTCGAATTGCAGCGGCTGACGCGGGAACGGCTGGGACGTTACGGGAATACTATTTTCCATCTGGAACCGAACGTGAAGGACGCCCCGGGCGGATTGCGCGACTTCCATTCAACGCTGTGGATGCGCCAATTAGCCGGAGACCGGCGGGATCCACGATTCAGCCCGGTGAATGAAGATGAATTGACGCGCAACGCCGTGGAATTCTTGAGCGCGATACGATGCTTCTTGCACTACAGCAATGGACGAAATGACAACACGCTCACCTATGAACTGCAAGCTCAAGCGGCCGAGCGCTCGCTTGGAATCGACGACAATTTGCGGAGGAATGCGGCGGAATGGATGCGTCTGTATTTCCGCCACGCGCGAACGCTGAACCGGCAACTGTTGCGATATGTGGACCAGCGGGCCCCGGTGACGATTTCCTTGAGGCAGCGCCTGATGAACGCGGCGATGGGGCCGAAGACGGAAGTTCCGAGTGGAAGACCGTTCGCTGCTCGAGATGGGCTGATGGAAATCACCAGCGAACAGCTTTTCGCGGACCGCAATGTGACCTACGCGCTGCTGGCGGAGGCGGCCCGCACGGGCGTTCCGTTGAGCCGCGACGCGGAGCGCAGCATCGCCTACATCATGACGCACCCGGAATTGCCGCAACGAAATTCGCGAATCAGTTGGGCGGTGCTATCGGAGATTCTGGGCGGGGACTATCCCGGAGTGGCGCTGCGGCCGATGCACCGGCTTGGCCTGCTAACGGAAGTGCTGCCAGAGTTTCGGGTCATCGATTCGCTGGTGGTCCGGGATTTTTATCATCGCTACACCGTGGATGAACATTCCCTGCGAACGATTGAACACTTGCAGGAACTGACCGATCCGCAAGAGCCATTGGGCAAACCTTTCGCGGCGTTGTGGCGAACGGCCGATCGCCGCGATTTACTGATTCTCTCGCTGCTCTTGCATGACGTGGGCAAAGGCATGCCGGTGGAGAATCACGTGACCGGCAGTTTGCAGGCGCTTGAAATAGCCTCCGACCGGCTGAAACTCATGCCGGACGAAAAAGCGGAAGTTCATTTTCTGATCGAGCACCATTTGGATATGTCCGCCACGGTGCAGCGGCGCGATATTTTCGATCCATCCACAGTGTCCGGCTTTGCTGCGACGGTAAACACACACGAACGTCTGCAGCGGCTCTGCCTGCTGACCTACGCGGATATTCATGCAGTGAACCCGGAAGCGCTGACTCCGTGGAAAGCGGAAATGCTGTGGCAATTGTTCGTGGCGACCTCCAACCATTTCAGCCGGACCCTGGATCGCGATCGACTGCACGCCTCTGACGAAGCCCCACTGCTGGAGCAGGTGCGCGCGCTGGCCGAAGGAGCGGATAAAAAGGAAATCGAGCGGTTCCTGGATGGCTTCCCGCGCCGTTACCTGTCAGTACACTCTGCGGCGGAAATCGCGGAGCATTTCGCACTGTACCGGAACCTTGGTGGCGAACCGGTGCAGACAGAAGTCAAGAAGACGCACCACGCTTACGTGCTGACGCTGCTTTCGGCGGACCGGCCAGCACTGTTCGCGACGATCGCGGGTGTGCTGGCGGCTTGGGGAATGAACATCGTGAAGGCGGACGCATTCGCGAATACCGCGGGAGTGGTTCTGGACACGTTCCACTTCGCGGACCTGCACAGGACATTGGAATTGAATCCCGGGGAAATCGGCAGGTTCCAGGAGAGCATTGCGGACGTGCTGAATGGGAAGCAAGCGCTGGAACCACTGCTGAAAGGCCGGCTCGCGGGGTTCGTGGCGCGACCGCCGAAGGTCTTAGTGCCCACAGCGATTAATTTTGATGAAGGCTCCTCCGACCACTGCACGCTGGTGGAGGTTGTGACGCAAGACCGGCCAGGGCTTTTGTATGGCATTGGATCGGCGCTAGCCCGATTGGCCTGCAACATTGATGTGGCGCTGATCGATACAGAAGGCCAGAAAGCAATCGATGTTTTCTACCTGACGGCAGAGGGAAAGAAGTTGACTGCGCAAAAGCAGGAACTGCTTCGCGAAGTGCTGCAGGCAACGCTCTCCTGATCCGAATGTTCTCAGAATCGTTGTTCAACCACGGTAAATCCTGAGTCAATCCGTTTCGAAAAATCCGTAGCGCCCGCCGCAGCCGAAGGCCGCTACACAACCTCTGCGTCTCCATGGTTTCGCAAGGATGCAGGCCATCGCAAGAATCGGGTTGATTCTGGTGTCTTTCGTTCACTACCGAAGCTGCGATAAAGTCTGGCGGGCGACATTCGGGAGGAGTGGCGATGAATTCAACATTGGATTACCGATCCATGCTCGCGGTGGCTTTGGCCGAAGCGCGGCTCGGACTGAAAGAAGGCGGCGTTCCTATTGGCGCTGCGATTTTTGATCAGAACGGCAAGTTGATTGGCGCGGGGCATAATCGTCGCGTTCAGCAAGGCGATCCATCGATGCACGGAGAGACGGATGCGTTTCGAAACGCGGGGCGGCAAAAAAGTTACCGGAAATTGATCATGGTGACGACGCTGGCGCCATGCTGGTATTGCAGCGGACTGGTGCGGCAGTTTAGTTTCGGGACCGTTGTGATAGGGGAGAGCAAGAATTTTCAAGGTGGCATCGAATGGTTACGTTCGCTGGGAGTTGAGGTAGTCGATCTGGACTCGCAAGAATGTGTGACCCTGCTAGCGGATTACATTCTCGCCAATCCCTCGGTGTGGAATGAAGATATAGGCGAGGAATAACGCGCTCCATTGCCAATATTCCCGGCAGAACACCAGCAACGTACGGGAGCGAATCCATGGCGAAAAGCAAGAGAGTTGGAGAATCCGCGGCGGGCTGTTTCACTGCTACTGCGGGGCTTGTTCGCTCACCGCGGCGGGCATCATGTTCCGAATCATCTCTACCACAGCGGGAATTGCTGACCGCACTGTTGAAGACATCTCCTCACCCAGAGTCAGGCAATCTACAATTTCGACCGCAAGGATGATGGCTTCGTCTGCTACGGGCAGGCCCAAATTTCGGGCGAGAGCCAAGGCCTCACACAGACCCACATAGTGAGGCGATCCACCAGGAACCATTGGAAGCTCGGAATCGTGGAATTTGTAGATCGTACCGGGGGGAGCGTTACCCGTCTGCACGGTGTCAACGACCACCAGCCGTCGCACACCTAACAGACAGTCCAGCAAGTGGAGTCCGCTTTCTGGCGTACAGCAAATATCCACGTCTTGCGAGGCAAACTGCTGAAGTTGGTCTGCGACTGCGCAGCCCAAACCATCGTCACCCAGCAGTATGTTGCCCAGGCATAACACTCGCAAATCAGGTCCGACCGTTACGGATCGTGAACGCGAATCCACTCCAGGGCTAATCACGATGCACACTCCCATTGCAGTCGCGACGCAACGTGGTCAGAGTGTTGCCGCTTTGATTCCGGACCCGCACCAGCAGCGGCATGCTACCGGGTAGGGAGTGGGTTGCACATCCGTTGCAGGGATCGTAAGCACGGAAAGCCATTTCGATCTGGTTGAGGACACCTTCGGGAACGTTGGCCCCCGAGATCAGTTTTTTGGCGGCCTTTTCAACGCTCATTGCGATTCGCGCGGCATTGTTCTGCGTGGCGACGATCAGATTTGCTTTCTCGATCAGGCCATTCTCATCGGTCTGGTAGTGATGGATGAGTGTCCCTCTCGGCGCCTCGACAATGCCGATGCCTTCCTTCGGTTTCTCCGTAGGCAACACGCGGATGTTGTCGTCGGTCAGTTCCGGGTCCGCCGCCAACTCTTTCATTCGTTCGGCAGCGTAGAGCAACTCCACCAATCGCGCCCAGTGGTTTGCCAGTGTGTGGTGCACCGGCTTACCGCCGAGGGTCGAAAAGAATGCGTCGTAAGCTTTCTGCGCCAGAGGCGTGGCCATCCCGTCGCTGGCATTCAGGCGTGCCAGTGGGGCCACGCTGTAGATGCCGCTGCCCTCGCCTTCCGTGAAACCTTTCCATCCGACTGACTTCAGGTAGCAAAACTTTACGTAGCTCCAAGGTTCAACGTGTTCCGCTATGTGTTCCAGATACTTCTGTGACGCGAACTTCTTCCACTCTTTACCCTCGGGCGTTACAACGCGAATCAAGCCATCGTAGAAGTTGACACGATTCTGACTGTCCACCATTCCCATGTAGTAGGTGCGATGGGTGTACGCGTCGGAAAGAATCAGACTGACATAATCGCTATTCTTGAGCACAACTTCTTCGAATAGCTGAAGCGTGAACTGAGCGAAATCGACAGCCTCGTCGGCGACTTCTTGAAATTGCTTCTGCGCTTCGGAGGTTATGTGCTTGGCGACGCCCCCCGGCAAACCGAACACGGGATGTGCGGCCTTTCCACCGGCAAGCGCCACTAATTCACGGAGACGCCGGCGCATGGTGATTACTTTCTTACCCGTCTCGATTCCTACTTTTGCGATCACTCCCAGCACATTCCGATCGGCCGCAGGTGCGTTCGGCCCAACTACAAAATCGGGCCCACCTAGGAAATAGAAATGAAGGGCATGGTCCTCGGCGATAAAGGTGCTGTAGATCAGTTCGCGAATCATCTTGGCCGCGGGTGGTGGATCAACTTTGTAAAGATCATCGAGTGCTTTGGTTGCTGCCATGTGGTGCGCTGTGGGGCACACGCCGCAGATGCGCGACGTGATTTGTGGCATTTCTTCAGCGGGGCGCCCTTGCACGAACTTCTCAAACCCCCGAAGTTCGGGTACTTGAAAATAGGCGCGTTGCACGGCTCCCGCATCGTCCAGAAAAATCTCGATTTTGCCATGCCCTTCAAGGCGAGTGATGGGATCAATCGTGATGTGCGTTCGCACGGAGACATTGCTTGCCTGCGCGTTTCCTCCCTGGGAGATGCTGGGTGGTGCTTCTTGGTTCTGATCAGGCATAAGCCACCTCAACGAGGCGCGAGCGGAGCTTGCGGGACGCCATCGAGCTTCTTTCGTCGCAACAACGATCCAGGCAGAGCGTAGCGATAGAAAGTTCCAACCGGATCCGGGATCGTACCCAACACGCGATCGATCTCTTGCTCATCCTTGCTTTCAAGCAATGCCGCCAGACAGGAGAGAATCTTTGCGCCTTGGTCCCTCACTCGACTGGTCGGGCCGTAGCAACCTGTGCATGGCATGTTCCCTCGCACGCACAAAGCCTCGCAACCTGCGCGCGTGGCCGGGCCCATGCATAGGAACCCTTGGGCCAACAGACATTTCTGTTCATCGACAAGCATTTGCTGCGGGCGCTTGAACTCGCTAAAGACGGGCTTCTCCGGCTTGGTGTCCTTACGAGGGCACTCGTCGCACAGCGCACAGTCCGGAGCGAGAACGCTACCCTTTTCCGGTAGTTGGTGACTCAAAAGCGTTTGCAGTGCTGCGGCAAAAGTCTTTGGCGTGGGCGGGCACCCGGGTATGTAGTAGTCAACATCCACCACCTGATCGAGCGAGCGCACCGTTTCGTGGAAGACAGGGAGTTCCAAGCTGTGCCCATTATCTTGATAATGCGCTTGTGGAAGAGTTCCTCCGGTATTTACCGTGCTTGGCGGCTGAATATAGACTTCCCGCAGTATGCTTGTGCGATCGAACAGATTGGCAAGCCCGGGGATGCCGCCGAGATGTGAGCACGATCCCAGGGCGACAAGCAATTGCGATTTACTTCTGAGCAAGTGCGCCATTTCTTCCTGCTCTGAGGTACGGATGGAGCCATTCAGAAATGTCGCGGTGATCGAACCGGCCGCCATGGACTCAATATCCTTGCGCTTGAAGTCCATCGCCACAGGCCAAAAAACAATGTCCACCTTGGCGACCACGTCCAGGATCGCCTCGGCCAGGTCGACCACCGCTTCCTCGCAGCCGCCACAGGAGGCGCACCAATAGAAAGCTACTTTTGGTTTGCAGGGAATCACACGCACACCTCCTCGGTGGAGGCCTTCGGTGCGTCTTTCACCTGTAGATTCAACGGTCCCAGTTCCCGCACCTTCTCGACCATCTGATTGATGGCACTTCGCACCCGGTCCGCCTCTGCCGCCGAGATCCACTCCAGCCGAAAGCGTTCTTCCTCGATTCCCATATCCTTAAGCACACGCTTCAACAGGCGGTAGCGCCTGAGGGCCTTGTAGTTTCCTTCCTGGTAATGGCAATCTCCGGGATGACAGCCACCAATAAAGACGCCATCGGCACCATGAGCGAAAGCGTCAAGGACGAACTGCGGGTCGACGCGGCCCGAACACATCAAGCGAACTACGCGGATGTTCGGCGCGTACTTCAGCCGAGAGGTTCCGGCCAAATCGGCGGCCAGATAGGTGCACCAGTTGCAGAAGAACGCGACGATCCGGGGCTCGAATCTGTCTTGGGAAATCTCGGATGCGCGGGGATCTCGATTAAGCATAGGCCAGCACCCCCTCGATCTCTTCAAAGATCTGGTCATCCTCGAAGAAGTTTTGCTGGATCGAACCTGATGGACAACCGGCGACGCAGGTTCCGCAACCTTTGCACAAGACCTCGTTGATGTATGCCTTTTTCTTTTCGTCTACGAAAGTGATGGCTTGGTACGGACAGAGTGGAATACAGCTCTTGCAGCCAGAGCAGTCCTGTTCCAGGATCGCAGCTGTGTATGGCTCCAGTTCAACGGATTGGGCATCGATTAAGGCCAACGCCTCGGCAGCGGCCGCGCCTGCCTGAGCCACGGAATCCGGAATATCCTTTGGCCCCTGGCACGCGCCTGCAATGTAAATCCCTTCGGTGAATGTACTGACCGGCGCAAGCTTGGGATGACGCTCCAGGAACCAGCCTTCCGAAGAACAACTGATATTAAAGAGCCGGCGCACGTCTTGTGCGTCAGTCTGTGGCTCCAACCCAACGGAGAGAACAACCATGTCGACCGGGATGCGGCGGACAAAACCGGCCAGTGTGTCCTCGGCGCGGATTACCAGCTTGCCTTCTTCCGAAGGGTGGACAGCCCAGTCGCTGACGTCGGCCACGCGTCCCCGAACAAAGTGAACTCCTTCATCGAGCAGCCGATCGTAGAACTCCTCATAACCTTTGCCCGGAGTTCGCATGTCGATGTAGAAATTGAAAACTTCCGCGCCGGTGTGCTCTTTGATGAGGTGGGCGAGTTTGAGTGAATACATGCAGCAAACCTTGGAGCACCAGCGATTGGAGTTGGCGTCGCGAGAACCAATGCAGTGGATGATCCCTACGGATGTGGGCCGCTTGCCGTCTCGCAGAATCACTTCACCTCCCGTTGGGCCCGAAGCGTTGATGAGACGCTCTACCTCGAGGGAAGTGTAGACATTCGGGTATTGGCCGTACCCGCAGGATGGATTGCGTTCGGGCGCAAAAGTTTTGAAGCCCGTGGCCAGAATGATGGCTCCAATTTCAATCTCTTCGAACGTTTCTTTCTGCTTGAAATCAATTGCCAGGCGCTCCCCACAAGCTTCGATGCACGTCTTCTTGCACTTGCCGGACTTAAACTCGATGCAGGTATCGCGATCGATTACGACTTTCTGGGGTACAGCCTGCGGGAACGCCAAATAAATCGGCTTCCTCTTGCTCAAGCCGAGATTGAATTCATCGGGAGTTTTGCCTTCCTTGTACACGCACGCGGTGATGCATTCCTGACAACCAATGCAGAGATCCTCATTCACATACCGCGGCTTGTGCTTGATCCGCACTTTGTAGTTGCCCACGTAGCCGTCCACCTTGACGACCTCGGAGTAGGTATACAGCTTGATGTTGGGGTGCGAGCCCACTGCGGTCATCTTCGGCGTCAGGATGCAAGCGGCACAGTCCAGCGTGGGAAATGTTTTGTCAAACATGGCCATATGGCCGCCGATGGTGGGCTCCCGCTCGACCAGGTACACCTGCTTACCGGCGTCCGCCAACTTCAGAGCTGCGTGAATGCCAGCGATGCCGCCACCTACCACCAACACGCTGGGATTGATTGGAACGCGCCGTTTCTCCAAGGGTTTGTGCAGGGAAACACGGCGTACCGCGGCGCGCACCAGGTCTTTAGCTTTCTCTGTCGCGGTTTTTCTGTCGGAGTGAACCCAAGAGACATGCTCGCGAATGTTGACCATCTGCAACAGGAATGGGTTCAAGCCTGCGCGCGCGAGAACACGGCGGAAGGTGGCCTCGTGAAGCAGAGGTGAGCAAGAGGCTACGACGATGCGATTCAGGTCGTGCTCGGCGATGTCCACTTCTATCAAAGCCTGGCCGGGGTCCGAGCACATGTACTTGTACTCGCGAGAAACTGCTACATGCGGCAAACACGCCGCATAACTGGCGAGAGCCTTCACATCCACAGTCCCGGCAATATTGGTGCCGCAGTGGCAGACGTAAACGCCAATTCGCACGTCTTCGGGACCTGAGACACTCGGAATCTCAGGCATAGGCGATCTCCTTAGTGGTGAGCAAAGGTTCGATGGGTACAAAACCGCGCTGCAGACCAATGGTGTGTGCCGGCGCGCCCAAGGCCAATGCCATCAGTTGGGTGAAGTACAAGACGGGAAGCGAAGTTTCGTCGTGGCGTTCCCCGGCTTCCTTCTGGAACGATTCGAGGTTGAACTGACACAGCGGGCAGACCGTCGCAACCACCTCCGCGCCATTCTTCTGCGCCTCCTTGAGCAAGTAGTGAACGAGGTCCAGCCCAACTTCCGGGAGTGTTCCTTTTTGGCTGCCGCCGCAACAGAGAGTCTTGAGCGGGTAGTGAACCGCTTTTGCGCCGCACGCTTCCAGCAGCCTCTCCATCGAAGTAGGGTCGCGTTGATCGTCAAAGGTGGAATACGGTCGAACGATCTGGCAACCGTAGTAGGGCGCAAACTTCAGGCCGTTGAGAGGCACTTTCACCTTGGCGGCAATGTTCTCTGGTTTGACGTCGTTGAGCAGAACATCGAGCGGGTGGCGCACGCGGATGCGATCGTGATACTCGAGCCCGATGGTTTCCAAGGCGCGAGTCACCACAATCTTGATGCTGGGATACTCACGGATGTAGTGCTGAGTCTTATTGAGAACCAGATAGCAAGCGGCGCACGGTGCAATGATCTCGCTGTGTCCACGCTCCGCCAGCGCCATATTCCTGCTGGCCAGCGCGTAGGAAGTCAGTTCGTCCACTGACATGTACGTGGTTGCTCCGCAGCAATTCCAGTCATCAATCTCATCGATCTCGACATCCAGTGCGCGGAAAACGGCCAGCAGCGACTCTTCGTAGGAACGTCCTGTTCCTCGCAGGGAGCACCCGGGATAGTAGGCGTATCTCATAACGCCAGTTCCTTTCGCGTGGCCGCGACCGAATCCAGCAGCTTTTCCATTTCCGGTTGACGATGGATTTTCTCCCTCTTCAGGGGCATGCGTCCGCTAAGAAATAGTTTTGCGCCGAGCCTGCTCATTCCCAGCAGTCGCCAAAACGATGTACGCAGAAAGACCCGTACGACCAGCCAGCTCTCGGTGATGCGGCCAGAACCACGCACCATATCGGAAAATTGGCGAGCCATCACGGGAATGGCAAACCGGCGGGGATAACGCTTTTCCTCAATGGCCCGCTGTTTCAATGCATAGAGCAGGTGAGTGACATTTATGTTTTTCGGGCAATTCACCATGCAGGCGTAGCAGGCCGTACAGAGCCAGATCGAGCTGCTTCCAAGTACTTCTTCCTTGAAGCCCTCACGCGAAAGATGCATGAGACGCCGTGGTGTGTAATCCATGTACAGCGAGAGCGGGCACTTGCCGCTACACAATCCGCATTGCAAGCAGTGGCGAATTCTTTCGCCGCCGACGGTGTGGCTGACCCAGCGCGCAAATTCCGGGTCGCGATCCGCTTCGAACTTGACTGTGCGCTTCAGCTCCATACGGAACCTCGTTCTCGCGCAGTTCTCAGACAAAGGCGTGCGCGGCCGCCGAAACCAACTTTGCTTCACAGCGAATGTCGATATTCAAAATGCTGGAAACTGGACAATCCCGGCGAGCCGATTCCACGGCTTCTTCAAACCTGGCTACCTCCGAATCGCGGGTTCGCGCGATGATCTTGAGGGTTGCGCCAACAATGCGCAGCCTCTCGCCCACATAGTTCAACGTCAAGGCGCTGTCGGTTTCGACTTGAAGAGGCCGGATTCCTACCTTGGCCATCTCGACAGCAACCATTCTGGACATGCTCGAAGAAATCGCAGCCGCGAGCATTTCGCAGGGCGAAGTACAGGCCTCCAAACCCGTCAGCGATCCAAAACTGTACTTGGCATTGGTCAAAATCCCGCCCGGGGCGGAAATCGCACCTTCTCCCGTGTAAGGTCCCTCCTTCCAAATTGCATGTGCCTCACGCAACATCATCCACCTCCGATATTGGGGACCTTTCGGTCCAATCCAACTCAACCGCGGCGGGCGGCGGAAACTCTCTTTCTAAAATGTGCCAGCCTCCACCAGTACATTCCGCCAATTCCTGCCTGCGTCCATGTGGGGCGTTACAGGAAAACTCCAACCGATCGCATGGCAGAGTTCGTAAGCGGCGATGCGACCGGAGGCGCGATATCGCCAACAGTGTCTGCCTGTAGTGATAACCCCAGGGTTATCTCCCGCTTACCTATGAACTACCTATGAGATGAGTTGGCGTGCGACCCTATTCATCCGCACCCTGGCGAGGGATTCCGCACGCCGTCGCCTTGTAACTGCGTTACACTCAGCGGGTAAGGGAGTTCCGGTCAAGGCTCGGAGGACCTATGGGTGGTCCAGCAAACTCGGATACTCTCCGGTTTGGAAAATTCGTAGTCAACATTACCACGGGCGAACTTTTCTGCCACGGTACTCGGGTTCCGCTTCAAGATAAGCCCTTCCAGATTCTCGCCCTGCTGCTGCGGCACCCGAAGCAGTTGGTACCAAGAAGCGAGATCATCCGGACTGTTTGGCCAGGCATCTTCGTCGAGGGAGATTTGTGCCTGAACGTGGCCATCCGCAGGCTACGCGCAGCGTTGCAGGACGATACGGCTCACCCACACTTTATTGAAACAGTTGGGAGTCACGGATACCGCTTCATCGCCGCGGTTCACGGGTCCGCTGGTTTGGAACCTGATACGGCAACGCCCGGCCGTCCCCGACTTGCCGTTTTTCCGCTGAAATCTTTCTTGGGACCACAGTCTGATTCCGTGGCCCCGTCGATGACGGAGCAAGTGATCACTCAACTACGGAGGATCGATCCCCCATTTGTGATCATCACCCCAGAGTTCACAACGGAACGCTCCCCCAAGGGGAGGTGCACCGTAACTCTCTGCCGCAAAGTCTCGGCAGACTATGTGCTTGTGGGGGCGATTTCGGGAACTGGCGGACAAGCGCGAGTCACGGTAAGACTGCTGAACTGCCATGCCCAAGCTTGTCTTTGGGCGGAAAGCTACTCAATGCCTGCCGACACTCTGTTCGCGGGCCAAGAAGAAATCAGCCGCGAGATCGCCCGATCGGTGCTGCGCTCAATCCCGTTTCCATTGCGTCCCTCGCACCTGCAACTGGTTTTTCCAAAGGCACACGAAAACTTTGTGCAGGGATCGCACTTGCTGGCTCGACTCACCGAGGGCGCGATCGAAAGAAGCATTCCTCTCCTGGAAGAGGCAGTTCGCGAGTGTCCACAATTCGCGATGGCATGGGCTGCGCTGGCGAATGCCCATTGTGTACAAGCGCGAATGGGAGTCGTCCCGGCCCGAAAAGCATTTCCGGACATCAAATCTTGCGTGGACAAGGCCTCCGAAATTGAAGATTTGCCTGAGACAAGAACGGCACTGGCTTACTACCAGCTGCTCTACGAGCATGATTGGAGTGCCGCGGAGACGGCTCTGGTGCGGGCGTTGGCGATGGATCCTGGATGCCAACTCGCGTTAGGAGCTTACGCTCAACTTTTGGCTGCCGTCGGGAAGCACGGAGATGCAGTTGAAATGACACGACGCGCCTGTGATTTGGATCCCTTTTCTGCGTACACCGCAGTCGTGTTGGGATGGGCGTTGTACTACGCCAAGGATTATGAAGCGGCCTTTTCCGAGCTGAAACATGCCATGGAATTGGATGGATCGCTATGGGTGAGCCACGCAGCCATTGGTATGGTCTTGGAGCAACTGGGGAGGCTCGAGGAGGCCGTCACCGAATTCAACATCGCGGTGGAGCGTTCGGACCAAAGTTCCCTGACTAGGGCACACCTGGCATTCGGTCTGGCCCGTCGGGGCGATAGGGCAGCAGCGACCGAGATTCTAGATTCGTTATTACAGTTGCGACGAAGACATTACTTCAGCCCCTATTGGATAGCGGTCATCCACACCGCGTTAAATGACCGTCTCGAAGCACTCGATTGGTTGGAGACCGCGAAGGCGGAACACTGCAGTTGGTTTGTATTCGCACGTGAAGATCCGAAATTTGCGATGCTGCATTCGGAGGCGCGGTTTCAACAGCTGATGGAGACCATAAAAGTCGTGAACTCACCTTAGAGCAGCGATTGCGGGGGCGCACCACAGGAGGCGCCAGTTGGTACAAGGCCGCTCTGCGGCACGGATTCGGCGAAATGCATGTCCGGTGGTCGTAGAGAATCCGCGCTAAACAGTGTCCTCTGTAAGGAATCGCAATTCCCAAGATGTGGAAGGTTGGCCGGTCTGTTCGGCCACGGCGCGCAATGTCACGGTGCCTGTCTGTTCGGGGAACTCGGCGGGAACGTAGTGAAAGCTCTTGACCGCGATGGGAACGGCAAAGGCGTGTGACGCGCGTCCAGCAGGAGCCAGCCCAGGCAACGCGCCAGCTGCGAGTCTGTTCTCCGTGGTCAGTTCATTGAAATACGAGGGATCGTCCGCCTGAGCTGCACCTAGTAGCCAAGGCCCAAACGAGTACGTCACTCGCTTTTTCTCGCTAGCTTGCTTTCGTAACGACATGCCATAGCGCACCGCAATCACGTCTCCCGTCTGCCAACGCCGCTGAATGTAAACATAGCCGCCTTCAACAGGATATTCAGCCGGCGCGCCGTTGATTCGCACGGTCAAGCTATCCGCCCACTCCGGCTTGCGGATGTTCAGAGACGCGGATTTTTCAGGCGCGGATTGGATCGTAATCTGGATGACTCCGTCCCGCGCGAGAGAGGACGTAGCGCTTGCCGAAAAGCCTACTTGGCCAAGGGATGCATTCTCTGTGCGACTATCAAGAGGCAAGTCGTAGTACAACCCCCCTTCTTCGTTGCGAAAAGCACCGGAATGCACATCCGGAAAAGCGCGCAGCCCATGTAAGGTGCAGCACCACCACGCGCGCACCGCTCCGCCCCCCGTGATGCCCGTCTCCGTCAACACGCGATGTCCGAAGTCACCGGTGTCGAACTGATTGAGTGCGAATTCGTTGACCGTGGTGCGTTCGGCCATCGAAAGATATTTGGGATTCGCGGTGGCTTTCCAGAGGGAGAGGCTGAGGCGCAGCCAGTCGGCTTCGGCACAGCCTTCGGTGCGGTGCTTGTTGGGACTCCAGCCCTCAGGCACTCCTCCAGTGAGGAGCAGGTCCTCCGACCGAGCCACGTCCTGCCATGCAGTTTCACATTGCCGGAGAAACCGAGGATCCGAGGTGGCGGAATAGAGATCCATGACGCCACGGAGGCTGGTGAGATAGCCATGGACATGGTCGCCCGGTCGCCGTTCGATGACGGCCGCAATCTGCTCCGCGAGCGCACGATAGCGGGCATCGTGGGTGACCATATAAAGGTTGGCGAGACCTTCGGTTTGCTGGGTCCAGCAAATATAACTGCTGGCGAAATGTGCAGCGCCAAATTCGTCGCGGATGTTTTGGGAGAGCATGAGCGGCGCGATGCGGAGCAGGAAGTCACCCAGGCGCGTGGACGCGGCGAGGACCGAAGCCGAGGGTTTGTAGCGATAGTATTCAAGCAGGCCGACAAGCAGGCGGCCATTGCCCCAGAGCAATGCGAGATCCTGATCGGTCGGATGATCGTTGTGGAAACCGCTGCCGAAATATCCCCCGGGCTTCTGCAGCGAAACTACTTTTTCGACAAGAATATCCAGGCTTGGAAAGTTAGTGCGATAGACGCGGGCAGCCGTAGCCAATGCTCCGATGTACCTACCGGAAGTGTCGCCACTAAACTCCGTGAATCTCCGTCCCGCAGTTGGGCGCACATCCGCCAGCAGAAATTCCTCGGTAAAAGCTGGAGACGTTCCTGTGAGCACTCGGCGCAAAGTGAGTTGATAGCGCTCTTGCATGGAAGCATTGGTTGAAGTCGACGCAGGGCTGTTAGCGGAATCAAGTGAGGCGTGCGTGGCGAAGGACGTTGGAGCAGCGCTCGCAACCAACGGAACGATACTGGCGGTTTTGAGAAAGTTCCTTCGATTCATTGATAGACGCCTGTGCTTTGCTGAGATTCTACCAGACCGAGAGTCGCTCGCGGATATTCAAACCGAGACAGTAGCGTATGTCAGTATCTCGGCGCGGCTCTGACACAACGGAGGAAACCCCAGTGTTTCGAAGTTTGCGAACGGATGCAGATGCTTTAAAATCAATAACAGTTCCCGCTGTGGGCGTGTAGCTCAGCTGGGAGAGCACCTGCTTTGCAAGCAGGGGGTCGCCGGTTCGATCCCGGCCACGTCCACCAATTTTCACAGCGCAAATCACTGGAAAGTTTCAATGTGCGAAGGCTTCGCGTATCGCGGAAGCGTTTGTTCCGAGATAGTTGCCGTAGCCGACGATCATGGTTGACGCGACAAGTACCAGCAGGCTGCAAGCTACCAGCCATTTGGTCCGTGGACCTGTGCCGTTCCATTCTTTCAGCGCGATACCCCAGAGCGTGCTGAAGATGATGATGCTGGCCATGTGCAGCGTCCAACTGGAAAACTTGAAGCGCCCCATCTGGGTCTCACCCATCGTGTAGAAGAAGAATTGCATGTACCAGGTTGTTCCCGCGAGCGCGGAGAAAAAATAGTTGGATAGCATTGGGGCGCGGGTCGCGGAGGCCTCTCCATGGCCTGACGCGACCGCCATTTCCTCAGCAGGTGCGTCGGTCACATTTTCGATAATCGGCTCTGTCCCTCGGGACGGGATTTCACCTCGAATTTGCGAATCAAAATATTGATAGAAGGTTCGATTGCGAAAATTCAGGATGGCGCACCAAATAAAGTTGGTCGTGAATCCGCCCAGCAGAAGGACCACTAGCACTGGGAGCCCTTGCCATAGCGTCGGCGTGCCATGGAGAACCGTTAATGCCTTGATGGGATCACCAGCCGCCAGGCCATACGCAAAACAGGCGCTCATGACACCGGAGAAAGTCGCCACCAGAAGACCTTTTTTCAAATTGAATTCTTTGATCGCGGCCCGCTTTTGGGTTTCTGACAACTCCCTCTCTTTCGACACGCCGGCGGCACCGGCAAGAACGATGCCGAGCAAGCAGACGGCAACACCAAACAGAATCGTGAGGCCCGAGCGCGTTCCCAAGACTTCCGTGGCGAATTGCCCGCGAAAAATCGGCGGGATCAGCGTACCGAACGCGGCCGTGTATCCGAGGGCAACGGCCATGCCGAGCGACATGCCCAGATACCGCATCGTTAATCCGAAAGTGAGGCCTCCTAATCCCCAGAGGACCCCGAAAACATACGTCCAGAAAATGCTTCGCCCCGGAGCCTCGTGTAGTACACCGAATAAGTCGCTGGTCATCACGGACGCCAAGATCCATGGCACGATGATCCAACTGAAGAAGCCGCCGACGAGCCAGTAAGTTTCCCAGGCCCAACTCTTGACGCGGCGGAACGGAACATAAAAACTACCGGAGGCAAGTCCGCCGAGCCAATGGAAAAAGACGCCTAGAAGTGGATTAGGTCCCAAAGAACATTTCCTTTCCGTGGCCGACCCGGGTGCATGCAGCGGGAGGCTTCCTTACTCTATTGTATTCATCGCTTGCAGGCAGTATCGTTTTCTTTGACCCGCAATGAGCAAACCTTTCGAAAGCGGAAAAGCCTTATGAAGACTCAAGAAAAGTTGCAATACCTGGAAGATCTCTGGGACGACCGCGTTGCGCGCGACTTGGATCCGCCGGAACTTTTGCGTTACCGTTCGAATCTTCTCGGCTCCGATCTCCGCATTACTAACTTTGGCGGCGGAAACACCAGCTCCAAAATTCCTGGTAGCGATCCGCTGGATGGAACAAAGCAAACCGTGCTGTGGATCAAGGGCAGCGGCGGCGACATCGGGAGCATTCAACGCGGCGGATTCGCGACGCTGTATCTCGACAAACTACTTTCTCTGGCTGACGGTTACCGTGGGGTCAACGCCGAGGACGAGATGGTCGGGATGTATCCTCTTTGCGCTTTTGGCAACAATCCTGTGGCCGCTTCGATCGATACGCCCCTGCATGGTTTTCTCCCGTTTGAACATATCGATCACTTGCATCCTGACTGGGGGATTGCGCTTGCCGCCGCAGCCAATGGCCGCGAAAAAATGGAGGAGTTTAACCGCGCGTTCGGCCACAAACTGGTTTGGCTGCCTTGGCAGCGTCCTGGCTTTGAGCTGGCGATGATGTTGCGCGAGGCCGTCGGCAAGACTCCCGATTGTGATGGCGTGGTTCTTGGCGGGCACGGCCTATTCACCTGGGGACCAACACAACGCGAGTGCTATGTGAATACCATCACGATTATCGATCATCTGGGGCAATTCGTGTTGGGCCACCTGGAGCAGCGGGGAGCAAGTTTGTTCGGCGGCGACCGTTACTCCACCGTGGCAAACAACCGGGAACTGGCGGTGGATCTGTTCCCTTTTATTCGCGGACGCGTGTCGAAGCAGCAGCGCATGATTGGACATTTCAACGATCTTCCGGAAGTTTTGCGATTTATAAATTCTGTTGATGCACAAGATCTAGCTCATCTGGGCACGAGCTGCCCCGATCATTTCATTCGAACCAAAATCCGGCCGCTCTTCGTGCCATGGCAACCTGCGACTGACCTATCCGGACTCCGGCCGCGGATCGACCAAGCCCTAGAACGTTATCGCGAAGAGTATCGCGCGTACTACGAAAGATTTGCGCAGCGCGATTCCCCTAAAATGCGGGATGCGAATCCGACCGTGGTGCTGATTCCGGGCATTGGTATGTTCAGCTTCGGCAAAAACAAAACTGAGGCGCGGGTCACGGGTGAGTTTTACACGAATGCCATTCACGTCATGGAAGGGGCCAGTGCGCTGGGTACTTCCGTGAAACCGGTGGTTCTACCTCAAGCTGGGCCAGCGGCGAGTACAGACGCCTTCAGCGTGCATTCAAACTATGTGGCGCTTCCACCTTCAGAAGCGTTTCGCATCGAGTATTGGAAGCTCGAAGAAGCGAAAATTCGGCGACAGCCGCCGGAGAAGGAGTTAAGCCGGCGCGTCTGCGTGATTGTGGGCGGCGCAAACGGAATTGGCCGAGAGACTGCGCTTCTAGCTGCTCAACGAGGGGCGCATATCATTGTCGCGGACTTGCACGGTGACGCGGCCAAGGTGGCGGTAACCGAAACGCAAAAAGCGGGAGGGAGAGAGACGGCCATCGGTGTAGCCATGGATATTCGCGATCGCGGCTCGATTCTGCGCGCACTTCGGGAAGCGGTGGCGACCTACGGCGGGATCGATATCATTATTAATACAGCGGCTATTTTCCCTTCCTCCCCCGATGGACAGATCAGCGACGAACAATGGGGACAGACCTTCGACATCAACGTCACTGCCAATCACCGGTTGTTGGAGGAAGTTTCAAAGATTTTGCGGGAGCAGGACTTGGACGCCAGCGTGGTGCTGGTCAGTTCCGCGAACGCGGTTGTGCCGAAGCGCGGCAGCGAAGCGTACGACGCAAGCAAGGCTGCCCTGAGCCATTTGGTGCGTGAGTTTGCGGTCTCGTTGGCCCCCAAAATTCGTGTAAATGGGATCAGTCCTGCCACGGTGGTGAAAGGTTCGACCATGTTTCCCCGCGATCGCGTAATCGCGTCGTTGAAGAAGTACGGGATTGCGCATGATGCGGCTGCTTCCGATGAACAGTTACGGACCCAACTTGCTGAGTTCTATGCCAAGCGGACACTCACCCACCAGCCGATTGAGCCTGTGGATTGCGCCGCGGCGATTTTATTTCTTGGCGGGCAGCAATCGCGTTGTACCACCGGTCATCTGATTCCGGTGGACGGTGGATTGCCCGAGGCATTTCTGAGATAGCTCTGGAATGGCCACAGACTGGAATTGATTGGACAGTTGAAGAACGAAAGAACTCTATGGAGCCGCCGGCAAATCGGGAAGCACTGGTCGCGATAGATTTGGGCGCTCAGAGCTGTCGCCTCTCGCTCCTCCGCTGGAGTAAAGGAATACCCCGAATTGAGGTGATTTACCGGTTCCCAAACGCGCCTGTTTCGACTTCGGGCGCGCTCCGCTGGGATCTCGAAAGGATCGTTGCAGAGACAAAGACCGGTCTGCGCTTGTGTGCAGACGCCGCTCCAGAAGGGATCGCAACCATTGGCGTGGATGGGTGGGCCGTGGATTACGTGCGGCTTGCCGCGGATGGGAGTTGCAGCACGAATCCGTTTTGCTACCGGGACGAAAGAACGGAACAATCCGAAGACCAAGTACATAAAATCGTGCCTCCTGCGCGCCTTTACTCCTTGACCGGAATTCAGATTCTCCGGCTCAACACCATCTACCAGTTGTACGCAGACAAACAAGCCGGGTTGGACCCGCACGCACCGTGGCTTAATTTGGCGGAGTACTTGACGCATCGCTTGGGCGGAAAACGCGCGGCTGAATATACCAACGCCACGCACACAGCCCTTGTGAGACTTGGTACCCATCGTTGGTGCGACGAACTGTTCCAGGAACTGGGTTTGGACGTGCGAGCCGCGCCGCAAATCGTGCCGAGTGGCTCGCCGGCCGGAGGAATTTGCGGTGAGCTCCGTGACCATCCTTCGTTTCGTGCAACGCAGCTTATTTTCCCTGCGTGTCACGACACTGCATCTGCCATCGCCGGGATTCCCGCAACCGGGGACGATTGGGCGTTCATCAGCTCGGGCACATGGTCTCTTGTCGGAACCGTTTTAAGTTCACCGTGTGTGAGCGAAGATTCACGAAAGTTGAATTTCACCAATCTGGGCGGCATCGGTGGTCAGATTTGCTTCTTGAAGAACGTCAATGGTATGTGGCTGCTGCGTCAATGTATGGAGGAGTGGGAGCGGAAGGGACATGTGTGGGATATCAAAAACATTCTGGAACGCTGTGCTCTGATGCCTTCCCCGAAAGGTCTGATCAACGTGGATGCACCCGAATTGATGCTCCCCGGAAACATGATCGGCAAGATTAATGACCAGCTGAAACGTGTGGAGCATCGGGCTTTTGCTACCGATGATAAGGACATCCCGCAGGTCGCTAATACTATTTTTCACAGTCTGGCGGCTCGCTACGCAGAAGTGCTTTCTTCCGTCGCCGCGCTGACAAGAAACAAGTTGAAACGTTTGTTCATTGTAGGCGGGGGAAGCCAAAACACGTTTCTCAACCGGTTGACCGCTGAACGAACTGGGCTTGAGGTGATTCCCGGATCAATCGAAAGCGCCACCGTCGGAAACTTCGCGGTACAACTGGCTGCGCTGCAGGGCGATTGGAACGATTCGACAGGCGTTTCTGTTTCGGCTGTGGCGAAATGGGCGGAACAGTTGTCGCAGCATTCCCTAGTTTTGAGTGAAGACCGGGACACGCGTTGAGGAAGTCCCCGGGCAATTTTGTAACGGAGTTTGTGATGAACAGCAAACAACAAGAAATTGCGTGGAAAGCGCTGGACAGGCTCAAGGTGGAACTACCCTCCTGGGGATTCGCCAACACCGGAACGCGATTTGGCAAATTCATTCAGCCCGCGGCCGCCGTAACCATTGAAGAGAAATTCAGCGATGCGGCCCAGGTGAACACAGTGACTGGTGCATCGCCAACGCTGGCTTTGCATGTTTTGTGGGACCTGCCGAACGGGCTGAAAGACGTAAGCACAGTCCAGAAACTTGCCCAGAAATTCGGGATTCGCGCCGGATCGATCAATCCTAATATTTTTCAGAATCAGGAATATAAGTATGGCTCCGTGGGTAACCCCGATCCCGCAATTCGGCGGATGGCGATCGACCATATCCTGGAATGTGTGGCCATCGCCAGCGCACTCGACTCGCGCGATGTGTCGCCCTGGTTCGCGGACGGTTCAAATTACCCCGGAACACAAAATATCCGCAGCAGAATTGAGCTTTTTGAGGAAGCGCTGAAGGAAATCCATCAAGCATTAAAACCTGGCCAGCGGCTGTTGCTGGAGTATAAACCGTTTGAACCCGCCTTCTACCACACCGACATCGCGGATTGGGGAATGGCGTTCCAACTAGCGAAGCAAGCCGGACCACAGGCGCTGGTGTTAGTCGACACCGGGCACCATTACCAGGCGCAGAACATCGAGCAGATCGTGGCGTGGCTTCTTCACCACAAGATGATCGGCGGTTTTCATTTCAACGATCGCCGCTATGCGGACGACGACCTGACCCTCGGCTCGATTGATCCTTACCAGGTGTTCCGCATTTTCCACGAAATCCACACTTATGAATGGGAGAAGGACGTCCCGGCGGACATTGCCTACATGGTGGACCAGAGCCACAACCTGAAGGGAAAAATTGAGGCGATGATCCAGACGGTTTGTGCCGCCCAGGAACTATACGTGAAAGCAGCGCTGGTGGATCATGCGCGATTGCGGAAATTTCAGCAGGAATGCTCCCTGGTCGACGCGGAAGAAACTTTGCGGGCCGCGTTCTGGCAGGACACCCGCGCGACCGTCACGGAATGGAGGAAGGCGAAAGGTTTGCCGGAAGACCCGATGCAGAGCTTCCGCGAGAGCGGCTATTTGGAGCGCATTACACGTGAGCGAGGGGAGCGAAACCTCGGCGTGAATGTCAGTTACGCGTAAATTGCCGAATTCCTTCCGGCATCTTCGATTGTGTACCTAAAATGAGCCGTTGCTTCGCTGCGCCGGCGGTTCTTTCTTTGCGCATTCTTCCACGCGCTGAAGGATTTTCTGCAGATCGGCCTTCGAGAGATATTGCCCATTCAGAATGACAGCGGTGACCTTCTGCGTGTTGCGGATGTCTTCGAGCGGATTGCCGTCGAGAAATACCAGATCCGCGAGTTTTCCTTTTTCGATGGTGCCCAGTTGCCCCTCCATCTGAAAAAAGCGGGCAGGGTTCAGCGTAGCGGTCTGCAAAGCTTCCAGAGGTGTGAAACCGGCGGCAACAAAGCGCTGTAACTCCTCGTGGAGGCTGAAGCCTGGGAAAATGTAGACGCCAGGAGGAGTATCGGTGCCCGCGAGGAAGGGTACACCCGCTTTATGCAGAAGCTGGACTACTTCCAATTCCTTGTCGATGAATTTCTTGCGGGTTTCCAGGTCATCGGTGTTGAAATCTTGTTTCACCTGTTCCGTAAATTTCTTCCAGGTCTGATCCTTCCAGTAGGCGGGGACGCATTTTGCTCTCGCGTCTTTGCTGAAATCGGTGATGTCGATCAGATTTCCCCCGCGCTCCCAGACCAGCGTTGGGCATTGCCAGGTTTGATTTTTAGCGAGCAAAGCGGCTAGGGCAGAAGCACGTTCCGAGTCGTAGCTGGAAAGGAATTTGGCCTCGGTTTTGTCACCTTTTAGAAATTCGTCTTCCAACGGCGAACTGCCCTCAAAAATACCGATCAGATGCTCAAAGCTGTGCATGCCGGCACTGGACATTTCGCCGGCGCGCACGGAATCGGGAACGTGCCCTTCGAAAGGGATTTCCTGTTTGCGGGCTTCCTCCGCAATCGAGAAGACAGCATCGCGGGGAACAAGCGATTGCAGCTTGATGAAATCCGCGCCACTTTGCTTCAACTGAATGACCGCGCGCCGCCCGTCTTCCGGAGTCGCCACAGCGATCGAGCTGGGGAAGCGCGGCTTCGGGCCATCGAGCATGGGTCCAGACGTCATGATGCGCGGACCCAGCAATCGCCCGCCCTCGATGTCATTCCTCCAGGATTGGACAATCTCCAATTCGCTGCCCATATCGCGCACGCTGGTGACCCCATTAGCCACGAACAGCGGCAGCGAAATTTCCTGGGCGCGGGGAAACCAGTCGCCAAACACCAGGTGGACATGCATGTCCCACAAGCCAGGGATGAGAAAACTGCCTTTGCCGTTCAGGATTGTGGGAGCGTTACGTGGGTAGCGCGTGTCCTTTCGCGGTCCGACCGCGGTGATGCGGTTCTTTTCGATTATGACGATCTGGTCCGGGCGAATCTCTCCCGTGCGGACATCGACGACGTTGACGTCGGTGATGACGATAGTGTCTTGAAGCGACCAGTGTTGAGCCTTGGCGGGTCGCGCAGTGGAGAGAAAAAGAACGAGGACGGACGCAAATAGAACGAGCAACCGAGGACGGGATGTCATGGACTGGATTGTATCGAGGAAGACAACAAGAAACGAGAGCGCTTGCGTGCGCCGGCGCGCCCTGGCCGCATGCCAGCCATCCCCTTCACTAAATCGATTCAAAAATGGTAGGCTTCCAGCAATTGCTCTCGGGCGCCAAGGAAGTTTTCCGGAGCTCCCCGCCACCGGTTCCACGCGCTGAAGGTAAGCAAAGCTCTGAAGATACTTTAGGGGGCCCTATGAAGTGTTCGAAAATGCTGTTGGCGTCCTGCGCGCTCGCGGTTTCTTTTGTCCTGCTTTTGGGCATGGGTTCAGTTGCATGTGCGCAAACGGAACCCGCAAATGCCGCATTGACTAAGCGATTGATCGCGGACTACGGTTATTGGAGCCGGACTCAAGTTCCGCCGTACAGTTCCGATCAAATCCCGTTTCATAAACTGACGCACATCAACCATGCGGGCGTCAGCTTCGATGCCAGCGGCAACCTTATCGTTCCTGCCGGCTTTCTTGAGAAGGCGCTTCTGGACAAGGGTCACAAGAACGGCGTCAAGGTTATGCTGCTTCTTGGCGGCGACTTCACCGGCCTGGAAGCCACCGCTGCCGGGCTTGCCACTCTGCTGAAAAACGTTCACGCCTTCATCATGGAGTACGGCTACGACGGAATCGACATTGATTGGGAGTATCCTACGAGCACAGAAGATACCGCGCTTTTCCACAGTCTGATGCTGGGCTTGCGTTCGGTATTGCCAACGCCCCAGTACATCATCTCCGCCGACGTGGCTCCCTGGGGCGGCAGTGGCTACGACTTCCCGGATACCAAGTTCATCGTGGACTATTTTAACGTGATGACCTACGACTGCGCTGGACCGTGGACTGATTCCGCACAACTCAACTCCGCCATCTATCCCGACCCTAACGATCCCGAACCGTATAACTGCGAGCCCGGCGGCAGCGTGAAGGAGGCCATTGATATCTACGTGCAGGATTTGCAAATTCCGAAGGCTAAACTGAACATCGGCACGCCGTTTTACGGTTACCTCTATCATCAGGCGGACGCGCTGTGGGGCTTCTGCCCGAATGAGGATTGCTCAAATTCTGTGGACTATCTGAATTACGGTACCGACTTCAAGCCTTTGATTAATCAAAAGGGCTGGCGCACTTATTATGATCCGTATTCCCTGGTTCCCTACATGCTCCGGGAAGATGGAAAACCCGGCTTCATTACGTACGACGATTCATCCTCGACCTTCTACCGTGTCTGGTATACGGATTGGGCGCGGGGCCTGGGTGGAACGTTCATCTGGGAACTGGACGCGGATTACGATGGCCAGACGCAAGATCTGCTGGAAGCGGCGTTCAACGCAAGTTTGCCGCAGACAAAATAAAGTTCACCGTGCTCGCAAAGCAGGCGAAATAGCAGCAAGCAGCCCCGAATGCTGATTCGCACACTCGGGGCCATCCTCTAAATGAAACAAGTAAGTTACTTCTGGCGGGTCTGTTTCCCTTCCATAACGACGGCGAGCGGATCGGAGCCCGCGCCCATTTCGTATTTGTACGAAGCGGAATCGTCCGTAAGACGTTTGAGCGTAAATCGAGAATGAATGGTCTTGCCGTTCATTTGGTTTTCGGTGGTCCAAGTCCAAGTGTCACCATCGACCGTACCTCGGGAAAAGGTGTTTTCTCCCATGCTGTTGGACTCGAAGTAGATGTAATTTCGCTCGCCCGAGTCGTAGCTCATCACACTGAGCCCTTTGACGGTCATTCCGACCATTTGTCCCTCGGAGTGGCACAGCAGGGCGAAATTTCCGGAGAGCCAATCGCAGTCTTCGGTGAAGGTGAATTTGCCGCCCGGACCATAGGGGCTCGGCTTCAACTCGCCCTCGGACGCCCACTTGCCCACAAAAAATGCGAGCTTGGCATGCTCTGGACCGGGCTTTGGTGGACCGCCGGCGTCCTGCGCGAAAATTGTCGTCACTCCCAGGAAAACCAAGACGGCGGTAAGTGGAAGGGCCGCGAACTTTCTCATGTGATCCTCCAAAAAATAATTTAGCCAGGAATCGGGAAGGATACGGGGAGGAAATGCTAGCACGGAAAAATAACGGGAGCCACGCCAAAGAACGTCTCAAAGAACGTCTCATTGTTACGGGGTATTCACGCGAGGTGAATGAAACAGCAACGCGCGTAGTAGGTCCCGAAGAGTTGCCACAAATATCCTCTCTTCGAGCAAGCCTGTGGCCTAGTAACCGGCGCCAACGGCTCGCTATTTGTGAATGTCGTGGTCCGAAGGAGGCGCGCTTATGGGGTACTGCCGCCGAGCGCGCGCTGGAGCGCTTTCCCTCTGCGGAACCACGGCCGTTCAATGCGCTGCATGTATCCTGGCAAGGTGCGTTTCTTGGCCAGCAGCTTTTGCGTCCACTCGCGTGCCTCCGCGGT
The DNA here is from genome assembly GCA_035271845.1 of Candidatus Acidiferrum sp. Taxonomy (GTDB): domain Bacteria; phylum Acidobacteriota; class Terriglobia; order Acidiferrales; family UBA7541; genus Acidiferrum. The sequence goes on from DATERF010000071.1 coordinate 59,968, forward strand.
CTTGCCTTGCAGCTTCAGGAAATTGGCATAGTTAAAGAGAGTCTCGCAGGTGCTCGAGAACTGCGTGGCCAAGTTGAAAAGATCCGCGGCTTTTTCCAATTCGCCCGTTCGCGCGTAGGCATCGGCGAGCAGTCCCGCGGCACGGTAATAATCGAACTTGCGCTCAGCAGCCACCACGCGCTCCAGGTCTGGAATCGCTGCTGAAAAATCATTCATTCCAAGGGCCGCCTGGGCACGGCAATAAAACGTGTGCAGCGAATCACTGCGTGCACTGATGGCTTTCGTAAAAACTTCGCGCGCTTTCGCGTACTTTTTTTCCTCCAGGCACAGTTCACCCAGTTCCTCGTAATTACCCGCGGATGGATTGTCCAAAATCTGCGTTTCCAAATTCTGAATGCGCGAACGCCTGCCGAATCCCTGAAAGACACCGCGCAAGAGCTTCGCATCGGGGATGACCTCAACAATGATGTAAGCCGACGCGCCAATAATCCCGCCGAAAAGAATAATGAAAAGCCAATAGTTCTCCGGACGGCGTCGCACGAAGTGCACTACCGCAATGATCTGGACGATGATGCCCCAAGGAAAGAAGAGGTGGCTGAGTCCAAGCATTTTGGGACCTGGCATAAGGATGAGGTCGACTGCACGAAGAAGCAAATGAAACATCTTTCGAAGATAGAGAAGCGGTTAATTGACTCTTTGGCGTTTTGCGCGCCAGGCATGTTTAATAGTCCAGGACTTGACAATTAGGTTACTATACTTCTAGTCTGAAAGTGATGGAGCCAGAAGCTTCCCTCTCGTGGCTGGCGCTGACGCTGACGCCGGGCATCGCCGCCCGGCTGGCGTCGCGATTATTACGGGAGTTCGGAACTCCGGACGGCGTGTTCCACGCAAGCTTGACGGCTCTCGAGGCGTGCAACCTGCCTGCGCCTGCCGCACAGGCGATTTTCAAGAAGCGAACTTTCTGGCGCGCGGAGAAAGAAGTGGATGCCATCCGGCGCATCGGCTGCCGCGTGGTGAACTGCACCGAGCCGGAATATCCCCAGTCGCTATTACAGATTTATGATCCTCCGGTTCTTTTGTATGTCCGTGGCGATGCCACCCTTTTGAATGCGCCCAGCCTCAGCATTGTAGGGACTCGGCGTCCGACGGTCTATGGGACCCAAATGGCCGAACGCATGGGTCGCGACTTGGCCAAACGAGGGTTGGTCATCGTCAGCGGATTGGCGCGTGGTGTCGATGCGCTGGCTCACAACGGAGCAACTGGGGTCGGCGGGCGCGCGATCGGCGTACTCGGTACCGGCATTGACGTGTGCTACCCGAAAGAGAACAAGAAGCTTTTCGAAAAGGTTCTGGAGAAGGGAGCGATCATCAGCGAATTGCCCACGGGTTCCCATCCCGCGCCAGAGAACTTTCCCGTGCGCAACCGGATCATCGCCGGGATGCCATTAGGAGTAGTGATTGTTGAGGGCAAACAATATAGCGGCTCGCTGATCACAGCACGGCTGGCGATGGAGTTTGGACGAGAAGTATTCGGCGTGCCGGGGAACGTCACCCAGGAAATGAGCTTTGCACCGAACCTACTGATCAAGCAGGGAGCGAAACTGGTCACGAACGCGGAAGACGTGATTGAAGAGCTGCCAACGCCGGTCCGGGCGGCTTTGGTGCAAGCGGAAGCGATGGAATCCGAGCAGCGAAACCTCCTTGCCGCTGATGGCCTAAACCCAATAGAGAAAAGGATTTACGAGATTCTCAGCACCGAAGAGCCGCGGCACATTGACGACATTGTGGAGACGACTGGATTGAATTCCAGCGAAGTTCTAGCTACCCTCTTTAGCTTGGAGATGAAAGGCATCATACGGCAGTTGCCGGGAAAGCAGTTTGCTAAGGTATTGTTGTAGTGCGGGAGCGCACCGTTCGCATTCGCCCGATGCATCGGAAGGAAGCCGCCGCGCATCAGAAGTTGAGCGTTAACTACCCGAAGGCACCCTTATAAAGGTAGCGAGAAGGACACACTCCGCTCTACCGGCCCTTCCAGCGGAAGCAACTAAGGTACAAAGGAACACATGGCACGATCACTGGTCATCGTCGAGTCGCCCGCGAAGGCGAAGACGATAAATAAATATCTGGGCAAGAACTATATGGTCAAAGCATCCATTGGCCATGTCATGGATTTGCCGGCCAAAACTATCGGCATCCGTCTGCCCATTGACGAAGACGAGATTAATAAGAAGAAAAAGAAAAAAAAGAGCAAGAAGGGGGGAAAGGCTGCGGCACCGAAACCGCCTCTCAAGCCGATTTCCCTGGATGACCCCAAAATCTTCGAGCCTACGCTGCAGATCATTCCGGGCAAGGGCAAGGTGATCAATGACCTTCGCAAGGCGGCCACCACCGCAGAGGCCGTGTACCTGGCGGGCGACCCGGATCGCGAAGGAGAAGCTATCTCCGCGCACCTGGCGATGGTGCTATCGAAGCCGGCGAAATACCTAATCCCCGAAGAAGAGAACGGGACCAACGGCAAGAAGGACGCCACCAACGAGGAAAAGGTCGCGGAACCCGCAGGCAAGAAAGGCGCTAAGGGCAAGCCAGCAAAAAAAACGGAAAAAGACCGCATCGACATTGAACCGATTGATCCGAAGAAGATCTTTCGGGTCACGTTTAATGAAATTACGCCCAAGGCGATTCGGGCGGCGTTCGAGAAACCCCGCCAGGTAGATGCACAACTCGTCGACGCACAGCAGGCGCGCCGCGTCCTGGATCGCATCGTGGGCTACAAGATTTCGCCGCTACTCTGGGACAAGGTGCGCCGGGGATTAAGCGCCGGCCGCGTTCAAACCGTCGCGTTGCGCCTGATTGTGGAGCGCGAGCAAGAGATTCGCGCCTTCGTGCCGCAGGAATACTGGACCATTCACGCGATGCTGGACGCGGGTGAGCCGCCTATCTTCGAAGCGAAGCTCAGCAAGAAAAAAGGCGAAGACATTGAAGTGAAGGACCAGGCCACCGCCGAGGCGATTGTGGCCGCGGTCAGCAAGGCCAAGTGGCAGGTAGAGAACGTCGCGCTGAAGGAGAAACGCCGCAACGCTCCGCCGCCATTCACTACCTCGAAACTTCAACAGGCCGCGTACAATCGCTTGCGCTATACCGCGAAACGCACGATGGCCTTGGCGCAGCGTTTGTACGAGGGCGTGGAACTGGGCGAAGAAGGATCCGTCGCGCTGATTACCTACATGCGTACGGACTCCGTGCAGGTTTCGAATGATGCGCTGGCGCAAGTCCGCGAATTGATTCCCGAGCGCTTCGGAAGCGCTTATCTTCCCGAAAAGCCTAACTTCTACAAATCGAAGAAGGACGCCCAGGGTGCGCACGAAGCCATCCGGCCAACCGACGTATCGCGCGCGCCGGAGGATGTCCGGAAATACTTGGAAGACGATGTTTTCAAGTTGTACCAACTGATCTGGCAGCGATTCGTCGCTTCGCAGATGCTGCCGGCAGTGTACGACCAGACCAGCATCGACATTTCGGCGGGCGATTACGCATTCCGCGCCACTGGTTCGATCATGAAGTTCGACGGATATCTGAAGGTGTACCAGATTCCGGCGGTGAATGCGGACCGCGAAGACGACGAGAAAGATGATGAGGGTGAAGGCAAGACGCTCCCGCGTGTGACTGAAGGGCAGGTCTTGAAACTGGACTCCATCCGCCCGGACCAGCACTTCACCGAGCCGCCCCCACGGTACACCGAAGCTACCCTCGTTAAGGAACTGGAAGAGGACGGCATCGGGCGCCCATCGACCTACGCCTCGATCATTTCGACAATCGTCGAACGAGAGTATGTGAAGAAGGACCAAGGGCGCTTTACCCCGACGATGTTGGGCGAGCGCGTCTGCGTGCTGCTGATCAAGAGCTTCGAAGACGTGTTTGACGTGAAGTTTACCGCGCGCCTGGAAGAAGAACTGGACGAAATCGAGGAAGGCAAGCTGCCCTGGCGCGAGTCCGTCAAGGAATTCTGGGAAAAATTCGTGATCGACCTCGATAAAGCCGGCGACGAGATGATCTCCTATAAAGCCGGAATCCCGACGGGGAAAAAGTGCGAGAAGTGCGGTGCAGGCGAACTGCTGGAACGCATCAGCCGTCACGGATTTTTCCTCGGATGCTCGCGTTACCCGGATTGTGATTTCATCCAGGACATCTCCGAGGAGATTCCCGAAGACGCGGAAAATAAGGTTGAATACTGCGAGAATTGCGGCAAGGAAATGGCGCTGAAGCGCGGCCGCTTTGGGGCATTCCTGGCCTGCACCGGTTATCCGGATTGCAAAACTACCCGGCGCCTGGTGGCCGGCACGCGCATCGCTCACCAGCCAGATGAGCCTCTCGACGAAAAATGCCCACTCGACGGAAATGGCCTGGTGAAAAAACACGGCCGCTTCGGCGAATTCATTGGCTGTTCGGGCTATCCAAAGTGTAAGTACACTCGGCCGATCACCATGGGCATCAAATGCCCGAAGTGCAATGAAGGCGAATTTGTAAAACGTGGCAGTATGGGCAAAGGCGGGCGAGGAAGATTCCGCGTATTCTTCGGCTGCTCTCGCTATCCGGACTGCGACTTCACAACGCCGAACATGCCTATCGCCCAGCCATGCCCAAAGTGCGGCGCGCCCTTCGTGGTGGAAAAGAAATCGAAGATCGGCACCGTATACTCCTGTATCAAAGAAGGATGCGACTGGGAGAAACTCGCGCCGGAAGAAAAGCCGGCGAACACTGCTCAACCCGAAGAAGCACCGGTGGCTTTGAAGTCGTAGGGGATCACGCCGGATCCGCAAACAATTTCTCGCATATAAACTGCTTGCAAAAGGCCTTCTCTTGCACAAGTACGCCTATAATGAACTTGCGAGGCAGGATGAAAGCATCCATCGACAAGTTTCTCGAGTATCTGCGCTCGGTGCGTAACGCTTCGCCGCACACCATTTCGAATTACAGCAAAGATCTGGAGCAGTTCCAAATCTTCCTGACGCCGCCGGGAACCACCACGCCTGCACTTACCAAAATTGGTCATCAGGTCATTCGTGAGTACATCGGTCATCTTCACGAAGCCGGTTTGGAAAAAAGCTCCATTGCCCGAAAGTTGGCGGCGCTGCGCTCTTTTTTCAAACACTGCGTCCGGGAAGGCATGCTGAAGGAGAACCCGGCGCGCTTGGTACCAACTCCCAAATTGCCGAAGCGCATCCCCACCGTGCTTTCTGCGGAAGAAATGAGCCTGTTCCTGGACCAGTTGGCGGGGATGCCAAATTCGGGAGCTGGACGAAAAGGCAAGAAAAAGACGCAGGACTTGGCCACGCTGGTGCCTACCACTGCGCTGGTCAAACTGGAAGACAGTTTGCTGCTGCGCCGCGACCGCGCCATCTTGGAACTTCTTTACGCTGCAGGACTCCGCGTGAGCGAATTGACCGGTTTGAACCTGGTGGATATGGATCAAAAGGATCGCGTCGTGCGCGTTATCGGCAAAGGCCGGAAAGAGCGGATCGTGCCGTATGGCGCAAAGGCCGCTGAAGCGCTGGAGTTATATTGGCCACAGCGTGGCCAACTGCTGCGCGATAATTCTCGCCAACCCGGAGGAACCCATCCCGACGCAGTTTTCCTGAATTACATGGGACGGCGGCTGACCCAGCGCAGCGTGGGCCGCATCGTGAAAAAGTACGTGCGCCTGATCAACATCAACTGGGATCTCCACCCCCATTCGCTGCGCCACGCTTTCGCTACGCACCTGCTGGCCGACGGCGCCGATTTGCGCGCCATTCAGGAATTGCTCGGGCACCAGTCGCTCTCGACAACGCAGAAGTATACCCATGCTTCCATCCGCCAGTTGATGGACATTTACGACAAGGCACACCCCCACGCATGACCCTATTCTCATCCATGGACAAGGATGGGCGCGCGCGAAGCGGAAGGGCCTTGTACACCAACAACTTTTCGGAAGCATCCAACGACAAAAAAGTGAGTGGAACTTGCCAAAGCGAATGAGACTGGCATGGATGGTCGGAGCAATGGTTATGGCCGGCGGTTGGTTCACGGGCGCCGTGCCGGCGCTGGCGCAAGGTAACTACGAAATTCAGGTGTACGGTTCCGATCTCGTGGAAACCGGGCACACGATGGTGGAATTGCACAGCAATTTTACCTTTCAGGGCTCCAAGTCCACCACGGATGGCACCTATCCCACGAATCACCAGTTGCATGAGACCATCGAAATCACACACGGTTTCTCGGACTGGTTTGAAACCGGCTTTTACATTTTCACGTCCGAGAAAAGCGGATACGGCATCGATTGGGTCGGAGACCATATCCGGCCGCGTATCAGCGTTCCAAAAAAATGGAATTGGCCGGTGGGGCTGAGCCTTTCGCAGGAGATCGGTTACCAACGGCCGCAGTACTCTCCGGACACGTGGACCTACGAACTGCGGCCCATTATCGACAAGCAACTGGGACGTTGGTATTTCTCATTTAATCCGGCGTTCGACAAATCACTGCACGGGCCGTCCGCCAGTCAGGGTTTTGTGTTTTCGCCAAACGTGAAAATAAGCTATGACTTCACGAAAAAGGTGACTGGCGGAATCGAATACTACGGGTCGCTCGGCCCGGTGACAGGATTCGACCCACTGGCCCAGCAACAGCAACAGATTTTTCCGACCATCGACCTGAATCTGTCGCCAAAGTGGGAGATCAATTTCGGTATGGGTGTAGGTTTGACGCGTTCGACTGACCACTTGATCAGTAAAATAATTCTGGGCTACAGGTTCGATTTCTGACCGAAACTACCTGAGGATCGACAAACGGTCAGAACACCTATGCAGCCGAATCCAACCAACGAGAAGCCGCAACGCTCAACTCAAATTCCCGCTTCGCCGGTCGCGCTCCCTGATTCCACCCAACGACTGCTGCCATGGCTGATCGCTGTCGCGTTTTTCATGGAGTCGCTGGACACCACGATTCTGAATACAGGCGTCCCGACGATCGCGGCAGCTCTTCACGTCGCGCCGCTGAGCATGAAGTCGGTACTGGCAAGTTACACTCTGAGCTTGGCCGTTTTCATTCCTATCAGCGGGTGGATGGCAGACCACTTCGGAACGCGACGCGTGTTCGCTTCAGCTATCGGCATATTCACCCTGGGATCTTTTCTCTGCGGTATCTCGAGCAACATCCACCTGTTGGTTGCCTTCCGCATCCTGCAGGGCTGCGGCGGCGCCATGATGGTGCCGGTGGGCCGGCTGACGATGGTACGGACCTTCGCCAAATCCGAACTGGTTCGGGCCATGAGCTTCGTCGCCATCCCCGGTCTCATTGGTCCCATGCTGGGCCCCATCACCGGCGGCCTCATCGTGGGATATTTTCACTGGCGACTGATTTTCTTCGTAAATATTCCGATTGGCCTGATCGGGTTATATCTCGTCTACCGGCACTTGCCGGACTACCGGGAGGAATATACAGACCCGCTCGATGTGGTCGGATTAATCCTCTTTGGATCCGGCGTGGCATTGCTCTCATACGTCCTGGAGGTGTTTGGCGAACACACGCTGACCACGGGTGAAAGCCTGGGACTTTTGGCGCTTTCCCTGGTGCTTCTTGCCGGCTATGGCTACCACGCCACGAAAACCGCGCATCCCATGCTGCGCCTGATTCTATTTCGCATTCGCACGTTTCGCGCCGCTGTGAGCGGCAGCTTCCTGACACGGCTCGGCATTGGCGGCATTCCTTTTCTTTTTCCACTCTTATATCAGGTCGGACTCGGCTTTACCCCGATTCAATCGGGTTTGCTGATGATGCCGCAGGCCATCGCGGCGATGAGCCTGAAGCTGACCATGCCGAAGATTCTGGCGCGCTTCGGCTATCGCGCCGTGTTGATCTCCAACACCATCATCATCGGCATGTTGATCCTGCTTTTTTCAACGATCGGCCAAGGCACACCAGTCTGGTTGATCGTGATCATGGTGTTCTGCTACGGATTCTTCACCTCGTTGCAATATACGAGTATGAATACCCTGGTGTATGCCGACATTTCGGAGGAGCAGGCGAGCAGTGCCAGCTCGATTGCCAGCACCATGCAGCAGATGTCCATGAGCTTCGGTGTGGCTTCGGCATCTCTGGTCACCGCGTTCTTTCTCCCCGATCGCTATCGTTCCAATCCGCCGGAGTTTATTCAGGGCATCCACCATGCGTTCTATGTGCTTGGCGGAATGACAGTTCTGTCCACGATCGTATTTCGCGAGTTGAGAAGAGGAGACGGCGCGGCGGTCAGCCAGGCGAAAGAACTCCACGGAGGATAGGCGCTTTGACGCTCCAGTCAGACCGTTCCAGGGCTCAAGAGCAAAAGGTGCGTTGACCGTCTTGCGCGGGATTATGATGCTTCTGGCTGCCGATGCTGCAAAAAGACATTCTTGTTCTGCTGGAAGGCGGCGATCGGCGATCCATTGGCCGGGCCGACCAAGTAGCGGCCATAGTGTCCGAAAATCCTGGGCTATTCCCCAAACTGATCGCGGGTTTGTCGTCCAGCAATTCGCTGGTGAGGATGCGCGCCGCGGACGCGGCAGAGAAGGTCACCCGCAAGCATCGCCAACTTCTCCAACCCCACAAGAAGGAACTACTCCACTTGCTGGCTGAAGCCCAGGAGCAAGAATTGCGCTGGCATTTAGCGGTCATGGTTCCACGACTCGTGCTGAACTCCAAGGACCGGCGAGCGGTGATCTCCTCATTGAAACGCTATCTGGAAGGCCGCAGCTCCATTGTAAAGACGTGCGCGCTCCAAGGGTTGGCCGACTTGGCGCAGCATGCGCCTGGTATTCGACCCGGCGTGGTGGACATTCTTCGCAAGGCTGCGCAGAACGGCACGCCTGCGATGAAAGCCCGCAGTCGCAAGCTGCTGAAGGGGCTGGAACGTCTGTAAAAGCCAGCACATTTGCTTCGTTGACGGTACTAAGGGGCGACCCGTATAATTAGAGTTTGTCTTAAGCCTTTGGAGGACTGATGTACGCCGTTATCAAGACCGGGGGAAAGCAGTATCGTGTCGCACCCGGCGACACCATCCGCATTGAGCGCGTGAAGGGCGATGTGGGCGAAGTGGTGAAATTCGGCACCGTGCTCGCGGTTCACACCGAAGACAAGAAGATGCTGGCGGGCTCGGACGCTTCCCAGGCTACTGTCACCGGCAAAATCGTGGAACAGGGTCGAGCCAAGAAGCTCACCGTTCTGAAATACAAGAAGACCAATCAATACAAGATTCAGCGGGGCCACCGGCAAAACTACACTGCCGTGCAGGTCAGCGAGATCAAGCTTTAATACGAGAGGAATTCGTCATGGCACATAAGAAAGGCGGCGGTTCGTCTACAAACGGCCGCGATTCACACGGACAGAGGCTGGGGGTAAAGCGTTTTGGCGGGCAACTTGTCAACGCCGGGACGATTATCGTACGGCAACGAGGCACAAAACATCAGGCTGGCGAAAACGTTGCTCAGGGCAAAGACGACACGCTGTTTGCCCTGGTGACTGGCTATGTCGAGTTCAAGGACCGTGGGCGCAGCGGACGCTTCGTGAACGTGAAGCCGGTAGAGACGGCAAAAGCCGCGAACTAAGCGGACACGCGGTTTCGGAGTATCTAAAGATTGAACAGGGCGGAGAGATTCCGCCCTTTTTCCTTCCTGCGTATGCAAAAGCCAACACCTCTCGTGCTGCTAGCAGGCCTCTTGCTTGCCGGTGTCATTGTGTCGCACGCGCAGACCGCTGCGGGTACCGCGCAGGAGTCACCGCCTGACTCGTTTGTATACGAACAGGTGGGTGGTCACGATCTAAAGGTTTATGTCTTCGAGCCGGCGAAAACTGATTATCGACGGCCTCGCGCAGCGGTCCTGGTGTTTCACGGTGGAGGCTGGAATGCCGGTTCGGCGGAGTGGACGTTTGGCCAGGCACGCCATTTCGCCTCGCTCGGCTTGGTGGGAATTTCGGTGGAGTACCGGCTATCGGATGGGCAGGCGGTGACTCCTTTCGATGCAGTGGAGGATGCAAAGGCCGCCGTGCGGTGGGCTCGGGGCCGCGCCGGAGTCCTGAATATAGATTCAAAGAAGATTGCGGTATATGGCGAATCCGCGGGGGGACTCCTGGCAGCAGCAACAGCCATCACGAGCGACAGTCCTTCGAAAGAAGAGCTGAACTCGGTCCCAAATGCAGTGGCATTGCTTTCACCGGCACTGAATATCGAACAGAATGAGCGATTCAAGAAGCTGGCTGGAACCAGGCAGGATGTGGCGAGCATTTCGCCAATGCAACATGTTCGGGCGAACATGCCACCGACGATCATTTTGACCGGCGAACTCGATACGTTGAGCCCCAGTACGCCACTGATCGATTTTTGCGAGAAGATGAAGCAGGCGCACAACCGCTGCGAGTTGCAGTTCTTCTTGGGCGTCGGCCATATGCTGGAGCCGCCCCCCAAGCAGGGGGCAAACAGTGGGAGTGCTTCGAAGGCCAGATACGACGCGTTTTTGAAGCTGGATCAATTTTTGTTATCTCTGGGATTTTTGCAGAAAGAATCGCAGAAGAATTAGTCAGGACAAAGCCATGTTTGTTGATGAGGCGAAAATTGCGGTGAAGGCCGGCGATGGCGGAAACGGCTGCGTAGCGTTTCGCAGGGAGAAGTACGTTCCGCGTGGTGGACCCTCTGGGGGTGACGGCGGCAGAGGCGGAAGCGTTTATCTGGAGGCGAATCCCAACGACAACACCTTGCTGCGCTACCGCTACAACCGCGAATTCAAAGCCGACCGCGGCCGCCATGGTGAAGGTTCGAATTGTACGGGCGTTTCCGGCGACGACATGGTTCTGAAAGTTCCTGTGGGTACGCTGGTGTTCGACAGTGATAATTCCGAACTGCTCGCAGACTTGAAGAAGCCTGGCCAACGGGTCTTGGTGGCCCAAGGTGGTAAAGGCGGCCGAGGCAATCAGCACTTCGCGAAGCCCTGGCATCAGGCGCCGCGTGAAAAAGAAGAAGGCGAGGCTGGCGAAGAACGCCACCTGCGGCTCGAACTAAAACTCCTGGCGGACGTGGGTCTGGTGGGCTTCCCAAATGCGGGCAAATCCACACTAATTTCCGTGATCAGCGCGGCACGCCCGAAAATTGCCAATTATCCGTTCACCACTCTCGAACCAAATCTTGGCGTGGTCAACGCAGACGGCGGCACAGGTGGACATGGCACCGAATTGGGCCGCACGTTTGTTGTGGCGGATCTGCCGGGATTGATCGAAGGGGCCAGCCACGGAGCGGGTTTGGGGATTCGTTTTTTGCGGCATGTGGAACGCACGCGATTGTTGGTGCATTTGATTGACACCAGCGACACCGCCGAAATGGACCCGGTGAAAGCCTTCGAGGTGATCGAAGGCGAGCTTGCGGCGTTCAGCGCCACCCTTATCGAGAAGCCGCGAATCGTGGTGGCCACGAAACTGGATGCCACTACCGATCGCGCGAAGCTGGAAGAGTTGCGGAATTTCTGCCAGCAACGCGGTCTGGAGTTCCACGCGATATCGGCTCCCACAGGGGAAGGTGTAAAGGACTTAGTCCGCGGCATGGCCGACGCTCTGGACAAGATTCCGAAGGAAGAGCTGGAAGACGAGGACCTAGCGCACGAAGCAAGTGAGGAGTATGCAGATCTTGAAGCTGATGGAGATATGGAAGATTCGGAAGCCGACGAAGACGAACCACCTGCCACGGAGGTTTCGTGAGAGAATTTAGGCCCGTACCGTGGAGGGAAGCGGATTGACCACAGCGCAAGCTCAACGCACAGCGGCAAAACATCATCCCAGGCGCATTGGACTTTTCGGCGGTTCCTTCGACCCCATCCATTCCGGGCATCTCGCTGTAGCACGGACCGCGGACCGGCGTTTTAATTTCGATGAGATCCATTTCATTCCCGCCAGCCGTCCGCCGCACAAATTGAAGCAGCACTTGGCGCCTTTTCCGCACCGTTTTGCGATGGTAGCGCTGGCGTGTTCGGATCATCCGCATTTTGTGCCCTCGCTGGCGGAAGCGGGCGAAGATTTCAGCGGCACACAATTGCATTACTCTATCGACACCGTGCGCTATTTCCGGCACGCCTATAACGGTGCCGGCGACCGGGTATTTTTTATCGTCGGTGCGGATGCGTTTCTCGATATCCCCATGTGGAAAGAATACGAAGCGCTATTGGGACTGTGCGATTTCGTGATCGCCAACCGCCCAGGAATCCGCTTGGAGGCACTGCGCCTGGTGATCCCGCCAGACCTGCATGCCGCGCCGGATAGCGCACGCGATAAAAAAGATGAGGACGCCGTGGCACACGGGTCGCCAGTGGTGGCGCGGTTGCAACGCACCACCGTCTACCTACTGGAGAATGTTTCGAACGAAGTGAGCGCTACCGACATTCGACACAAGGCAAATCGTGGGCAATCGATACACGGGCTTGTGTCCGCCCGCGTGGAGGAATACATTCTGAAGCAGGGATTGTACCGGTGAAGCTGGAATCGCTCCCCCAAGGCGTGCGCCTCGCGGTCGAGGCGGCGCAGAGTAAGAAAGCCGGTGGCATCACCGTGCTCAATCTGAATGGGCACGCCGCGTTCACGGACTATTTCGTCATCTGCACGGGCTTTAGCACGCCGCAACTGCAAGCCATCTGCAACGAAATCGAGGAAGTGCTGTACCGGGAAATGAAGCGCTCCCCGCAGCACCGTGAAGGCCATCGGTCGGCCGAGTGGGCTCTGCTGGACTTCGGCGGCTTTATCGTGCACGTCTTCGGAGAGCAAGCGCGGCGCTACTACGACCTGGAGCGGCTGTGGCGCGCGGCTCCGTCCTTGGTCTTACCGGACGAACCGGATACATCCGAGCGGCGGCATCCTCCCCGTGAGAATTATCTCCAGCCATAAGTACGCCTGAAATCCCTCCATTCCTGCCAAATCAAATTATTCTTCATTGCGGGAGAGTGCGAGGTAGACTCGCGTCATGAAGATTTGCTTGCTGATGCTGGGAAAGACGCGGCGGCCGGAGATGAGCGCGGTGCTGGCGGATTATGTGAAGCGCATCGGCCGCGCATGCCCCATCGAGGTCGTCGAGGTGCGCGACGGAGAGGCTGCGCTGAAGAAATTGAATGCGGACCGCGCTGCAACCGTGCTGCTGCTCGACGCTGGCGGCAAAGTTTACGATTCCGTCGCGTTCGCTAAATGGCTCGGCGAACAACGGGACCGGGGCACGCACGAACTTATCGTTGTGTGTGGCGACGCGGACGGTTTCCCCGAGCCGCTCCGGGAGCGCGTGAAACAGAAAATTTCTCTTAGCGCCATGACCTATTCCCACGAACTCGCACGCGTGATGCTCGCGGAGCAGATCTATCGCGCCTTCGCCATCCTTTCGGGCAGCCCTTACCCCAAGTAAAACCAAGGCCGCGCGCCGTTTCTCAGGGTGCAAAGACTGAATTTTTAGGTGTTGCGCGGACGCGTCAGCGGCGGGACACTCTATGTCCATGCGCATTGCACCGGACAAAAACAAGCCATCGGTGGCCATCGAGATTCCACTGACCAAGCCTCTACCGGATTACGATCTGGAACAGGTTGAACAGCCCACGCCACGAGACATCGACGGCATCCTGGTGTCGCAAGGTTTCCGCGACCTGGTCGACGATGCGCGCGGCATTTTGACCGACCTTCTGGCTCACCCGCCAGCTGTCCAGAACGGATCGCATTTTGTGGATCTGGACTTGACGAGCGTTCCCCATCTGGAAATCGCGCAGTTAACCGGCGCGATCTGTCCCGGCGACGAGGAAGTGTATCGTCCCGGCTTGTGGATCGTCTTAAAAGACACGCAGGCGCCTCCCAATCAAGCACTGAACGAAGGGGCCCTGGAACACATGCGGCTGATTGCAAATGCATTAGTAAAGAAATTGGGGCTGTAATTACCCTCGTAGTGCCGGGCCGGTCGCCTAAGACGAGTCAGTAGCGCTGCACGCATTGTGTGGCGTCAACTTGACGTTTCGCGGGCAACTCCGCACACTGGAATTCTTCCACAACGTCAGCGCTCACATGACTAAGGACAGAAACGATGCCGGAAGGTAAAGGCTTGCTGATTGTTTACACCGGCCCGGGCAAAGGGAAAACGACTTGCGCGCTGGGGACGGCGTTTCGTGCCGTGGGCCAGGGATTGCGCGTGCTGATGGTGCAGTTCATCAAGGGTTCGTGGCACTATGGCGAGCTGGACGCCGCCAAAATGCTGGGCGATGACAAGTTTGAGATTCGTCCGATGGGCCGAGGCTTTGTGAAGGTTGGGGGCGCGGAAACCGACCCCGAGGACATACGTCTAGCTGAAGAGTGCTGGGAAACGGGGCGCGCGGCCATCTACAGTGGCAAGTACGATCTGGTGATTCTGGACGAAATCAATTACACCATCAGCTACAAAATGCTGGACGCGCAGAAGGTGGCTGAAGCTCTAAAAAACAGGCCGGAGCAGGTACACGTGATCTGCACCGGTCGAAACGCGCATCCATTGCTGGTGGAACAAGCGGACCTGGTGACAGAAATGAAAGAAGTGAAACACCCCTACACCAAGGGTATACTGGCGCAACGGGGAATTGATTACTAAGGGTTTGAGTTTCTAGTTCTAATTCATAAGTATGACAAACGAACACTTTTGCCATGGCTTGGTTTAAAAGAGACAAAAAATCGATTGACCAGCCCACACCGCCCGAGGAACGCCGCGTGCGCACCGAAGGGCTGTGGGTAAAGTGCGAGTCTTGCCGCGCGATCGTCTTTCGCAAGGACCTTGAAGAGAATCTCCTCGTTTGTCCGAAGTGCCAATTTCATTTCCGCATGGGTTCAAAGCAGCGCCTGCAAATGCTTTTGGACGGCAAGTGGACCGAGCACGACGCGGGGATGGTGTCCACGGATCCACTGAAATTCGTGGACACGAAGCCCTACTCGAAACGAATCAAAGATGCACAAAAGAAGTTGGGGATGAACGACGCGATCACCACCGCTGAGGGACAGCTTAACGGCAAGCCGGTGATTTGCTGCGCGATGGAATTCGGATTTATTGGCGGCTCAATGGGCGCGGTGGTCGGGGAAAAAGTGACCCGAGCGATTGAGATGGCGATCGATACACGGCAACCCCTGATTATCGTTTCCTGTTCCGGCGGCGCGCGCATGATGGAAGGTACCATCAGCCTGATGCAGTTGGCGAAAGTGGCCGCGGCTTTGGCGCGTTTGGATGACGAAAAGCTGCCCTATATTTCTGTGCTTACCGATCCAACCACCGGTGGGGTTACTGCAAGTTTTGCCATGCTGGGCGATTTGAACATTGCCGAGCCCGGCGCATTGATTGGCTTTGCTGGGCCTCGGGTAATCGAGCAGACCATTCGGCAGAAACTTCCCGAAGGCTTTCAACGCTCCGAATTCCTTCTGGAGCACGGCTTCCTGGATGCCGTGGTGCATCGCAAGGACATGAAGGGCTTCATTGCGAATACTCTCGATCTGCTGATGTCCTGAGATGGATTACCCGAGCGCGGTCCGGTATCTCTTGTCTCTTGGCCGCGAATTGGCTGCACCCACGCAAGCAGCCGCCGCGAAGTTCGACCTGGAGAATACGACGGTTTTGCTGGAGCGCCTCGGCAGGCCCGATCGCGCTTATCCCACCATCCACATCGCGGGAACCAACGGCAAAGGCTCGACCGCCGCGTTCGTCGAGTCCATTTTGCGCCACGCCGGCTTTCGCACCGGCTTGAATACGTCTCCGCACCTCGAGCGTCCTAATGAACGTTTCCGCATCAACGGCGAAGAAATCAGCGATGAACTTTTTGCTAGAACCTTCACCCGCATCCACTCCGTGATTGAGGAACTTCTCGCCGAGGGCAAGCTGCGCGCCCATCCGACTTACTTCGAGTGTGTCACTGCGCTGGCGTTCGAAGCATTCGCCTGCGAGCGCGTCGAGTTTGCCGTGATTGAAGTGGGCCTGGGCGGCCGGCTGGATGCGACCAATATCATCACGCCGGTGGTGAGCATCATCACGCGAATCGATTTCGACCACGAGAATTTCCTTGGTCATTCGCTTCGGGAAATCGCTGGAGAAAAGGCGGGGATTCTGAAATATGGCGTGCCCGTGGTCAGCGCACCGCAACCCCCGGAAGTGCGGGAGATCCTGCTAAGTCGGGCGGCGGAATTGCATTGCCCACTGGTGGACACAGTGGAAGCCTTTACGATTGGCCGAGAGGTCGTGGAGGAAGGCTGTGTACGCGCGGACGTAACTGAGGCCGCAACGGGCATGCAGTTTTCACTTGCACCACAATTGCCGGGGCGCTTCCAGCTGCAAAATACACTGAACGCCGTCGCTGCTGCGCGGTTGCTCCAAGAAAAGCAGTTCCGTATTTCAAACGAGAATATCGAGCATGGCATTGCCGAAACCCAGTGGCCCGGGCGCCTCGAAAAACTCCAATCGCACCCGGACATTTATCTCGACGGGGCGCACAATCCCGGCGCAGCGCGTGAACTCGCCCACTTTCTGGAAGAGCATTTTGCGGGACGCCGAATCGTTTTGGTTTACGGCGCCATGCGCGACAAAGCCGTAGATGAAGTCACCGGCTTGCTTTTCCCTCTCGTCAGCGAAGCTATCTTCACGCAACCAAACAATCCTCGCGCCGTGAGCCCCACTCAGTTGGCACACATCGCCGGCCACCACGCCGCACACTTCTCCATAATCGACAACGCCGAAGCGGCCCTGGATGCCGCACTCGCGAAAGCTCGACCCGAAGACGCCATCTTCATCACTGGCTCCCTCTACCTCGTCGGTCAATTGCGCCATGCCTGGAAGCAGCGGCGAAAAGTCGCATCAGATCAAAAATCACCGTAGAATGAGACGTTGCAACGAGCTTATGCCGGCCATGCGGCCGGCGTTCTCTTTTCTGAGAGATTTAAACCGAGGACGAATTTCGCACATCATGACCAACAGCGCTCAAGCTTCTGCAAACTCCACGGAAAAACCGCTTGTCGGCATCATCATGGGCTCCACTTCCGATTGGGAAACCATGGAGCACGCCGCAAGAACGCTGAAGCAACTCGGTGTGCCCAATGAAACTCGGGTGGTTTCCGCGCACCGCACGCCGGATCTGCTCTTCGAATATGCATCCTCGGCTGAGCAACGCGGGATCGAAGTGATCATTGCCGGTGCGGGCGGCGCAGCGCATCTGCCAGGAATGACCGCCTCGAAAACAGTTATACCCGTGCTGGGCGTTCCGGTGGAATCGAAAGCGTTGAAAGGTCTCGATTCCCTCCTTTCTATCGCACAAATGCCAGGGGGCATTCCTGTTGGGACACTTGCCATCGGTAAGGCTGGAGCGATCAACGCGGCCCTGCTCGCCGCCGCGATACTCGGCAATAAGTATCCTGAAATTCGCGAAGCGCTGCGAAAGTTCCGCCAGTCGCAAACCTCCAAGGTTCTTGCCACGCCTGATCCCGCCAAGGCTGCGCTAAGCACCGTGATCGCCCCTGCGGCCAAAGCAAAAAGGAAGAAGCGCGCATGACCATCGGGATTCTCGGCGGCGGGCAACTCGGGTACATGCTGGCGCTGGCCGGGTATCCGCTTGGTCTGCATTTCCGTTTTCTTGATCCCTCGCCCGAAGCACCCGTGGGCCGTATCGCACATCGTGTCACCGCCGAATTCACCGACGAGCAAGCCCTCGAAAAATTCGCGCATGGCCTCGAAGTTGTCACTTACGAATTTGAAAACGTCCCGGTGCAGGCGGCGCGATTTCTCGCCGAGCGCGTTCCTGTCTATCCCGCTGCAGCCGCGCTAGAAGATGCGCAAGATCGCCGGCGCGAAAAGCGCCTCTTTCAGCGCCTCGGTATCCCGACAACAGACTTCGCGGAAATTTCTACACGTGAGGACTTCGACGAAGCTGTCAAGCAAGTCGGCCTCCCGGCGGTTCTCAAAACCTGCCGCCTGGGCTACGACGGCAAGGGCCAATGGCTGCTCCGCACCAAGGAAGACGTAGAAAAAGCGGGTCCGGAAGTCCCCGAGGTGCCGCTCATTCTGGAAAAATTCGTTCCCTTCACCCGTGAATTATCCATCCTCGCGGTGCGCAGTCGCACCGGCGAAATCGCGTTCTATCCACTTGTCGAAAATCACCATCGCGGCGGCATCCTGCGATTGTCTCTCGCCCCGGCACCACATCTTTCCCCTGCTCTTCAGCAAATCGCCGAACAATCCGCCAGCAAAATCCTCGAAGAGCTGAATTATGCTGGAGTCATTTGCCTGGAGCTGTTTGAGGTGGACGGACAACTTTTGGCGAATGAAATCGCCCCGCGCGTGCATAATTCCGGCCACTGGTCCATCGAGGGCGCTGCCACCAGCCAGTTTGAAAATCACCTGCGCGCCATCCTTGGGATGCCGCTCGGCTCGACGGCCACCGTTGGATATTCCGCCATGGTGAATCTGATCGGTGAGCTGCCCGATGCGGAGCAGGTCTTGGCCGTGCCGAACACGCACCTGCACTTGTACGGCAAATCGCCGCGCGCTGGCCGGAAATTGGGTCACGTCACCGTGCGTGCCGACAAATTCGAAAAGTTGCAGCAACGATTGGCGGAGCTGCCTGCCTTTTTTCAACGCCCGGAGTTTTGCCTCCAGGAAGCGCGCGCCGCAACTCTCGCCAACCGCGCTTAGGCTTGGCAGCCGCCGTTGCTGCTGGCAAACTGAGACCATGCTCTCCAAGTGGTTGTGCCCTATCCTGTTTCTCACTCTAATGTTCACCGCTTCGATCGCGCACTCCCAGCAACCTGCACCAGGCACCTTCACCGTTCACGACGGCCAATTCCTGCTCAATGGAAAACCCTTCCGCATCATCTCCGGCGAAATGCACTATGCGCGCATTCCTCGTGCGTACTGGGGCGACCGTTTCCGCATGGCCAAAGCCATGGGACTAAACGCCGTCACCACTTATGTTTTCTGGAACGTGCATGAACCGCGCCCCGGCGTCTACGATTTTTCCGGCAATCACGACGTTGCCGAATTTATCCGCGAAGCGCAGCAGGAAGGTCTCTACGTCATCTTGCGTCCCGGCCCCTACGCCTGCGCCGAATGGGATTTTGGAGGCTTCCCCGCGTGGCTGCTGAAGGATCATTCCACGGTTGTCCGCAGCCGCGATCCAAAATATCTCGAACCGGCGGGTCGCTGGATCAAGCGCCTCGGCCAGGAATTGGCGCCGCTGCAGATTGGCAATGGCGGTCCGATTCTGCTCGTCCAAGTGGAAAACGAATACGGCTCCTTCGGCGATGATCACGCCTACATGCGGGACATCCAGCGCATGCTCGTCGATGCAGGGTTCACGAAATCCGTGCTTTACACCGCGGACGGCGCGGACGAGATTCCGGCCGGTTCGCTGCCGGATTTGCCCGTGGGAATTAATTTTGGTGGCGGTGATGAAGGAGCGGCCCAAAAAGAGTTTGCCAAACTGAAAAAGTTTCGGCCGAACGGCCCATTTCTCAATAGCGAATTCTGGGACGGTTGGTTTGACCATTGGGGCGGCAAGCACGGCGTAACCAACGCCGGTAATGAAGCCGCCAATCTGGACTGGATGTTACGCCACGGCTATTCCGTCAGCCTGTACATGTTTCACGGCGGCACCAGCTTCGGCTGGATGAATGGCGCCAACAGCGACGGCAAGAACTACGAGCCCGACGTCACGAGTTACGATTACGATGCGCCCCTGGACGAGAGTGGAAGGCCGAAGCCAAAATATTTCACCTTCCGCGATGTCATCGCCAAAGCCACGGGCATTACTCCTCCGCCAGTCCCGACTGTCCCGCCAACAATGAAAATTCCTGAGTTCAAGCTCGAGGAATCAGTTTCCTTGTGGAAGGTTCTGCCAAATCCAGTCCACTCCGAGCAGATCCTGAGCATGGAAGATCTCGATCAAGCCTACGGGTACATTCTGTATCGCAAGCAACTCGACGGACCTATCGAGGGCGATTTGGTGCTCGACGAGCTCCACGACTACGCGCAGATTTACCTCGATTACAAGCTGGTCGGCACGCTCGACCGTCGCCTGGGGCAAAATCGGCTGCCTGTAGAGGTTTCCGCGAACGGGGCTCAACTGGACATCTTGGTGGAGAATAGCGGACGCATCAATTTCAATATTGTTCTGCGCCAAGAACGCAAAGGCATCACCAAACAGATCACTCTCGCGGGAAAGCCTCTCCTCGACTGGGACATCTTCTCGCTTCCTATGACGGATACGCTCAGCCTGCCGTTTACCCGTACACCGTGCATAGGTCCATGTTTTCACCGCGGGGCCTTCCGCGTTGATGAGCGGGCAGATACCTTCTTGGATACCAGTGCGTTCACCAAAGGTGCTCTCTGGCCGGGCTGGTTGGACGGCCAACCCTTGGGCCGTATCTGGAGTATCGGCCCGCAACAAACCCTCTACGTACCCGGCCCCTTTCTCCTGAGCCACCCGGGATTTCAGTCAGTCGTTGTCTTCGAACTGAACTCCGCTGACGTCCCCTACACACTCATGGGCCGCGATCAACCCATCCTCGACTTGGTCGTCGCACATTAACCCGCCTGTTCGCTAAGGCGGCAAATGCGGTAGTTTTAGGGCCCGGTTGCTGGCCTTCCCGCCCAATGTTAGGATGCTGGATTCCATGATACCCACCGGCCCCAACCGACCAAAGATAGGCATCCCCTGGCGGACGTCGCAGGAGGAGATCGGCGGTAACCTGCCGAAACTTCAGAATTATGTGGACGCAGTCCGCCAGGCGGGTGGCGAACCCGTCCTGCTTTCCCTGGCCCATCCAGAAGCTTTGCACCCGGAACTCTCGGAATTAGACGGCTTTGTCTTGCCTGGGAGCCCCGCCGACGTTAATCCGGCGGAATATGGGGCTTCGAACCGGGGCAAATCGGAATTGCCTGACCTGCCAAGGGAAGACACGGATCGCACCATCCTTGGTTACGCCTTTGGGGAGCAAAAGCCTGTTCTGGCGATCTGTTACGGCTGCCAACTACTGAATGTCTTCCTGGGAGGAACGCTGATTCAAGACTTGCGCACCGAAACCGGCACCACCCTTCCTCATCGTAAGAAGGATATTGAGCCGGAGCCCCAGGACGATCCGCTGCATGACGTGCGCTTCACTGCGGAGAGCCAGTTGGCCAAGATGGCGGGTTCGACCGAGGCTGTCGTGAACAGTTCGCATCACCAGTCCATTGCCATGCCAGGCCGGCAATTGCGTATCACCGGCCAGGCAAGCGATGGCATCGTGGAAGCTGTGGAATGGACCGGCGACGCTAACTGGGTGGTTGGCGTGCAATGGCATCCGGAACGCATGCGCGGCGACGCCTTGGCAGACCGGTTATTCTCAGAGTTGGTCGCGGCTGCACGGGGAGCACGACGGGTTCCAACCTTTAAATAACTCGGTCCAACCGCTCCTTGGGTTTACGAATCAGATTACGGGGGAAATATGATCTCACTGGCAGGAAAGGCTGCACTCATCACCGGAGGCTCGCGCGGTATCGGCGCGGCTGCCGTCAAATTGTTCGCCCAGGCTGGCGCGGACGTAGTCTTTAGTTACAACTCCGCAAAGGATGCCGCGCGTCAAATTGAGCAGGAGGCCGGCAAGCACGGTACGCGGGTCGAAGCGTTCAAGGCTGACGTGGGCAAGCACGAAGAGAATCGCAAGCTCGTCGAGCAGAGCATCAAGCGCCTCGGACGGCTTGATATCCTGGTGCCTAACGCGGGCATCTGGAACCTCGAAGACCTCGCCATTGAAAATATGAGCGAAAAGCAGTGGGACGACATGATTCGGATCAATCTGAAAAGCGTCTATTCGGTGATTCACTTTGCTGTGCCTCAGATGATCAAGCAGAGGTCGGGCAAGATCATCACGATCAGCTCCACCGCCGGGCAGCGCGGTGAATCGTTCCATACCCATTACGGCGCATCCAAGGGTGCCGTCATCAGCATGACCAAGGGTTTGTCTACTGAACTGGCGCGCCACGGCATCGTCGTCAACTGCGTTGCTCCCGGCTGGGTTGCCACGGATATGTCCAATCCAGTCCTGAATACGAAGGCCGGCAAGAAAATGGCTTCCGGTGCGATCCCTCTGGGCCGGGCAGCAACTGCCGAAGAAGTTGCGGGACCGATCCTCTTCCTGGCCTCAGATCTGGCGAATTTCATCAACGGCGAAATCCTCAATGTGAACGGAGGCTCGGTTTTGTGCGGTTAAGCTTCCGAAAAATCGGTCTGATTCCGCCACTGGGGCTGCTTTTCCTCATTTCCTGTTCGCTGGTCGCTGTGGCCTTTGCGCAGCAAAATCCAGACACCATGGATCTGGACACGAACAAGGCCAAAGCCCGTCAACTGTTGCAACAGTCGATCCAAGCACTGGGCGGCGGCTTATACCGGGATCAGTCCGAAAGTGACTGTGAAGGCCGCGTGGCGCAGTTCGATCGCAACGGCGGCACCATGGGTTATTCCATGATGCGCACGTACTGGCACTTTCCTGACAAGAACCGCACAGAATATGTGGTGAAAACTACCAAGGGCGGTCTCTTTGCCGTGCTTTGGGGAAATTTGCCCGTCAAGGGAGGCGAATTCATACAGTTGTTTGCTGGCGATAAGGGCTGGACCATGGACAGAAGTGGCGTCAACGAGGCGGACCCTACGGTGGTTGAGGAGTTCCAGAGCGCGCTGAAACGCCAGCTCCGCAACCTGCTGCTGCATCGAGCGGACGAAGACGGCGTTTTTCTCTACTACGCGGGCATTGGTGTCTCGGACATGCATGAAGTGGACTGGATTGATTTCACTGACCGCGACGATCGCAAGATCCGTCTGGCATTAGACCATGAGTCCCATCTCCCTTTGCGCACTGTGGCCATCACCACCAATGAAGAAATGCGGGACAAAGACGAAGATGTCACCATCTACTCAAACTACAAAGAACTCCAGGGCGTTCAAACACCCATGCAGATCAGTCGCGAGCATAACGGCAGGCGCACTCATCAGATTTTCTATAATTCTTGTTCGAATGCCCCCAGCCTTCCGCCGGATTTTTTCACCGAATCGTCCCTGCAAAAGAAGTTTAAGGACACTGGTGGCAAGGCTAAACCTGAGAAGTAATTAGGCGGTGTTGGGTTATTCTTTTGATAAAAATTTGAGTGATATACAAACCAGTAACGCCTATCTAACCTGCCAAAACCCTGATAGTTTATAGTCCCCAGTCCGGCCAGTAGGTCGCGGTTTGTCCCGGGCGGTTATTTCGTTGGCACGTGGGAAAGGTCCGAATTGCACGCGTACGTCAAGCGGCACGCTGGCTTCAGTCTTACAGAACTCGTCGTCACGCTCGCAGTCGCTTTGGTTTTGATGGCCGTAGGATTACCCGCCTTCCTGCGTGCCTATCACTCCTACCAGTTAACTAGCGCTGCGAATGAGGTGAAGGATATCCTGCTTCTCACGCGGTATGAGGCGATTCGCTTGAACAAGAGGGTGGATTGCATTATCCAGCCATCTGGTGCCTTTCCTGGAATGACGAATCTCTGGGCAGATTCGAATCTGAATGGAACGCTGGACCCCACGGAAAAGATGGCTCTGCTGGGAAATAGTGGAAACCTGGTCGATGCTGGAACTGTTCCGGGCACGGCGACACTTATCGCGAACGCAGTCAGTTCGGTCGCCACAAACGCCCCCTCGCCGGCAGGGTCGGCGATCTGGTTTGATGCACGGGGAGCGGTAAGCCCGCCAACACCCACGAGTGTAAACGTCTTTTATCTGGCCAGCAGCGTTGCACCTGAGGCAGGATATCGTGCAGTTCTGCTGATGCCCGCCGGGGCCATCCAGGTCTGGACGGCGGACGCAACAGGAAACTGGCAGAAACTCCAGTAGCGCAAGAAGAAAAAGTGAAAGTAGCAAACAAATTCGTTAATCGGCGCGCCGACCAGCGCGGATTCACACTGGTGGAAATGTTGGTGGCTACTGTCATCGTGATCGTGGGGCTGGTTGCCGTGGCGCAACTCGTCCCCAGTTCCGTCATGCTGAATTCCAACAACCGCAATGACGGCACCGCGTTGGTCTTCGCGCAACGAGAGATGGAAGCGATGCGCGAGCAGCCTCTCTACGCGACCACTTTCAATGATCCTTTGGGGGTGCTCTGCCCGTTGGGCCAGAATTGCCAACTCGGCGACCCCACTCAGCCCAACCTGATTGTAGGAAGTCCAGTGGTCCTTTTTCAGAATGCTCCCATTGTCGACTTTACCGCGGCACCCGTGGCAGGCTACAGCTTCACATATATCGATCCCAACGACCCGGCGGCAACCACAACCGACGTGCGATGGGCGGTAATCACCAACACGAATGCGGCGCGTGTGGTTACCTCGCGTCGCATCATCCTCGGTGTTTTTCGGCACGGCATGCGTTCACCCTCTTATCCGGTCACGCTCGACGTCATGGTGGAAAAGTAGAGATGAACGGTAAGTCTCAAACTCGGTGCGGTTTCACTATCTTGGAAATGATAGTGGCCATGGCCATCTTTATGGTGATTTGCGGCGTGATGTTTGGACTGCTTCAACTCAGCCAGCAAAAGTACAGCAGCGAATCACAGATGTCCGGTTCGTTCCAGGAAGCGCGCCTTGGTATTGACCAGATCGTGCGGGACATTAATGTTTCTGGCTATCCGTCCTCTGGCATGTTTACGAAAGCTCTCTCTCCTGCCAGCTATGCGGTGAGTCCGTTCGCGTGGGATCCGGGCTATGCCTCAAACACGACCTGTCAGGTCGGGCTAACTTGTAACCCAACCCCGGGCGATTTTGATCTGATCGTGGAAACCGATTTTGGCAATGGCAACGGCGTCAGTTGGATTCGCTACCAGCTTATCGGTACGACGCTGTACCGCACGGTGGTCACGAAGACCGCGGGGGCAGACCCCGTTGCGTCGACTGCTCCGACAGCTCTGATGACACCGTTTGTCGAAAACGTGATGAACAATGTTCCTGACCCGCTCCTCAGTCAGATTAAGGCGCAATATCCGGCGATGTTTCCCGTCGGACCCGTCCCCATCTTTCAGTACACTTGCAGCACTCCCGCGGGCTCTCAGCTATGCACGCTCGCCGCTGGTTATAACGGGCCAAAGAATATCAGCGACATCGATGTAACCTTGATCGTCAAAACTTCTCACGAAGATATGCAGACGCAAGCTTTGCAATTGATGGAATTGACCGGCCGGGGTCACCGGTCGAATCCGTCAAACTAAGGGATCGCAGCGCATGAGAAGGAAACAGCCAGCGCTTGGGCCAAAGCCACCGAATGATTCCGGTGCCGCCATGCTCATCGCCATTTTCGCGCTACTGTTGATCAGTGTTGTGGCCATCGCTCTCGTGGTTTCCTCTGGAACGGACGCCTCGCTTGCCGGAAATTATAGGACGTCAACGAGCGCTTACTACGCGGGGGTGGCAGGCCTGGAAGAGGCCCGCGGCCGCTTGCTCTGGAAGAACCAAGATTTCATCAACAAGACCGGCAGTTACACGGGCGTGTTGTTTGATTCCACGGGGACCGTCCCCGCTTGGTGCACGAACCAGGTCCTGTATATCACGAATCCCGGCGCGGGCGAGACCGTCGATCCTACGAGCGCTAATCCCGCCAATTATCCCGATACCGAATATGTCACGGAATTCCCTGGCGGCCTGAGCAGCGTGAACGTAACGCAGATTCCTTCCGTATCGTCCATCAACGGTGCATCTCTGCCAGGCCCCACCTACAAATGGGTTCGCATCAATGCCGTCACAGAACCCTCTCTCAATCTCGATGTCAATGGAGATGGCACCCCGACGGACCCAGGTATTCTGTTCTATGATCCAGCCAATCTGAACACCGCCTACCAAACGGTACCCGGTCTCGTGCCTTCGCCGTCGTCGTCGTGCCCACCGCCATCTAGCCCGCCTCTGCAATTGCCACCGCTGCGCAACGAGCTGTCTTCGACGGCGGTTGAAGCCTTGGAGATTACTGCTCTCGCTGTGGCTCCGAACGGTGGTCGACGCGTGCTGCAATACATCGTAGCGCCTTTGATTATTTCGCCTGACGCCAACGATCAGAGTTTTTCGGCGGCTTTGATTCTGGATGGAAATGGAGTGGTTTTCCAATCCCCTAGCAATCCTAGTTATCGACTGAACGGAGTGGACAACTGCAATCCTCCGCCGCCCCCCGGATTACCGAACGCGGTTCCGGCAGTCGGCTACACCGATGCGGCCGATTACGCCTCTATTTTTGCCCAGGCCAATCCAGAGAAAGCGAGCTACCCCGGATTTCCCCTTACTGCTTCTCCGCCTCCGCCCGGCTACACACCTGCTACGCCAAGCCTCGCCAACCTGAATCTCAGTCCGCCTAACCAAGTCTTGCGCCAGGGTTGGCAGACGCCGACCACACTAGACGCCATCATGCAAGATGTCGTGAATAGCGCCGACGTGGTCATCCCAGGTCCGGCAACGGGAACCGATATTTCGAATCGAGCTCCTCTGATGTCCGCGGCCAATCCGATGACCATCGTGGTAAACGGCGATTTAAACCTCAATGGCTGGCACAACTCCGGCTTCGGCCTGTTGCTGGTCACCGGGGCGCTCTACTACGACCCGGATGCGACCTGGAATGGAGTTGTACTGGTGGTTGGGCAGGGAGTTTTCTCATCCAGCAAGAACGGGGTCGGCGGAATCAATGGTGCGGTTCTCGTAGCCAAGACCCGCGATTCAGTTGGCAATCTTCTGCCAGGGACCGCGCTCGGCTCTGCCTTCTATGGAAGTCAAACAAGTTTTGGCAGCAATCCCGGCTTCGGAATCAGCTACAACAGTTGCATGGTGAACACCGCGAAGGGGCCATTGAGCTACAAAGTGCTTTCGTTCCACGAAGTTCCTCTTCCGTAAGGCGTTCGATTCGAACCTCCCAGAGCCTCGCTCGCCATGACCCAAATGCGGGGTCGCGGTATACTCAAAGGATGCGAAATTCAGGTGGAGACCCACAGATGCACGGCACCACGGTGCTCTGTGTGCGCAAGGACAACAAAGTGGTGCTGATTGCCGATGGCCAGGTGACCCTGGGCGATCACGTGTTGAAGCATACCGCCAGAAAAACGCGGCGTCTTTACAACGATAAGGTGCTCGCCGGTTTTGCCGGCTCCACCGCGGACGCACTGTCACTCTTCGAACGATTTGAAGGCAAGCTTCAGGAGCACTCCGGCAATCTGCAAAAGGCTTCCGTGGAACTGGCCAAAGAATGGCGCAAGGACCGGGCGCTGCGCCACCTCGAAGCGCTCCTGATTGTTGCCGATGCCAAAGCCACTTTCGTCCTCTCCGGCAACGGCGATGTGATCGAACCCGATGACGGCCTCTGCGCCATTGGTTCCGGTGGAATGTACGCGCTGGCCTCCGCCCGCGCGCTCTTGAAACATTCCAAGCTGGCCATGAAAGACCTTGCTCTCGAAGCCATGCGTATCGCCAGCGAAATCTGTATCTACACCAACGCGAATTTTACCGTCGAAGAAATCTAAGGAAAGCGCCGGCGACGCAGCCCGCGGCGCAAGCAAGGAATCGAAACAAAATGACCAGTAAGTCCGAAAAAGAAATCACGCTTCTCCCCGCCACCAACGGCAACGGGAATCCCGCGGAAGAGGAACTTCTTCCCGCGCTGGACGACATGACTCCGCGGGAAATTGTGAAGGAGCTGGACAAATACATCGTTGGCCAGGCTGCTGCCAAACGCGCCGTTGCTGTAGCGTTGCGTAACCGCGTCCGCCGTCAAAAACTTCCGCCGGAAATTGCCGAGGATGTTCTCCCGAAAAACATCCTGATGATTGGTCCCACTGGAGTTGGCAAAACGGAAATCGCTCGCCGCTTAGCTCGCTTGGCGGGCTGCCCGTTTGTGAAAGTGGAAGCTTCGAAGTACACCGAAGTCGGCTATGTAGGGCGCGACGTCGAATCCATGGTTCGCGATCTCGTCGAAACTTCCATCGACATGGTTCGCGAAGAAAAATTGGATGAAGTTGCCGATCGCGCCGAAGAGTCTGCCGAGGAACGCATTCTCGATCTCCTGCTTCCTCCTCCTCCACCTCCCACCGAAGGTACGCCCGAAACCGAATTGGCCGCGCAGCGCGAACAGACCAAGCGCACTCGCGAGAAATTGCGCGCGCAATTGCGCGAAGGCAAGCTCGATCAGCGCATCGTGGACCTGGAAGTTCGCGAACGCTCCATGCCCTCGTTCGAGATCATTTCGAATCAGGGCATCGAGGAAATGGACGTCAACGTCAAGGACATGCTGAATAGCTTCAGCGGCATCTTCGGCCAGCAAAAGAAGAAGCGCAAAATGTCCGTGTCCGACGCCTTCGAATACCTGATCCAGGAAGAAGAGAACAAACTCCTGGATATGGACCAGGTCACTCGCGTCGCCGTCGAGCGCGCGGAACAAATGGGCATCATCTTCATCGACGAAATCGATAAGGTGGCGGGGCGCGAATCCGGCCACGGCCCGGACGTTTCTCGCGAAGGCGTGCAGCGCGATATTCTGCCCATCATCGAAGGCACCACCGTCAACACGCGCTACGGCATGATTCGCACCGATCATATCCTCTTCGTAGCCGCCGGTGCGTTCCACGTCAGCAAGCCCTCCGACCTGATCCCCGAACTGCAGGGCCGCCTTCCCATCCGGGTGGAAATGCAATCCCTCAAGGAAGAGGATTTTGTCCGCATCCTAACGGAACCCAAGAACGCTCTCATCAAGCAGTACATCGCCTTGATTGATACTGAAGGCGTGAAGCTTTCCTTCTCCGAAGATGCGGTGTTGGCGATCGCCCGCTTTGCCACCAGCGTGAACGAGCAAACGGAAAATATCGGGGCCCGTCGCCTGCACACCATACTGGAAAAGGTTCTCGATGAGCTTTCCTTTGAAGCTCCCGAGCTAAAGAAGAAGACAGTCAAGATTGATGCGGCCTATGTCAACAAACAGCTTGCCGAAATCGTGAAGAACCAGGATCTCAGCCGTTACATTTTGTAAAATCCAAAATTCGAAAATGGAACTCCGACACTCGTGCAGGGCGAGGAAACGCGCAAATAGGTGGCACGATTTCTGGATCGCCGACTTTCGTTTTTTTGTTTTCGTATTTCTTCTCGTGGCGGGCTGCGGCGCGCCAGGCGAACCAATGCCTCCGTCTCCTCCGATTCCGGTCGCGGTTTCTGACCTCCAGGCCCGGCAACTCGGCGACGCGGTTCTGCTGACCTTCAGTCTCCCCAGAAAAAGCACCCTTGGCATGCGCCTGACGGAAACTCCGACGCTGGAAGTTTGGCGCGGCGGGCTGCGGCCTGACGGCACGCCTAACCCGAGATCTTTCCACTTGGTCGATACCGTCCCTGGCACGATCCTCAATGGCTACATCCAGGAGGGCAAAGTCTCCTTCCCCGATCCCGTCCAGCCTGAAGAATTGCGCGCACGAACCGGAGAAACCGCCCTCTACCGCGTGCGCACCAGAGTTAGCGAACGCAAAGCCTCCACGGATTCCAACGAAGTTGCTGTCGATCTGTACCCGGTGCCTCAGCGCATCGATGTTCTTGTGCCTCAGGTCACGGAAAAAAGCATTCAACTAAAATGGACTCCTCCCACTAGCACGTCGGCGGGCGCGCAACTTCCCCCGATCCAGGAGTTCCACGTCTACCGAGGCGAGTTAGACCCTGCTTCTGCCTCCGCCGCCGAGAAAGACTTGCACGCCGCTGTCTGGAAGCTGCCACTCGGGCAAATCGGCGTGACTACGGCTCCGGAGTACCAGGACTCCACCTTCGACTTCGGCAATACCTACGCCTACGTCGTGCGCAGCGTGATCAGGGAAGGCGGCAACCTGCTCGAATCGGGCGATTCCCGTCCTGCCATCGTGACTCCGAAAGACATTTTCCCCCCCGCTCCTCCGCAAGACGTCATTGCCGCAGTGCTTCCCGGCGCCAGTACCGGTAGTTTCACGGTGGATTTGTCTTGGACCATAAATTTGGAAACCGACATGGCCGGTTATCGCGTCTATCGAAGTGAGAGTGAAAACACGCGGGGACAGTTGCTCACGCCGGGGCTCTTGCCCACTCCGTCTTTCCGTGATACGACAGTGCTGCCAGGGCATCGTTATTGGTACACCGTCACGGCCGTTGATCGCGCAGGCAATGAAAGTGCTCCCAGCGCCGTAACACTCGCAGAACTACCATAACTAATTCGCTCAAACTGGGTTCAATCAATGGGGGAGACCTGGTCGGGAGTCGGCGCCCATGCCTGATTTTGCCAAACTTCCTGGTATTCGTTGGTTCGGCTTTTTGAAGAATGTTGCCCTGCGCACCGGCATTTATGCCGGCGTTTCTCTCTCGTTCGTTTTTGCGGCTTGGCTTCTGATCGCGAACCGCGCGCCATTCCTGGAGCCATTGGCTCTGGAGCGCAATATTATCGCAACTGCGCTCTTAGCTTTGTTTGCCTGCATCCCCGTTCTCCGCTTCTACCGTTCGCCCGCGGAGATGTTAATCTCGGGTCTGTTGGCCTGGAGTCTGCTTGCTCTGACTTACCGTATTTTCTGCTTCAAGTTTGCCACGCTCGAGGAATATTACAGCGCATTCCACATCTTCGTTCTGGGCGCGGTGAGCTATTTGGTCTTTGCCACCGTCTCCTGGATTGGTACGATCATTTGGAGAGTCCACGCGACAAATAGCTCTCACACGCATCACTAAGCGAGCCACCATCGAATGAAATTTTGCCGGTTCTTGCCTCTTCCCAATGCGGCTCGGCGCACCCACTCGCCCGCCTATGGCTTGCTGGACGCTGACGTCGTTCGCGAAATTACCGGTATACCCTGGGCCGGCTGGGTGGAAGGGCACACCATCTGGGACCTGAAAAATGTCCGTATGCTTGCTCCCTGTGATCCCAGCAAGATTGTTTGTGTCGGCCGGAACTATGCGGCCCATGCCGCGGAGCTCGGCAATGAAATGCCCAAGGAACCTCTCATTTTCCTGAAGCCGCCTTCTGCCGTGATCGGCCCGGATCAACCCATCGTCGTGCCATCATATTCGAATCGCGTGGAGCACGAGGGTGAACTCGGCGTGGTAATTGGGAAAAAATGCTCCCACCTATCGGATGACGCAGACCCCCTTGCTTATGTTCTCGGCTATACGTGCCTCAACGACGTCACCGCGCGCGATTTACAGAAAACCGATGTGCAGTTTACACGAGCGAAGGGTTTCGACACGTTTTGTCCCGTCGGCCCATGTATCGAAACGCTGCTCGATCCCCGTGATGTGTTGGTCGAATGCCGCGTGAACGCCCAGACTCGCCAGTCCGGCAGTACTGCCTTGATGGCCTTTCCCGTCGCTTTCCTCATTCGCTGGATTTCGCGCGTCATGACGCTCCTTCCCGGCGACTTAATCGCCACAGGCACACCTGCGGGCGTAGGTCCCCTTGTCGCCAATGACACCGTCGAGGTCTCCGTAGCTGGCGTCGGGGTGTTGCGTAATCCAGTGCATCCCCCTAGCGCAGGCATCGCACACGCCAGCAGCTTCCGCTAAAATAGGCTCGGGATAGAGAGACTACTGCTGCGCCAGCTGACCTGGGGCGCGGAAGAACTTTCCGATCCTAAACTAAGACCAAGCTCATTTTTGTAAGGGGTAGAGCGTTGAAAGAGCTGCTCGCCGATTGGAAGTTAGTCCTCGCGTTAGGCGCTGGAAGCATTCTCGCTATTGCGCTGATCGTTTTTGCGTTCATGCGCCCGAACGTCGATCCGGAAGAAGCGGAAAGAAAGCGCAGACTCCACCTAAATCTCATCGGCCGCATTGCGGAAGGCCAGGTGGTCGAACTCAACGAACAGCCCGCTGAGCCGACCCAGGAGCGTCGCAGCCTTTTGCTTTCGCGCGCCCGTCCGCTGCCAGACATGCGCCCGCGTTGTATGGTCTCCTACAGTTATTCGATTTCTGGCGTCACCTATCACACGGCTCAGGACATCACCGGCCTCGAAAGCCAGGTGCGCTTTGACCGCTTGATGGCCGGGCAACAAGCCAGCGTGAAGTATGATCCCTCCAATCCCAGCGATTCGATCCTCGTCGCTGACGATTGGTCCGGCTTGCGATAGGGCCTCTGCGGCGCGGTCTTGTACCGCTTCGCTTGCATACCGATTTTCTCGCGATTGCGCTATCCTTTGGCTGCGGCAGCACATGGAACCGTGGAACCGCGCCTATGAAGCATGTTCTTTTGTCCATCCTTACCGCGATCCTGATTGTGGCCATGACCCTAAGTTCCATGGTCATTTTGGTTCGCGCTACTCACTACGTCACCGGAATAGAGTCGCCCCTGGCTCGTGGTGGGGCCATTGCTGCGGAGTTGCTCCTCGGTGTGGTTCTGCTGCTTGGCACTGTCTGGCTCGCTACTCATCTGGCGGTGCTGATCTTCGCTCCAAAGTCCACTTCTTCAGACGGAGGCCCTCTTGGCTGATAAGAATCATGTGACTTGGGAGTCGTCGCTCAACTCTGATCGCATGGATCAATTGCGGCGCATGTCCGAGGAAGCTGAAGCCGGAGGGGGGCCAGAACGTCGCGAGCGTGAGCACAAAGCCGGAAAGCTTTCGGCGCGCGAACGCATTCACATCCTGCTGGACGAAGGCACCTTCGAAGAACTCGACAAGTTCGTTCGCCACCGCTGCGTCGATTTCGGCTCTGAGGAGAATCGTCCCACCGGCGACGGCTTCGTTACAGGCTTCGGCCGCATCGATGGCCGTCTCGTCTACGTTTTTGCGCAGGACTTCACGGTCTTTGGCGGATCACTTTCAGAAACCAACGCTCTGAAAATCTGCAAGATTATGGATCTGGCCATGCGCAATGGCGCTCCCGTCATTGGCCTGAACGATTCCGGCGGAGCGCGCATTCAGGAAGGCGTCGCGTCCCTAGCCGGCTACGCGGACATTTTTCTCCGCAATACTCTCGCCAGCGGCGTGATCCCTCAAATCAGCGCGATCCTTGGACCCTGTGCCGGCGGCGCCGTCTACTCCCCCGCCATCACCGATTTCATCCTGATGACGCACGACACTTCCTACATGTTCGTCACCGGCCCTGACGTCATCAAGAATGTCACGCACGAGGAAGTCACCAAGCAGGAACTCGGCGGCGCCATGACCCACAATTCCACGAGTGGAGTCGCTCACTTTATTTCTGGTGATGACGCGGAATGTTGCGCGATGATCCGCGAGCTTTTCAGTTTCCTGCCCAGCAACAATCTTGAAGATCCACCGCGCCGTTCCACGCATGACCCCATCGACCGCCGCGAAGAGTCCCTCAACAGCATCGTCCCCGAGGATCCACAGAAGCCGTACGATATTAAGGATGTGATTCACGCCATCGTCGATGAACGCTACTTCTTTGAAGTCCACGAGCATTTTGCCAAGAATATCGTCGTTGGTTTCGCACGCCTGGACGGACGTCCCGTCGGCATCGTTGCCAATCAGCCTGCGGTCCTCGCCGGGACGTTGGACATCAACGCGTCGGTGAAAGGCGCGCGCTTTGTGCGCTTCTGCGACGCCTTCAACATCCCATTGATTACTTTCGAAGATGTTCCTGGATTTTTGCCCGGCACGCAGCAGGAATACGGCGGCATCATCAAGCATGGCGCGAAGTTGCTCTTCGCCTTTGCGGAAGCGACGGTCCCGAAAATCACCGTGATCACCCGCAAAGCCTATGGCGGCGCCTATTGCGTCATGGCTTCAAAACACATCCGCACCGACGCGAATTATGCTTGGCCCAGCGCCGAAATTGCCGTGATGGGGCCGGAAGGGGCCGTGGACATCGTCTACAAGCGCGAACTGAACACCGCACCTGTAAGCGAGCGTGCACGGCTGCGCCAGCAAAAAATCGCTGAATTTCGCAGCCGCTTCGCCAATCCTTTCGTTGCTGCGGAGCGCGGTTATCTCGATGGCGTCATCGAGCCCGCCGAGACCCGCAAGCTGATCATCACCTCTCTGCGGGCCCTCGAAAACAAACGCGACAGCAACCCCAAAAAGAAACACGGCAACATCCCTCTTTGAT
This sequence comes from Candidatus Acidiferrum sp., assembly GCA_035271845.1. Taxonomy (GTDB): domain Bacteria; phylum Acidobacteriota; class Terriglobia; order Acidiferrales; family UBA7541; genus Acidiferrum. The sequence goes on from DATERF010000071.1 coordinate 94,055, forward strand.
GTCCGCTATTTGTTTGCCGCTTCTTCGTGGACTTCTCCCAGATGCGGCTGTTTCCACAGATCACCGTGATACTCCAGATAGTCAGCGGTATTCTGCGCGTTCTCTCGCCCGTAGTATCGCTCCACGATGTGCAATGCTAGGTCGATCCCCGACGTAAGTCCGCCGGCAGTAGCAATCTTTTCGTTCTCGACGTATCTTGCGTCGCTCACAAACTGCACGGAAGGATACTTCGCCTGCATTTCCTTCAAGGCCATATGGTGGGTCGTGGCCTTCTGGTGATCGAGCAGCCCGTAGGCTGCCAACATCGAGGCACCCGTACACACAGACATGGTCACATCTGCAGTCTTCGCGTTCGCCACTAGCCACGCCTTTTGTGCCGCGCTTCGTCCTCCCTGCGCGGGAATTACAATCACTTGCGGCTTCGGTGCGGTTTCGAAGGTGTAGCTCGGAACCAGTATCAATCCACCGGCCGACAACGGCTCCAGCGAATCAGAAACTGTATACAGGTTAAAGGGCATGATCATATCGTCTTCGCCGTGCCACGGCGTCCCCTTTTTCGTGAACATCACGTCTTGGAACACCTCCCAAGGGCCGGCCAGATCAATGGGCTCGGTGTCCTTCGAAATCACGAACGCGACATTGATCACCCCGTTGGCGGGGACCTTCAACGAGCGGACTGGCGTGGTTGCCTGGGCGGTTTGGTCCCGATGATGTCCTCCGTGGCCAGCGGTAGCGATCGCTCCGCAAAGTGCAAAAAAGGCAATTCCCATAAGCAATCGGTCAGTCATGAATTCTTCTCCAAAGAAAAGCGTTGCAAACAAGAGGAGTGTAGCGGTAGATTGGAATGTCTCAAATGACAAGTATCCGGCATTTTAGGACATATCCGCAGTACCGCCGTCACTTCGCGGTCGCCGCTTCGTCCAAAACACCATGATTGCCAAACACATTGTTATTGTCGGGTTTGAAGGCGTAATGGGTCTCGACCTCGTCGGGCCCCTTGAGGCTTTTGGCAGCGCCCAGATTTTGTCGTCACGCGGCGTCTGGGAACCCTGTTATCGCGTCACCGTTGCCGCTCTTGCGAAGAAGACATTTCATAGCGAGTTCGGCCTGGCCTTCACCGCCGAACGGCTTCTCTCCACGGTTCGCGAAGCAGACACCCTCTTGGTTCCCGGCGGCCGAGGATTGCGGCAACCCGGCGTGAACCGGAACCTGGTTGAGTGGCTGCGGAAGCATGCGGGTTCCGTGCGCCGCATTACTTCCGTATGCACCGGGATCTACGGCATTGCGCCCACGGGCTTGCTGGATGGCCGCACCGTTGCCACCCACTGGAAGTTTGCCACTGATGTGGCCAAGCGCTTCCCAAAACTCAAGGTCGATCCCCAATCGCTGTACATCAAAGATGGAAAATTCTGGACTGCTGCGGGCGTAACCGCGGGGATTGATCTTTCCCTCGCGTTGATTGAGGAAGATTACGGGCCCGAAACCGCGCTTTCTGTGGCGCGGGAACTCATTGTTTACGTGAAACGCCCGGGCGGTCAGGAGCAATATTCCGAACCGCTGCAATTTCAGTTGCAATCCCGTAGCCGGTTTGCGGATCTGCTGCCCTGGATGATGGCGCACCTAGATCAAGATCTTTCGGTAGACGTGCTCGCGCAGAAACTGTGTCTCTGTCCGCGGCAATTCTCGCGTCGCTTCAAACATGAATTCCACAGCAGCCCGGCAGGATTTGTCCGCAGGCTGCGTCTGGACGAGTCGCGCAAACGCCTTTCTTCCCCGGATTGCACCGTGGAAAGCGTGGCCCAGTCCGTCGGATTTGCCGATGCCGACAATTTCCGTCGCGCGTTCGAGCGCTGTTTTGGCGTGGCGCCCAGTGAATATCGTGGCCGATTCCCCGCGCAGGCGGCTGCGCAGTAAGGCAAATCTCGCTTCGGCCGAGGTCCCCTACCAGAACCGGTTTCGCTGGCACATCGCTTTCGCCTTTGTTAGACTATGTGCCATTGATGCTGGCTTTCGCTTCGGGCGGCATTTGGACAAGAACATGTTTCAGCCTCGTATCATCCCTGCCCTTTGATCCGCTTCTAACGCGGAACTGAACTTCTGTCGTTTTCTCTTTTCTTCTTTGGCGGCGCGGGCGTTTCCCACTGAAAACGGGCTCGCGCAGAAATATACGGGATTCTATGGATTCGCCTGAAATTGTACTTATCTCACCGCCCCCAACGTTTTGGGGCTCCATCCGCGAAGCGATCCGTGGCTCGCACCAGGACTTCACCACCGGGAGCCTGAATCGCGCCATTGTCCTGCTGGCCATTCCCATGGTTTTGGAGATGGTGCTGGAGTCCCTGTTCGCCGTGGTGGACGTCTTTTGGGTCGGTCGTCTCGGCGCAGACGCAATCGCTACCGTAGGTCTAACCGAATCGCTTCTCAGCCTGATCTTTGCTGTCGGCTTCGGTCTCGGCCTCTCCACCACCGCCATGGTTGCGCGGCGCATTGGCGAGAAAGATCCGCCGGGAGCCGCCGTTGCTGGCGTACAAGCCATCGTCATCGGTTTTGTCACGTCGCTGGCTATCGGACTTCCCTGCTGGATTTACGCACCTCGTTTGCTGCAACTCATGGGGGCTTCGCCGGAGATTGTAGCGATTGGCTCCGGATACGCGCGCCTGGCCTTGGGTGGCTGCGGAGTTGTTCTGATGCTGTTTCTGAACAACGCTATTTTCCGTGGAGCGGGCGATGCCGCTGTTGCCATGCGATTGTTGTGGGTTTCCAACATCATCAATCTTATCCTTGATCCTTGCCTGATCTTCGGTTGGGGGCCATTTCCACGAATGGGCGTGACGGGAGCGGCGCTAGCCACCCTGATCGGGCGCAGCATCGGGGTACTGTACCAGTTCTATCGTCTTCTGCGAGGAACCGAGCGCATCCACATTCTTACGGAGCAATTGCGCATAAATCTCGCCGTTCTGCTGCGCCTGCTGCGCGTTTCTCTCACTGGTATTCTGCAATTCGCCATCGCGGACGTGAGCTGGATCGGCCTCGTCCGCATCGTCAGCCTGTTTGGCTCTGCCGCATTAGCCGGATACACCATTGCCATCCGCATTGTGATCTTTGTGATTCTCCCCAGTTGGGGCCTCAGCAACGCCGCCGCCACTCTGGTTGGCCAGAATCTTGGCGCGAAGCGGCCGGACCGCGCCGAACAATCCGTCTGGCGCACCGGACTTTACAACATGATCTTTCTCGGGGCGGTCGGCGTCTTTTTCATTCTCTTCGCCGAACCGATCATCCAGCTGTTCACAACCGACCCGGCGGTCGTGCCACTAGCGGTTTCCTGCTTGCGCATTCTTAGCTATGGCAACATCGCCTACGCCTACGGCATGGTCATGCTGCAGGCATTTAACGGCGCCGGTGACACCCTAACGCCCACGGTGGTGAATTTCTTCGGCTTCTGGCTGCTGGAAATCCCTTTGGCCTACGCTCTGGCCGTTCCACTGAAATTCCAAGCCAACGGCGCCTATTTTTCCATCGTGATCGCCGAAGCCGCCATCGCTGCTGCTGGCATACTGCTATTCCGTCGCGGCCGTTGGAAGCGCCAGCAAATCTGATCGTTGCTGGCGTCACAAACTAACTCGTCATCCTAGAAGGCGCGCGCATTGTGCTCCTCAGGATCTCAATTGATCGGACAAGTTAGTGTTACATTCATTCCATGATTTGGTAGACTCAAGGGCATGAAGCGCGAATTCACCTCAATCATTGAGAAGCGTGGCAAGTGGTATGTCGCCTACATTGAAGAGATTCCCGGCGTTAATACCCAGGGCCGCACTCTGGCCGAAGCTCGCCGTAACCTCAAAGAAGCGCTGACCCTCGTGCTGGAAGCCAATCGTGCGCTTTCAGCTAAAGATCGCCTACCAGAAGCTAAACGCGAGCCAATCACTGTGACCGTTTAGTCCTGCCAGTGAACGGCGTGACCTACTGAACCACCTCACAACTCACGGAAGTATCCTTCCGTGAAGGAGGGCGGCACTCCATCTACCGCAACCCGGAAACAAACGCGACCTCGAGCGTACCTCGTCATAAGGAGATTAACGATTTTCTTGCCCGCAAAATTTGCAGGGATCTGGGAATTCCCTTTCCTTAAGTCCACCTCTTCATTTCAGCAGGTATTCCTGCAGAAATTCCACCGTCGCGTAAAACTGATAATCCTGATTCGCCTTTTTCTGGAACCCGTGGCCTTCGTCTTTCGCCATGATGTACCACACCGGCGTTCCCGACTTCTTCAGCGCCGCCACAATCTGATCGCTTTCCGTGACCGGCACGCGCGGATCATTCTTTCCCGCCACTACCAGCATCGGCTTCTTGATTTTCTCGATGTTGTTCATCGGAGCGATCCGCTCCAGGTACTCGCGCATTTTCGGGTCCCGTTCATCGCCGTACTCCACGCGCCGCAAATCACGCCGGTAGCCTTCGGTGTGCTCCAGGAACGTCACCAGATTCGACATGCCCACAATGTCCACGGAACACCGGATGCGGTCGCTGTAGAACGTCGAGATCGCCAGCGTCATGTGCCCACCGTAGCTGCCACCAGTCACGCCGATCCGGCTCGCGTCCAACTCCGGTTGCGTGGCAATCCAGTCGAACAGCGCGTTGATATCTTTGTACGTACCTTCCCGCTGGAACCCGTTATCCATTAGCGTAAATGTCTTGCCGTACCCTGTGGATCCCCGCACATTCGGGTAAATCAACGCAATTCCCAGCTCATTCAAAAGGTAATTGCTGCGCCCCAGAAATATGGGCTGCGATTGCCCTTCTGGCCCGCCGTGAATCACTACCAGCACGGGTCGTTTTCCCGTGAATTTCGCTGAGGGGCGGTAAAGAAAACCACTGATCATCTTTCCGTCGAAGCTCTTCCATTTCACCAGCTCCGCTGCAGGAAAATCCTTGGTCGGCACCGCGGTTTCGCTGTCCGTCCAACGTTCCAGCTTTCCCGTTACCACATCGAGTGAATAGACATCTCCCGGCCCTTGCGCGTTGGTAATTGTGATCGCCAGTTCCGGCCCGTTCCGCCGCCAGCGAACGGTGCCAATCACGCCAGAAGGCAAATTCTTGGGTTGGTGCAGTATCTGCTTCGTGGCCACATTGAAGTCGCGAAGGACGCTCAGGCCATTTTCATCAGTCACGAACGCGATTCGCTTTCCATCATGCGATAAGTCAAATGTTTCCACGTCCCACGGAATTTTCGAAGTTAAATAGGAATGCTCTTTCGTCTTCAGGCTTACATAGGCGAGCCGGTGGAATTCCGAATCCTTGTCCGTGGTAACGAAGATCCCCATGCCGTCTTTGCTGAACTGTCCCTCACCGTAAGAAACCTTCTCCTTTGCGTCACGCGGCGTCAGAGCCGTCTTCCCGCCCGTCGTTGCGTTCACCAGCCACAAGTATGATTCGTTGATCGAGAGCTCCTCCAAAAGCAAAATCTGCTTGTCATCCGGAGACCAATCGAGCGGCTGCCACCCTCCACCTTCCAGTTGGGTCAGCAAATGATCGGACTTTGGATCCATAGGATTCATCACCCACAGGTCAGTGTCTTTGCCCGTGCGGCGGGTCGACGTGTAGGCAATCTGATCCCCTTTACTCGACCACGGTCCCAAGCTGTTCCGCGATTTCCCATCCGTCAGCAGCGTGATGTTGCCCGTCGCTAAATCCAATCGATAAAGCTGGTACCACTCTCCGCCACCGATGTCCTTCGGGAACACAATGTAGTCCCCACCGTTGGGATGAAACCGCGCGCCGCGAACCGCATCCGTAAAGAAAGTCAACTGGTGCCGCTCGCCGCCAGGCACGCTCACCAGGTGCAACTGCGGCGTTTCCGCGAAACGCGTGCTGATCAGCATCTTGCGCTCTGTCGGATGCCAATCGGCCAGGCCTGCGTTGCGGTACGCGCCGTACCTTCCCGCTGTTTCAGCCAAGCTCGCGGGAATTTTTGGCACGCCCTCCACCACCAAACTTTCCGGCGGGGCCACCGAAGGCTCTTGTGCCGCAACTCCGATGGCACACCCCAGGCAAATCCCCGCGAACGGCAACGCAAATCGTTTCATGGCCACTCCCTCACCTCACAGTGGGTGCTTGTCTACACCGCAAACAATACGACACGCACGCACCACGTCAACCTCAAAGTAATTCGACCGCATGATAGAATTCGCCTGTCTATTCAATCACTTATGTTCCGCAAAATTCTGATTGCCAATCGCGGTGAAATCGCTGTGCGCATCCTGCGCGCTTGCCGCGAAATGGGCATTCCGTCCGCTTGCGTGTTCAGTGAGGTGGACCGCACCGCGCTCCACATCCGCCTAGCTGACGAGGCTTACCTCATCGGCCCTGCTCCTTCCCGCGAAAGCTATCTTCGCATCGATAAGCTGATTGACGTGGCGCGCCGTTCCGGTTGCGACGCCATCCATCCCGGCTACGGGTTCCTGGCAGAAAATTCCGCGCTGCCTCGTGCCTGCGCCGACGCGGGCATCACGTTCATTGGCCCGTCCCCCGAGACCATGGAAACGATGGGCTCAAAAACCGCCGGCAAACAACTCGCTCGCCGCGCTGAGGTTCCCACGGTTCCAGGCAACGACGATCCCATCGAGAATCCCGAAGAAGCGCAGTTCCTCGCGCGAAGCATGGGTTATCCCGTTGTCTTGAAAGCCGTAGCTGGCGGTGGTGGCAAAGGCATGCGCGTTGTGCCGGAGGATGAAGCTTTTATGTCCGCGTGGCGCGACGCCTCCTCCGAAGCGATGAACGCTTTCGGTGATTCTCGTCTGTTCCTCGAAAAATATCTCGATTCCCCACGCCACATCGAAATCCAAATCTTTGCGGATTCCCACGGCCGCGTCGTTTCTCTCGGCGAACGCGAATGTTCCATTCAACGCAGGCATCAGAAAGTAATCGAGGAGGCTCCCTCAACCGTTGTCACCCCGGACCTCCGTCGCAAGATGGGCGAAGCAGCCGTGCGCCTGGCTCGCGCCGGGGGATACGTCAACGCCGGAACCGTCGAGTTCCTCGTCGACGCTAGCCTCAATTTCTATTTTCTCGAGGTGAACACGCGCTTGCAGGTCGAGCATCCCGTCACCGAGCAAGTCACCGGCCTCGATCTCGTGAAACTGCAAATCGCCATTGCTGCCGGGCATCGCCTGCCCTTCGCGTGGGAAACCATCTCTCCTCGCGGCCATGCCATGGAGGTCCGCATCTACGCCGAGGATCCCGACAACAATTTCTTTCCCTGTCCGGGCAAGATTGTCGCTCGGCGCATTGCCACTGGACCGGGCATCCGCCTGGATGAAGGTGTCTACCGGGGCTGGACCATTCCGATCGAATATGATCCCCTGCTCAGCAAACTCATTGCCTGGGGGAATAGCCGCGAAGAAACCCTCGCTCGTCTTCGCCGCGCACTTGATGAATACACCATCAGCGGCATTCGCACGAACGTCAGCCTGTTCCGCCGTATCCTGGCTGAACCTGAATTCCTGAGCGGTGAAATCCATACGAGGTGGCTCGATCAATTGCTCGTCCGCCCCCGGCCTCCCGCGGTACCGCCACGCCCGGGAACAGAGGTTGCCGCCGTGATTGCCGCCGCCTACTGGGAGAGTATTCAGCCCGCAAACGCTCCTGCGGCCAATCAAGCTGCGCCTGATGGTCCCTCACGTTGGAAACGGGAGGCACGGCGCACACAATTGGATCGCCAGCCATGAAATTTGAAGTGCACCTCGACTCGGTTACCGGCAAAACCAGCCACGTTGTGGATCTGGAAAAGGAAGGTTCGTCCTACAAAGTTTCGCTCGATGGCCAGCCAGTGGATGCCGATGTGATTCTGGCCGCGCCCAATGCCGTCTCCGTCATCTTGAACGGCACAGCGTTCGAAATTCATATCGCTCCATCGCTCGACGGAACCTACAAGCTGCAAACCGGTCCGCACGAATTCCAGGCCGATGTACGTGATCCCCGCGCCTGGCGTGGAAGAAAACCGGGCTCACTGTTGGCCGAGGGCCGCCAGCAGATTGTTGCTCCTATGCCCGGCAAAGTTATTCGCCTCCTCGTGAATATCGGCGACGAAGTCGAAGCCGGTCAGGGACTGGTCGTTATTGAAGCGATGAAAATGCAGAACGAAATCCGCTCTCCCAAGAAAGGCAAAGTCGAGCGGCTACAAGCGAGGGAAGGCCAGCCCGTTAACGCTGGCGATATTCTGGCGTGGGTCGATTAATACCTTCACACCGCCTCTACTACGTTGTCATTCTTCAGAAGGAGAACAGCTACTGCGTATTCCGTGGTTGCGATGGCGCCGGGCTCATGGGTCCGCTACCGGCGGGTAACGGGTTGGCCTTCGCGGCATCCGGCAACTTGCCCGCCGTTTCAATCACCTGTGTGGCCAAGTAATTGGTCACATGTGCTTCATCGCGCGCTACCGCCAAGTAGGCGTTGCGCAGCAACTGTTCCTTGCGGTTCCGCAGGGTGTCACGGATCATTTGCTGCACCTGCGGATCATTGATACCGCGCTGGCCGGCGGCCTCGCGTGCCACCAGCTTCAATATGCGGATGCTATCCTTCAACTGGATTGGCGGGCTAACCTGCCCCGGCTTCAGGCTGAGAACCACTTTTTTTAGAATCGGATCGGTCTGCGGCGGATTCAGCGACGACTCCGGAATGTATCCCAAATCTCCGCCGGTCGCCGCGGTCTGCGGATCCTCGGAATAATCCATGGCCAGTTGCGAAAAATCCGCGCCGCTGTTCAGCTTGTCTTGCAGCATTTTGGCTTTGCGTTCGGCTTCCGCTTCGTTGGTCGCGTCGTCGTTCTTGCGGTTGCGCACCATCTGGTCTTTGCGTGGCGTGATGACGATCTGCGAAATGCGGTATTGCGCTTCCGCCACGTTAAACTGGTTACGGTTGGCATTGTAGAAATCCGTCACGTCCTGATCCGTGATGGTGACCTTTGCCGCCACTTCGCGGTTCAGCAACTTTTGGATCGACAGTTGCCTCCGCAGGTCCTTTTTCAGGTCGTCTACGGTCATGCCGCCGTCTTTCAGCTTTCTTTGGAATTCGTCCTCGGTGTACCCGCTCTTCAACTCCGTGAACTTGTCTTCCACTTCGCCGTCGCTGGCTTCCAGGTTCAGTTTCTTGGCGCGCTCCAGCAAAATCTCGTTGTTGATCAACTGCTCTACGACATTCAGCTTGCCGGAGAGCACCTCTTCGGGCGAGGTTTCCTGGGCTTCGGGATTGATCCGTGTGCGGTAGTATTTCTCTACTTCATCGCGCTTAATTTCCGTACCGTTCACCACCGCCCACACATCCGGGGCATGGTGCTCCTGCTGTTTGCATCCCCCAAATAACGACACTACCAGCACCGCTGCGGGCAAGAGCGCTGCGCCGCGATGAACCGCGCCGCCGTTTCTCTGCTTTCGGTTTGCGGGATTCAGGGAAAAGTTCAAGGGTATGCGCTCAGGCTGCCTTTTTGACGCGGCCCAGTCGAATGCACGCCGTGCAGACCTTCACTTGCTTGCGCACGCCATTCACTACCGCGCGCACGCGCTTCAGATTCGGATTCCACCGGCGCCGCCGCGTATTATTCGCGTGGCTGACCACGTTGCCGTAGCTGGGCCCTTTGCCGCAGATTTCACACTTCAATGCCATGATATGCCACTTCCTAAGCTTCAAGGGATAGAAAACAAGAACCTTAATTCTAGCAGATGCCCCAAAAAACGCAAAACAATCCACTCCTCCCGGTCCTCGGATTCGAACTCAGAGGCACTGCCAAACCTAGCGGTCCAGTAGGCCTGTTGGGTCTTCAACGACGGAACTACGGCGTCCACAAAGTTCAAACCGGTTGAATCTTCCATCTATCCTGCCCAAACACCGCGATTCCAGAGCCTTTGTTATACTGAATGAGTCATTTTCAGGACCAAAACCACGTGAATTCGCTCCGCATCTCTATCGTCCAATACCTGAACACCGCTCCTCTCGTCCGTGGGTTCACGCACGGCCCGTTGCGCGGCAAATATCAACTTTCCTTCACCGTTCCTTCCCAGTGTGCGGAAGCGCTTCGCGCCGGCGGCGTCGACATCGCCATCATTCCCGCCATCGAGTTGCAACGCATCGGCGGCCTCGTCGTTCTTCCCAATCTTTCGATCTCTTCTAAGAAATCCGTCCGCAGCCTTCTGCTCGTCTCCAAAAAGCCAATCCACGAAGTCCGCCGCATCGCACTCGATCGCAGCTCCCGCAGCACTCAGACGCTGGTCCGCATTCTCTGCGCAAAACGCTGGCAGATTACCCCCGAATTCTTCGAAGCCGATCCGGACCTGCCCACGATGCTGCAGCAAGCCGATGCTGCCTTACTCATTGGCGATCCCGCGCTGCGCCTGGCCCTCAATTCCGAAACCAACTCCAATCGCGACGCTTCGGGTGAATTGCTCCTCCCTGCTGAACTGGCCGGCCTGTCCTCCTCGTCTCCGCTTTTCCTCTACGACGTGGTCGAAAAATGGCGCGCTCTCACCAGCCTTCCGGCGGTCCTCGCCGTCTGGGCTGCCAGAGCCTCCATCGTCACGCCCGAAGTGGTGCGCGATTTTCAAGACTCACTTGCCTTTGGCATGCAGCATCTCTCCGAAATCAGCGCGGAAGCCTCTCACGAACTCAATCTGCCCGCGCAAAAAATCACTCGCTACCTCACCGAGAACATCGATTACACTCTCGACGAAGAAAATCTTCGCGGTCTGCGCCGCTATTTCTTCTTTGCCGCGGAATTGGGCTTGATTCCAGAGTTACAAGGAATCGCGTTTGCCCCAGAACCTGGCGGTCCACTCCGTTACCACGATTACGTGGTCGGGCGTAAAAGTTAAGAAGGGGAAACCGGTGGCCATCACCAAACAACAAGCCCTCGACATGTTGCAATCCGATGACCTGGTCGGTGTCGGCATGGCCGCTCATCAACTTCGCTTGCAAAAAAATGATCCCCGCATAGTCACCTACCAGATCGACCGCAACATCAATTACACGAATTTCTGCACGGAGTACTGTTCCTTCTGCGCTTTCTACCGCCCGCTCGGCGCTAAAGACGGCTACATCCTCCCCTTCGAAGAAATTTATGCCAAGATCGACGAGATGCTACCGCTCGGCGGCACCGGCGTTCTCCTTCAGGGTGGCCTGCATCCCGATCTTCAAATTGGCTATTACGAAAATCTTCTCCGTTCGCTGAAAGCCCGTTATCCCCAGGTCCATCTTCACTGTTTCAGCGCCCCGGAAATTCTCTGCATCGCCGAAGTCAGCGAACTCAGCATTCGTGACACCATTCAGCGCCTGATGGACGCGGGCCTGCAATCCATCCCCGGCGGCGGCGCCGAAATTCTCGATGATGAAATACGCGCCAAGATCGCCCGCCTGAAGTGCACCAGCGACGACTGGATGGAAGTTCATCGCACCGCCCATTCCCTCGGCTTGCGCACCACCGCCACCATGATGTTCGGCTGCGGCGAAGAACTTCGCCATCGCGTCAATCACCTCGAACGTATTCGCCAGCTTCAGGAGGAAACCGGCGGCTTCACCGCGTTCATTCCGTGGATTTTTGCCGCGGAAAATACCGCGCTGGGGAAGCGCGTGCAGGAAACCACCGCCGTCGACTATCTGAAGACGCTGGCCGTCAGCCGGCTCTATCTCGACAACATCGATCACATCCAATCAAGCTGGCTCACTCCGGGCATTAAGGTTTGTCAGGTTGGCTTGCAGTTTGGCGCCGATGATGTCGGCAGCATTCTGATCGAGGAAAACGTTGTCTATGCCGCGGGTGTGAGGCGGCGCACCAATGAAGAAGAACTCCGCCGCATCATTTATGACGCCGGTTTCTTGCCGGCCCAGCGTGACACCCTCTACCGCTCTTACGTCCTTAAATCGCCCTATTCGCCTAAACAAGCCAACGCCGCCTGACCCACGGCTTGAGGCGTTTTATTTCCTATCTATGCATGAAATAACGAATCTGTCATTCTGAGCGCAGCGAAGGATCTCACCTGATCCCATCCATGAATCGCTCCTTCAATCGGCCACCTTCAACCTAAACGATTCCTCGATTTCTGCTACCAAGCCCCACTACTTTCGCAACCGCAATAGAATCTCCACTTCCGTACCATCCGGCAAATTCAGTGGCTCGACCGGCTCCAGCCGTCCATCCTTGCATCGCGCCACCAGCCGCATTGTATTTTCTCTCGTAGACGGCTTGTCTGCCGCAACGCCCGTGCCGGGCCGCCTGGTTTCGTCCAGCGCCTGATTCACTAAGGCGTCCGCCTCGCGATTCTGCTCGCGGTACACATGCTCGATCCGAAACGACTCCAACCCCTGCGACATTTTCTTCGCGCGTTCGAATAGCGGCTTCAACTCCGCGCTCTTTACCTTGTACTGCCCGCGCATCTGCTTGACCATCAGCTCCGAATCGCTCTCCACACGCAATGCTCGCACGCCATGCGTCTGCGCGTAGTCCAGCGCCGCAATCAATCCAAAATATTCCGCCACATTGTTGGTGTTCTGCCCGATATATTTCTTCAGACGTGCAACAATCGCGCCACTTCCATCGCGCACCACCACTCCATACGCCGCCGGTCCCGGATTTCCTCGCGAGCCTCCGTCAATATTCGCCTGGTGTGCCGCAACATGCTTCGCCTCCGGCGGCGCCTCGCCAAACAGTCCTCCTCCTCGGGGCAGTGGTGCGCGTTTCGGCATTTACGAATTCGCCGCTCCATTCGCCGTTTCTTTGGGCGCCGCGTGGGGAATGGGCTCCAAGGTGTAGAGAATCCGGCCGCACGTCTCGCAGCGAAACACTTCTTCGTCTGTCTCCGTAGCCAGCATCTGCACTACATGTGGCAACACGCGCATCCCACATGCGCGGCACTGTTCCCCGCGCGCCTCGGCCATTGCCGATCCGGGATGCCGCTTCGCGATTCGCGTATACAACTCCAGCAGGTCCTCTGGTACCTTCTTGGCAATCCCTCCGCGTTCCGCTGTCGCTGCTTCGAGCCTCTTGTTTTTCTCGCCGTACTGCACTTGCATCTGCTTTTTCTCCGCCGCGATGGCCTGCTCGGACTCCTTCAAATCTGCTTCTGCATGCTTTACGCGCCGGTCGATCTCCTCCAAGGCCATCATTTGGTCCAAAACCAAATCCTCTGCCTTGGCAGCTTCCGCTTCCGCATTCGCGATTTCGTGCTGGAGCGCCTTATAGGCTTCGTTAGTTTTCACCGAACTGCTCTGCTCACGATACTTCTTCGCCCGGATCTTCCACTGCTCCACGTCTAATTCCAGTTTTTTCCGGTGTGTCAGCGCTTGCGTGTGCGCCTCTTTCGCCGAGGTTACAGCCGCGCGTGCCCCATTCAGTTTCGCGTCTGCCTCGCGCAATTGTTTTGGCAAACTGTCCAGTTCCGCGCGTGCCGATACGATAATCTGATCCAATCGTTGCAACTCTAATAATTGTGGTATCGCAGGATGCATGGCGCCGATTCTAGCACACGCGCCCGGCTCCACTTCAGCCTGCCCTGTAGCGCCCCCATTCGCAGCTCAGCAGTTTGACTGGTCACTTCGAGCGCGGTTCTGCCGAGAGCGCGTCATTGCGAGCGTTGCGAGGGATCGCACTTCGATGTCAGGCGTGTCATTTCGGGGAGCCACTGGAGGGATTGCTTTACGCAGGGCGACAATCACGAACCAGGCGGAAGCGATCCTACCCTCCTCGACGGGAATCGCCCATTTCGCATTCCCAAAGGGCCCTCCTCGCTTCCGCCGCACGGCCCGTACTGCAAACCGCAAACCTCAGGTCGTTTTCATATCCCGATGGATCAGCGCCGCATCTAGGAAGTACCCAATTCCCACCGCCAGCGGCAGGATCCCGACGGCCGCGGCCACCATCGTCTCCGGCTCACCCACGATCCTTGAAATCACCGCAAACATCGTCATAAAACCAAGTCCACCGCTGACGAGCAGGATTCCCGCCCGCCGCGAGCGCGCAAACTGCGACAGCTCCGGCTCCATGGGAATCTCCGTCCCCCTTGCCAGCGCGGCCAGCCTTTCTTCCGTACGTAGCTTCCTCACCCGGTAGTAGGTGTACAAGGCCGCTACCGGCAATCCACACGTCAGTACCACTGCAACCAATCCGATCACATCTCCGCCCATTTGCCACTCCTTTGCGGCTTTCGCTCCCGGCCGCTTTCTGCGGTCTCAATGAAAGGTACGCACACCCTGGCTAAAAAGTTCCTGATGCCAGCCTTTGGAAATCAGAAATGTAGAGGGAATTGAGGGTTACTGTACTTCCCGCACCTGCATGGTTCCGTCAATCGCCAGTTTGGGATAGCGAATCCCGGACCCAGCCAAGGCGGCCGGATGCTCGGCGATCACCTGGAAATCAGAACTGGAGCAGCTCACGCTGTAGGTGTAGCCATCACGTTCTTTGCGGCTCATGGACAGGCCGCCTGACGAAATAAGTTCGTCCAGGGAGGCGCACTTACCGTTCAGCGCGATATTTCCGCGCTCCGCCTGGGCAATCTGCAGCAAATCACTGCGTACGCCTGTCAGAGTAATCGCCTGCGTGGGGGCGGTGCCTTCGTCGGTAGTTGGCATCTTCTTCAGAGAAAAGTAGTAGTACACCCCGAATCCCACTGCCACAACCGCCAGTAATGTCGCCAGTGCTCGCATATTCCGATTGTGTCGCCGCACGATGCTGACTACAAGCATGTTCGAGGCGTGTGGTGTGTTTGGTAACAACAGCCCACGGTTCGAGGTCCGCAGCCTTCCAGGCCTGCTATCCTGAACTCGACGCCATTTGTCTCCCTCCCGGCGTACTTGAATCCCCTTCATACAAAAGCCATGGTGACCGCCACGCCTTTAAACGATCTACTGGCCATTGAAAAATTGCGGGAGCAGGAACTTGAAGAAGCTCGCATCATTCAAGGCGCCATGCTTCCTTCCCATCCCCTGCATGAATTCGGCATCATCGTTTCCCACGAGTTTCAGCCGGTCACGGAGGTAGGCGGTGATTACCTGGATTATTTCAGTCTGTCTGACGGGACCATCGGCCTGTATCTAGGTGACGTTTCCGGGAAAGGCCTGCCCGCCGCACTGTACGCGGCTTTGGCCATCGGCACTCTCCGCGGCATCCACAAAACCGGACAGCGGCCCGGCCGCGTTCTCTCTCTGCTCAACGACAGACTCCACCTCCGGGGAATACCTGGCCGCCACACCTCCATCCAATACGTCATCTTCTATCCCTCAACTGGCGAAATGATCATATCGAGTGCCGGCATGCCCGGCCCCTTTCTGCTTCGTGGAGGCGAATGTCGCATTCTTCAAATCGCCGGCATTCCTCCGGGACTGTTCCCCGCCGTGTCTTACGACGAATTCTCTTTTCAACTCCAGCCGGGTGACTCTGTCTTGTTTTGCAGCGACGGCCTGACGGATGCCCGTAATCTCAGCGATGAGGAATTTGGGTTGGAAGGCATCCAGCAGGTCTGTCGCCGCCATCCGGCCGCTACTCCCCTGGACCTCCTCGGTCACACGTTCACCGCCCTCGAGTTATTCACGCGCCATTGCCACCAGTGGGATGACATGACCGCCGCCGTCTTTCACTACGCGAGCGAATGAGCTTTCCCGTGGCTCCAACAGGTAAAACGAATCCCAACTGTCCCACAGGCGCTGCCACTTGCGATTAGTTTGATTTTCGCGCTGTCCCCGCTATAGGCAGAGACCGGGGTTGCACAGCCGCCGGGTCTTTCTCTTCCGGACGCGCGCATCAACAGACCTCGCCAAGACCAAAAAATAGCGTAAAAGGACTAGACAACCCGGCGCTAGCAACGTCTCGCTTCCCCTAATCATCCAATCTAGCGTGGTCCCTTTCGCGTCACATTCGCGCCGATCGCCGCTTTGTCTGGCATAGACCACTGTCGTACACTGGACGCTTACCGCTTGCGGCTAATCCGAAGTGAGGAACCCTTGAACGATCAATCCCGCGCCACCTGGCGCCGTCGTTGTCCCCGCTTATTGCTCTCCATAACTTTATTGCCCGGCTTGGCTTTCATCGCCTCGCCACGCCTGCTTGCTGCTACGCCCGATAGCGCAGCCAAGCCGTCTCCCGCCTTCGCCGCCATGAAGGCCGAGCTGGACCGGTCGATGAAGACTCTCGGTGCTCTCGATCCTCCCGCCTACTACATCGGTTACACACTCACCGATTCCCAGCGCGCCACCGTTTCCGGCTCCAATGGCGCTCTGCTGCAAAGCGACGAAAACCGCAATCGTTGGCTGGAAGTTTCCGTGCGCACCGGCAGTTACGATCTCGACGACACTCACAAAGTCGATGGACGCCAACCTCCCAATGGCGGGCCCGGCACCAATGCCCCTCTCGATAATGATCCCGATGTTCTGCGCCGCGCCATCTGGCTGGAAACCGACAAGCAGTATCGCGCTGCCGCGGAAGCCCTCATCAAGATCAAAACCGGTAAGGAAGTGAAAGTCCAAACTGCCGAGGGCAACGCCCCTGATTTCTCCCGCGAAAAACCGCAAGACTTCACCGGTCCCTGGGTCTCCTTCACTCTCGACCGCAAACCCTGGGAACAGAAAGTCCGCGATTACACGGCGTATTTCCGGCAGTCCACCGCCGTCATCAATTCCATCGTTACGTTCACCGCGTTGGCCCAAAACACCATGCAGCTCACTTCAGAAGGGACGCAACTCCAGTACGGTCAGATCCGCTATCGCCTGGAACTTTTCATCCAGGGGAAAGCCGGCGATGGCATGGACATCAACCGCTACTACAACTTTGATTGGGTCAATCCCTCCGACGCACCGGATGACAAAGCGGTGCTTGCCGCCTCCGCTCAGCTTCGCAAGGAAATGGAGGGCCTCGTCGTTTCACCCCTCAACGATCCCACCGTCGGTCCCGCTCTCCTGACAGGACGCGCCGCCGCCGTATTTTTCCACGAAGTGTTTGGCCATCGCGCCGAAGGCCATCGCCAAAAAGACGTAAATGAAGGTCAGACCTTCGCCAAAAAGGTAGGCGAACCCATCCTGCCGGATTTCCTCAGCGTCGTCGATGATCCGACACTCAAAAAGCTGGGCAAGCAGGATCTTCTCGGCTACTACCAGTATGACGACGAGGGCGTAATCGGCCAGCGCACCGCTCTCGTGGATCACGGCGTTTTGAAAAACTTCGAAATGTCCCGCTCACCGCTGGCGGACTTTCCCCACTCGAACGGTCACGGCCGGCGCCAAATCGGCGCCACCCCCGTTTCTCGTCAAGGAAACCTGATTGTCGAGAGCAACAAAGCCGTCAGCAACGAACAACTGCGCGCTAAGCTCATCGAGCTGATCAAGCAACAAAATAAACCCTATGGACTCCTCATCGACGATATTGCTGGTGGCTTCACCTTCACTGGGCGTGGCCAGCCCCAGGCTTTCCAGGTTGAACCTCTCGTCGTTTACAAGGTCTTTCCCGATGGGCGCCCCGATGAACTCGTCCGCGGGGTGGACATCGTCGGCACGCCCCTCGCGGCTCTGACCAAAATCGTTGCGACTGGCGACACGCCCGAAGTCTTCAATGGATATTGCGGCGCGGAATCCGGCTATGTGCCCGTTTCGGCTGCCGCACCCGCTATCCTCACCTCGGAGTTAGAAGTTCAGAAAAAGCAAACGTCCACGGACCGGCCGCCCATTCTGCCGCCGCCCGCTCATGACACCGTGAAATCGGGAGGCCTTCAGTAATGCGCGCACTTCGTTTCGCGGCAATGCTCTTTTCTCTCTGCATCGTTCCAGCCGTGTTCGCCGCTCAGGACTCCGCGGATAAGGATAAAGATCACACGCTCCAGGCCATGAAGGACGAGATGGCGCGGGCTAAGTCTCGTCTCGAACTTGCCATTCCTCCTTCGAACCAGCCCGTGCGTCCGTACTACGTTGAATACCGCCTGCTGGACATGGACATCCGCGAAGTTGTTGGGGAATTCGGCGCTCTCGTGTCTACCGGCCACAACCGCACGCGCTTGATGAACGTCGGTGCGCGCGTTGGTGATTACAAGCTGGACAGCTCCAATTTCATCGGTGACGAAAATTTCCGCGGCTTTATTGGCCCTTCCGGAAGTGTTGGCATCGATCGCGATTACGACTCCCTTCGCCAGGATCTCTGGATTGCCACCGACCAGGCCTTCAAGGAGGCCGTCGAAACCTATTCACGCAAGCAGGCCTATCTCAGCAGCCTCGCTCGTCCTTCGGACATCGAGGATTTTTCGCGCGTCCAAGTCATTCAGCACGTCGACCCCCTCCCCACCTCTGACTGGTCCAATCGCCACTGGGAGCAGGAAGTCCGCGATACCTCCGCCGCCCTCCGGGCTTTCCCGGACATTTATGAATCTCGAGTGACCTACTACCTCGTGTACCTCACTGAGTATCTGCTCACCAGCGAAGGCACGGAACTTCGTACCAATCGTTCCTACGCCGCGATTGAAGCGCCGATGAGCACCCTGGCGGCCGACGGTATGGAGTTGAACCACTTTTACGCCACGTACGCTCCCCGTCCCGCCGATCTGCCTTCTGTGGACGCCGTCCGCAAGGACTTGAACGTCGCTGGCAGTGAACTCATGGGAATGCGTGCTGCTCCGCCTGCTTCCGATTACACCGGGCCCGTTCTCTTCGAATCCCGCGCGGCGGCGGCGTTAATCGCGCAGGTCCTCGGGCCTTCGCTGAATGGCGCTCGTCCACCCGTGGCATTTCAACCGGTGGTCGATCAGTTGATGAACAGCCTGGGTGCGCGCAGCGACTGGAGCGGAAAAGTAGATGTGCGTGTACTTCCTCCGACGGTGACCCTCATCGACGATCCGAGCGCCAAGGACTATAAGGGCACGCCTCTCATCGGTGGATATGCCATTGACGAAGAAGGTGTCCCCGCCGAGAAAGTCACCATCGTGGAAAATGGCAAGCTCAAAACTCTGCTCATGTCTCGCCGCCCCGGCTCCGACTTCGAAAAGTCCAATGGCCATGGCCGATCTGCTTATCTCGCTGAGCCCAAGCCCACAATAAGCAACTTGTTCCTCTCTTCTTCGGAAACTGTCTCCAAAGACGACATGAAGAAAAAATTTGACGAGTCCTGCCGCGCCGAAAAATTGGACTATTGCCTCGTTGTCCGGGAGATGGATAACCCCACCATCAGCATCATGCACCAGGAAGATTTTACCGATCTTCTCGCCAGTTTCGGCGGGAACGCGGCTACGGATCGGCTGCCCCTTGTGGTCTACAGATACTTCCCGGCTGATCGCCGCGAAGAACTCGTCCGCGGCGCACGCATTACCGGCTTCAATGCGCGTTCCCTGCGTAATATCGCCGCTGTCGGCAACGATGATTTCGTATACAACTTCATGGAGAACCAAACCCAGGGCGTTGCCGGCACGGCACTTGGCGCCTTCGGCAGCGCCGCTCCTTCAGCAACTGGACTGCCCGCGTCCGTCGTGGCCCCATCGCTGCTCTTCGACGAAGTTGAATTCCGCGGCGCCCGTGGCGAACCCAAGCGCTTGCCCATCCTTCCAGAGCCTCCCATGTCCACCACCCCAACCAAGTAATCGGCGTCCCATCCGATTTGGAGTGCGGTGGCTTGCCACCGCTTTCGAGGTGCATCTACGACTGCCCCTCGATCCGTTCACCCCGCCGCGCGCACCTGTCATCCTGACGAGCGGCGCTTTTCCGGGACGAACGATCTCAACGCATAATCCACCACGTACTGTCGTTGAATTCGCCCGCGTCCCTTCCAACTTGCGTTAGTCTTATACTTGATGGTTCTCACACGCCGCCTTCAAGAGGTCATCCGGGAAAAGAAGCGCGCGGCCCTGCTCAGTGTCGGTTCCGCCACGCTCCTCCTTTGCCTGAAGACGTTTCTCGTGTGGCGCACCAGCAGCTTGGGCGTTCTCTCTGAAGCTCTGCATTCTGGTCTCGACCTTGTTGCTGCCGTCATTACCTTTCTCTCCGTCCGTGTGTCCGATCAGCCGGCCGACGCGCGCCATCCCTACGGCCATGGCAAATTCGAAAACTTCTCCGCCTTCCTCGAAACCGGCCTGCTCGTCGTCACCGCCCTTTACATCATTTACGAAGCTTTCTATCGACTTTTCTTTCACTCCGTCCACATCCAACCCGGTCTCACCGCCATCCTTATTCTCTTCGCCGCTCTAGCGATCGACCTCACTCGTGCCCGTGCCCTCAACAAGGTGGCACATAAGCACACCAGCGAAGCGCTGGAAGCGGACGCTCTCCATTTTTCGACGGATGTCTGGAGCACCATCGTGGTCATTTTTGGCGTCGCGCTGGTGTGGGCGGGGAATGTGTGGGATCTTCCCTGGCTGGCTTACGCAGACTCTCTCGCTGCTCTCTGCGTCGCGGGTGTGATTCTCTGGCTAAGTTCGCAACTCGGCCGCCGCACTCTTGACGCGCTCCTCGACGCCGCTCCCGAAGGCCTGCAGAACGAAATCAGCGACGCCATCGGAGGTATGGAAGGCGTCCTGCGTGTCGAGCGCGTCCGTGTCCGCCGGGCGGGCAATCGTCACTTCGTCGACGCCACCGTCTCGGTGCCGCGTTCCGCGAATCTCGAGCGCGTACACGTGCTTACCGACGCCATCGAGCGGCGGGTGAGCGAAATTGTCCCCTCCGACGTCGTCGTCCACACCGAGCCGCGCGCCCCCGACAACGAAGATCTCTTCGAATCCATTCGCGCCGTTGCCCAGCGCATGGGCCATCCCATTCACGACATCTCCGCCTATCAGCAGGACGACAATCTCTTTGTCGAACTCCATCTTGAGGTCGACGAGAATCTCTCCCTTGGTGAAGCTCACCGCCAGGCCACCGAACTCGAAAACGCCATCGCTGCCCTCGGCAACGGCAATCACAAGCTCGACGTCAACATCCACATCGAACCGCTCGGCCGCCATATCTCCACTCCGGAAATCGCCGTCGGTGAAATGCGTCAACTCGAGCTTGCCGTCGAAACTTTCCTCAATCACATGCCGCGCAATTACGACGAACTTCTGAACTGCCACGACGTCCGCGTCCGCCAGGTCGACCACCACATCCTTGTCTCCTGCCACTGCGTCATGAAGAGCGATTACTCCATCACCCGCATTCACGACGTCCTCGCCGCCCTCGAAGACCTCGTTAAGGAACGCTTCCCCCAAATCTCCCGCGTCACCATCCACCCTGAGCCTCCCGAAGCCTCGTAATCGGGTGGCCCAGCCTTTATCGAGTCATAGGGTTCGCTCTCTGCCACCCCCTCATCCCCACCGCGAATTCCCCTAACCACCTTTGTTTCCAATACATGCAGAGTTTCCACCGTAACTATCTTTGTTTCCACCACTTACAAAAAACAGGGGGAAGTATCTAACTCGCCAACGTACTGCGGGTCAATTCGGCATTCCATATTCGCGCCACTGATTACGGTTTCGCGGTCTCCCCAGCACCGAGATCGGTCGGTGTTTGCGCGGTTTTTGGCGCGGAGATGTGCTGTCGATCGTCGACTGCAAACAGGAGGTAATTGCTGAAGCTGTGCCGGCGATGGATCCGCCGCCCCTTCCAATCAAAATAAACTTCGGCGCTCTGGGGCAACCACAGATTCACGTTGCCTTCCCGGAAATTCACAGAGCCATATTCAATCGCCGTATGCTCCGCAACCAGGCGAATTTCGGGGACCGGCGCCACCAGGTCCGTTTCCATTCTCACGATTTGATAGGTGTCTGCGGAAATCCAGGCGCGCCCCTTGAGCGCAACCGGATAGGAGGGACCGTCTATGCCGTACCTGTAAGCTTTGTTCGCCACTGGCTTGCCCGGCCTTTGTCGGAAGTGCACCTGCCAAGCCAAACCGCCGTTCCATCGCGCCAATCCCTCGCATGCCATGTCGTAGTTCGGAGCATAGAAAGGGTGGAAAATAAGCACCAACGCCGGTAGGCCGTTAGTGGCGATTCCTTCAGGAAATTGGGCCGGCGCACCGTCGCTGTTGCGATATTCTTCCACGCCCAGCCAGCCCTGCCGTATTTCCTGTATCGAAACGACATAATCGAATTTCCGCTTTTCGGGTATCGAGGCAACGCCCCATTTATTAATGCTCTCGTCCACCAGCGATTCGGTTGCCGTAAATCGATCCACATCGTGAATCAATTCCACAACCCGGTTCGCCGCCTTCTGCACCACGTCGTCTAGCGAGCAAGCTGCACCCGGTTCAACCGCGGGGACTTTTTCGTCTACGTCTGGCGGCAGCCAACTGGAGGGAAGTGACAACGCAGCCGTCCCTGAGGTTACGGCCGCCATCTCGCTGGCCGTAGCGGAATCGTCACTAGCAGCACCCTGAGGAGTCTCCCATCGTTTCAACTGATTGGCGGCGGCCACGTCCGCCGGATTCGTCTTTAGATACTGTTGCAAGACTTGAATGGCGCGCTCTTTCTGTCCGCTCTCCGCCAGCGCACGAGCCAGCAGAGGCTCCACCGAACTCGCTCTTTCGTGGCCCAGTTCCATGGCACGTTCGGCATGCAGGATCGTGTCGGCACGCTGGCCTTGCATGTAGTCTGCTTCCGCGAGAAGCATCTGAGCGCGGTAGGACGACGGCTCGGCTCCGAAGGCGCGGTCCAGATACGGTATCGCTTCTTCAGCTTTGTGCTCGTGGAGCAACTCTTGGCCCAATGCAATTAGCGCATTCAAGTGCTTCGGATTGAGGGCCAGCGCCTTCCTCCAGTGCGCCTGCGCTTGTACTGGGTCATGCAACTGGGATGCGTATACGCCGAACAGATATTCCACTTCGGCACTATAGGGAGCCTCTCGCTCAGCTGCTTCCAGATGGTTCCGCGCGTCGTTTGGCTTATTCGCGCGCAGCAGTTCCAGTGCTTTCCCCACATCTTTCTGAGCCTTGGGATTCAGCGCGGCCATCCCTTTGCTCGATGGGGCGTCTTCGGCGTCCGCAATGGGACTGAGGTCGACATTAATTGTAATCAGTTGGACATCGGAGATTATTTCGAACCGTTTTTCGGCTTTCTGGTATCCGGGGGCCATCACCAGGACGGTGAAATCGGTCTTTGGCAGTCCAGTGAACTTGATACGCCCGTTTCGCACTGTCCCCTGGTCATACACCTGACCGTTGGCTCGGATCAGTTGCACCATGACCTGCCCCGTCACCGGGGCGCCGTTTGCGTCCCTGACGATCACATCCACGGACGAGGAAAGATAGGAACTCGTGGTGCTCGGATTGACAGGGGAAGTTGGCAAACGGCCAGGTATTTGCGCGAACATCGTGCCGGGTACCAGCAGGACAGACACAGCTACGAGGTTAACCACGGGATACTTCACATTACACATCCACTTCTTCCACTTCACTGCGGACCCGACTATCGTCCTCATCATACAACTGTAATACCTGCCAGAATAGTCCTCGAATTCAGCACTCAGGGACTCGAATCGGCTGTAACTTGTCTGCAATCCGGGTATGCCAGCATCTACACGGCACCTAGCGGCCAAATACGGCTGTAGGCCCAAAGAGGATACAAGCATCCAACCTGCGGGCAGTAGAACTATTTTTTGGAAATGGGGAATCGCAATGAGCACTGACAACCTACCGATCGTCTCGAAAGCAACGGGGACCGAGACCTCCTCAAATTTGGTCTCTCAATACGGAATTGGCCCGAAGCACTTTGCGAGTACTCTTCATGGGCTTTACGAGCGTCACCTTCTGTTTGACAACGATATTGACCCGGCCACCACCAACGCCCGCGAGCATTACGAAGCATTCGCGCGTTCCGTCCGCGACATTCTTTCGCAAAGGTGGGTGCTTACCAACAAGGCCTACCATCGCGCCAATCCCAAGCGCATTTATTACCTGTCGATGGAGTTCCTCATTGGACGCTCGCTCGCCAACAACGTGACCAACCTGATGCTCGATCCTTTGCTGGCAGACGTCATCGACCAAAAAAACCTGGATTGGCTGGCTTTGCTGCAAAAGGAGCCTGACGCGGGATTGGGAAACGGGGGCCTTGGCCGTCTGGCTGCCTGCTTCCTGGATTCCATGGCTACCATGCAGCTTCCCGCGATGGGTTACGGCCTGCGCTACGAATACGGGATGTTCAAGCAGACCATTCAGGACGGTTGGCAACACGAGATGCCGGACAACTGGCTACGCCACCCGGATCCCTGGGAAGTCGCTCGCCCGTACGCGCGCGTAACCATCAAACTGAACTGTTCCTTCATCCTGCGCGACGGCGCGCTCCGCGCTATCGCCGGGCGTGACTCCTACCTCTACGGAATGCCGTTTGACCGGCCGGTAGTCGGCTATGGAGGCCAGAACATCAATACACTCAGACTGTGGGCCGCCGCGGCGCCGGATTATTTCGATTTTAAGGAATTCAGCACTGGTGACTTCGTGGGCGCTCTCGCGGAAACCCTGGCAGCCGAGTCCTTGACCCGCGTGCTTTATCCCGACGATTCCACGGGCCTCGGCCAGGCGCTGCGCTTCGTGCAGGAATATTTTCTGGTGGCTTGTTCGCTGGCCGATCTGGTGCGGCGCTTTCGCCATGACAACAAAGATTGGAATGTTTTCCCCGAGAAGGTTGCCATTCAACTGAACGATACGCATCCCACGATGGCCGTGCCCGAGTTGATGCGGATCTTGCTGGACGATGCGCACCTGGGTTGGGATCAGGCGTGGGACATTACCCAAAAAACGCTGGCTTACACCAATCACACGCTGCTTCCGGAAGCTCTCGAGAAATGGCCCGTTGAATGGTTTGACAGCGTCGCGCCCCGCCATCTGGAAATCATTTACGAGATCAACCGGCGGTTCCTCGACGACGTGCGGAAGAAGTTTCCTGGCGACGAAGGGTTGGTTTCCCGCGTGAGCCTGATTGAGGGGGGCGCCGTTCCGAAGGTTCGCATGGCGAATCTGGCTATCGTTGGCTCGCATAGCACTAACGGCGTAGCTGCCATTCATTCACTGCTTCTCCGCACCACCACAGTGAAGGATCTGGCACTGATCTTTCCAGAGCGTTTTAATAACAAGACCAACGGCGTAACCCCTCGGCGTTGGCTGCGGCTTTGCAACCCGCCACTCGCACGCACGATCACAGACGCCATCGGAGACGGCTGGATCACCGATCTGAGCCAACTCTCGAGGCTAAAGCCCCTAGCCGACGATGCGAGTTTCCGTGACGCTATTCTGAAGGCGCAGAGCGAGGCCAAAACGCAATTCGCGGCTTGGCTAAAAGCCACTTCGGGTCTGACCGCCGATCCACAAACCATGTTTGATTCGCAAGTGAAGCGCATCCACGAATACAAGCGCCAGTTACTCAACGCTCTGCGCATCGTGGTGCTCTATAACCGACTCCGGGAAAATCCCAACATGGATATGCCGCCGCGCACATTTTTCTTTGCGGGCAAGGCAGCGCCCGCCTACCAACTGGCAAAACTGATCATCAAATTCATCAACAATCTCGCGGGCACCATCGATGCCGATCCCGTTGTGAAAGGCCGGTTGCGGGTTCTGTTTCTGCCGGATTACCGGGTTTCCCTTGCGGAGCATCTGATCCCCGCAAGCGACGTGTCCAACCAGATTTCCACCGCCGGCTACGAAGCCAGCGGCACCAGCAATATGAAATTCATGATGAATGGCGCTCTGACCATCGGCACGCGCGACGGCGCCACCATCGAAATGGCCGAGGAGGCTGGCGAAGACAATTTGTTCCTTTTCGGCCTCACCGCCCAGCAAGTCGCCGAAAGCCGAAGCTGGTACAATCCTCACTGGCACTATGACCACGAACCGGAGACCCGCGCCGCCTTGGACCTGATGTTCTCCGACTACTTCAGCCGCAATGAGCCGGGAGTTTTCGCTCCTTTGCGCGATACACTTTTAACGCATGGAGACTTTTATATGCATCTCGCCGACTTGAGATCCTATCTCGAAGCGGACAAACGTCTCTGCGAACTCAGTGCCAACCCCGATGAGTGGGCACACAAGGTCATCTTGAACGTGGCGAGTTCGGGAAAATTCTCCAGCGATCGCACGATCGCCCAATATAGTTCGGAGATCTGGAACGCGGCGCCTTGTGCGGTGCCGTAGCGGAGTCATCTGATGGCGGAGGCAGGAAAACGAGAAAGCGGCATTTCACCGTTCGCGGGGAAGCCTGCGACGAAGGACATGCTCATCGATGTAGGAAAACTGGAACGCGATTACTTTGAACGCCGGCCGGACGTCAATGATCCGAACCAGTTGGTTAGCTTCGGCACCAGCGGTCACCGCGGTTCTCCCTTTCAAGCTACCTTTACGGAAGCGCACATCTTGGCGATCACTCAGGCGATTTGCGAATACCGTCGACGCAACGGGATCGATGGGCCGCTTTATATGGGGAAAGACACCCATGCCATCTCTGGTCCGGCGCAGCGCACCGCCCTGGAAGTGTTGGCTGCCAATGATGTGGAGACAGTGATCCAGAGCGGTGATGGCGTGACACCCACGCCGGTAATCTCTCGCGCGATCCTGGTTTACAATCGCGGCCGCAAGGATCATCTCGCCGACGGCATCGTGATCACTCCCTCGCACAATCCTCCCCGGGATGGGGGTTTCAAGTACAACCCGCCGAACGGGGGGCCTGCGGACACCGATGTGACCAAGTGGATTCAGAACCGCGCAAACGACCTGCTTCGCGGCGGAAATGCCGAGGTGAAGCGTGAGCCATTTTCATCGGCGATCCAGGCGAGCACCACGCATCAGGAAGATTTCGTGCTTCCTTATGTGAATGACTTGAGAAACGTGGTTGACACCGACGCTATCCGCGACGCGCGGCTGAATCTTGGAGTCGATCCGCTGGGTGGGGCCACTAGGCCGTACTGGGAGCCGATCAACTCCGTATACGGACTGAACATCACGGTTGTTAATCCCGTGCTGGACCCAACTTTTTCGTTCATGACCGTGGACCATGATGGCGAGATTCGAATGGACTGCTCGAGCCCTTACGCCATGGCGCGATTGGTAAGCCTGAAGGACCAGTATCGTTTAGCCTTCGCGAATGATCCCGATTCGGACCGGCACGGAATCGTGACACCTGGCTCGGGTCTCATGAATCCGAACCATTATTTGGCCGTAGCGATACGGTATCTACTGACGCACCGGCCGAAGTGGTCTGCTGAACTCATCGTGGGAAAGACGCTGGTCAGCAGCAGCCTGATTGATCGCGTCGTCGAGAAGTTGCGTCGGAAGCTTTGCGAAGTTCCTGTCGGCTTTAAATGGTTCGTGCCGGGTCTGTTCGACGGCTCTTGCTGTTTCGGCGGGGAGGAAAGCGCCGGAGCCAGTTTCTTGCGCCTCGATGGAACGGTGTGGACGACGGACAAGGACGGCCCGATTATGGATTTGCTGGCGGCAGAAATCACCGCTGTGACCGGCAAAGACCCGGGCGAACATTTCCAGGAATTGGTTTCCGAATTTGGCATGCCGTACTACACCCGCATCGATGCTCCGGCCACGCCGGAACAAAAAGCGAAGCTGCTGAAGCTTTCTTCCGCAGACGTGAAGGAGTCCAATCTGGCCGGCGAGCCGATCCTGAGCAAATTGACTACGGCACCGGGCAACGGTGCGCCCATTGGTGGCCTGAAGGTGGTAGCCAAGAATGGTTGGTTCGCGGCGCGGCCTTCCGGGACCGAAAACATCTGCAAGATTTACGCGGAGAGCTTTAAGGATGCAGCCCATCTGGACGCCATCGTCAGCGAGGCACAGCAAATCGTAAATAATGCGTTGCGATAGGTATTGCTAGCGCATCAACATCAGCAGTTTACCTTACTCGCCAGAACCTGCTTCCCAGCGATTACCTGAGCGCCGAGCGCGAGAACCGCGGGGAAACACTCAAGAACATAGCGTGGCTCTGGGGTTTCCAGGGTCGTCAAGAATGCGGTCCGCACAACCGTGTACAGCAGCAGAACGATGAGGGGTGCGCGGGCGGCAGGGCAGCGCCACAATTTCCACGCGCTAAACAAGGCCAGCGCGACATATACGACATTTCCCAGAAAGAACAGGATGGTCACTCTCTGGTCTACGGGGTCCTCTTCGTGCTGGTAGGCCAAAGGAAAGACGTGGCCGGAAACCGGCACAAGCTCAATACGCGGAGTGAACCAGATGCGCACCGCTCGTCGCAGCGGTATCCACAAATACGTGCGCAGCGGATGCCGCGCGGTGCGCTCGCGCGCTAATTGCGCAAACACCGCGTCTTCTTCCGCAGTCCAGGTTATTTCGTTGTTGTACGTCTCCAACACCGCGGCGACGCGGGCGCGTTCCTCCGCTGTGTCAAAGGCCCAGTCCGGAATGTCCTCCATGTGGATTTCTTCGTCATTCAGTTTCCACGCCACAAGATAGCAATCGCGGAGACGGTAGAGCCAAGTCCTCTCCCACGCCATGAAACCCTTAGGGTCTACCTCGCTCGGCAAAGTGGTATTCTTCGGAGCCAACGGCTGGAATTCGTGGAGGGTAAGCGCGTTGCGAATTGTCCAAGGGACAAGCGGTACGGCGCAGGCGAAGCCCATTATCGCGCAGAGCATCGCCCATCGTTTTAAATGGCCGTGGGGCAACATCCACAAGGCCAGCGCAACGAAAGTGGTGATCAGCAGCAGTGGGGCTTCTGGTCGCATCAGAGCACCCAAGCCAACGACCAATCCGGCGAGCGCCGCCACTTTCCAAGTGTCTTTCTCAGGGAGTTCCCGCCCGCCCGGCAGAGAAACGCAAGTCCCGCTCACCTGCGCGGCTACCACTGCCAGCAAGACGAATGCGACAGCCGTTAGAAATACCGCCCACACTTCGGTCAGCGGCACCGCCACATAATTCGCGGTAAACGGACACAAAGCCGCGAGCCACAAGGCGAAGAGAAACACGCGCTTCGATTTGAATTGCTGGCTGCACAAGCGCACCAGTAGAGCCGCCAGCGCCGCAATCACAACGCAGGTGGCCAGGTCCACCAGGACTTGCGCGAGCATCACCGGCATGCGTGCGATCTCGCCCGTGCTCCCGGTCAACGCGTACACAATTGCCAGAAATGCGGGATATCCGGGCATGCGCAGGTCCACGGGTGTGGGCTGCCCATTGATGTCCATGGCCAATTTGCCCAGCTTCAGCCAGTTGGTGGCGAACTGCTCGTAAAGGACGGTGTCGCCGCTAGCCGCTGGATATTTGAATACAAACAGCAGGCGCAAACAGGCTCCAGCAAGCAGGGGCAGAAAGGGATTGGAGAAAAAACGTTTCATTCGCTTCCCCGCATCTTACAATAGAGAGGTTCGGTTACCTTCGACGGAGTGATTTTGCCTCGGTGGTGCTCCCACCCCCCACGAGGCGCCCACGCTACATGAAAGAACGTAAGCCGATCTTTTACGATGCGGAGAAGGTCCGCTGGCGCAGGACCCGCCGTATCCTGGAAGTCAGTGGCGTCCTGCTGACCCTGCTTCTGGTGTACTTCTTCGTTACGGTGGCCGGCAGCGTAGAGCTTCCATCGGCCTTACTCCCGGACACCCGCCCGGCGTATCACTCCGCCAAAAAGAAGAATGTGAAAGCAGTTACAGCGCGCGAAGGGCGCCACCGGCGGGTTGCGCGCATTGGCCAGATTCCAGAAGGCTACGACCCACTGCGTGCGGCGTTCTTCGTGAGTTGGGATGCCAACAGCTTGGCTTCACTCAAAAAGCACTACAAGGACCTGGACCTGTTGATGCCGGAGCAGCTTCATGCTGTCACTCCAGACGGTGCGATGACGGTAGTGGATTACGAACGTGGCAGCGAAAAAGTAAAGGTGTCGCCGGCCGAAGCGATCACGCGCCTGAAGCAAGACAAGCTGCATCAGTGGATGCGCTCTCTGAATCCCCCCATCGAGCTTCCCATGATGGGCCTGCTGAATAATTATGATGGTACGGTGTGGCGGGTAAAAGAGATGGAAGAGATGCTCGCGAATCCCACGGCGCGTCAGCATCTGGTGGCGGACGTCGTGGAATACGCGGTGGAAGCACACCAGTCCGGCATCGTGGTGGATTTCGAAGAAGTGCCTCTGAAGAGCCAACCCAACTTCCGGCAGTTTATTGCGGAACTTGGGCCCGGATTGCACGCCGTGGGGCTGAAGCTGATGATCGCGCTGCCCGCGCGCGACGATGACTATGACTACGCGTTTTTCGGCAGAGAGACCGACGCCATCATTCTCATGAACTATGACCAGCACTGGCTGACGTCTCCGCCAGGGCCGATCGCAGCGCAAGACTGGTTCATGGAGAATCTGCGGCAAATCCGCGACGTTGTGCCCGCGCAGAAAATTGTGGTGGGCATCGCCAACTATGCGTATGACTGGACCGAGTCTCCAAAGAAAGAAGAGCGCCGCGCCGAAGAATTCAGCATCCAGGAAGCGCTGCTGCATGCCCACGAGTCTGAAACCGATGTCGATTTCGATTCCGCGACACTGAATCCCCACTATTCCTACGAAGACGAACAGAATCACACCCACCAGGTGTGGATGCTGGACGCGGTCACGGCGTACAACCAATTGAGGGCGTGCGAGCGGCTGGGAGTACAGGGTACGGCTCTCTGGAGGTTGGGTTCCGCGGACACATCCATCTGGCCGATCTGGGATTCGATTCATGCCGACGACGCAACGCGCGACAAACTGAAGGAGTTGCCTCCGGGTCCGGACCTGATTCTGGAAGGCGCGGGGGACATCTGGCGAATCATCGACGTGCCCAAGCCGGGACGGCGAAGTTTCACGTATGACAACATCAGCGACCTGATCACCAGCGAAAAATACGAGTCAATTCCGCTTTCTTATGACATCGATCAGATCGGCGCGGCGAAAAACAAAATCGTTCTGTCGTTTGACGATGGGCCAGACCGGCGGTGGACGCCGAGAATACTCGACATCCTACAGCAGAAGCACGCGCCCGGGGTGTTCTTTGTCGTCGGCGAACAGGCAAACTCGTCGCCGGACCTCTTGAGGCGGGAATATAACGAAGGGCACGAAATCGGCAATCACACGTTCACGCACCCGCAATTTGACGAGATCTCGCACACGCAGCTGAAGTGGGAACTGAATCTTACACAACGATTGATTGAAAGCACGCTCGGCGTGAAATCGATCCTGTTCCGGCCTCCCTATGGCATCGATCACCAGCCGGAGTATGCGGAAGAAGTGATGCAACTGCCGTATCCGCAGGATCTGGGTTACATCATCGTGGGACAGAAGATCGATCCAGACGATTGGCGGATGACGGAAGAGAAGAGGCAGCGTCCCGCGGAAGAGATCGCCGCCGACGTGTTGCGACAGGCGAAGAACGGGAACATCGTACTGCTCCATGACGGCGGCGGGGAGCGCGAACAAACAGTCCAGGCGCTGCCGTTGATCATCGACCGGCTGCGCGCGAATGGCTATGAACTGACGTCGGTATCCGACCTGCTGGGCCAAACCCGGGCTGGCGTGATGATACCGCTGACGTTCCGCGAGCGGATGGTGGCGCGGGCGGATGGTGTGATTTTCGTGATTTTCCAGTGGTCACGATTTGCGATCGCCACGGTATTCATTCTTGGCATCATCCTGGTCAGCGGCCGTGCGCTCATTATCGGGATTCTCGCAATCATCGAGAAGCTGCGGCCGGACCACGCCAAGTTGGCGGAGCCGCCCCCCGCAGTGACGGTGCTGATTCCGGCACACAACGAGGAATCGGTCATCGTGCAAACGGTTACCTCTGTATTGCTTTCGGACCTGAAGGACATTCACGTGATTGTTGTGGATGACGGTTCGGCGGATAAAACGCTGGAATTGCTGCACTCCAATTTCGGACACAACGAAGCCGTGCAGATCATTCACCAAGAGAACCGCGGGAAGGCCGCGGCGCTGAACAACGCGCTGTCCTACGCGCAGACGGACATTGTCGTGACCATCGATGCGGACACGGAGATTGAGTCCGACGCCATTCGCAAATTATTGCGGCATTTTTCGAATCTGACCGTAGGCGCGGTTGCGGGCAACGTAAAAGTGGGAAACCGCTCGCGATGGCTGACGCGCTGGCAGGCCCTCGAGTATGTGACCAGCCAGAACATGGAGAAACGCGCCTTTGACCTGCTGAATTGCATCACGGTAGTCCCCGGGGCCTTGGGGGCATGGCGCAAGAAGGCGATTGAGGCTGCCGGTGGAATCACCGCCGATACTGTTGCGGAAGATGCGGACCTGACCATTGCCATTCGCCGTCTTGGCTGGCGGGTCACGTACGACGAAGAAGCGATCGCCTGGACCGAGGCTCCGGAAACACCCGGCGCGCTGATCCGTCAGCGGTTCCGCTGGACATTTGGGACGTTACAGTCGTTCTGGAAGCACAGTGACACTCTGTTTCGGCCTAAATACGGAACACTGGGCTTTATCGCGCTGCCAAACATATTCGTATTTCAGATCGTGCTGCCGCTGATTTCTCCGTTATTGGACCTGCTGTTTTTTGGCAGCTTGCTCTTGTGGGGGCTGGCGCAACTGCACATCACGCAAATCCCGCAATTGTGGACCTCTGCGGACGTGCAGCGCTCCGTGGTGTTCTTTCTTGGTTTTCTGATTATCGATGTGCTGACGTGCGTGATCGCGTTTGCGTTGGAGCGCCATGAAGACTGGACGCTGCTGATTCCCGTGCTGCTCCAGCGCTTCTACTACCGTCAATTGATGTACATCGTGCTGTTTCGCTCCGTAAAGGAAGCAGTGAGCGGCCGACCGGTCGGCTGGAGAGGCGTGGAGCATGAGCCGCCACGACCGACGCCGGAACCAGCAACGCCCGTGGCGTAGCGACTTTCCTTAGAACAAATTCTTGGCAAGAAACGCCTTAAGGCGCCGGCTCTGGAGCTGGGGTCGGTTCGCGCGCTGGGGGCAGAAAAAAGTCACGCGGAGCAGCCCAAAAGCGCCGCCACAGCGTGAGGAGAATCGCATGGTTCTCGCTCGAAGGTATATCTTGTGCGCGGATGGCCAGGCGCAACGCGAGATAGAAACTCACGCCAAGGTTCATGACGAAAGTCACGGCAATTCCCAGGCTGGCCCAAATCAGTGCGCCGCGACCCAGCACTTCCGGTCCACGTGACGTAACCCCTAGCGCCAGCGTGCCTGTGGAAAGCGTGACGTGACGCACGTCCAAGGGCAGGCCAAAGAAATGCCCGACCGATGGCGTCATCCCCAACATGAATCCGAGAACAATTGAACCGCCCCACGGAGCGATATTCTGCGCGAACGATTCGGAGAATTTCTGAAGAGTCTCCGGTTTGAAGTGAGCACCCAGGTGGTGTTCCGCAATAGCCCGCGGCAGTTGATGGTACACAGCCCAGTTTTCGATCCAGCCGCCTGCGAGGCTGGAGAGCCAGAGAATCACCCCCGTGAGAATGGCGAAAAAAATGGTGCCACTGTGAATAGGATTCATGGACTTCACTGCGTACTCCGCAGTTTCTACGTTCAGGAAAGGTGCGCCGAAGGTCCATTTCCAAAGCAGGCTGAAAACGACCGCGCCCGCGCCGACGGCGATGATGTTGCCAAATGCCGCGGCAAGCTGAGAACGGACAATGCGCTGCACGTAAGAGACAAGCTCTTCGATCCCTTCCCCATCCTGGCAACGGTGGAGGATGCTGGCGAGGGCTGCGCCGGTCATCGAAGGCTGCTTCGTAGCCAGGGCCAGATGAAATATATGCATGAGCACAAAGCTCACGGCGTAGTTGAGGCCAGCAAGAAAACCTTCGACGAAGGGCGGCAACCCGCGGTGGGTCACCATCATTTTGATCGCGGCGGTGCCGACGGTAAGGAGACCGCCCCCGAGCGCGGCATACCACATCTGGCGATACTCTTCGCGGTTGTTAGTGACGTAGTGCTCACCGGTTTTTCCGGCCCACTCGACAATTTTCTTTGCCAGCAAACGGAAGCTGTTCTGGGCGAGACCGCGGAGGCTGCGGTCGTGCACGCGCCCGCGAATCACGTCGCGCAAGAGCCGCACCGCCGTGATCATCTTGGGCGCGCCCGGTTGTGCGACCAGAACGCCAGAAAGAAGTTCCATGCGCTTCAGGCTCTGTTCAATGACGTCCATGGCGTACACAACGTCCAGGTTGACGCCGCGTGTGTCCAGGTGAGTGACGATGGCTTGCAGTTCAGCGCGACAATCCGCCACCGCGGCCTTCCAGTGTTGCGCGGCATCGGCAACATTCTGCTTCGTCTGAACCGCGTCCAAGAGCGCATTGGAAGTGAGCATCAAACGATGGAATGGAGATTCCTGGACGCGTCCGCCTTGGCCACGGACTCGCAAGTTTTCAGATAGTCCTAGGCCTTGGGCGCGAGCGGCCAACAGGTAGAAAGCATCGCGCAGGGCAGCCACAGGTTTATCCCAAGCTTCGGAAATCTCCACGGGAGTTATCTGCGCGGCGAGTTCTTTCAGTTGGTCTGGCGTCTGGCTGAAAAAACGATCGACTTCTTTTTGCGTGGGGAACAACCGGACCAGGAGTTTGGCGAGATCGTTTTCTTCCCGGGGGGCGGGAAGGACGATGCGGAAGAAGCGATCGAATGTTTCAGGCAAAAGGCCCCGGTCCGTGGGAAGACCCGCCTGGGCAAATAGGGAAACCGCATCGGTTTCTTCCAGGATGGCGGCGATACCGGCGTGGTAGCGATCACGAAGTTCGGGTGAAGCTTCGAGGATGGAGAGCCAAACGCGCTCGCGGCGCCACTCCGAGCCTGTCGCGGCGAAGGCCCCTGTCGCAGGGCGAAGCTCCGGCAAGCGGTGGTCCTTGCGGCGCAGCCAGGAATAAAAATCGACTAAAGCGTCCAGGCGGGCGCGCAGCGTCCCCGCTCGGGTAAAGACTTCTAGCAGGCTGGCCAGCGTTTGGACCGAACGATTGGCATGCTCCTGCGGCGGGAACAACGAAAGAACCAGGTCGCGGGTCGAATCCAACTGAGTCCCTCGTCAGGGTATGGGAATGCAGGGAGCCAGCCACGGCCCCAAAGCATGGTAATGGTAACAGTTCGGTGCGGGATACGGCAGTCCCCGGGGTCATTCCGCGGAGGCCGAGGTGGCTATGAGTTTATATGGCCCGATGCGTTTTTTTCTGCTCTGCTCTTTGGCGAAAAAGGTCCCGTTTTGATGCGAGCGGTGGCTCGCCCGGGTGCTTTTCCGCACATTTCCATCCATGGACTGGATTGGTGTACGATGATTTCCCACCCGAGGAGGCAACCATGGCCGTCACTTTTACCCTGAATGGAAAGTCCACGACCGTCGATGTAGACCCCCAGATGCCCCTGCTGTGGGTGCTCCGCGACACTTTGGACATGACCGGGACAAAATTCGGATGCGGGATGGCACTCTGCGGCGCGTGCACGGTGCACATTAACGGGGAACCTTCGCGCTCGTGCATCATGCCGATCTCAAGCGTTGCCGGAAAGAAAATTACGACCATCGAAGGACTGTCGAGTGACGCGTCGCATCCCGTACAGAAAGCGTGGATTGCGGAAGATGTGCCGCAATGCGGATACTGCCAATCGGGACAGATTATGTCAGCCGTGGCGCTCCTGGCGAAGAAGCCGAATCCATCCGACGCCGATATCGATGACGCCATGAGCGGCAACATTTGCCGCTGCGGCACCTACCAGCGCATTCGCAAGGCGATTCATCGAGCGGCAACGATGCAAGCGGTGAAGTAACTCAGTCAGCAGCGGCGCGCACCGAAGTTTCGAGCACCGGCGGAGAATGTGACTCCCCGCGAATTTCAAAGAACAGTGCAGCGGTTCCACGGGAATGGGGATTCCGGCTGGTGGTTTAGTGCAGAAGTTCTGACCTATTGAGAATTGCATAATATAGTTACACAGGAAAGAGCTCGGCCTGTTGCCAGAAGGCCATAACTAGGGTTGGACGGCGACGCATGCGTTTGAGGGCGCGGACCGCTTGCAGGCTCAACTCGCTGAGGTTCTTGGGGC
>DATERF010000072.1:0-68310 GCA_035271845.1 Candidatus Acidiferrum sp.
GAGCGGCGAAGCCCTAGTGGCGAACGACGACTCGAAGCTCACGGCCCGCAAGGGCTCAACTCACTGAACCGCCGTATGCGGACCCGCATGTACGGTGGTGTGGCAGGGGAGGAGAGGTGACTCTCCCCCCTATGCCGATTCGTTGGCACGCGTAATTCTTCTCCCCTCAGCCGCTTGGCCGATGACCGAAAATTGACTGGAAACCGAGGTATTCGGCATTGAGGTAGAGGGCCCCACGGCGGCATGTTGGCGCACCTGCAGCCCGAGTGGGCGGCGGGAATTTGCCAAGGTTGAGGGGCTTTATGAGGGGAAATGGGGCGGTGCGAGGGTCAGTTGAACGAATCAGCTTTAGCGGTGCCATTTTGTGCCTACTGTTTCTTCCTGGTGCGTTGGGCCAGCAGTTTGTAAGCACAGACACCGCCGCGAGCGCGAATTGCTTACAGGCCATCAACGTGAACCACTTTGGGCAAGGAGCGAGAGCCTGCGATCACCAAGCGGTGGAAGATCTGGCGCGGTCCGGACACGCCTTTGCTGAGAATCAGTTGGGGATTGAGTCTGCGCTGGTGCTAAGCCCGCAACGGACAATTCGGGATGCGCGGAAGTGGTTCGAGCGAGCTGCGGGACGAGGATATACGCCGGCGCAGGTAAATCTGGCGGTGTTGTATCTGAACGGTTGGGGAGTTGAGCGGAATTATGGGACGGCACTGTATTGGTTGAAATCAGCCGCGGATCAGGGTAACGCGCGGGCGCACACGAATCTTGGCATTTTGTACATGAATGGGTGGGGAGTGAAGCAGGATTATGCAGAGGCGTTGGTTCACTTTCGATTCGCCGCGGAGCATGGCGAAACCGGGGCGATGGTCGATCTGGGATCCTTGAGCGACCGCGGACTGGGGATGCGGCAGGACAAAACTGCAGCGGCGGAGTGGTACCGGTTGGCGGCGGAACATGGCGACGCGCTGGGGCAGAACAACCTGGCCGACATGTATCTGCGCGGAGAAGGGGTGGTGCAGAGCGATACGCTGGCGCGGGCGTGGTTTGAAAAAGCGGCGGCGCAGGGCAATACCGGGGCGCGAATCAAGCTGGGCTACTTATATGCTACGGGCCGCGCGGGATACGTGGATGCCGAATCGGCGTACGCGTGGATCTTGTCGGCAGAGTTGGCGGGAGATACGCGCGGGCAAGAATATCTGGCTCCATTGGAGAAGCAGCTGAACGCCGAACAGCTTGCGCGGGCAAAGGAAAGAGCACAGGCGTTGCAAGCGGCGCAGGCGCACGCGATTCCGGAGTTGGCGTTCGTGCGCTAGTTTGAAAAAAGAAGTCTGTCCAAAGTCTGGGACTGAAGTCCTACCTCTCCGGGCGATTGGTCGGCCCGGCGCCAGCCGGTGGAGCACAAAAACGCGTCACAAAAACGGTTGACGATGGGGCAGGCAGCCCGGACAATCGTAGAGACGATAGTTGCTTTTTCGGGTCGTCACGCGTCCAGAAAGAGCTTTCCTCGATGGATTCCATGAACAAGGAATTGCGGCGGTGGTTTGTCGTTGTTGGCAGTTTTGTGTGTTTAGGGTTTCTTGTTTTTTCCTCCGAGTTGCGTTCCCGCGCGATGCAGTCGACAGCACAGCCGAAAACGTCCGCCACGACCAAGAAATTACCCAGCGAAGCGCTGCGCCTGAACACGTTGGGCGTGGCGTATATGAACCAGGGCAAATCGGCGGAGGCGCAGAAGAGTTTTGAGCAGGCGCTGGCGGCGGATCCGAATTTCGCACAGGCAAAAATGAACCTGGGCATTTCGCTGCTGGCTCAACAAAAACTGGAACAGGCGCGCGCGGCTTTGGAGGAGGCCTCCAGCAAGCTGCCAGATGATCCGTACGCGTGGTACAACCTCGGCTTGGTGTACAAGGATTCGGCGCAGCCGGAAAAAGCGATCGCCGCGTTTCAGCATGTGGAAAAGATGGCTCCGGATGAACCGGACGCATTTTATTTCGAAGGATTTTTGTTCTCGCAGCTGCAGAAATACGACGAAGCGATCGCCGCTTTCAAGAAAGCGCTAGAGATCGCGCCGTACCATGCTTCCGCGCAATTCGGACTCGCACGGGCCTACCAGCGCAAAGGAGACACGGAAGCGGCGCGCGAAGGAATGAAGCATTTTCAGAAGCTTACTTCGGAGCACTTGGGAACGCCGTTCGGCGCAGGATATGGGGACCAAGGGAAATTCTCGCTGGCAGAATTTGTGCATGGCACTAGCAGCGGCGCTCCTGCAGAAATTCCGGTGCACTATGCGGCCAAAACGGTGGCGGAGTCGAAGGGCGCGAGCAACGGAGTGTGCTTGCTTGATTATGACGGCGACGGCAAGCCGGATTTATTTTTTGTCGCGGCTGCGCAAGGCAAGAGTCAGTTGCTGAGAAATTTGGGTGCCGGGAAGTTTGAAGATGCCACGGCGAAGGCGGGACTGGCGACGGTGGGAACGGGGTTTGGGTGCGCGGCGGGGGATTTTGACAATGATGGAGCGACCGATCTGGCGGTGTGCGAGGCTGATGGCGTACGACTGTTTCACAACGAGGGGAATGGAAAATTCGCGGATGTAACGCAAAAAGTGGGAATCGTCCGAGAGAGGGGTTGCGTCAGTGCAACATTTGTGGACTATGACCACGATGGCGATCTGGATTTGTATTTGACAATGGAGCCATCCAAGCCGGGGAACACGCCAAAAGATAAGCGGAAAAACAAAATGTGGCGCAATAACGGGAATTCCACATTTACGGATGTTTCCGCGGAATCCGGATTGGGCGTGGACGCCACCGGGGCCGATGTGGCGGTCACGGACTTCAATAATGACCGCGCGATTGATTTTGTCGTGGCGGGAGGCGACGCCGGCGCGGCGATCTATTTGAATCCACGCGAGGGAAAATTCACGGCATTGCCGGGTATTGATCTTGCAAAGGAAAAGCTGCCCCCAGTAGTGGGTGTGGCCGTTTTCGATTTCAACAAAGACGGGTGGATGGATCTTGCGTTCACGCACGCGGGCGCGCCGGGGATCAGTTTGTGGCGCAACGTGCTGGGCAAAGGGCTGGAACGCGTATCGTTGCCGGATTTCGGATGGAAACAAGGCTGGGGCGTGGCGTCGATTGATTACGACAATGATGGCTGGCTGGATTTGGTGGCAGTCGGGGAGGGTGCGAACGGCGGAGAGGTCCGCGTCCTTCGAAACTTGGGCGATGCGGGGTGGAGCGACGTCACGAAAAAATTGCAGCTTGATGGCGTGAAGTTGAATCAGCCGCGCGCGCTGGCGGTGGCGGACTTTAAGGGCGATGGAAGTCCAGACTTGGTGGTGACGCAAGCTTCGGGCGCGCCCGTGCTGCTGGAGAATATTGGCGCGAACAAAAATCACTGGATGCAGGTGGACTTGAAAGCGTTGAACGACAACAGGAGCGGCATCGGAACGAAAGTGGAAATTTACGCCGGGGCGCTGTATCAGAAATTTGAGGTGAATGGCTCGTCCGGATACCTTGGACGGAATTCGGGGATGCTGCTGGTGGGCCTAGGCTCCGAAAAAGTGGCGGACGCGGCACGATTGCTGTGGCCGACGGGCGTGCCGCAGGACGAAATCGACTTGGCCGCGAACAAAACCCAGAAGATCGGAGAATTGGACCGGCGAGGAAGTTCGTGTCCGATTCTGTTTTCGTGGAATGGGAAGGAATACGAGTTCATCGCGGACATGATCGGGCCCGGCGTCGTAGGCCACTGGATCGCGCCGGGAGAGCGCGATGTGCCCGACCCAGATGAATACCTGAAGGTTGCGGTGAAGAGCGTGCGTGCGAAAAACGGACTGCTCAGTTTCCGGTTCCTGGAGCCGATGGAAGAGACAGTGTATCTGGATCAAGTAAGGCTCGTGGCGGTGGATCATCCTTCGAACATCGAAGTGAATCCCAATGAGCGCTTCGTGAGCAATCCGCCGTTCCCGGAATTCCGTGTGGTCGCCTCGCAGAACGCACGCGTGCCTGCGGGCGCGTGGGATGATCGCGGGCAAAATGTATTGCCGCTGCTGGCGAGGCGCGACCGCCAGTACGTCACTGATTTCGAAGGCTTGCCGTTTACGGGCTTTGCAAAATTGCACTGGATTGAACTGGATCTGGGCGCGTGGGACGCCGCGAAACCACTGCGGTTGCTGCTGGATGGCTACACGGACTACTTTACCGCGACGTCGATGTATGCGGCAGATCAGGCGGGGATCAAGGTGATTGCGCCGTATGTGGAAGCGCAGGACGCACAAGGTAAGTGGGTGCGCGTTGTGGAGGACATGGGCTTTCCCGCGGGCCTGGCGCGGACGATGGTGACGGACCTGACGGGGAAAATCCCGGTGGGCACGCGGCGAATCCGAATTGTTTCGGACCTGAAAATCTACTGGGATTCCGTGCGCATTGACCAGACGCCGGAGCAGAAGGATGTGCGCATCAGCGAAGTGCCGCTGGCCACAGCGGAATTAGCGTTTCTGGGATACCCGAAGGAAATTCGGCTGCACCCGGCAAGTGATACGGTGTATTCGTACACGCATCGAAGTCTCACGGGACCGTATGCGCATGCGGCGGGAAATTACACGCGTTACGGCGACGTGAAGAATCTGCTGAGCAGGTCTGACGACAAATTTACGGTGTTCAGTTCCGGGGAGGGCGTGAAACTGGAGTTCGATCCCGCGGGGTTGCCGGCTCTGCCTATAGGTTGGGTGCGGGATTACTTTTTCTATGCGGACGGATTTGAGAAGGATTTGGATTTTTACGCTGCCAATGCGTTCACGGTGGAGCCGCTGCCCAGGCACGGACTGATCGCCTACCCGTATCCCGAAGGCCAGGAGTATCCGACGGACGCAGACCATCTTGGATACGAGTTCGACTACAATACGCGGCAGCGTTCGGATCGCATGCCGGGGAATTTGCGCTACGAATATCCCGCTCCAAAGTGAGGAATCGTTGATGCGCAG
Source organism: Candidatus Acidiferrum sp. (assembly GCA_035271845.1). Taxonomy (GTDB): domain Bacteria; phylum Acidobacteriota; class Terriglobia; order Acidiferrales; family UBA7541; genus Acidiferrum. The sequence goes on from DATERF010000072.1 coordinate 4,976, forward strand.
AAGCGGTGCCTCCACTATCCGCGATGTGGCTCGAGAGAGCGGCTACTCCGCATCTACCGTTTCGATCGTGCTGAATAACGCGCCGCTGTCGCGCTACATTCCGGGCGAAACCAAGGAGCGAATCCAGACGGCCGCGCGGCAATTGGGCTACCGGCCGAATCCCTTGGCGCGCTCGCTGAGAAGCCAACGTTCGAACATCGTGGGCGTGATGGTGTTCGATATTATGGATCCATTCTGCACGCCGATTCTGCGCGGATTGGAAAATGCGCTTTATCAAGGAAACTACCTTTCACTGCTCGCCGACGCGCACAACGAACCGCACCGTTTTGAGCGGTATCTGGAAATGCTGCTGGACCGGCGGGTGGAAGGTCTGATTGTGATTGCGAACTGGCTGGTGACAGACATCAAAGTACTTGCGGATTTGACGGAGAAGCAAATACCAACGGTGATCGCCGGAAGAGCGTTTGAAATTGAGAATATCAGCACAGTTTCCGTGGACAATGAAAGCGGAGCGGCACTGGCGCTGGAGCATCTTTATCAACTGGGACATCGCGAGATCGCGTTCTTGAAAGGGCCAAAAACGCTGACGAGCAGCGGACAGAGATGGAAGGGCATTCGCGCATATGCGCAGTCGGTGGGATTGCGTCTGGATGCAAAGCGAATTGCGGAATTGCCAGAATCGTTGGATCCGAATTCCAGTTTTGAAGCGGGCGCGCAATTGACGAGCGAATTGCTGCAAGCGGGAAAACCGTTTACGGCGCTGCTGGCCTATGACGATGTGACGGCGCTGGGGGCCTTGCGGGCGCTGAAGCAAAAAGGGTTGCGTGTGCCGGAAGATTGTTCCGTGATTGGATTCGACGATGTGGCGCAGGCCAGCCTTTCGGTGCCTTCTCTGACGACCGTGCGGCAACCGATGGAGGCGATGGGGTCGATGAGTGTGGGGATGATTCTGGACGCGATTAAGGCGGTGAATCAGAAGCAGGACATTCCCGTACTGCGGAGGAAGATTCCAGCGGAGCTTATAGTGCGCGAGTCCACGCAACTCATCGGATCCTCCTCAGGATGACGACGAAGTTAAGCGCCCACGGTGACCCAGGATTTGTGTTGGGCGCTTTCGGCGATCGCTTCGCAGAGGACGAGTTCTTCGTGGCCCGTTTCGAAGGTCGGGAAAGAGCGAGGCGCGCGCAGATCACCGGCAGCAAGGTAACCGTAAACATCCTTGAAGAGTTGCACGAAGGTGTCGGGATAGCCTTCGGGATGTCCCCCGGGATAAGCTGCATAACCGCGCGATTCGGGGGTTTGAAGAGCGGGGTCCTTCGGAAGCATTTCGCACGCGCGATCGCGCCTGCCAATCCACAATTGATTCGGTGATTCCGAATCGAACGCCAATGAGCCTTCCGAGCCATCAATTTCAAACCACAGGCGGGCTTTGCGACCGGGGCTGACTTGGGAAACGGTCATGACGCCGCGCGCTTCGTTTTCGAAATGAAGCAGAACCGATGCGTAGTCATCCGTGGAGATCATGACCTCTTCGGTTTCCGCCATAATTGATTTCTGGAAAGTTTCCACGCGACTCTTGGGGCGGCGGCGCGTCGGAAGCACGGTGGCGAGGTCGGCGCAAAGTTCGGAAACTTTGCTGCTGGTCAGCCAAGTGACGAGATCCAGCCAATGCGTGCCGATGTCCGAAACGGCGCGAAGGTCGCCACCGAGTTTTGCTTCGAGACGCCAGTTCCAATCGGTGGGAAACAGAAGCCAGTCCTGCAAAAAACTGCCGTGAACCAGTTTGACCTGCCCAATGGCGCCCTTGCGAATCAGAGCGCGGGTTTCCTGGCACAAGGGATAGTAGCGGAGATTGTAGGTTACGGTGCCCACTAGACCTGTTTCTTTTAGTAGCGAGACGAGGGCCGCGGACTCGCGTGAATCGAGCGCCAAAGGCTTTTCGCAGAGGACGTGTTTGCCGGCGCGAAGCAACTGGCTGGCTTCCTGAAAGTGGAGATGATTTGGCGTGCAGAGGTGAACGACTTGCACGGAAGCGTCGGCGGCAAGTTCGTCCAGAGAATTGTAGGCGCGGGGGAGACGGAGCGATTCGCTGGCTGCCTTCGAACGCTCTGGAGTGCTGCCGAGCACGCCTTGCACGGAAATGCCGAGTCGCCGGAGAGCGTCCAGGTGGGCGCGCCCCACAAATCCCAAGCCAACGATTGCTGCATTCAGTTGCATCGGAGCTCCCTTGTACTGTGGCTGTGGCTTTCGATTAACGGTATTCTAGCCCGGATTCGACGCGTCCGCAGGAGTTGGTTGCATGACCACCACGACTGGGAAGTGGCAAGGCAAAAACAGTGCGTGGGATCTGGTGCCTTACTTGCGCACTTTGCAGGTAAACAACAAGAGCCCTGAGCTCGCGGTCTGGGAGAGCACGCCGGAAGGCACGGCCATCGTAGAGGCCAAGAAAGTGGAGGACACCAACACCGGTTCCGGAGTTAAGCCATAAGCAATAGCTCCAAATTTCAGGAGGGGTAAAGGAATGCACACCAAGCATATAATTTTCGCAGCAGTGGCAATGCTTGCTGCCTCGACCATGGCCATTGCCGGGCCGAAGCCGGCAGGAGGCACAATCAGCGGCAAGGTGACCTACGAAGGGTTACCGCCCAAGATGAAACCAATCGACATGTCCAAGGAACCATCGTGCGCCAACATGTACCCGACGCCGCCATCCGCAGAAACGGTTGTGACCGGTACGGGAAATAGCCTGGAAAACGTGGTTGTGTATGTTTCCGCAGGAGCGCCGGACGATGCTGCTCCATCCACTGCGGCGGTATTTACGCAGAAGGGATGCCGCTACATTCCGCACTTGCTGGCGTTTCAGGTGAATCAGGAATTAAAGATTCAGAATGAGGATCAGACTTCCCACAACGTCCATCCGCTGCCGAAGCTAAACCGCGAATGGAACAAATCGCAGCCACCCGGCGCGCCGCCGATCAGCGAGAAATATGACAAGGCAGAAATTTTTCCGGTGAAGTGCAACGTTCATCCGTGGATGCACGGCACCTTTGCTGTTCTGAAGAACTCGCACTTTGCCGTGACCGGGGATGGTGGCAGGTTTACGCTGGCCAATTTGCCGCCGGGCAAATACACGATCACGGCGTGGCACGAATCGTACGGCGAACAGTCGCAGGAAGTGACCATCAGCGGATCGGAAACGAAGCCGGTCAATTTCGTGTTTAAGGCCAAGCCCTTTTAAGCGCTTCGTCGCTACCAGGTCGTTCACTACGAATTTGTGCGACGAGGGTACAAATCGCGGGAATCGTCAACCGAGGGCGGCGGAGGCGAGGATCATGGGGAAATTGTTAGCGATAGTGCTCGTAATCGAACCCGCTTTCGTTCATTGACTTGTTACCGTGGCGCCAATAGCATACGACTCGATGCGGCTTCCCCCGGCACCTTCCCGCGTGCACTGAATGCCTACACTCGCGCGCAAACTAAATCTTTGGAACTATTTCGCGCTTGGCTTCGGCACGATGATCGGAACGGGTTGGGTTGTCGTGATGGACGACTGGCTGGGCCGCGGGGGACCAGTCGGTGCAATGCTGGGTTTTGCGCTGGCCGGTGTGCTGCTGTTGCCGGTGAGCTACGTCTACGGCGAATGGGTGAAGCGCTTGCCGGATGCTTCGGGAGAGGCGGCGTATACCGCGCAGGTTTTCCCGCCTTTCGTGAGTTACATCACGGGCTGGATCATGTTCCTGGCCTATCTCATTGTGTGTCCTTGGGAAGCGGTGGCGGTCGGAAAGTTAGTGGCGTTCCTGTTTCCCCAACTGGACGTGTGGGAGTTGTACCGTGTTGCCGGTGAGGCGGTTTTTCTGCCGCGATTGTTGCTCGGCGCAGCGCTTACGATTTTTCTAGCATGGCTCAATTACCGCGGTGTTCGGGCCAGTGCGGTGTTTCAGAACTGGGCGACAACGTCTGTGCTTGTGGTGTTTCTTTTTCTGGTGGCCGTAAGCGGGCACAGTGGCCATGCCATCAATTTCAAACCATATTTCAGCCATACCCCGCTACTTTGCATATTGCTCACGCTGCAGATCGTTCCTTATTTCATTACCGGCTTCGAATCCGTGCCTAAGGTAGCGGAGGAATCGCATCCGGGATTTCCGCCGGGTGATTTTTTTAAGGCAATCGCCATGGCGCTATTGGTTGGCGCAGGCTTCTATGTGCTGGCGGTGGGAGCCGTTGCTTACATTGCACCGTGGCAGGGTCTGGTGGGCAAACGTTTTGCCACAGCGATTGCCTTCGAACAAGGAACACACTCGACATGGTTGGCGCGATTGATCCTGGGGATTTCGCTGGTGGGGCTGCTGCAAGTGTTCAATGGCAATTTCGTGGCCGCTTCGCGGTTACTGTTTGCGTTTGGGCGACGACGCACGATACCGCCGATATTCGCCAAAATTAACGACAAGCATCTGACACCGAGTGTGGCGATCGCTGGAGTAACGGTCGCGACTCTGGTGGGATTGCTTGTGGGGGATGCGCTGCTTGTGCCGGTCACAGAAGTGGGGTCCATGGCTTCGGCGTTTGGGTGGCTGGCCGCGTGCGCATCCTTATATATGGCGGGCCGGGGAGCATGGCTCCGCTTGGTGGCGGCTCTGGGTGCTGCGGTATCTTTGTTGCTTGTGCTGATAAAGTGGATTCCTGGCGTACCCGGACATTTCACGTTGACGGAGTGGATCGCTCTGGGGGTGTGGCTAGCGCTGGGATTGCTATTCCATCTAGGTCCCCGGACCGCGTGAAGAGTGGCCTCGTGTATACTTTTTGGGAGCCTGACCAACACTGACGAATGATTCCTTACCTTCATCTGGGACCGCTGACAATACCCACATTTGGATTGATGGTTGCCCTGGCGCTGATTGCGGCCGCCTATATTCTGCAAGCGGATTTCGACCGGCGGGGGATGAAGGCCGACGCGTTTTTCATGATCACCGTGGCCGGGTTGGCGGGCATTCTGGGAGCGAAGTTCTATCATTTACTCGAGCCTGGGAATCGCGCGGATTTTTTTGCAGATCCTTGGCCGTTGCTATTCAGCCGCTATGGCTTCGCCTGGTTTGGCGGGTTTCTCGGCGGCTTTGGAGCGATGCTGTTGTTGGGCAAGCGCGCCAGGTTGCCTTTGCTGCAATTTCTGGATGCGTGTTCGCCGGCGGCTGCGTTTGGCTACGGCATCGGCCGCATCGGTTGCTTTCTCTCCGGCGATGGCGATTACGGCAAGCCGACTTCTTTGCCCTGGGGCATGAGCTTTCCGAACGGCGTCGTGCCTACAACGCAACGCGTGCATCCGGCGCCGCTTTATGAACTGATTATTTGGTGCGCGATCGGAGCGTTCCTTTGGCACATGGGGACGAAATCCCTGAAGGGGCCCAAGGCCAAGGGCGAAATTTTCTGCACTTACCTGATCCTCACCGGTGTCGCGCGCTTCCTGGTGGAGATTATCCGCATCAACCCGCCTTGGATACTCGGCATGTCCAATGCACAAGTGGCCAGCGTGGCTTCTATTCTTGCCGGCGCGGTGCTTCTTTGGCGTATCAAAAGCCAGTACCACGCGCTAAAAAAAGAACACCGCATCGTGGAACACATTGTTTCCCACGGAGATGTGTTGCAGGCTGAGTATCATCGTCCAACACTCGAATGTCCGCACCCGGAACGGTGGCATATGTATGACTCGATGAGCGCGGAAGTGGAAGTTCTCGATTTTCTGAAGGCGCTGGTTACCACAATTAAGCCGGAACTCGTGGTGGAGACCGGCACGTTTTCCGGGCTCAGCACGCTACGTATTGCGGAAGGGTTGAAAGAAAATGGCGTGGGTCGCGTGATTACGTGCGAGTGGGACAAGAAAGTGTACGAAGCGGCAAAAGGACGCTTCGCTGAATCCGGCCTGGGGAAATGGATCGAGGCGCGCAATGAATCCAGCCTGGAGATGAAGGTCGACGGGACTATCGACATGCTTTTTTGCGATAGCGATCCCGAACTGCGCGAGCAGGAGGTGCGACGCTTCCTGCCGCTGATGAATCCTTACGGACTTATTTTAATTCATGACGCGAGTTCGCACATGAAAAGCGTGCGGGAAGGCGCGCTGCGCCTCGAGGCCGAAGGACTCATCTCCGTGCTGCTTCTGCCCACCCCACGCGGCCTGGTGCTAGCCCAAAAACGCGAAGGCCGCAAATAATCGGCATCCGTTTTAAATTAACTTATTTTGAATCGTACAGCGAAACTAAGAGAGGCGCTTAATACCGGGAAAGTTGTCGAACCCGGAATCAAAGGTTAGAATTCGCTCGATTCCGTGCCGCTGCATGACGGCCACATGGACCGCCTCACGGGCAGATAAGTCACGATACCCCAATACAATCTGCTTTGCACGTTCCAAGACTTCCCGATCAACGGGGAGCACCTGGTCTACGATCCCAAGCAACGTGTCGTAGGCCGGTTGGATCGCGTCCCGACGGTTAATGGCGACATAGCGGTGCAGAATTTCCTGTAACACTTCGGCATCAGTGAGCAAGCGCTGGCGATCCGCGACCAGTCGTTCCAATAATCGTTGCGCCTCCGTCTTGTGCACATGAGTCGCCCCAACAAGGTACATTGGAATATTAGAATCTATCAGAATCACTGATGAACGCCAGTTCCGTAGCCCTGCTCGATCTCCGCCAACATATCGTCGATGTCGCTCACGGGGAATTCATACCTAGCCGCCGCGCGGATGGCATCGAGCTTCCTGTCGATAGTACCGACAGGCTCCCGGCGACATGCCAATGACAGGGCCTGACGAACCCATTCGGCGATGGACATGTGCCGCGAACGCGCCACTCGTTGGATTTCCCGGTATTCGGGGTCTTGGAGGATGACCTGCAGTCGTTTAGCCATGAGATGAGTCTATCTGACTCATCAACATGAGTCAATGAGAGAAGGCTATTCCAGCATTTGCCGGAGGACGTATGGGAGGATGCCACCGTGGCGGTAGTAGGAGACTTCTTCGGGGGTGTCGACGCGGATGCGCACCTTGAAAGTTTTCACCTTGCCATCGGCGGATTTTGCGTGGACGGTGGCTTCTTTCCGAGGAGTCAGCGTGGCTACGCCTTCGACGGCAAAGACTTCGTGGCCGGTCAGGCCTAGCGATTCGCGAGTTTCTCCGGGCAAAAATTCCAAAGGAAGGACGCCCATGCCAACCAGATTGCTACGATGTATGCGCTCATAGCTTTCTGCCAGGACCGCACGGATGCCGAGCAGGCGCGTACCTTTAGCAGCCCAATCGCGGGATGAGCCGGAACCGTATTCTTTCCCAGCGATGACCAGGAGGGGCACGCCCTCTTCGCGATATTTCACCGCGGCATCGTAGATAAACTCCTTTTCACCGTCAGGGAGGTGCAGCGTCCAGCTGCCTTCGGTGCCGGGGGCGAGTTGGTTGCGCAGGCGAATATTGGCGAAAGTGCCGCGCATCATGACTTCATGATTGCCACGGCGCGCACCATAGGAATTGAATTCGTGGGGCTTTACGCCATGGGCGAGTAAATATTTTCCGGCGGGCGAATCGACGGCAATGGAACCGGCAGGAGAAATGTGGTCCGTGGTGACGCTGTCGCCGAGGACGGCCAGAACACGGGCCCCGGAAATGTCCGCGAGCACCGGTGGGTTCTTGGGCATGTTTTCGAAATAAGGCGGCAATTTGATGTAAGTGGAGTTGGCATCCCACTTGTAGAGGTCGCCTTCCGGCACCTGCATGCCCTTCCAGTGGGCATCTCCTTCGAACACTTCGCTGTATTCCTTGCGGTATTGCTCGGTGGTGACGGCTGCGCGCACGGTTGATTCGACTTCCTGAGGAGTGGGCCAGATTTCGCGTAGATAGACGGGCTTGCCTGTGGAATCTGTCCCGAGCGATTCGGTAGTCAGATCTACGTCCATGCGTCCGGCGAGCGCGTAGGCGACGACCAATGGCGGAGAAGCAAGATAGTTCGCGCGGACGAGCGGATGAACGCGTCCTTCGAAATTGCGATTGCCGCTAAGCACGGCTACGGCGACCATATTGTTTTCCTTGATGGCTGTGCCAATTGGCTCAGGCAGCGGGCCACTGTTGCCGATACAGGTTGTACAACCGTAGCCGACCAGATGGAACTTCAGTTTTTCAAGATAGGACATTAAGCCGGAAGCTTGCAGATAATCGGTGACCACTTTCGAGCCGGGCGCCAAACTGGTCTTTACCCATGGCTTCACTTGCAAGCCGCGCTCGACCGCTTTTTTCGCCAGCAGGCCAGCACCGAGCATCAGTGACGGATTCGAGGTGTTCGTGCAACTGGTGATCGCAGCGATGACGACCGCGCCGCTGGAGAGAGGAAAGGCATCGCCATTGTTCTTCACTGCAACTTCCTTCGCGGGCGAGCCTTCCACGACTTTCGTGAACGACGACTTCGCATTTTTCAGCGAGACGCGATCTTGCGGGCGCTTGGGTCCAGCAACGGTGGGTTCAACGCTGCCAAGATCCAATTCCAGCTTGTCGCTGAAGAGCGGCTCGGGTGTGGAATCCGTGCGGAAGAGCGATTGTTCCTTGCAATACGCTTCGACGAGGGCAATCTGTTCGTGGCTGCGGGCGGTGAACCGCAAATACGCGAGGGTTTCGTCGTCGACGGGGAAGAAGCCCATGGTTGCGCCGTATTCCGGGGCCATGTTGGCGATGGTGGCGCGGTCGGGAACGCTCAAGCTGGAAAGACCCGAACCGTAGAACTCCACGAATTTTCCAACGACACCCTTCCTACGCAGCATTTCTGTGACGGTGAGTACAAGGTCCGTAGCCGTCGAGCCCTCCGGCACACGTCCGTGAAGTTTGAAGCCGACTACTTCGGGAACGAGCATGGACAGTGGCTGGCCGAGCATGGCCGCCTCTGCTTCAATCCCTCCAACGCCCCAGCCGAACACGCCGAGCGAATTCACCATGGTGGTGTGAGAATCCGTGCCGACGAGCGAATCGGGGAAAGCTTCCAGGCGATTGCCGTTGGGCATGGAGCACACCACGCGCGCCAGATACTCGATGTTCACCTGATGGCAAATGCCAGTGTCTGGTGGAACGACTTTGAAATTGCGGAAAGCGTTCTGTCCCCAGCGAAGAAACTGGTAGCGTTCGATGTTGCGTTGGAATTCCAGTTCGGCGTTGAGGCCGAAAGAATCGGTCTTACCAAAGCTGTCCACCTGAACGGAGTGGTCGATCACGAGTTCCGCAGGGAAGAGCGGATTGATGCGCTTGGGATTGCCGCCGAGTTTCTGCATGGCTTCGCGCATGGTGGCCAGGTCGACGACCGCGGGCACTCCGGTGAAATCCTGCAGCAGAACACGCGCTGGCATGAAGGCCGTTTCTTTCTGCGGGCCATTGGGGGTCCATTTGGACAGGGCGCGGATATCATCGGCATGGACGAAACGGCCGTCTTCACAGCGAAGAAGATTTTCGAGGAGGATGCGGAGGGAGAAGGGGAGATTGCTAATGGGACCGAGACCTTGCAGTTCGAGCTTTTCCAGGCGATAAATTTCGAAGACTTGCGCGCCAACACTGAGTTTGTCGCGGGCGTTGAAGGAGTTTGCTGCGGAAATGGGCATTCTCAGCTTCCTTTCGGGGATAAATGGACTTCTATGATAACCGAAATCGCCGGTGCAAGCAGAGGCGGCTATAATGAGGCATCGTGAAGATTGTTCTGATCTCGACGTACGAGTTAGGGCGGCAGCCATTTGGGCTGGCCTCGCCGGCAGCGTGGCTGCACAAACGCGGGCATGAGGTGAAGTGCCTGGACTTGTCGCGAGAGCCATTGACCGAGGAGGCGATTCGCGAAGCAGGCCTGGTAGCATTTTATGTGCCGATGCACACGGCCACACGGCTGACGCTGGAATTGTTGGAGTCTGTCCGGCGGATCAATCCCGCGGCGCATCTGTGCGCTTATGGACTGTATGCTTCGCTTTCCGCTGATATCTTGCACGCCCAAGGAATTGGCAGCCTACTAGGCGGCGAATTCGAGCAAGCGCTTGTGGATCTGGCCGAACATCTTTCCGGGCTCGTTGCCCAGCCGCAGATTCATCCGTTGGATTCGAATGTCTCGTTGAGCAGATTGCGGTTTCAGGTGCCGGACCGTTCGGGGCTGCCGCCGCTGAGTTCCTACGCGCACCTGGTGCTTCCTTCCGGGGAGCATCGTGTTGTGGGCTACACGGAAGCTAGCCGAGGATGTAAACATCTCTGCCGGCATTGCCCTGTAGTGCCGGTGTACGAAGGGGTATTTCGCATTGTGGATCGAGAGGTGGTGCTTAGCGATGTCCGGCAGCAGGTAGTTGCAGGAGCTAAGCACATCACGTTTGGTGATCCCGATTTCTTCAACGGAGTGGGCCACGCCGTTCCGCTGGTGGAAGCGATGCATCGTGAATTTCCAGCACTGACGTATGACGTGACTATCAAGGTGGAGCATATCTTGCAGAATGCGGAGTTACTGCCTGCTCTGCGCGCCACAGGCTGTCTATTCATCATTTCGGCGGTGGAGTCCCTGGATGATGCGGTGTTGCTGAAACTCGAGAAGGGCCACACGCGGGCCGATTTTTTCCGAGCCATCGAACTGTGCCGGCACGCGGGAATCACGCTGCAGCCAACGTTCTTGCCATTTACGCCTTGGACCACGTTCGAACAACTGCTGGATTTATTTGAGCAGCTGTACCGGCTGAATTTGGTGGAAGCGGTTGGACCGATCCAACTGGCGATCCGGTTACTGATTCCGGCGGGGTCGCGACTGCTGGAGTTGGACGAAGTGCGGGAAATTGTGGGTCCGTTCGACGCACGGGCACTGGTGTATCCGTGGAAAAATGCAAATCCGGCTGTCGACCAACTATGCGAAGAGTTGCAGGACATCGTTGCGACCAGCGAGAAATTGAAGCGTGGCCGGTCGGAAACATTTGAAAAGATGTGGCAAGCGTCGAGTCTTGCGGCGAATCGAAACGTCGAAAAACCTGTCCATCCTGTGCTGGCTTCGCGGGCGGCTGTGCCGTATCTGAACGAGCCCTGGTATTGTTGAGCGGAGCCAGCGCGGGACCAGTTGGTCCCCATCGCCAGAGCTAAGGAAGCAGTTCGGCAGGCGGAGACATTTTTGTAGAAGTGTTGCGATTTAACCTGATGACTCGAAGAAAAAGAATCCTGTTGTTCGCTACTAAGCTGGGCTATCAGACACGCTCGTTTCAATCCGCGGCGGAGAAGCTAGGCGTGGAGATCGCGTATGTAACTGACCGGTGCGGCCGGCTGGATGATCCGTGGAACGATCACGCGTTGGCGGTGCACTTCGAGCTTCCGGAAGGCGCGGCGGGCCGGGTGCTGGAGGCGGAGCGAGGACATACTGTGGACGGCGTGTTGGCCGTGGGCGACCGACCGACGATTGCGGCAGCGTACGTCGCGCGGGGATTGGGACTGGCACACAACCATCCGGCAAGCGTGGAGGCGTGCCGCAGCAAGTTGCGGGCCCGGGAAGTGCTGCGCGATGCGGGTGTGCCGGTGCCGTGGTTTCGGAGTGTGAAGCTGGAGCCACTGCCCGAACCGTCGCTGCTAGGGATTCGGTACCCGTGCGTGCTGAAACCACTTTCCCTCTCTGCAAGCCAGGGCGTCGTGCGGGTGAACAATCGCGAAGAGTTTCTGGCGGGTGCGGCGCGACTGAAACGCTTGCTGGATTCTGCGGAGATTCGCGCGACTCGCGAGTCGAACCTCGATCAGATGCTGGTGGAAGGCTATCTGGAGGGCAGGGAAGTGGCAGTGGAAGCGCTGCTCACCCGCGGAGAACTGCGCGTGTTGGCGATTTTTGATAAGCCCGATCCGCTGGACGGGCCATACTTCGAAGAATCGATCTATGTGACGCCGTCGCGGCTGCCGTCTGCACACCAGCGCGATATCGAGCAATGGTTGCACAGTGCGGTGGGTGCGCTTGGGCTCTCCCATGGTCCCGTTCACGCGGAGTTCCGACTGAATCCACAGGGGGTGTGGCCGATTGAGATTGCACCCCGGCCGATTGGGGGGCTTTGCGCGCGGGCATTGCGTTTTGTTGCAGCCAATGAAGGGAACATCGGCCTCGAGGAACTTTTGTTGCGCCACGCGTTGGAAATGCCAGGGAGCGATGCGTCGCGCGAATCGGAGGCTTGTGGAGTGATGATGATTCCCGTGCCGCGGAGCGGGATCCTGGAAAAAGTGGAAGGGACGATAGAGGCACAAGCGACGGTGGGTATCACGGACTTGGAAATCACAGCGCGTCTGCATGACTTCATCGCGGCGTGGCCGGAAGGGTCGAGCTACCTGGGATTCTTGTTCGCGCGCGCCGCCGGGCCGGCCGAAGTGGAAGATGCGCTGCGTACTGCGCATCGAAAGCTGCGCTTTACGTTAACGCCGCGGTTGCCTGTCGAGCATCCGTTAAGCCACACGGTCCCGCCGGCGGACTGTGCATAAATGCGCAGACAAGAAACCGCATAAGAGCAAACTGAGTGTGGAGATTGAAACGGAACGCTCTACCCCTTGGCTTTGGGAGGGACGTATCCTTCGGGCAGTTTCGCGCCTTCACCAAAGAAGAACTGCTCCATCTGTTCTTCCATAACCTTCTGAGAATTGGGGTCCAGGGGATTCAGACGGTATTCGTTCATCACCATCTTGGAGTATTCCACCCAAAGTTTCCATGCATCTTTAGAGACGTTCTCATAGACGCGCTTGCCGAGTTCGCCTTTCCAGGGGACGCGGTCCAGCCCTGGCAGTTCCTTGCCGAATTTTACGCAGTGCACCATGCGCGTCCCTGGCTTCACAGGTTCGCTGGCCGATGGTGTTGGTTCACAGGACTCGTTTGCCATGCACGCCTCCCCGAAAGCATTCATTGTCCTTCACCTATGTTTCGCTTGCAATAGAACGCCAAAATCTATAGGATTTGTAAAGTAAGTGAAAAGTATACCTTTACGCGCTCCTTAAAATTATCACTGCTGTTCCGTCGTTTCCGCTCACGATTGCCGCCCGAGAACTGAATCGGTCAAGTAGAGATATGAAGTGACGAGATCGACTTGGTGGCACAGTGCGCAAACAATTTATTTTTGCAGGCCGGCTGCAAGGCAAGTTTCAGCAGGAACTCCAGAACATCCTGATTGGGCGGCTCGTGGAGCGGTTATGGTCCAGAGACGCGAGCCTGTGGCCGAAGGAGTTGATCGACCGGGATTCCGCACTTGCGAAGATGGAGTGGCTCGCGCTGCCCGAAGCAATGGAGCAATTCCTCGAACTCGTAAGAGGACTCGTGCAAGGAGCCGACGCGGAAGGCCTGGTCGATCATGCCCTGCTGACCTCGGAGAGTGTCAATCTCTGCGCGAGGGCATTCCTTGGGCTCCCCGGCATTCCCTTCGCACGCAAAATTTTGGTTTTCGACAGCATCTCTCCGGAGGCCATCCAGGAGAACGAAGCAGGAATGGATCTCAGCCGGACGCTGTTTGTCCTGGCCAACAAAGAGCATTATGAGTTGAAGGATCACTGCCTATTTCTTTATTTCCGCGAAAAATTGCAGGCCATCGAAGGTGCGTGCGCGTCGCGGCACTTTGTGTCGCAAGCTGAATCGCGCTCATACCTTGCCGGCCTCAGCCGGGAATACACTTTTCGAGATTTTGTCCACGATCCGCCGGCGATCCCATCCGCTTATTGTTCACTCAGGCAGTTCGGCGCGGTGCTGATTGCCATTCACGCCGCAGACCCGGAGCGAATGCAGAACGCAATAAACCAGGTTCGTGGCGCTTGCAGCGCAATCACTCCACCAGACTCGAACCCCGCGTTGCAGATGGCCGCATTCCTTTCTTCCGTTATTGCGGACCACTGCGGGTACTTGGCATTTCTGGCGTCGCCGTCGTTGATGGCCTATCCCCACCGGCTAGGGCAATTGTTCGGTGCTAGCTTGGCACGGGAAAGTCGCGGCCTGATCCCGCTGACCGAGATCGACCCAAGGGACGCGTCGGCCATAGAGAGCGATACGGCATTTGTGCTGTTGTCTTACGCAGGTGACCCGGATGAGGAAATTGACAAGGCCTCTACCGGTTTCCGAGCGAACCAAACTCCCTTCCTGCATGTAGAAATGGCGCAGCCGCTGGACCTTCTGACGGAAACCTATCAGTGGGAAATCGCGACAATCCTGGCGTGCGCCCGGCTGGGGACCGACCCATTCGACGTGGCGGACAATCGTGTGCCGCGCGCGTTTAGCGACGAAATCCTGGAGCAACTTTCGCGGGGAGAAAACGCGTTGCAGCGGTCACCGCGACTGACGGACGGGCGAATTCAGCTCTTCGCCGGGAAGGCCACCCGTCAGGAAATCTCAATGTTGAGCCTGTCTGAAGCGCTGCGAACGTTTCTGCGTATCGCCACTCCCGGAAGACATGTAAGTCTGCTTGTAAATCTGGGTGGCACACGAGAGGTTCGTGCTAAGTTCCATGCGCTTCGCAGCAAACTCACCATCGCATTGCAAAGGCCGGTGGTAATGGTGTTTGGCCCGCACGCCCCGGAACACACCGGGTATTTCTTTCGTGATTCATTGCCGTACGGCCCTTGCATCGTGGGGGCGCATTACAGGTTTGGACAGTTCTATCAAGCCCTCGCTCTCAGCGAATATGACACCATAGAGCACCAGCAGCACCCGGTGATTCGTTTGCACCTTGCCCGCGACTTTCCCGAGGCTCTGGACCAATTGCTTCATGTCTTCGAGCAGGCACTGCACCGGTTTCCATCGTGAGTTTGAACGTTTTTTTCCTTCCGTCACAGACGCGAATCTGATATTCCTCGTGGGCGCTCCCGGAGGTCATTTTGTGCCAGAGATAACTACAGTATTTTGGGACATTGGCGGGGTGATACTGACGAACGGATGGGACCACGATTCGCGCATGGAAGCAGCCCAGATGTTTGGTCTGGACTGGGAGGAGTACCGGGAACGTCACGATCTGTCGTTCCCCGCATTTGATGCCGGGCAGATCACGCTCAACCAGTATCTGGATCGCACCCTTTTCTACCGGCCGCGCTCCTTTACCCGGGAAGAGTTTACGGCGTTTATGTTTGCGCAGTCCAAGGAATATCCGGAAACGCGCGCGGTACTTTCCGATGTGGCGCGGAGTGGAAAATACTATGTGGCGTCCGTTAACAATGAGCCGCGGGAGCTGAACCAATACCGGATTGAGGCGTTCGGCCTGCGCAAGGAGTTCCAGGCATTTTTCAGCTCCTGCTACTTAGGTGCGCGGAAGCCTGAAGAAACCATTTACCGGATCGCTCTAGAGGTCACTCAGCGTGCTCCCGAGCGTTCCGTCTTCATTGACGACCGCACTTTGAACCTGGAAAATCCCCGGCGGCTGGGAATGCAGGTGGTTCACCACCAGAATGCAAAGCAACTACGGAATGACCTGAAAGCCCTGGGGATTGAGGTATAGTTCTGAAGCGCTTGGGCATCCAATTCTTGCTTATCGATACCTCGGAGGAAAACCATGGCTGAAGAGACTGCGCGGCGCGGGTCCATCTATGCGGGAGCGGCAGAGCCCTGCGCGATCATCTTATTTGGCGCTTCGGGGGATCTGGCCAAGCGCAAGGTGATTCCCGCGATGTACGACCTGGTGCAACATAATTCCCTGGGTGAACGATACGCTATCCTTGGATTTGCCCGTACACCGATGACGGACGATTCGTTTCGGAGCACGATCGCGGAGGCGGCCACCACGATTTCTGAGGTTGGCCCGATCGAGCCGGCCAAGTGGGACGCGTTTGCTTCCAACCTTTACTATTCTCCCGGCGATTATGCAGATCCGGAATCGTACACAAAATTGGCAAAACGGCTGGCGGAACTGGATGCGGAAAAGAAACTGAACGGGAACCGCCTGTTCTATTTGTCCACGCCGCCTGAGGTCTATCAAGATATTGTCGAGAATCTGGGCAAGGCGGGGCTCGCGAAGCCTTCCGCGCCTGGTTCCTGGACGCGCATCATTATTGAAAAGCCCTTTGGGCGCGATCTGGCGTCCGCGAAAGAACTGAACAAAATTGTCTTGAACGTTTTCGAGGAGAAGCAGGTGTATCGCATCGATCATTACCTAGGAAAAGACACGGTACAGAATCTGCTGGTACTGCGTTTCGGCAACGGCATATTTGAGCCGCTGTGGAACCGGAATTATGTCGATCACGTGCAGATTACGGCTTCGGAGACGCTGGGGGTAGAACGCCGCGGAGGCTTTTATGAAACCGCTGGCGCCCTGCGGGACATGATTCAGAGCCATGTGCTGCAACTGACGTCGCTGGTGGCAGTAGAGCCGCCGGCATCGTTTGATGCGAATGCCGTGCGCAACGAGAAGCTCAAGGTGCTGCAGTCTATCCGGCCGTTCAATTTGGAAATGGTGGCGCAATCGGTAATCCGCGGGCAATATTCTCCGGGGAAATTGGGCGATAAGGCGGTGGAGGGTTACCGCGACGAGCCCCATGTGAGCCCGGGCTCGCGAACGGAAACATTCGTCTCTATGCGCGTGCTGATCGATAACTGGCGCTGGGCGGGAGTGCCGTTTTACTTGCGTACGGGAAAGCGCCTGGCCAAGCGAACAACGGAAATCATGATTCAGTTTAAGCGCGCACCGCACATTGTTTTCCGGGAAAAGGATGTGCAAGCCAACCGGCTCGTGCTGAATATCCAGCCGGCTGAAGGAATCTGCATTTCCTTTGGCGCCAAGAAGCCCGGCACGGAAATGAACATCGGTAATGTGGCCATGGATTTCAATTACATCAAGGCATTTGGAAATGGATCGCGAAGCGCCTACGCCACACTATTGAATGATTGCTTGCGGGGAGATGCGACATTGTTTGACCGCGGTGACTCTGTGGAAGCGGCGTGGTCGCTGATCGAGCCGATCCTGGATGTATGGAGCGCGGCCAAGACTGCAACCGTTCCGGAGTACCCCTCTGGCAGCTGGGGGCCGAAGGAATCGGACCAACTGCTCGAAAGAGACGGAAGACAGTGGTATAACCCTTAAAACGGTTTAATATAAGGGTTAGAGGGTTTTGGCCGGGAGGCAAGGTGATTCTCGCAGGCGACGTGGGCGGTACCAAATGCAATCTAGCACTCTTTGCGGAGAACAACGGGAAACTGGAATTTGTATTTCGTGAGCGCTTTGCCAGCAAGGAATTCGCACAGTTTGATCTGATCATTCGGGAATTTTCGCGCCGCGCCGCGCCGCATCTCAATGGCGACAAAATTCAGGCTGCAGGATTTGGCGTGGCGGGACCGGTCATTGATAACCGTATCCACGCGACGAATCTGCCGTGGATTGTGGATGCCGAGGTACTGGCGCAAGAAGTAGGCGTGAAGTCCATCGTGCTGGTGAACGATCTCGGTGCCACCGGTCACAGCCTGGCACACCTTTCTCCGGAAGATTTCTGCGTCTTGAATGTGGGCACGGCGGTGCCGGGTGCGTCGCGCGCTTTGTTAGCCGCAGGTACTGGCTTGGGCGAAGGCATTTTGTTTTGGGATGGCAAGCGCTACAAGGTCGTGCCCAGCGAAGGCGGTCATTCTGACTATGCGCCGCGCACCGATCAGCAGATTGAACTGCTGAAATTCATGCGGCACCGTTATCCGCAGGTGAGTTGGGAGCTGATTCTTTCGGGCCGCGGATTCCGTACACTGCACGAATTTATTGCGCCCAGTGTGAAGCATCCCATTTTCGAAGATCCAGATGCCGACCCGGCGCCGTTCATCACGAAAAGCGGACTGGATCGCTCCTGCCCGGTGTGCGTCGAGACGCTAGATCTATGGACCAACATTTACGGCGCGGAAGCCGGGAATCTGGCGCTTAAGGTTCTGGCTCTGGGCGGAGTGTATGTGGCTGGTGGCATCGCCGTGAAAATCCTGCCGAAAATGAAGGATGGAACATTCTTCAACTCGTTCAAGGACAAATGGCACTTCGAGAAGATGCTCCTGGATGTGCCGGTCTCTATCGTGCTGAACGAGTCCGCGCCGCTGATCGGCGCAGCCTACGAGGCGTACGCCACGATCAGGTAAGCCGCACCGTCCCCGAGGACCGTAGCAAAACCGGCAGATACTGAGTTGATGGTAGGATAAACTATTTTGCGTGACGCAGTCGTTGCCGCAAGGTTTCCACGACCAGACCGACCAGCGCGTACGTAGCAGTATTTGCAAGAAGAACCCAATAAAGACGAATCGGATACGAACTGAGAAGCGCAATCGGACAAGTCAACCGGACGAGACCCGTCATCGGGTCCGCAGAGGTGAACGGTGGAGGCGGGACTGCCAGCGCGTAAAGTCCCCAACTGCCCGCTACCAGAAAGCCTACTATCGCCCAGGTACGAATTCGGTGTTTCATACTGCCGCTCCTGCTGTCTCTGGCTCGATATTCTCACCGGTCCTCGCCAACTGCAAACAGAATAGCTCACTACCGAGTGTTGCGGGCACTCGACCGAGGTTATCATTTGATCAGTGCCGCCTACGAGACCTATGCCTTCTTTCGGCCAAGCTAGGGATAAACAGTTGGATTTGGAAAGAGAGACGGACAAGGGACGAGACAAGCTTGAGCCAATCTACCGGAAGATGTTTGCTCGAAATTCGTGACGCGGCGTGAGTTTCCCCGAAGTCAACCCGTTTTTGGTAGACTGACTGCTCTGAATTGCGGTTTGTTTGGACCGCTATCCTTCATATGGCAAGTCCTGCCATCCGCTGCTGGCGAATGGAGGCATGGAGCTCTCGCATGAGCAGTACAGCAACCACCCCAGTTACGGAAATTCTGAATTATTCAGACGGGGTCTGGCGGAAATCTTCTGCCAGCGAATTTGTGAACGTAACGAATCCCGCGAGCGGTGAGTTGATTGCGCGGACGCCGCTTTCTTCCAAGTCGGATGTGGATGCTGTGGTGCAAGCCGCTGCCGAGGCATTTCCGGCTTGGCGTCGCACGCCGGCTGGGGAGCGCATTCAGTATTTATTTAAGCTGAAGTTTCTCCTGGAAGAGCACATAGACGAGCTGTCGCGGCTGATTACGTTGGAGAACGGGAAAACGTTTGGCGAGTCCAAGGCGGAATTGCGCCGCGGGATCGAAAATGTGGAAGTGGCCTGCGGCATTCCGATGATGATGCAGGGCTACAACCTGGAGGACATAACTCCGGGCGTGGACGAAACGCTGATTCGCCAGCCGCTGGGCGTGGTTGCGGCGATCGTGCCATTCAATTTTCCCGCGATGATTCCGTTCTGGTTTCTGCCGTACGCAGTGGCCTGCGGAAACACCTTCGTGCTGAAGCCCAGCGAGCGCGTGCCGATTACGGTGCGGCGCATTATCGAGCTTGTCGAAAAAACGGGGATTCCTAAAGGCGTAGTCAACGTCGTGAATGGCGGCAAGGAAGTGGTTGACGCGCTCTGCGATCATCCCACGGTGCGCGCCATCAGCTTTGTGGGATCCACACCTGTTGCGAAGCACGTTTACCAGCGTTCGGCAGCGGCGGGTAAGCGCATGCAGTGTCAGGGCGGCGCAAAGAATCACGTGATTGTGCTGCCCGATGCGGATATGGACCTGGCCAAACAGATCATCAGCGATTCCGCATTTGGCTGCGCCGGCCAGCGCTGCCTGGCGGTATCCGTGGCTGTGACGATTGGCGAAGCGCAAAAGACGTTTCGCGACGCCATCGCGGAGGCGGCATCTTCGATAAAGGTGGGATTTGGACTGGACCAAGGCGTGCAAATGGGCCCGGTGATTTCCAAGGAAAGCAAATCACGCGTGGAATCGCTGATTGCCACCGGCGTGGGGGATGGGGCCAAGGCTGTCGTTGACGGTCGCAATACCAAACTGGCCGGCCACGAAAACGGCAATTTTGTGAAACCGACCGTTTTGGATGGTGTTCCCGCTTCCAGCTCGCTGGCCAACACGGAAATTTTCGGCCCGGTGCTGAGCCTGATTCACGCCAACACCATTGACGAGGCCATCGAGTTCATTCGCAAGAGCCCGTACGGCAACCAGGCTTCGCTATTTACCACTAGCGGCGCGGCGGCGCGCAAGTTCCGCTACGAAGCGCCTGCGGGCAACATCGGAATCAACATCGGAGTCGCGGCGCCGATGGCGTATTTCCCATTCAGCGGCTGGAAAGAAAGTTTCTTCGGGATTCTGCACGCGCAGGGCAAAGATGCGGTGGAGTTTTACACTGAATCTAAGATCGTAATAGAGCGGTGGTCGCGTCAGGAAACCCGCAAGTTTTAAAAGGCAGCTCATATCCGCGTACGTTCATAGCTGTGGACTGTTGGCTGTGGGCTGTAGACTCTGTTAACTTCTTGCCATGACTGGCGAACCCCTTAACGTTGAAGTGAATCCACAGTTGGAGTGCGCAGAGACCCTGGCTTCGCGGTTCTACACGAATCCGGCGGTGCTGCTGCTGGAGAAAGAGCGCATTTTTCTGCGAACTTGGCAATTGGTCGGAACGTTGAGCCAGCCTTGCGGGGTGATGAACGGCGCAAAACGAACCATCGCCGATCCGGAATCCTATTTCACGTTTGATCTGGCAGGAGAGCCGGTTGTCGTCGTGCGGGATGCGACCGGCATGCTGCGCGCCTTTAGCAACGTCTGCCGCCATCGAGCCGGGCCCATTGCTGAGGGAGCGGGGTGCAGAAAAGTTCTGAATTGCGCCTACCACGGCTGGACGTACACGTTGGACGGCCGGTTGATTGGGACTCCCGAAGTGGATGGCATGGAGTTGTTCGATCGCTCGACGATGGGCATGGTTCCGCTGCGTTGCGAGACATGGGAACAGTTCATCTTTGTGAATTTTGCGCCCGAGGGGCCGTCACTCGCTGAGTATCTGGGCAACATTCCGGAATTGACGCGCGATTTTTCCTTTGCGGGCCTGGCGCTGGCCGAACGCAGGGAATATATCGTGAACTGCAATTGGAAAGTGTACGTCGATAACTACCTTGAGGGCTATCACATCCCCATCGTGCATCCCGGTTTGATGAAGGAGATCGACTATCCGCGCTATCGTTGCGAAACGTTCCGATACCATTCGCAGCAGCTCGGTCCCGTGAAGGAAGTTAAGCCCGGCGACACGCACGAACGCGTCTATGCTCCCGGCGCCGGCCTCAAGGAAGCGCTGTACTTCTGGGTTTTTCCGAACATGATGCTGAACTTTTATCCGGATAATGTGTCGACGAATCTAATCGTGCCACTTTCGCACGACAAGACGCTGACGATCTTCGAATGGTATTTTCACGGCGTTGGCTCCGAGAAGTCTCGCGAGCGATCTGCCAAGGCCATCGCCTTCAGTGACCTTGTGCAGCAAGAAGACATCCATATTTGTGAAGCGGTACAGCGTGGACTAGCGTCTGCCACTTACGATCGCGGGCGCTACTCCGTCAAGCGCGAAAACGGTGTCCACCATTTCCACATGCTGTTGAGCGAATTTTTGAGCCAGTGAGCTTCCGGCTGCATTCACCGAAGAGATCCGTTAGTTCCAAACCAGGAGTTCCCATGCTCTTTCTGACGACCAAAACAAAGGCCAGTTGCGTGTTGGCCCGTGCTCGATTCGCGTTCGTTTCCGTGCTACTCATCATCTTCTTGGTGACTCCCACCTTCGCAGCCGACAAACTGAACGCATCTCAACTAACCGCACTGGCAAATTCCAACAGCCCCACGCTGGAGGATGCGATCCGAGCCAGCATGGATGCCAAAGAATTGAAGAGCGGCATCGCGTGGCTGGGTCGCGGTTCGGAGTTCTTCTTTGCCACCGAAGCAGCTTCGAAACCCTCACTAATCATTGACGAGGCTCCGGGGCCAGAGATGCAAGAGTGGAGCAACTCCAATCTTTGGTACGCGCCCGCTCGCATCGAGCAGCTTGGCAAGCTGCATTCGTTTCGCTACGTCGTCGAGGGAGGCAATTTCGGAGGCCGCCTGGACTTGCCCGCTTTTACGGCGGACTCCTATCAGCAACCGGGAGTTCCTGGTGGTGTGTTGTCCGCGAAACTTAGCCATGTCAGCAAGATTTATGATGGTATGAGAAGCGATTATTGGATTTATGTTCCGGCGCAGTATGAGCCCAACAAACCTGCCGCCCTCATGGTCTTTCAGGACGGCGAGGGGTACCTCAACCGGAACGGCAACAATCCCACTCTCAATGTGATCGACAATTTGATCGCGCAAAAGAAAATTCCGGTCATGATTTGCGTGTTTATTAATCCCGGCGACATCAGCGGCTCCGAAGGCACGCCCACCTACAACTTTGTAAAAGCGCATTCGGAGAAGTGGCAACGTTCACTGAAGGATTCCATGCGCAGCACGCTCTACGATACGGTCAGCGACCGGTATGCGCGTTATCTGCGCGATGAAATTCTCTCGGACGTTGCAGCTCTATACAACATTCGCAAAGACGCGTATAGCCGCGGAATCACCGGACTTTCCTCAGGCGGCATTTGCGCGTTCAATGCGGCATGGCAGATGCCCGATCAGTTCAGCCGCATCATTTCCTGGATTGGCAGTTTCGAGGGCATCCAGTGGAAGGAGGATCCCGCGAATCCCGACGGGGGCCAGGACTACCCCGACAAAGTGTTGCGCGAACCGAAACGTAACATCCGCGTATGGTTGCAGGACGGCTCGGAGGATTTGGATGTACGTTGGGGCAGTTGGCCGCTGGCTAATCTTCGAATGGCCAATGCGCTGAAATTCCAGGGATACGACTTCCATTTCAGCTTTGGCGGAGGAACGCACAACTCGGCCCATGGTGCAGCCGAGTTCCCGGCAGAGATGATTTGGCTTTGGCGAGACTATGACCCCAACAAGTCTACGCAAACTTACGAGATGGACCCCACAGAAAAGTCCGCGCCACCGTTCCGGGTCAAGGTTCTAAATCGCACCCAGTGAGCGATCGATCCAGCGCATCTTCTATGGATGCGCTGGGGCTGGCGTGGGAGCAGGCGCAGGTGCCGGCTTGGTGTAGTCGAAATTGACCTTGGGGGCTTGGCGCGCGCCCTCTTCGGTCTTGAAGTACGCGTCGTTGCGCGTGAAGCCTCCGAAGCTGGCGACCAAGCTGTTCGGGAACAGGGAGATGTAAGTGTTGTAATCCTGCACTGTATCGTTATAACGCTTGCGCTCCACGGCGATTCGATTCTCTGTGCCTGCCAGTTCGTCCTGCAGCCGCATGAAGTTCTGGTCCGATTTCAATTGCGGATAATTCTCCACGATGACCATCAAGCGGCTCAACGCAGAGTCCAATTGTCCGTTCGCAGCGATCTTATCCGCAGGCGTCCTCGCTCCCATCATGGCCGCGCGTGCCGCAGCGATATCGCCGAACACGGTTTGCTCCTGCACCGCGTAGCCTTTCACGGTCTGCACCAGGTTGGGGATAAGGTCGGCGCGGCGTTGCAGCACAACGTCCACCTGTGCCCAGGCCGCATTCACGGCTTCGCGCTTAATGGCCATTTGATTTCGCCGGCTAACATAGGCGGAGCCGACGACGAATGCCAGGATCAACAGCACAACCAGAATTACAATTCCCGCTTTCATATCCACCTCGATCGATAGAGTTTCGAAATCCTACTGCGCAACTCGCTTCCACTCTTTTTTTGGCACCAGGCGATCCAGTGCGATTATCACTTTTTCCAGCGCATGGATGTAGTGGTCATACACAACGAACGAATCTTCAGCTAGCCCTTGACCCTCGTGAAAGTCGTAGGCCGTTTGGAAAGCTCCCGCGCTGGCACCGGTCACGGCGGCAACGCGCTCAAACAATTCAGATGGTTGGACGGGGGGCTCTTCGTCAAAAGCCAGAAGCGTGTGGCGTAGAAGGGTGACCGCGCCCGAAACTGTTTTCTTCAGGATGTTGGTATATTCCAGTTCATTCTTTCCAACGTGCAATACATGTTGACGCAAGCGCTGCAGAAGGAGACGCAGGTCGCGTTCCACCTGCACCCGATGCAGGTTCATGGGAATTTCCAGGTCAGCCACCGGATCCTTCCCGAATAGCACGCGGTGTGCGCGCTTGACGTCGAGACTCTCGATGGGAAAAACATCGGTGGACCTTTGCAATTCTTCGCTCAGGAAGAAAAGTGGGGCCGGCTCTTTCTCTTCATTGGTCCACCAAAGGACCACGGGCGCGAGCAATTGCAATTCGTGGACGTTGATCGTTACCAGGGTACACAACACATTCAAGTCCGACGTTCCCGGCCGATACGCGCCGCTGGCTGCGGATCCGTAAAGCACCACGGACTCCAGGTTCTTGCCCGCTGCTTCTTTCAACCGGCTGACCAGTTCGCCCAGTTTTGTTTCCATAGTTGCACCCACGCTGTTCGCTGAATCCTGCTTACCAACTGCCGCCGGCTCCACCGCCGCCGCTCATTCCTCCCCCAAAACCGCCGAAGCCTCCTCCTCCACCGCCCCAGCCGCCGCTTCCTCCACCGCTGCTCCAACCGCCGCGACTTCCACCCCAGCCGCCTCCGATCACTGGGCCAACCCACCAGCCACTGCCCATTCCGCCACGCCGGTTGATATTACTGCCGGAACCCCCCGACCGGGACATGAGAAAAATCAATAAGATGATCCCGAGAAAGATCCAAATCCCCAGGCTGCCGGAATCCTCGTGCTGCCGCACCGGACGCAATTGCGGTGCGCCGGTGAGCGTGACGCCCTTGTCGTCCGCAATATACTTCGCCAGCTGCCAAGCCGCCGCTGCAACGCCGCTGCTATAGTCGCCCTGGCGGAAGTAAGGAGTCATGAGCCGCCCGGCATCTCCGGCGCGCGCGTCATTGATAACCGGTTCCAGACCATAGCCGACTTCGGTCCAGTATTTCCTATCATTTGGAGCGACCAGCAGCATCACGCCGTTGTCTTGCTTCTTCTGGCCTATCCCCAGCTGTTTGTACAGATCATTGGCGTAAGGCTGAATCTCGTTGCCATCGAGCGACTTCACGGTGACGATGGCCATTTGCGCGCCGGTCTTCTGCTCCAGCTCGGTGCACAGCGCTTCCAGTTGCGTTTTGGTCTGTGCGTTGATAATTCCCGCGCGATCGGTGACATAACCGGTCGGCTTGAAGTTCTTAAAGTCATCGGCGCGCGCTACCGCGCTCACGGCTAGTACGAGCCCGGCGACGCACCACGCCAACATGGTTGTGCGGAGTTTCATGAGTTCCCGAGCGAGCCTAAAAATCTGCCACTTCTACAGAAGGCGGAAAAGCGAAAACAGAAATCCGAAAGAACGAGCGGAAGAAACTGACACATTGCGGCCGACCGCGCAGCCTCTGCGCAAATTCTCTCACAAAAGCGGAGCGAAAATCCCCATCGAATTTTTTTACAAAGGTGGAAGTGGTGAAGAAGTCGAAAATCGAGGTGAAGCCGCTCTACCCAGAAAGCGCGTTCCTCCGTCAGCACTGCGCCACGGGGGCGTTCCGACTCTACCGGGGCGCCTCCTAAAATCGTGCGACCTGTGGGGTCATTGACCGCACCGCCGGCGAATCATACTCTGTAAGCGAAATGCCCAACTCCGGGTCCAATTCCCCGACGCGTTCGTGGACTTCTTTGCCGCGCCCGATCCTGGTGACTGTGGCGATTCTTTTTTGCGCGACTGCGACACTGTATGCAGCGGTGTGGATGTCCAACGCGCGCAACGCTCTGATGGTGGAGTTGGGCTTCAATCGGACCATCGCCGAGGAATACGACCAACAAAAGCACTCGATTTTCGTGGCCGACGTGTTGCCAGCTAGCCCCGCGGAACAAATGGGACTCCGCGCAGGGGATCGGATTATCGGTGTTAACGGCGAACTGCTGGTAACTTCGGCGCCATACGATGAGGCTTATAAAAAAGGCCGTCCCGGCGATCCCGTGGAAATGACGGTAAAACGACCCGGAGAGTCCAAGGCGCTCGAACTGCACGGCATTTTCCGTGCTCGTCCATCCATTGCGGCCTCCGAAGGGTTGGCCAAATCCTCCGCGCAGCAAATCGTCAATTCCTTTCCGGTGCTCTTCCTTCTGGTGGGATTTTTGGTGTTGTTTCTGCGGATCGAGGATCCCTTCGCATGGCTGCTCGCTCTCATGTTCACCGCTTTTGCAGCCGCTCCCGGTATCGAGAACCCGATGCTTCTGCCACCGTGGGCGCGCGGATTTGCACTGGCGTATCGCGCTGTGTGGGAAGGAATGCTCAGCGGGCTGTTCTATTTGTTCTTCGCGCTGTTCCCCAGGCGCTCGCCGCTGGATCGGCGATTTCCGTGGCTTAAATGGCTGGGCCTGACTGCCTGTGCCCTGAGCGTTTTAGGCGGTCTGGACACCGGGACACCGGCGCTGCCGCACTTTGTGAGTGCGTTGGTGGGGTCGCCCGGCTCCGAAACAATCTTGAGATGCATTAAATACCCCTTGTTTGCACTGGCGATTGTCTCGCTGGCGCAAAACGCGTTTGGGTCACCTGCCGATGCGCAAAGGAAATCCCGGGTTATTTTCTGGGGGACCGTTTTCGGGGTGCTGCCGATTGTGGCGGTGCGCGGTGCAAACGACTTCGCGGTCTACCAGCCTTCCTACTGGGTGAACACGGCAGCCGTGATTGTGTTTATTCTCTATCCTCTTTCCTTTGCCTACGCGGTGGTAAAGCATCGCGTGCTGGAAATACCGGTGCTGCTGCGGCGCAGCGTGCGTTACGTGTTGGTGCAGCGCGGTTATTTCCTGCTCCTTTTCTGCGTTGCCTTGCTGATGATTTTTCTTTTCTCGCGCTTTTTCTCCGGACTTTTTGCCGGAAATTCGCAGTTTGGCATGGTGTTGAGCGCCGCATTTGGCGTCGCCATGGTGTGGGTCTCCGGACCAATCGTCAAGCGCGGCACGGAGCGCATCGACCGGGCTTTCTTCCGCAGTTCCTACGATGCGCGTATGATTCTGCAAGCCTTGGCGGAAAAAACCCGAACAGTCACGAATCGCCGTGAGCTTGCGCGCTTGCTGGAACTCCACATTGAAGGAGCGTTGCACCCAAAATCGCTGGCGTGCTATCTAGCAACCGCTAGTGGAGATCTTTCGGTGGAAGGCGGCGCTCTTCCCGGCGAGGTTGGAACAATCCCGTTTGCTCTACCCCGACCCAAGTTTCCTTTTCGATTTGGCGCTGGATTCGTTCTCAGAGAAGCGGACACGATTTCAGCGTCGGTTCCCCTCCTGACAGAACTCGCACGACTTGACAAGGCTTGGGATGTCCCGCCCGCGGTTTCCGACGGGGCCGGGGACATGGACGCGCTGACGCCGGAGTGCCTGGTGCCCATCGTCGGGCGGACCAGTAACTTGATGGGCTTGTTGGTTCTTGGGCCACGTCTGTCCGAAGAGCCTTATTCCGGAGAGGACAAAACTTTGCTGGAATCTGTTGCGAGCCATGCAGCGGTATCGCTGGAAAATATGTCGCTGGCCGAACAAATCGCAGATCGACTGGAACTGGACCGTCGCGCGGCGCGCGAAATGCAGATTGCACGCGACGTACAATCGCGGCTGTTTCCCCAAGTGATGCCGCAGCTTACTACGATCGAGTACGCGGGCAGTTGCCTGCAGGCACGCCAGGTAGGCGGGGATTATTACGACTTTGTAGACCTCGGTTCCTCCCACTTGGCCTTCGTGTTGGCGGATATCTCCGGGAAGGGAATTGCGGGAGCGCTGTTGATGGCCAACCTCCAGGCCAATTTGCGCAGCCGCTACGAAGTGGTGCTTGACGACCTGCCGCGACTCCTGAAGTCTGTGAACCAACTCTTTTACGAGAACACGCCGGACGATCGGTATGCCACGCTTTTCCTCGCCGTTTACGATGATGAGACGCGCCAGCTCACCTACGCGAATTGCGGGCAGAACCCGCCGCTGGTTTTTCGCGGCGACGGCAGCGTGGAGAGGCTCTCCGCAACAGCCACAGTCATCGGCTTATTTCCTGAATGGCAGTGTGCCACGCAAACGATCGTGCTGCATCCGAACGATCTGCTGGTGATTTACACCGATGGTGTGACCGAAGCGAATGATGCGGCTGAGAATGAGTTTGGAGAAGAACGGCTCAAGGAGACGGTGCGTAAACACTCGGATCTATCGCCTGCGGACCTGATCACCGCCATTCAGGACGCAGTACAAAAGTTCAGCGCTGGGGAACAATTCGACGACCTGACCCTGGTGGTGGTCCGCGCCCATTAGCGCCGGGTTCCAGCTACTTTCCTCCCAAGGCGCCCAGCAGCGCGGTTCCGTTCGGGCTGCCAAGTCCCGTGCACGCGTCCCAGCCTGGACCAGCGGAGTAACCCCCATTGCTCCCCGTAGTGATGTCGTGGAATGTGGCCTCGGCCTTAGAGGAATATAACAGCGGGTTCAAGTAGCCTACATTTGTTCCCAGCGATTGATTGATCAACGCCAGCAGACCCGCCCATAAGGGAGCAACCGCGCTTGTGCCGCCGATCACTGATTGCTGCCCGTCCACGACTACGTTGTATCCCGTCTGTGGGTCTGCATCCCCCGCTACATCCGGAACACCGCGGCCAACAAATCCATTCGGAGCTTTCGGTACGTTAGCACCTTGTTGGAAGGTGGGAAGAGCAAACAGTTCGCTGACGCCCCCGCCCGTTGCTCCTTGGTTCGCCGACAATTCATTCCAGACTTGTTCGCTGTTGATCGTGGTGCCAGACAGATTCAGCTTCGTGCCGCCGCATGCGACTACGTAGGGACTGGCCGCTGGAAAATCGACTGTTGGCGTTCCGCCGGTGGTGCCGTCGGATGCCCCGTCGTCACCAGAAGCGGCAAGAATGGTCACCCCCATGGTAGAAGCATCCTGGCAAGCGGAGTCAAGTGCGTTGCGCGACTGTTCGGTCCACGAACTCTCCGGGCCGCCCCAACTGATCGATATCACCGACGGCTTATGCGTTGCGTCATGCACTGCCGTAGTGACCGCGTCGATAAATCCTTGGTCCGTGTTGGGCGCGAAATACGCCGCGATCTGCGCTCCGGGCGCAACGGCTCCAGCCACTTCGATGTCCAGTTGCACTTCTCCATCCGCTCCGCTGGGATCACCTGTGGGGGAATTCGAGGCTCCATCGACGGAAACCGCAGTGACCTGCGGCGTCGAAACGCCAAGATTGCCGAAAAAAGTAGCGAGATCGGCAGCGCTGTATCCGCCGCCCAACTCGATGACCGCGATACATTGGCCGGAACCCGTCGCGTTTGTAGGGAACGCGTAGGCTTGCGCTACTTGTAGAGGTGAGTAGGACGCGGCGGCAGCTTGGGCGTGAACGTCCGGACTTTTCTTGCGCAGGCGGAAATGAGCTTTTGCTTGCGGGCGACTGTCTAGCCCGAACACGCCTTCAACTATGGACTCCAGATCAGCGGGAATGGTGAGGGTGCCGGTGCGGGCGCGATACGTGCCGGAGGCATGTTCGCAACGGCGCAAATCCACTCCAAACGCAGCATCAAAGGCCTGAACCGTGCCGCTTAGCTTTACGATTCGACCGGCGCGATCTTCGCTGACTACCTTCAATCCATTTTGCCCGGCAAACGCGCGGATTTTCTCGAGATCGGCCGTTGATGCGCCGTGCAAACGCGCAAATTCTTCGCGAGTCAGATATTTTCGCTGTTGAGGAGGGAGAGCACCCGTCTGGGCCGCTGAAGGAAACTTACCAGGGAGGGATCCGCGGCGCAGAAATACGCTCACTTCGATTTTCTGGTTCGGGTCGGCTGGCCCGGCATCCTTGCCGCCCGGTAGCGGTGCCCGCGCGCTACCTTTCAACTCCACACGATTTTGACGTTTTGCCATGGGATGCCTCCACGAAGAGTCGAATGCAGAGGCCGGGTGAAAAAAGTATAGCTCGAAACTACCGGGGGGCTAGGTTTTTGGTGCCACGGAACGCGGAGAACCAGCCATGCTCGCCAGACGCAAAATGCGGTAATTTCTCCTTTGACTTGCAAGCCGGAACGGCATAGAAAGACAAGATACCTTTGGTAAGGAGTTCAACCATGGTGAAGGACCTCTCGCGCAGGGAATTTCTGGAACAAGTTGGCGCTAGTACTGCCGCCGGAATGGGCTATTCGTTGTTGGGCGAATGGGCAGAGGCTCGGCCAGCCAACCCCAATGTACTGCCTACCCGGACCCTTGGCCGCACCGGTGCGAAGGTATCGATTCTGGCGTTTGGTTGCGGCAGCCGGTTCCTGATGTATGACGACGAAGCGGAAGCGTTGGCGGTTCTGAATCACGCCATCGACCAGGGCATCACGTATCTTGATACCGCTTACGCGTACGGCGACGGAAAGAGCGAGACGCGCGTCGGTAAAGTGATGGCCACGCGGCGCAAGGATGTTTGGCTGGCCACGAAAATTCCCGACCGCACCCGCGACGAGTTCATGCGCCGCTTGGAAGGTAGCCTAAAGCGGTTGCAGACGGATCATGTGGACCTTCTGCACATTCATAGCCTGGGCCGCGCCGAGGACCTGGCCAAAATCGAAGCCCCTGACGGTGCGTTGAAGGGCCTGATGGAAGCACGCGACCAGAAGATGGCTCGCGCGATCGGCATGACCAGTCACACCAGCGGGGAAGTGATGGCGCAGGCCATTCAGAAGCACGATCTAGACTGCGTGCAGATGGCGCTGAACGCCTCGCAGAATGGCAGGTTCGAAGAACTTGCGCTGCCCGCCGCACGCGCCAAAAACCTGGGAGTGATAGCCATGAAGGTCACGGGCCAGGAATTTTTGCTGAAGAACGACGAGGGGAAAAGCGACATCGATTCCTTGTTACGGTACTCGATGAGCCTGCCCGTAACCACTGCCGTTGTCGGCATGCCGCGCAAGGAAATGCTCGATCACAACATAGAAATCGCGCGCGCGTTTACCGCCTTCCCGGAGAGCGATATGGATCGCCTGCGCAAAACCTTACAACCCTCCCGTGAACGCCTGGAAAAGAATCTTTCCGGCCATCACGACGGACCGACGATCACACCCCACATGTTCTGGGCGTAAAAGCGCCTCGCCCTACTTGAGTCATTCCCAGCCCCCACCCTGATCACTCTGATCAGGGGTTTTCGATGAGGGAGACGTCCGCATTTGCAGCGGTTGCGGCCTGTTGCTGGGGAGGGGTCCCATTCGCGGCAATTTCGGATTTGACTTGGTCAATTTGTGCACGGGTCAAATGGTGCGAGAGAGACTTGAGGTGCTTGGCACCCAATGGGTCCCCGGCCGCGACGGCCCGCGAGTACCAAAGGTACGCTGCGAAGTAATCGATGGGAACGCCTTGGCCGTGCTCGCACAGGTAAGCATAGTTCATGGCGGCGTGAGGCAGCCCCTGCTCGGCAGCGAGCTTCGACCAGTGGGCCGTTTCGGCATAGTCGACGGGGAGGCCCGTGCCTTTAAAATAGAACAGCGCCAGAACGGCTTGAGCCGGCGCAAAACCCTGCTCCGCCGAGGCGCGGAACCATTTGGCGGCCTCTGCCAGGTCGGGAGCAGTGGCGTAGCCGAGGTGGTAGAAGGTGGCAACATTGTATTGTCCGACGGGATTACCGCCTTGCGCGGCACTTCGATAGTACTCAAAGGCGCGGTTCATGTCCCTCGGGACGCCGCGACCATACTGATACAACCCGCCTAGATTGTTTTCTGCTCCCGGATGGCCCTGCGCCGCAGCAGCGCGGTAATTCTCGGCGGCCTTGACGTAGTCCAACGGGACCCCTCGTCCGTGCTCATAAAGGTAGCCAAGGAGGAACTGGGCCGGGGCAAAATGTTTTTCCGCAGAGGAACGCAGCCAAGAAAGCGCGGAGGCGTAGTCTGGTTGCTTATCCCATAGGAAGGCGTAGCCAAGCTGGTACTGGGCTTCGGCATCCCCGGCTACAGCGCTCTGACGCAGTGCGATGGCGGACGCTTTGGAATCCTGATCGGGGGAGGGCGGACGGGCGACAGTTGAACCCAGAGCAGCAAACAACACGACAAGCAGGGACGCAAGACGAAACCAGGGAGTAAAAGGGCTAGCGGAGCGATGCATGGTGGCCCCCAATTCACAAGTATTTGGCTAGGTTCCCCCGTGCTCTGCAGCGAAGGCAAAACTTGCTGCAGGATGAGGGACGCAGGCACACCACCAAATATGCGTGAACGAATGGGGCGGCCAGGCCGCGGTGAAGGCGGAACGAAGCCATCCCTTCGAGACACGCTGAAAGCGCGATGCCCTGCTGGACCACTTCGCTCGCCCTGGGGCGATACGGGATAGACGTGAGAGGCTCGGAAAAAGTTCGCTTACCCCCTAAAGATTTTACAATCGTGCCTTGTGGGCCCACAGGCCTGACAAAATGAGAGGACGTCGGCCCCGAGTCACAATGCCGGATTCAGCACACGGTGTTTTCGACGGGGAAAAGCTATGCTCAGATAAGTACATGTATGAAAAGAGGCAAAGCGAACGCCGACGAACCCGTCGTGTGCGGATGAAGCAGAATCTGCGGGTACGGCCGGAAAGCCCGAAAGATGGACACTTTGAGGAAATCGGCATAACTACAAATGTTTCCCAGGACGGCGTGTATTTTGCCACCCAGAGGGATGACTATCGTGAGGGCATGCGCGTGTTGGTCACGGTGCCGTACCACTCGCCGTATAGCCAGCAGAACTACGAATACCTCGGCGAGGTTGCCCGGTTGGATAACTTGGAGAATGGCCAGAAAGGCGTAGCAGTGAGGTTTCTGCCCTCCACGAAGAAAAAATCCGCGCTGGGTTGAGTGGGGAACCAAAGCGCGTGCTTCGCAAGACGGCCTCTACACCTGAAAAAGCAAAACGCGATTGCGCTGCGGGGTGGCGGAAATGACGCCCGTACGATATTCTGAATCTTAAGAAGTTGCACGGACTTCCTAAGCAAGACGTCCCCTGAAGCAGGAATACGCCTATGAGTGAGACAAAAACCGTTGCGCCTGGAATGAATACGGTAACGCCCGGAACGAAGCCGGCGCGGCCTACCTGGAAGCCGGCAGGTAGAGTGCACGCTGGCGAACAGCCTTTCCAATACCCGTTGAAGCGTGAATTTGTCGAGCCGGATTGGAGGCGTTTGCCCGGTTACAAGAAAGTCAGCAAGGACGAGTGGGAAGCTGCGCTGTGGCAGCGCCGGCACACGGTAAAGAATCTGGCCGAATTGAAAGAGGTGTTTGGGGAGCTACTACCGCATTCTTTGCTGACTAGTTTGGAACGCGACATCAAAGAACGCGCCACCATGTCCATCCTCGTTCCTCCCCACATGCTGAATACCATGGACGAGAAGGACCTGTGGAACGATCCGGTGCGGCGCTACATGCTGCCAGCGTTCGACGATCGCCACCCGGAATGGCCGAGCCACCCAAAAGCGAGTCGCGACTCCTTGCACGAGACAGATATGTGGGCTGTCGAGGGGCTGACGCACCGCTATCCGACGAAGGTGCTGGCGGAGTTGCTGTCGACTTGCCCGCAGTATTGCGGTCATTGCACGCGGATGGACCTGGTCGGTAACGATGTACCGCAGGTGGTGAAGCTGAAGTTTCAAATACCACAGAAGGAACGCTACCAGCAGATGTTGGAGTACCTGCGCGTTACGCCTTCGGTCCGCGATGTGGTGGTGAGCGGCGGGGACATCGCCAACACTCCGATTGGCACGCTGGAGGATTTCTGCTCGAAGCTGATGGACATTCCGAACATTAAAGATATCCGGTTGGCTACCAAGGGGCTGATTGCCATCCCGCAACATTTCTTGCAGAGCGAAGTGCTGGCAGGTCTCGAGCGACTGGCGAAAAAGGCGCGGGAACGCGGCGTGGACATCGCGGTACACACGCATGTGAACAATGCGCGGCAGGTGACGCCGCTGGTGCGCAAAGCGGTGCAGGCACTGTTGGATATGGGCTACCGCGATGTACGCAACCAGGGCGTGTTGCTGCGCGGGGTGAACTCCAGTGCGAACGAAATCTTGGAGCTGTGCTTCATGCTGCTGGATTACGGCAAGATCATGCCGTACTACTTCTACCAGTGCGACATGATCCCCAATGCAGAGCACTGGCGGCTGGCGATTCACGAAGTGCAGAAACTGCAGCACGACATTATGGGCTACCTGCCCGGGTTCGCGACGCCACGGATGATCTGCGACGTGCCGTTTGTCGGCAAGCGCTGGGTGCATCAAGTGAAGGAGTACGACCGGCAGTTGGGAATTTCCTACTGGACTAAGAACTATCGCACGGGCATTGAGACGGATGATCCTGAAGCGTTGAGCCGGCGGTACGAGTACTTCGACCCGGTCTACACGCTGCCGCAGCTTGGCCAGGATTTCTGGCGAGACAAGAGCGTGCAGCAAACGCTTTCGAAATAACCGGGACTGCTGATGCGCCGGGCATTCACGCAGCAGTAAAAATAGCGTGCAAAGCTGAATGTTGCTCGCGGTTCGGCCTGCCTTGCTGTAGAAGTAATTCCATTGCAGTCTTGGCGCCATTTGTTTACTATTGCGTTCTCAAAGTTGCATCAAAACTTGGCCATTGTTAGCGGGAAGACAAAGATGGTCCCCCTGAAATTTAACTCGGACGATCTTTCCCCCTTGAAGAGAGCAATTCGCATTCTGATGTCGTTGGCGATATGGTGTGCGCTCTGCGGACTGGCTTGTGGCACGGTGGCACAGGGCGCAAATCACCACGACGCGAACTATCCGCAACGTAAGAATGTTCTGGTACTGCTTCCTGAAAATCTGGGTTTTGAAGGGCAGATGACGTTTGTCCAGAACCTGAATGCGGAATTGGAAGTTCCGGAAACAGTCGAACTCTATACGGAGTCGGTTGATTTAGTTCAACTGAAAGATCCGGAAAAGGCACGAGAACTTGAAAAAATCTATCGTGCCAAATACAAGGACGTGCGACTCGACCTGATTATCGCGGGCCAATGGCCGCTACTGGATTTTTTGCTGAAACACCAGCGCACATTATTTTCTGGAGTACCAATCGTTTTTGGAATGATTCCGAAAGACGTCGCAGAAGCGACAGTTAGATATCCGGGAGTGACCGGGAGCGTGGCAGCCCTGAATTTTGAAAAAACGGCCGAAATTGCGTTGGCCCTGCAGCCGGAAACCAATCGGGTGATTCTGGTCTCGGGTGCATCTCCGCGAGACAAATGGCTTGCGTGGATCGCCAATGAGCAGTTTCGCGAGCTAGCCGGGCGAGTGGAATTCGAGGACTGGGAAGGATTGACGCCGGCGGAGGTAAGAGCGCGATTCAAGAACCTGAGAGCCACGGACGTCCTGTTTTATTTAACCGAATCTGAAGATGGTGCTGGGCACGCCTATTCGCTGGAACAGTATTTGGACCGCATTGCGCCTTACGCGCCAGTGCCGATTTACAGTTCGCTGTCTCAGTTGCTGGGCCATGGAGTGATCGGCGGAAATCTTTACGACAACGTCGGAGAAGCGCGAACCATTGCAAACCAGGCGAGGCAAGTCCTGTCGGGGAAAAATCCGGACGAGATTCCGATTGCCGACGTCAAGATGAATGCGGCGGTTGATTGGAGGCAATTGGCGCGGTGGCATATTCCGGTCGGGAGAGTGCCCGTAGGCACAGACATTCAATTCCGCGAGCCGACGCTTTGGGAGAAGCACAAAGTCGGGGTCGTGAGCGTGGCGACGTTCATCGTATTAGAAACAGCGTTGATCTTTTGGTTGTGGATTGAAGTTCGCCGAAAGAACGCGGCGCGTCGGATGGTCGAGCGACGATTTGCAACGGAACGGGTGGTCACGGAATATTCGGAGAAATTCATGCACTGTGACCCGGAAGATCTGGAAGGGCACATCCAGCAAGGGCTAGCAGCGATAAGAAAAGCAAAAGAAGTGGAGTGGGCGCTGTGGTTCACGGTGGGACCGGGTTCCAACGAAATCGCCAAAAGCTTTCTGGACCGCGCAAAGAGCATTCCGGAGGATGCAGCGCTAGAACTGGGAGGGCACACGCCTTGGCTGATGGAGCAAATGGAGGCGGGGCAAACGGTCGCGATCTCCAGTTGGCGCCAAATGCCCGCGCAGGCGCTCGGCGACCAGCAGTACCTGAAATCCCTCGGCGTAGGATCTATCCTGCTGATTCCTTCCAACGGGGATACGAAGAGTGTTCTGGTGTTGGCCAGTCGCGAAGCAGGAAAAGCGTGGACTCGTGCGCTGGTGGCGCGGCTGAGGACAATGGGGAATCTGTTCGGAACGGCATTGCATCGTCGACGGGCTGAAGTCGAGCTGAGGGAAAAGAAGGAATGGTTGGAGATGGCGCTGGAGGCATCCAGAACGGCACTCTGGGACCTGGATCTACTGACAGGAAAGGTGCGCTGGTCCCAAGGACATGATTCGCTGCTGGGGAAGACTCCGGTGGAACTGGAATTGTCCTGGGAGAAATTTCTGGAACGTGTCCCTGAAGAGGATCGGGACGATTTGTACCGCCGCACACTTGCGACCTTAGAGGATCAGACGGGAAACGACGATGTCGTGACCGAGTGGCGATACCACGAGCCTGGCGGGGGTGAGCGCTGGGTGTTATTCCGGGGAAGGGTGTACCGCGACCCGCAGGGAAGTCCGCTGCGCCTGCGAGGGGTGAATGTGGACATTACGGAACTGAAGCAGGCGAAGTCTGAATTGGTGGAATTAACCGAGCGCCTGATTCAAGCCCAGGAAAGCGAGCGTCAGCGGCTCGCGCGAGAGCTTCATGACGATATCGGCCAGAGACTTTCGCTGCTGATTATTGGATTGGACCGATTGAGGCATGGCTTGCCGATGGGTTTACGTGGGCCGAGGGAAGAATTGGACACTTCGCTGGAAGAAGCTAGCCAACTTGCAACGGACATTCACGGGCTATCTCACCAATTACACTCTTCGAAATTGAAACACCTTGGGCTAAAGGCCGCGTTGAGGGAATTGTGCGCGCAGGTGTCCCGCCAACATGGCGTGGAAGTGAACCTGGCGGCAGAAACGATTCCTGGAGACCTTTCGGAGGAACGGGCGCTGTGTTTGTACCGTGTGGCTCAGGAAGCATTGAACAATGCGGTGAAGCATAGCGGATCGCCGAGCATAGAACTGGAACTCGTGCCTGTAGTGAACATGCTGCAGTTGAGAGTAAAGGATCATGGCCTGGGATTTGATGTAAATCACTATGCGGCTGGCGTGGGACTGGCGAGTATGCGAGAGCGAATTCGCATGGCAGGGGGAAAACTGCATATTTTGTCCAAGCCGGGAGAGGGTACGGAGATCATCACGGAAATAGCCATGGAACAATTGGCGAAGCACGCCGCGGCGCAGTGAAGAAACTACGGGCGGCCAGGCTCAGCCTTGATTCACGAGTTTCTGTTTCATAGCAAAGCGCAGAAGTTCTGAATTATTCTCCAAGCCAAATTCCTGCATGATGCGGTACTTGTGAAAAGCAACCGTGCGCGTAGCCACATTAAGTATTGCCGCGGCTTCCTTCATGGTATGCCCTTCGGCAAGGAGTTGCAGAACTTCGCGCTGACGAGGCGTGAGCGTTCGAACCGATTCCGAGCGCGAATCTCGCGAGACGATTTCCGCGATGGCCTCCTGGAGTGCCGGGGTCACGTACTTGCCACCGCGCAAAACGTCCCGAACAGCCTTTAGCAACTCGCTTCCGGCGGATTTCTTGAGCAGGTAGCCGGAAGCCCATTTGTCCATGGTTTCGGCGGCGATCTCTGGATCTTCGTTCATGGTAAGAACGATGATCTTAACCGCGGGCAAGACTTGCTTAAGCTGCTCGCCGGCGTCGAGGCCGTTCAAGAGCGGCATGTTGAGATCGACCAGGACTAAGTCCGGTTTAAGCTGTGGGGCGAGTCGCAGCAGCGCGCGGCCATCGGCAACCGTCCCCACGACTTCACATTCGGGTTCAAGTAGACGCTTGAACGCTTCGGCGACAAGCGTGTGATCATCCGCAATCAGAACACGTGCCCTGGCCACTATGGCCTCCACCCCAACACTGCTTGAATCCTATTGAAATGCGATGAAAATAGAAAGTGGGGCAATAGGAGGGCATACTACGAGCGCTGTCCCTCATGCAGTCCCGGCTCTTCGTCAGATTTTGTAGGAGAAAAGGAAAATGTGTCAACCGTCGAGCAACCCAACCGGCCTAGAAATTCTCCGCCCAAGAACTTCTAGATGCACTCCGCCCCGTTAACAAAACGAAACGATCCTGCGAACCATCTGGGCTGCTCGAAAGTGGGCACAGTGTTCCTCGTTATGGCCAGCCATGCAGGGAAAACGTCTGTACGTCCCCACGTTTCGTACCCAAGAGGATGAAACAAGAGGAGGAGTCTGGGAACTGTCAATTTTTACAGTTCTTTCAGGTAGCTTTTTTCCGTCAGGACGGCTAATCACCAAGGGTACTGGAACTCTACATCGCCACAGGTGCGTTTTGATGCATCCGTCGGAAGAACCAAGGGAAATCGTCATTCTAGAGAAAAAACTGTCACTTCTGGCAGTTGCTCGAGCTGCATTGAATCGGTTAAATATCGGATTACTGGGATATTCCGCGAAGGTGACTGGAGTGCGAAATGGGGGCCCGCCCGCGTATACTGCTGGCTGACGATCATGTCGGAATGCTCGTGAACGCCTCGGACATCCTGCGAGGCCAGTTTGAGATTGTGGGAACCGTGACCGACGGGAGGGCCGCGGTGAAGGCAGCATGCGAGTTGAAGCCCGACCTGGTGGTCTTGGACATTGGGATGCCGGAATTGGACGGGCTCGACGCCGCAAAGGAACTGAGGCGCCGTGGCTCCGAGGTTAAAGTGGTGTTCTTGACTGTTCAGGAGGACCAAGACTATGTTGCCGCGGCTTTGGATTGTGGCGGACTAGCATATGTCTTGAAGTCGCGCATGTACTCCGACCTTGCCAACGCCATTGCTGCCGCTCTTTCCGGAGGAGTCTTCATCTCTCCACGAGCGATTTGATTCCGCCTCCACGAATTTCCATCGAACAATGTTTCTGCGAGCCGCGCCTTCACAGTTATACTTGGCGCATAGGAGCTGACCTCGGCCGGTGCCTGCGCAGAAAACCAATCTAACCGCTCGCGATCTCCATGCAAAATTTTTTCGGCTTTACGGAACTCAGCCTGAGTGCATCCAGGCACCGGGGCGCGTGAACCTGATCGGCGAACATACCGATTACAATGATGGATTTGTCCTGCCTGCTGCCATTCAATTCCATACCACCATAGCCAT
Source organism: Candidatus Acidiferrum sp. (assembly GCA_035271845.1). Lineage (GTDB taxonomy): Bacteria > Acidobacteriota > Terriglobia > Acidiferrales > UBA7541 > Acidiferrum. The sequence goes on from DATERF010000072.1 coordinate 44,141, forward strand.
CGCGCCGCGGCCGGATCAGCAACTGGTCGTCTTCTCAGAGAATTACTCCGAACAAGTGGAACTGGACCTGCAACAGTTGCCAGCCGAGCCGCGCCGGCATTGGATTGATTATGTGGTGGGGGTGGCGAGCAAATTGGCGGAACGGGGGATTCGTGTGCGGGGAGCGAGCCTGTTGATCGATGGTGACGTGCCGCAAGGCGCCGGCTTAAGTTCATCGGCTTCTCTGGAAGTCGCGGTGTGCCAGGCGCTTCTAGAGATGGCGCAAGAGACAATGGAGGGGGCGCAAATGGCGCTGCTGTGCCAACGCGCTGAAAATGAATTTGTGGGAGCACGCTGCGGGATCATGGATCAGTTTGTTTCCGTTCATGGGCAGAAAGATCACGCGCTACTTCTGGATTGCCGGTCGCTGGCATATCGCCATCAACCTATTCCTGAAGAGGTGCGGTTGGTGATCTGCAATACAATGGTGCGGCACCGTCTGGCGGGAGGAGAATACAACCAACGGCGTCGCGAGTGTGAGCTGGCGGCGCAGTCTTTTTCGAGGCTTGTGCCGGGCGTCACGGCTTTGCGCGATGTTTCCATGGAGCAGTTCGAAAAGTATGGCACGGCTCTGCCAGAGATTGTTCGGAAGCGGTGTAGACACGTGATAACAGAGAACGCAAGAGTAATCGAGGCGGCTGAGGCGCTGACCCGGCAAGACCTGCCGCAATTTGGCCAACTGATGAAGGAATCGCACATCAGTTTGCGGGACGATTTTGAAGTGAGCTGTCGGGAGTTGGATACGATGGTCGAACTTGCCGATCAGATTGATGGTGTGTATGGAGCACGCATGACGGGCGGGGGGTTCGGAGGCTGCACAATTAATCTTGTAAGGAGCGACAGAGTGGACGCATTCGAAGTTCAAGTGACCGAGGGTTACGAGAAAGCGGTCGGAGCGCGACCCGAGATATATGTGTGCACTGCAGCTGACGGAGTGAGGCTGCTGGCATGAATGCAGCCATGTGCGGCTTCTCAACACGACCGTCCGCGGTGGGGCGGGTGTTTTTGTCATGAAGCTCCTGGTTACCGGCGGGGCGGGGTACATCGGCAGCGTGGTGGCCGAGCAACTTCTGGAAGCCGGGCATCAGGTGACGGTTATCGATAATCTCAGCCGGGGACATCGCCAAGCGGTGCCGCAGGGAGCGGAGTTGGTTGTTGGCGATTTGGCTGAAAATGAAAAACTGGCCGCACTGTTTCGGGGCCATCAATTTGATGCAGTGCTGCATTTCGCTGCTTTTATCGAAGCCGGCGAATCCATGAAGTTCCCCGAGACATTTTTCCGGAACAACACCGCAAATGCGCTGGCAGTACTGGAAGCGATGCTCTCTGCAGGCGTAAATCGCTTTGTGTTTTCGTCGACTGCTGCCCTCTACGGCAACCCGACGCGGTCGCCGATTCAGGAAGAGGATGCGCTACAGCCCACAAATGCGTATGGAGAATCAAAGTTGCTGGTAGAACGAATGCTGGAATGGTTCCACCGGATTCACGGCCTACACTATGCGAGCTTGCGGTATTTCAATGCCGCTGGAGCGGTGTCGGCCGATCGCGGGGAAGCCCACCAGCCAGAGTCACATCTAGTTCCCCGCTTGATGAATGTGGCGTTGGGACGGCAAAAGCAAATCGAAATCTTTGGAACGGATTATCCAACAGCAGACGGCACCTGCGTGCGAGACTATATCCACGTCAGCGACTTGGCTGCGGCGCATCTGCTCGCTCTCGACGCGCTCGATCGCTCCGGCCAATTGGTCTACAACCTTGGGAATGGTCAAGGGTTTACGGTGCGCCAAGTGATTGAAGGGGTGTGCCGGGTGACCGGACGTGCCATCCCGGTTGTGGAATCGCCGCGTCGCCAAGGTGATCCGGCAGTGTTAATCGCCAGCTCAGAAAAAATTCGAAGAGAACTAAACTGGAAGCCGAAATTTCCCGATTTGGACGAGATTCTAGATAGCGCATGGCTTTGGCATAAGAACCATCCCGACGGTTATAGCACGAGCTAGGCTGCAAAGTTGCCGCGATAGGAGCGGCCAATCCGATGGGCCAGTTCGAATTGGGGATCCACCCACACCGGCGATTTAATCCACTAAGGCGAGAGTGGGTGCTGGTCTCGCCGCATCGCACGCAACGGCCGTGGCAAGGCCAAGTCGAACCCACACCCTCAGAAACTTCTCTGTCGTTCGATCCTCATTGTTATCTTTGCCCCGGGAATGAACGTGCGGGCGGGGCGAGGAATCCTCAGTACACGAGCACGTTCGTGTTCGACAACGATTTTGCCGCGCTACGCCCGGACACGCCCCCTGGGGACTTACGGGAAGGGGAATTGCTGCGAGCGCAGAGTGAAGCGGGACGGTGCCGTGTGGTGTGCTTTTCGCCGCAGCACGATCTGACGCTGGCGCGCATGAGCGTCGACGAGATTAAGGCGGTGGTCGACACGTGGTGCGAAGAATCTTCGCAACTGGCTGAGCAACCGAACATGCGCAGCGTACAGATTTTTGAGAATCGCGGCGCCATGATGGGCTGCAGTAACCCGCATCCCCACTGCCAAATCTGGGCAAATGAAAATGTGCCGGATGATCTGGCGCGAGAAGTGTGTACTCAGCAAGAGTATTTTCAACAGCACAATTCCAGCCTTCTGGAGGATTATCGGGTGCTGGAATTGGAGAAACAGGAGCGCCTCGTTTGCGCCAACGAATATTTCGCAATCGTTGTTCCGTTCTGGGCGATCTGGCCGTACGAAACCTTAGTCATCAGCCAGCGACGCGTGGGCAGCTTGCCGGAATTGGACGAAGCGGAACGTGAAGGGCTGGCACAAATCCTGCGCGAGGTCACTATCCGCTACGACAATCTTTTCAAAACGTCGTTCCCCTACACCATGGGCTTTCACCAGCGGCCTACAGACGGCAAGCCTTATCCGGGGTTTCACCTGCACGCGCACTTTTATCCGCCGCTGCTACGCTCCGCGACCGTTAAAAAGTTCATGGTGGGATACGAATTGCTGGCCATGCCGCAACGAGATATTTCTCCGGAGTTGGCGGCCAAGCATTTGCGGGATGTGCCGAACACGCATTACCTCGACGTGCGATAGGGTTCAGTCGGGACGGGCGCAGATCTTGGACACTGGAAAGGTAGAAAAAATGAGGATTAACGCCTACCTGATGCGGAGCACGGTAGTGGCGGCGCTCGGCGGCCTACTTTTCGGGTTTGATACCGCCGTGATCTCCGGCACCACCAGCAATCTGGTTAAGGTTTACACGCTGCCGCCTTTGCTCTTCGGGCTCGTTCAAATGCTGCATACCTCGGAAGCATCGTTGCTTCTCGGCATTACGGTGTCTTCGGCCCTGGTCGGAACTATTCTCGGCGCAATGTTCGCCGGCATTCCCGGGGACGCATTCGGCCGGCGCGACAGCCTGCGGATCATGGCGGTGCTCTACATTGTTTCTTCGTTGGGTTGCGCGTTCGCCTGGAACTGGCCGGCCCTGGTCTTCTTTCGGTTTATTGGGGGCCTGGGGATTGGTGGATCATCGGTGCTGGGACCGATGTATATTGCGGAGATTGCACCGGCAAACTGGCGCGGCCGGCTGGTCGGAGTGTTTCAGTTCAACGTCGTTACAGGTATCCTGCTGGCTTATCTATCCAATTTTCTGGTGGGTTTGGGACATTTTTCGATCGATGCGGAATGGCGCTGGAAGCTGGGCGTTGCGGCGGCGCCGGCAGCGCTGTTTTTGGCCCTACTGTTTACAATTCCACGCAGCCCGCGTTGGCTAGTGAAAAAACAGCGAGTCGCCGAGGCGCGCGAGGTGTTGCGCGAGACCGGGGAGCAGAACTACGAACAGGAGTTGCAGGAGATTGTTACTTCGATCGATGCAGAGCATGGACACGCCGATGAGCCACTGTTCCAGCGTAAATATAGCTTCCCCATCTTTCTGGCGATCGCCGTGGGCATGTTTAACCAACTCTCGGGGATCAACGCCGTCCTTTATTATCTGAACGATATTTTTGCGTTCGCCGGCTTCAGCAAGGTGTCCGGCGACCTGCAGGCGGTTGCGGTGGGATTCACGAACCTGCTGTTTACAGTGATCGCCATGTCGGTGATCGACAAGCTTGGACGCAAAAAGTTGCTTTTGGTGGGAGCGGTGGGGACTGCAGCATGCCTTGCCGGGGTGGCAGCGATTTTCTCCATGAAGCGGCATCAGGATCTGCTGGTTTGGCTACTGGTGGGCTTCATCGCGAGTTTTGCATTCTCGCAGGGCGCAGTGATTTGGGTTTACCTGAGTGAGGTCTTTCCCAACCGCGTGCGCGCGAAAGGGCAGAGCCTGGGCAGCCTGACGCACTGGCTGATGAATGCAGCCATTTCGTTTGCGTTCCCGACCCTGGCGGCGTGGTCGAGGTCGATCCCCTTCATGTTCTTCTCGGCGATGATGGTGTTGCAATTCGTGGTGGTCCTGTTGGCCTTCCCTGAAACCAAGGGACTGTCGTTAGAGGAAATGCAGCGCCGCCTGGAGAAGGCTCCAGCTTGACAGCCTTAATCCCCTAGATGTGTGTAAGAATTACCAACCAAGTCCGTTGACAAAAAGCTTTATCCCTCCTATCGAAAGATTTGTAACTTGTTCCCGGATTCCGCGTTGACCAGGTTGACGCGCGAACCTAAACTCCAAATTAAGTGCTGATTGCTTGAGTCAGGAAGGGTCAGGCCCATGTATCGATTTGCGTTGGCGGCTTTGTGTTTTTTGTGTGGATTCATACTTAAGGTTCAGGCGCAGAATACCAGCGTCGAACCGATATGTGTCGCTGCGGGGACAATTCTAACGTTTCACCTGCAGACTCGTCTGAACCCAACGGGTGGAAACGAGACGGACATTCTGCCGAGGGGCACGGTTCTGAAAGTGAAAATGCTGGATGCGATCGATTCCGGGATAGACCGCGATGGCTCAGCATTTCGAGGTGAAGTTGTGTCGCCGGTGGTTTCCGGAAACGAAGTCGTTGTCCATGCCGACTCTGAAGTTACCGGCTTGCTCGCGCTGCTGAGAAGCAGAAACCATCCCGAGGGATTTCGCTACGAACTGCTCATAACTAAGGTCAGCGACCATGGAAAGTCGTATGACCTCACTGCTTCTCTGAATCCATCCTTCGCGGATGTTGGGACGGAACACGCCGCGGGCGGCAAGTCAGAAGGATCGAACGGCTTGAAGTAGGGCCGTACCGGTTCAACACTCGTACCCAGCCCCATAAACACAAGTCTGCAAAAAGTTGGCCCTCCACAGCGGCGCTGTGAAGGGCCCAATTTGCAGTGACTGCAATTCTCGATTAGGAAGCGGAAGAAGAAACACGTACGCTGATGGCGACGTTGTTGCCGTTGTCTTGGCGGTAAGTTACATCAGCATTGGCACCGACCTTGAGCTTGCCTTCGACGGTGGTGTTCTGATCAATCATGAAGGTCATGGATTTCGGAGAAGTCTGCTGCATTTGACTTCCCGGATTGGAAGTGGTTGATCCGAGAGTAAGGGTGAAGGTGTTCCGACCCACGGAGGCAATTGTCCCAGAGACCGATTGAGCCTGCGGAGAGTCCTGCTGAGCTGTCGCGGTCAGCAGAAAGGGGTGAGCCGGAGTTGCGTGTGCCGGCCATACCATTGTAACCAAAAGTGCCATGAGCCCTAGACTGCAAATACCGTGAAAAGCCATTCGAATTTTCCCGTTCATATTTGTTTGACGCCTCCTCAAAATTTTCGCGACTGGTAGCAATCTTCATTGCAGGTGAAGCACCAGAACAATTCTTGAATCGAAATATTTGCATCCAGCGTTGGAGGCTGAACTTACAGCATCTTTCATAAGCTTCTCAAAAATTTTGCCAAAGTACTGGAACGAGAAATCTCTTCACGATCGAGTCCAATATTCCCAGTGACAGAATTATCTGGGCACTTAGGAGAGCGGAGACAATTCGCACACAACTTCACCCGATGATCGCATCGAAATCGCAATCTCGAACGAGCGCGGTCGAATCAACGAATCAGCAGCTCCAGTTCTTCACGAAGTTGCCTGCGAGCCCGAAATACGCGCATTTTCGCAGTCGCCTGCGTGATTCCCAATTCTTCCGCCATTTCCCGATGCGTCCAGCCTTCTTGTTTGTGGAGAAGAAAAGCGCGCCGCAGGGAAGGGTTCAAGCGATGCATGGCTTTAAAAGCAAGTTCGCGATGCATATGCTGTCTTTCATTATTGACGCGCACGTCCTGAAGATCCGCGACACCCTGGCCCTTGCCATCCAGGAAATTCAGGTCCACATAACAGTCCTGGCGCCGTGACCGGTTGCGTCGAAGGGTCATGAGCGCTTCGTTGAAGGTGACTCGGAATAGCCACGAGGAGAAGCGCGAGGACTGTTCGAATCCATCGAGGCGCTGATAAATCTTGACGAGCACATTCTGAAGATTGTCTTCCGCATCTTCGTGATTCTTCAAAACCCTGCGCGAAATTCGATAAATCATGCGCCAATTGCGGCGCACAAGTTCAGTAAATGCCGCTTCGTTGCCATCGCGTGCCAGCGCGAGCAGTTCGGTTTCCGGACTTGCTGAGTCGATCTTCACGCGCCGTCCGTCCTAACATTGTCAATGAAAGTCGCAAGCCAGAATGGAGACCGGAAAAGTACCAACAGCGTGACAATGAGGAGAAACCTTTCAGCGTCTGAGACGGCGAGGGCAGGCTCAAGCAGGGCCAAAAGTATCGCTGTGACTGCAGCAGTTGCAAAAGCTACTGCCCAGCGAGACAGCTGTGTCTCCTTCCGGTTGGCTTTCACCCGAACTGTCTCAGGTAGGGAAAGTGCAGTCATAGCAACCATTGCGAGCCATTCTTAACGAGGACAGACCGACGCACTATAGAGCAAACACCGTATCCCCTCGATACCCTCCCTGTAGCACACCGGCAAGAAAGTACGTTGCAAAAGCCATTAATTCAGATACTTGACCATGGCGACCTCATTGTGAGCTTCGTTGTAGACCAGTTCGTCCACGAGGGTCTTCGCTAGTTTCATTCCGAAACCTTCGGGTCGCGATCCCAGCGCCGCACGGGGCTCTTTGAGAGAGATTGCCCCCAGGCTTCGCGAATTGAGCGTGGAATACCGCCATTCGGAGGGCTCGAATCCGGCGCCGGGGTCCGCAATGCGGCACATTACGAACTTGCGGGTGCGCAAATATTCAATATGGGCTTGCGCGTCTGGACCGGAATGTCCGCCCCACTTTACGGCGTTTACAAGCAACTCATGGAGGGCCATCTTGACCGACTGGCGGATATGGGGTGGAAGACCGTGATTCAAATGGTCAACAACATTCTCAATACGTTCCGCGATTTGAATCGCGCAGGGAAAGCGCAGTTCCACCCAATTAGGTTCTGCCGATACAACTTCGATTGGATCGGGGCCTGGCGGTAGTTCGAGCGTGTTCCTGACGAATCGGAGCAGTTCATCGGGCTTTACAGGCTTCGAAATAAACAGATAGGCCTTCTCGCGAAGAGAACGAACAAGAACCTCCGGCGATTCATCTCCCGTGATCACCAAAGCGCGCGGCCGCGAATCTTCCGGAAGAAGGGCCAAAAGTTCTATGCCATTCATTCGCGGCATCCAAATATCAACCAGCAGCAAATCGAATTGATTCTCGCGAATTTTCTCGAGTGCTTCGACTCCGTCAGCGGCGGATCGCACTTCATAGCCGGCGCGTTCGAGCAGCCGGCATAGCCCATTGCGTTCATTGGAACTGTCGTCGACAACTAAGATTTTCATCATGGCTTTCTTGTCTCTCGATGTTATTTAGGGCTGACAAAGGTCAAGGTGCAAACATTCCGCCAAACCGTCGGTGCCCAACATATTTCTGGTTGAATTCCTGTAGGTCACCGATCCACTGCTTGTAACTCTTTATCTATCAAGACAACACGCGGAAGAACCGGCGCCCACAGAACAACAAAGCGCTGGCAATTCTCAGGCAGAAACGCGGCGAATCGGTACTAAGGCAGGTAATAACTGCGTTTGTGAGCAAGGATTTCGCGAGAATTGAAAGCCATTGAACAGGTCTGGACCGTTCGTCCAGACCTCGTTGTGTGTTCTGTCATGCCAACAACCAGCCACTGTTCTGGATAACCCGAAGTGCAAAAAAAGGCGTTTCTGTCGGGTGAAAATGGCGGGCCTGGTCGGACTCGAACCGACAACCACTGGATTAGAAGTCCAGTGCTCTATCCATTGAGCTACAGGCCCACAGAGTAAGGTCAGCCGAAAAAGCCGCAACGCCGTACTGCTCAGAAGGCAGACACTCTATCCAACTGAGCTACGGGCGCATCCCTTGGCTACCCTTTCATTCAACAACACTTATGCCGCGACTTCAACTGCCGGTGCACCACAAACCGTCTTTGTCGTCGAATGATTACAGGAACTCGGCAGTGTCCGTCGTTAGATCAGGCACGCAGCCTCACGTGTCGGGGGATAATGCTTATTGCCGTCGAGCTATCTGCAAAACTCTTTCGCTCGACGAATAGCGACTTGGAGTTTCTGTTGATCGATTCTAATCGGCTCCTTGCCAAAGCCAGCACAAAGGTCGTCTGTTAAATAGAGCGTTAAGGTGCCATTACTGCTCATAATCCTCGACGACTGTTGCCGGTCGGACTTTCGCTTGATCTGGATCACGACCAAACTCTCGCAAGGCCCGCCGCTGGCGTAACAAATCCCAACACTGGTCCAGCTCAACCTTTATCTTGGCCAAGCGGCCACGGTCGCCAGCCGACAGTTCACCCTGCGCATAGAGGCGCTCTTCTTCCTTGACCAACTTGTCGATGTGACCTAGGACAGCCGGATCCTTGCTCTCTTCTGCCATAAAATCTCCTTTTGCAAAAGTGTCCCGTGGATTCTTGACCGTCGGTGTATTCATGCGATGTGCTACCGCCGGCAAATATACGATGCCCAAGACAACTGTCCGGTTTCTGACCGAATTCGTCCTGAACGCAATTGATGCAAAGCGCGCCTTCAGTCGACGAGTGGCTCACACGTTTGCCTTCCGTCGGTCGTACAGTTGCCGTCCGGTAATAACCGCCTGTCTTCGGTGGTTCTTCGATTTCTGGATGTAGGAACAGTAGAATAGTGCCGAAGAAGAAGCGGTCAATTACCGAGGACCGTCTTCCCGCACTTTTTCAGACTGGGAGCCAATGCTGTTCAAGCACACGTGGGCGTTTTTGCTTCTCGTGATTCTCGGAGTCTTATTTCGTTTGGGATTCGTTTTGGCAGCGGACAGCCGGCAGTTGACGTTTCACAGCGGAGGAAGCGACGCCCCTGTTTATGCGCTGCTCGCGGAGAACTTGCTTTTGCACAAAGGCTTTACGTATGCGGGACAGCCCTCGGCGTTTCGGCCACCTGGGTATCCTTCGCTTCTTGCAGGATTCATGGAAGTGTTCGGACACCACTACATCACCGCGGTTCGCGTTTTGCAGTTCATTGTGGGACTGCTCACCGTGGTCACTTGCGCAACCATAGCGCGACGCATTTTTGGCCGGGAGGGACAACGAGCTACGCTCGTTTTTGGCCTTTATTTGCCCACGCTTATTTTCTCGACAGCGCAGTTGATGACCGAGTGCGTATCCACATTTTTGACAGCATTGTTTCTTCTGTTTTTGGTCGAGCAGCAGGAAAGGGGGGACGGGCGTTCGGCATGCGGTCTAGGCTTGATTGCCGGCCTGGAGTCGCTGATGCGTTTCAATGCAGCGATCCTGCCGTTCTTTGCCCTGGGGGCGGTCATCGGAGGCCGGCGGAAAGGTTCGGTTGTCCTGCGAAGTGCGGCGGTGATGTTGCTAGCTGCTCTCGTTGTTTTGCCTTGGATGATTCGCAACGCTTCGGTTTTTCCTGGGCATGTGCTCTATGCAACCCATACTGGGGCGAACGCCGTGCAAGGGGTAGTTAATACGGAAGGTCGAACACAGCCTGGAGATACCGAGAAGCTCAAGGCAGCGATGGGATGGTGCGTTCAAGACCTGGAGACAAACGATTCTGCGCGACTTGCTTTGCCCTCAGAAACGGACCTCAACCGCCATGCACTGCGAGTTGTTCCCCAGTTATGGAGGGAACAAGGATGGAACGCGGTTCCGCTACTTGCTAAGAAAATCGCAGACTTCTGGTTGAGTACCGACCAGTTTCTGCACACCCAATCGCTACCAGCGACCGAACGGGCCATTCGGATCGCGGGAGTTTCGCTCTACTGGATTGTCGTGGCCGTAGCCATGGGAGGTTTGCATCACCTTAGGAAGACCCGACCTGACCTTGCAGCCTGGGTGATTCTCTACCTCGTAGGGATCACCTTGGTTCATCTGCCGTTTGTAATGAACACTCGGCTTCGAATCCCGCTGGTGGAACCTCTGATCATTGTCCTTGCCGGTGGCGGTTGGGTGCGTCTGGATTATCTGATAAGGCACAGACACCAAGACCCTGACTTACCTGTCGCCGTCGCTGAATGAGATAGCGTGAAGCCTTTCTTCGGTGTTCCCAGGTGCAAATTCCTGAAATTGGTGTCCCAGCGGTAACACCAAAAGTACTATAGAGATTGGGACTTTGAGATTGGGATCGCGGTCGCACTGTCGGCCAAACGGCAAATTTGGGCGGAACATTTCCACGCGGCAATCAAGCAAAAGTGCCTGTTTCACAAGGATTTAAGCGCCCCCGAGCACCACGTCTTGCGGATTCTCCACGCTCTCCTGAATGGAAACCTTCGTAACTGTCCTACTGGAACGTGCGGACGGGTGCGCCACGGCTGCTCTGAACCAGTACTTTCGTCCAGTTGTGGCCACACAGACGAATGAGTTACCTATGGTGCAGGACCGAGTATTGGCGGAGTAGGTGTATCCGGTGGACGCGTTCGAATAAAGCGCTTGAAACCGAGTATCGACACGAGATTTCTGATGTCGCGAAGCACTTGGCTCTGCCACTAAGGTCATTTGGAGAAAAGTTTACCGAGGCATTGGAAGTCGCCCATGAGAAATGAAAAGCGCAATCAGCAAGGCTTCTCTCTACTTGAGGCAGTAATCGCCATTGGTATCATTTCCGTTCTCTCTGCCATCACGATGTATCAGAGCTACGGAACGATGGAGAGCTATCGTGCGAATTCCGCGATGGACGTGGTCATCGGCCAAATGCGCGTGGCGCGTCAATTGGCCGTGGCGCAACGCCGCGCTGTTCAGGTGACGTTTAATGTCGGCGCCAGCCCACAGACTCTGAGCTATCAGGTAAAAGCGCGGCCCCTGGTGGCGGGCGACGTTGATGGTCCGATCGTCACGGTGCCGCTGCCAAGCCAGACACAGTATTTGATCGAAACCGGCGTGCCGGACACGCCCATGAACTTTGGAACCTGTGGAGCTTCGTCATCGGCATCTGCTGTGTGTATCGGAGGAATTAGCGGTGGCCCTCCACTCATGTATTTTTCCTCGACTGGTCAGTTTGGCGGCGATGAATTCGGCACGACACCGTACAACGGAACAATCTTCACAGGTATTCCCAACCGAGCGGACACCGCGCGCGCGGTCACGGTCATGGGAAGCACGGGGCGCGTTCGTCCTTATACCTACATTCTCACAGCCACCAGCCCTGTTATGACGGGCTATTGGACCGAATAAGGAGTAACCGATGAAGGAATTTTTCAAGCTTCGAAAGCAAAAAGGATTCACATTGATCGAGTGCATGGTTGCCGGGGCGGTCATGACCGTGGGCATCCTCTCGTTGGTTCCCATATTCACGCAAGGTCTTAAGGCCAACTCGCAAACGCAGATGCAATACATTGCGCAACAAAAGGCGCAAGAAGCGATGGAGAGCATATTCACCGCGCGCGATACGCGCATGGTCAGTTCCGCTCAAATCGCCAACGTGAGCGCTGGCGGAATCTTCATGGACGGCCCGCAGCCGTTGCTGGCCGCCGGACCTGACGGCCTGTTCGGCACAGCGGATGACGACGCCACCAATCCGGACAGCATCGTTATCGCCCCGGGCCCCGACCAGATCTTTGGAACCGCGGATGACGTATCGATCAATTTGAACCCATTCATGACGCGCACCATCGCTATCACTCCCTCGGCCAATACTCCTAACCTGAAGACGATCCTGGTGACCATCACGTGGACCTATCAGGGGCAAACTTCGACGTACACGCTGCAAAGCCTGATTTCCAACTTTTCGTGAGGCCTTTGATGAACTTCGAACAAAAAAGAAAAATCGCGGGCTTTACCCTGGTCGAATTGATGATCTCCATGGGCGTTACCATGGCCCTTCTGTATGCCGCGGTCTCTGCGTTCCAGGGCGCTTCGCAGTCCAACCAGGTAGTCACGCAAGGTGCGGACTTAAGCGAAAACCTCCGCGCTGGATTGAATATGATCCAGCTGGACCTGCAGCAGGCAGGCACGGGAATTCCCACCGGCGGTATTCCCATACCGTTCACGGCTCCTTGTGGTACCACTCCACGCATCAACCGGCCGATGCTGGGCGGTACGAGCACATTTCCATATCCGGGTGCTACGTGCGAATCCTCGATCCCCGCGGTTGAGCCGGGCAGCATGATGGGACCCGCGATTACCGCTCCGGATGCGATTGCCGGCACGCCCGCTAACCCCAATAGCATCACGGACGAAATCACCATCCTCTATGCCGACAATACGGCTGGCTTGGACGGCAAGCCTGTCAATCAGCCTGCCACACCGGGCCCGCCGGCAAATCCGGGATGCCCGGCTGGGAAACTGCAACTGTCCGGCACCACCCTCACCGTCACTTTTGACGTCACGTGCGTGAACCTGACGAATCCGGCACTTGGCAGCGTGATCTTGATCAATCCCGGCGACCTCATCATGTTCACCAATAACGTTGGAGGGGGAAGCACCGCGCTCCTGACGGTTACTGGTGTGGCCGGCCAGGTTTTGACCTTCCAGGCCGGAGACGCCTTTGACTTGAATGGCCGGAATGAAACCGCCGGCACCATCCAGCAATTGGAAGTCGGGGGAGCAGCATGCGGCGGTGGCCCGGCATGCTTTCCTACCACTCTTGCCACGCGTATTTGGATGATCAGCTATTACTTGGACAACATCACCAGTCCTCCCTACACGCGCCTGATCCGTCAGGTGAACATGAACCCGCCGACGCCCGTTGGAGAGACCCTGGAAAACCTGCAGTTCACCTATAACTTTGTCGACGGAGTGAATAATCCTGCGAATCAATCCTCCGTTCCTCTCGGGGACTCGGAATCAAACATTCGCTCGGTGAACGTCTATCTTGGCGCGCGCTCGAGTCACCCGGTGAAGCAGGGCAACAACACGATCTATGCCAGAAGCAATTTGATGACTCAGGTCAGCCTGCGCAGCCTGGCCTACGTGAATCGTTACCAATAAGAGGAGCATGAAATGAGCATGAATCTGTTCAAAAAATCCAAGCGCCTTCGGGACGACGCGGGTATTGCTCTGATTACCACGCTTCTCTTGCTCTTCCTGATGTCCAGCCTGCTGGTTGGCTTCACGGTGCTGTTGATGACCAATCAACAGCTCGCCGGCTCCAACAACGACGACGTAACCGCTTTCTACGGTGCGGAAGCGGGAATGGAGCAGATGACGGCAAACCTCGGTGACCTTTTCTCGCAGACTTATTCACCGACTGCCGCCCAGATTAACGCCGTGGAACTGAATCCACCGCTGATTTGGTTAGGGAACGGCAAAAGCATTCAGTTCCTAAACAGCAATGGCACCAGCGGTTACACCATCACACCCGGAGCGGTCGATGCCAATGGCAACCCCGCTCCCACGATCTCCACGATCAAGTCCGGTCCTTATTCCGGTATGACCGCGCTGCTGACGGAATACACGATGGTCGTGAATGCGCGCACCACGGAAGGCCGCGAGGCAAAGCTGCAGCGCACCGTTCAGACTGTCGGAATCCCGATGTTTCAGTTCGGAATCTTCTCCGATACCGACCTAAGCTTCTTCCCCGGGCCAAACTTCAATTTCGGTGGACGTACGCACACCAACGGCAACCTCTTTCTGGCTGCGGGATCCACGCTCACACTCTCTGACAAGGTGGACGCTTACAAGGACGTTATTCGCACAAATCTAGAAAATGGTTGGCCGACCAGCGTGAACTATACCGGCACTGTGCAAATCACAACTCAGCCGGGCGGGTCGAACTACAGGCCATTACAGCCCAGCGAAGGTAGTCTCACCGGAACGCTCGGGTCAGGCGCAAACGCGAATTGGCCCACCATCTCCACCGGCAATGCCCCAACCTACTACAACAGTAACTTAATCAACGGGCAGGGAAGCGCACATCCAAGCTTCTCTACCGGGGCAAAGCAATTGAACCTGGGTATCGTTACCATCGGCAGCGGCGCCACCCAGGAGATTGACCTGATTCGACGGCCCCTCAGCGGAGAAGCCGCGAATGTTACCGGGGAACGCTATTTTGCCCAAGCGAGCTTGAAGGTTCTGCTTTCTGACGACCCTGCCGACATCATGAATCTTCCGTGCATCGACGGGTCAACGCAGCCGTTTGATCTGAGCAAGATGGCTAGCCAGCCGAGCACGTGGCCGGCCTCGACTTATGCGCCGCTCGTGGCTCTATACAATCAAATGATCGCCAACGGAGTCACCCCGCTGCCTCTGGCCGCTTCTGGTGCGTTAGGCGGTCCGGGCGGGGCATATAACCCCCAGGACGGTTACTGGTTGCCCGGAGGCGGAGCGAATCCGTATCCCGTTATCAAGGGTTATCTCAAGATTGAAGAGCAGCTAGGTTATGGCAGCCCCTGCGGCACCTGGAAAGACGTGACCGTGGAAATCCTGAGCTACGGCTACGTAGGCCGGAATATCGACCCGGTTCCGCAATCGCTTGACGGCACGAACCTCAACCCACAGTGGCCCGCCGTTGGGACAGCGACGTGCGTATCCACTGTTTCCTGCGCGCAAATGGATCCTTTGAAAGGTATGTATGTACCGCCCGTGCCCGGCCCAGGCAATCCGGCTGGCGGCTACACCGTTGCCGGCAATCAGTTGGCCACCATTGCGTACGGTTACCCACTGCCCAAGGTGCCCATGACTGCAGCGCCTGCGCCACTTCCGCTGGCGGCACAGAATCCCAACCCACCGGCGTTCCTGGCGGCTGGACCGTTCAATGCCCTGGATACGCTGGCCGCGCCCACGGGCACTTGCATGGACCCACACCCGCTGGCGGTTATCCGCCTGGAACGGATTCGCGATAATCCGTCTTCACTTTACGTGGGTGGCTATGTGGCATCGGGCACGTGGAACGCGGCTACCAACAAAGCGTTACAAGCACCGGTTTCCATCGTTTGTGGCGTGGACCCGGCTACCGGTAAGCTTCCTTTGATCGGCGGTGTGTCTTGGGTTCCGACGTTGTACGACTTCTGGCCCAATACGCTGTTTGATACGCGCGAAGGCACGCTCCGCGATACCGCGATGAACACCGCCAATCCCGCCATGCCGACGCTCAACGGCACCATGCATTATATCGAGCTGGACGGCAAGAATCTGAGCAGTTGGTTTGGCGGCAAAATTGGCACCATCGTCACTTCTGGTGCGGGCACGAAGGACCCTGCGGTCGCGCCGAATGACTTCGTGGTTTATGTTTCCGATCGCCGCGGCAATTATTCCCTGTCGCAAACCATTACGGGTGGTTGGCCACCGCTTTCCTACACCCATAAAGAGACGGGCGAGTACGGCTGGAACGACATTATCAACAACCCGGCGACTTCGACGGCGTCCGGTTGTCCCGACTCTGCCCTGGAGCAGGGAGAGGACGCGGATGGAACCGGCGTGCTTTATACCTACGGTGCCAACGAGAGTTACCTCCATGCCGTGGGAGCCATTCCCGTTCCTCCTGCCACGGTGCTGCCACTCGGACAGATCGGCATCTTCGCGAATCTGGTGGGCGGTGCATCAGGTATTACCAGCAACGTCAGCTGCCCGACTGTGCCTTCGTATGCCACGGATGGAATCTGGCCGATGATGGTGGCAACGGCTTCCAGCTCCGCGCGAGAAAATCCCGCGCTCTTCTTCCGCAGAGCCGTGAAAATTGTCAACGGATCGAACCTGTCGGCGGTTGGCACATGCCCCGGCGGGAACAACTGCGGCTTGACCATCGCCTCTGAAAACCCGGTCTATGTTCAAGGCGACTTCAACGCGAATCTAGGTGGCATTGGTTTTGCCAACTCACCAACAACGATTGCCGCATCAGTTGCCGGTGATGCAGTCACCCTGCTTTCCAACAATTGGAACGACACCAACTCCTTCTCCAGTCCGTATGCGCTGGCCGGCCGTTCCGGCGTAACCACCTGGTACCGGGTGGCCGTCATTGCTGGAGCGCCGTCTTGGTTCTCAAATTCTTCGGATAGCGCGCACCAGGACTTTGGCACCGACGGCGGCGTGCACAACTTCCTTCGCTATATCGAAGCGTGGGGAGGGACTCTCGAATACCGGGGTTCAATTATCGACCTGTTTACCAGCCGCCAGGCCAACGGCACATTCAAGTGCTGCAGCACGGTGTATAGCCCGCCGGATCGCGGCTATAACTTTGACACCAACTTCCTGACTCCCGCATTGTTGCCGCCGCGCACTCCATTGTTCCGCGACGTCAATACCACCGGCTGGACACGACTGCTCTTGCCGAACCAGTAAGACGCTTTGATCCAATCTTGCTTCCTGAACGTCCCGGTCGAAGACCGGGACGTTCCTTTTTTTTGTGGCTGTCTTTTGCCGCACCCTCCCAAGCTTGCGTGCTCTTGCCCTCTTCGTGATACCTTCAAGAGAACCGCCTGAATCCCGATTCGCTGAGCGGATGCCATGAATCCAATCGAAACACTCAGTCTGGTGCTGGGAACTGGATTTTCTTCCGGGTTGAACCTTTACGCCACGGTTGCCACGCTTGGGCTGCTGGAACGCTTTGGGGTTGTCCACTTACCGGAAAAGCTGCAGGTGCTGTCGCATCCTGTTGTTCTAGCGGTGGCCTTGTCGCTTTACCTGGTGGAATTCCTGGCGGACAAGGTGCCGTACATCGATTCGATCTGGCAAGCGGTACATACCTTCATTCGTCCTCCGGCCGCCGCACTGCTGGCATTCAGCGTGACTGCTTCTGCCGCGGAGCCATGGCGCTGGGCGGCGGCACTGCTGGCCGGAAGCATCGCATTGACTTCCCATGGCACGAAAGCGAGCGCGCGGGCAGCGGCAAATATGTCCCCGGAACCTTTGAGCAATTGGGCGCTAAGTTTTGGCGAAGACTTATTGGCGGTGTGGTTGACGTGGTTTGCCACCGCGCATCCGACGGTAGCGGTGATTGTGGTGGTCGTGCTGATGGCGGTTTCGCTCTTTCTGCTCTACCACTTGTTCCGTTTTCTGCGCCGCACTTTCCAGAAGCTGGCGGAAATCTAAAGACCGCAGGCTACTTCACGTAGGTTGCCAGAAAACTCAGAAACGTCTTGTACCAGAGCTGGGAGTTTTGCGGCTTCAGGACCCAGTGTCCTTCATCAGGGAAGATTAGCAACTCCGAGGGCACGCCCTGGCGTTGCAGGGTATTGAAGAATTCGAGCGATTGCGTGTACGGCACGCGGTAGTCTCTCTCTCCCGCAATCACCAAAGTCGGCGTCTTGTACTTTGCCAGGTCTGCGGCATAGCTTGATGGTGCCCACTTTTTGTAGTTTTCCGGCGCGGTCCATGGCAGGCCTTGCATGTCATGCTCCTCAAACCAAAGCTCCTCGGTCGCATACATGGAGACTTTGTCGTAGACGCCCGCATGGCTAATGATGGCCTTGAATCGGTCGGTATGCGTGGCGAGCCAATCGGCCATGTAGCCACCGTAAGAACCGCCCGCTGCCGCCAAACGGGACTTGTCAATGTAGGGGTATTTCGCAATAGCCGCGTCAATGCCTTTCATTACGTCGACATAGGCTTTTCCGCCCCAGTCATTCGTGATCTCGTCCGTGAATTTCTGTCCATAGCCGGTAGAGCCGCGGCGATTGATCATCAATGTCACGTAACCCGCTCCCGAAAATACTTGCGTGTTCCAGCGATAGCCCCAATCGTTGGACCACATGGTCTGCGGACCGCCGTGCAACAACACCAGCGTGGGATATTTTTGCGATGCGGAAAAGTTTGGCGGCCGGAGCAGCATTGCCTGCACCTTCGTTCCCTCGGCTCCCTCGAACCAGAATGACTCCGGCTCATTCATTTCCACGTTCGCGAGGATGGCGTCGTTCGCGTGGGTGAGCTGTTTCAGACCACTACCATCCGCCCCGGAGACGAAGACCTCGTTCGGCTGGGTCAGGCTGGAGCGTGTGGTGACCAGCGTCTTGCCGTCTTCGCTGAATTCAAATTCCGCGTTGAAGCCGTCCAGGACTTTTCTGGGTGTTGCGCCTGCTCGCGGTTCCATGGCGTAGACGGGTTGAAGCGTTTCGTTTTCTGCCAGGAAATAGATGGTCTTGCTGTCTGCGGACCAGGCCAGTTCCATGGCCCAACGGTCGAAATTCTCGGAGAGGTCTTCGATCTTGCCCGTCTGGCGGTTGTAGAGCATTACGCGCCACCTGTCGGATTCATAAGCGGGCGTAAGCTGTGCGTGATAAGCGATGTAGCGGCCATCGGGGGAATACACAGGATTGCCATCAAAGCCGGCCTGTGTCGTGATCCGCTTTGCTTCTCCACCGCCCACAGGAAGCACGAAGAGATCGCCGTTTGTGCTGATGGCCTCCACCTTGTCCGTAACCGCGGTGAAGCAAAGCTCCTTGCTGTCCGGAGAGAAGTTGAAGTCGCTCTGCTCCCCACGCATTCCGGCGGGCGGCACATCGAAATCAGCGCCGGGCGTAAGGTCTTTCGCGGCAGCGCTACCATCCGCAGGTATGACAAATAAATGGTTGCGCTTGCCTTCAAACCATTCATCCCAATGGCGGTAGAGCAAATGGTCGTAGATGCGCGCTTTGACTTTGCTCTTCCTCTTGTCCTCGTCGCGTTTTTCGTTGCAGGCATCATCCATGCATTCAGGATAGACGGAGGAGATGAAGGCAATGGTTTTTCCATCCGGCGACCAGTGAAACATGTCGGCGCCGGTGGAAAGCTGTGTCAATTTTTTGGCTTCGCCGCCTTCCATGGACAGCAGGTAAATCTGGGAAGTGCCATCGCGCGCGGACAGAAACGCGAGCGTCTTCCCAACGGGCGACCAGGCGGGGGAATTGTCGCGTCCGCCTTGTGTGACCTGGACCGGGTCACCGCCGGCCGTGCTGATCATCCAAATATTGCTGACTCCGCGATTCGCCTCGAGGTCCGGCGTGGAGACGCTGTACGCGATCCATCTTCCATCCTTTGAAAGAGCCGCGCCGCTGACGCGATGCAGCTTGATCAGATCGTCAAACGTCATCGGATGCTTTGACGTGGTTTGCGCATGTGAAGCAAGCGTAAGCGCAAGCAGGCTAAGAAACAGGCCACAGCGAATCGCCAGTTTTTTCATCAGTGTCCCCTTTGATGTGCCGGTGAGTTCAGAAGAGCTGTTGGAACAAACGATCATGCCACGGCTACGGGATGATTCCAAGAAGTTGCAGGTGGCGGATCAGGTTAAGGCGGGAATCGGAAGGCCGACGGTCCAGATGTAGCCGTCGGGATCAAGAAGCGTGACCTCACGCCAGCCATGAGCATAGTCTCTTGCCGGTTGGATGATGGTGGTACCTAAACGCTTTGCGCGCTCCTCCACTTTGTCTGGATCAACGCCGAGAAAACGAAGTTCGGCGCCCACCCCACGTTCGGGCGTCGCCTGCAAACGCGCGTACAACGGATGATGATCGTAGGCATGATCGGCGTGGAGCATGAAGTCGATGCCGAGCAGGGAAAGCGCGGCGAAATCGTCGTCTGCATAACGGATGGTGGCGCCGAGAATCTCTGTGTAGAACGGCAGGGAAGCTGCCACATTGCGAACCAGCAGGTTTGCGCTGAACCTCGGCAGGGCCCGCCCGTAATCGCCGGCAGGCATAAAGGCATCGCCGGTTCGTGTCTTGGTCATTGCTTACCTCCTCACGAAAATCCAGTTTAACAATGCGATTGCGCAAGTTGTTCCTACCACATAAAACTCGCCGCGACCCATTTGCGTCAGAAGAATCACCGAGAATAGCAACGCGAGCCCGGCGAATAAGTACGGGAGCGGCAGTAGAAATTGCGCCTTGCCATCGCGCCTGCTTCGCAGGACCGGCACAGCGATGGCCATCGCGCCGTAAATAGCCAATCGCGATACCGCGGAAAGCATGGCGTTCCACTGAAAATTACCGAGAGCGGCGAAGACAAACACGATCAGGGCGTAGAGAATGATTGAGAAATACGGCGTGCGATATTTGGGATGGACCGCCGCAAGAAATGCGGGAAAGTCACCCTGCTCCGCCATGGCAAAGGTAATGCGCGGGGAATGCAGCAAGTTTGCACTTAAATAACCGTACGCGGAAACCAGCGCCGCAAGTGCCATTGCAGTTGCTCCCGCGGGCCCAAGGAAGTGCTGCGCCGCATCAGAAAGGGGCCTGGCCGAAGATGCGGCGCCGGGAAGCGTGGCGATGGTCACGAATTGTACACCGGTATAAATGAGGGCGACCGCCGCTAGCGCGCGCAGCAATGCAACGGGGGTATCACGCTTGGGATTTGTGCTTTCGCCGCCGACGAACAGCGCGCCTTCGAAACCGCCGTAAGCGTAGACGAGCAGAAGAATCGCCTCAAACCAGCTTCTTGCGGACACGTTCGGCACGGAAAGCGGCACGCGGATTTCCGGTCGCAGCACAAGAACAAGCAGTCCCACCAGCACAAAGAACAGCAGGAAGCCGACTTTTACAGCAGTAAAAAGATTGCTGACATGCTTGCCGGCTTTCACACCGATGTAATTCAGCAAGGCGAGATGGCCAAGCAATACCGCCAGAACGAGTAACTCACCCGTTCGCGTGGCCAGTGATGGAAAGAACTGCGCCAAGTAGGTGCAGAACAGATTGGCTACAGCGGCGGGAGCAGCAATGCGCGTCAGCCATGTTAACCACGCGACCAGTAGTCCCGCAAAACGGCCCAGGGCGTCGCGCGCGTAAAGATAAAGGCCACCGGTTTCTTCGTAGCGCGAAGAAACTTCCGCGATGCATCCAGCAATTATCAAAATGCCGGCACCTGCGCCCAAGCAACTGAGCGGACTGAGGGCGCCGAGTCTTGCCGCCAGGATGGAAGGCAGACCGAAGATGCCGCCACCAATGATGGAATTGACCATCAGAGCCGTGAGGCTCCAACGGCCGATGGTGCGTACCAATCCTTGAGAGGGTTGGGCCAAGCGCGGGCTGTCCTTCTTTCTGCTAATAGGTTGTGGGCAACGGAACTGCTGCCGCGTTCATTTTCGCGATTTCGGTGAGAAGGTCGGCCTTGCCGTTAATCGGTTCCAGGTGTGGGTAGCGCTCTCCGCCGTGGTAATCGATCCGGTAGGTCTGAAAGAAGTCGTCGTTTTCCGCAAGCAACTCGATGGGCTCTTTGCTGTTCTTCGCGCGGGCGATGGCGTCACGCAAAATGTCTGGATTCCATTTGCGGCCGTTGACGGCCACCAGGCGCATGCCAGGGGCAAGTCCGGCTTTCGCCGCAGGAGAATCGGGAATCACGTCCAGAATGTGGTCGCCATCTTCACCGCCGGGCGCATGAAGAAGGAGTCCCAGGGAGAATTGCAGTTCAATTTCCTGATTCACGATTTCACTGACATGTTCGTATTCGTTCTGCGTGGTAGTAAAGACCAGTTTCCAGCCACTATTCTCCAGGCCACCCAGCGGCGCTGCTGGTTCGTGGGATGTCAAACGCGTTGTGAAGAATGCCCGCCAGTTATAGGGAGCAACATCGTTCATTCCCGCGACAATGTCGTCGAATGTGTACGGCACGACTTTCGGCGGCGTGTTTTCGCCCCCGTGGAATTTCTTACAGAAATCGTCCAAAGACTTCTTCCCACTGGTTTGTTTGCGGATGATGGTGTCGGCTTCCAGCCAGATAAGCGTACCTTCGTCGTAGTAATCCACACTACGGCGCCAGGAAGAGCCTTCCGGCGGGGTGCTATAGAGAATCTGTACGGCGATCGCAGTGTCCTGCAAGTCACGCCAGGTCCGTCCGGGACGATCATTCAGATATGCGGCCGTAGAGGCCAGATAATCCCGAAACATACCCGGAGGCATCATGCCGGAGCGCGCGGCCAGCATGACTCCATAGTATTGGGTGAGGCCTTCGTAGACCCACAAGAGTTCACTTTTCATTGGCGTTTGGTAATCGGGCGTGGCCAGCCCCGCAGGACGGCGATACTTGCCGTTCCAGGAATGCGTAAATTCATGGGAGAGCAGTTCCGAAGATTGGAACAGGCCGGGATCCAGAAAATAATTTTCCTCGGTGCGATTATCGCTGGACTCATGGTGCTCCACGCCGTCCGAGGGCATGCGGTCGCTGAGCGTGAGCAGAAAATCATAGCGGCGATAATGGCGGGCGCCGAAAAGAGTTCCGGTTTCCGCAATCAACTGGCGAAGGTGCTGCACCTCAGCGGGCGTCGCATCGAGCGGAGCGGGCCCATCGGCAACAACATGGACGGAGTGCGGAGGGGTTTGCCCCGGCGAAAGATCGATGTTACGGAGATAGACGCCGGCGATGACCGGTGAATCAATCACCGTGGTAAGCGAGGCCGGTGCGAATTCGATGACATCAGAGGATTCCTTGGCCACCGGCAGTGCAGTGCCATATTTCCAGCCGGATGGCAGGCGCAAAGCCGCGACGTAGACGAGATCATCTGTTTTCGGACCTTGCGGATAGAGCGTCACCATGTACCAGTTCAAAACCGCGAATTTTGCAGTCGACGACGGATGCTCACGTGAAGTTGTTGCTTCGGCAGGTGAGAGATAGTCGTAAGTTAGATCGAGGGAGTCCACGCCGTCCGGAATGTTCACATGGAATGCATACATGTCCACGTCGTCACGGCGCCACGGGATTGCTTTACCGGCGGCAGTGATTTTCAAGCCCACCAAGTCGACAATGGGTCCCGTCGGGGAGTGCTCTCCGGGTATCCACTTGGGATAAACGAGTGTAAGAGGGCCGGGCGTTACGGGAAGAGCCAGCTTCGCATGAAAAATGTGCTTGGGCGCGTCCCGCAGATCGACATCGAGACGCGCGGGATGCTGCACGGTCTGGGAATTGACACTTGCGGCGCACACGCCCACGAGAATTAAAAAACCAATAAAATGAGAACAAATTCGCGGTATCAAGAGCACTCCTTCGAACCGGCGAAAGGGTACCACAGTTGCTCGATGGTCGTTGACGAAGCGGCCAACTTGGCTGGTGCTCGCGTCTTCGGGAACGACTCCGTTTCCAGGCCTTCTGCTACAATTTCGGTATGAGCACGGCCATCCGCACAACTCCTCTTTTTTCACGCAATCTTAGGAAGAATTATCCTGTGGCAGTTCGCGGCGAAGGGTGCTGGATCGTCGATGCTGAGGGGCGACGTTACCTCGACGCCTCCGGGCAAGCCGCGGTGGTCAGTATCGGACATGGCGTGCAGGAAATCGGACGGGCGATGGCGGAGCAGTCGGGCCGGATCGCGTTTGCACATACCACGCAATTCCATTCCGAAGCCGCAGAGAAGCTGGCCGCGCGCGTGCTTGCGATTGCTCCACGCAATTTTCGCAATGGTGGCCGTGTGTACTTTACCTCCGGTGGTTCCGAGGCGACGGAAACCGCCATCAAATTGGCACGGCAGTATTTTCTGGAAAGCAAGCAACCTTCGCGTTATCGCATTCTGGCACGGAGGCAGAGCTATCACGGAAGTACGCTTGGGGCGATGTCTGTAAGTGGGAATGTGGCACGCCGCGCACCGTACGCGCCGATGATTCCGGAATGGGGGCATGTGGCCCCCTGTTTTTGTTACCACTGCCCGTTCGATAAAACATTTCCCGGATGCAATCTGGCATGCGCCGATGACCTCGACGCATTTCTGCGTGCGAACGACGCTTCGACCGTGGCTGCATTCCTGTTTGAGCCGGTCGTTGGTGCGACCTTGGGCGCTGTGCCGGCGGTCGATGGCTACACCGCGCGCATCGCGGAAATCTGCCGCAGACACGGAGTCCTGCTGATTGCGGACG
>DATERF010000073.1:0-50533 GCA_035271845.1 Candidatus Acidiferrum sp.
GGCCCGGCCCTACGCTTCGCCCTAAACGCTCCGCCCTGCGGGCTACGCAGGGCTGCGCTCCGGGCCAAGCCAACAAGTCAGAAAAGACAGGGATGCATAGGTCGACCGAGAAGCGGAGCGTCGTTCCCGGGGCTTGCTAGAGAGAAATTTTCCAGGGAAACAGCCAAAAGAAGCACAAAGAGGTACAAACAAAAAAGGGGCCACTTCTATTGAGGTAAGGAAGGGGACATTTCTAAAGAGCTTTGACAAAGCGCCAAGGCAGCGTTGACGGACGCCGTGTGCTCGCATACGATTTCGCGATGCCTGCGACAGAATCGGTACACGCATAGGGGCACACATTGAAACGTTTCTTTGAGATTTTGATTTGGGCAGGTCTGGCGATTGTCGCGGCCACTGCACTGGCGACGATTGCGCTGCACCGTGGCGAACCCATCAGTGCCACTTGGTTTGTGTTGGCGGCTGCGTGCTCCTACCTCGTAGCCTATCGCCTGTACTCTGCATTTATCGCCGCCAAATTACTTGCTCTGGATAATTCGCGAGCCACTCCTGCCGAACGCCGCGATGACGGTCGCGACTTTGTGCCCACCAACAAATGGGTTTTGTTCGGCCACCACTTTGCCGCGATTGCCGGACCCGGCCCGCTCGTCGGTCCAACCTTGGCTGCGCAATTCGGTTACCTTCCGGGAACGTTGTGGCTGATTGCTGGTGCCGCTTTTGCAGGCTGCGTGCAGGATTTTGTCATTTTGTTCTGTTCGATTCGTCGTGATGGCAAGACCCTTGGCGAAATGGCCCGCGAAGAGGTCAGCAAACGCGGCGGATTCATCGCGCAGTTAGCCGTGCTGGCCATCATGATTATTCTGCTTGGTGTGGTCGCTCTGGTGATCGTGAACGCCCTGAAAAGCTCGCCATGGGCCACGTTCACGTTGGCAGCAACAATTCCCATCGCACTCCTGCTCGGCGTGTATTTGCGATTTGTGCGGCCTGGACGTGTGCTTGAAGCGTCGCTGATGGGCGTCGCACTCATTCTGTTTGCGGTGGTGGCGGGGCGATGGGTTGCGGACTCGCCCACATGGTCGAAAGTTTTTACGCTGAGCGGGCTAGCCCTCACATTCGCCATTATCGTCTACGGCTTCGCAGCTTCGGCGCTTCCCGTATGGCTGCTCTTGGCTCCGCGCGATTACCTGAGCGCGTTCATCAAGGCGGGCGCCATTTTTACACTGGCCGCAGGAATCCTGCTGGTCCGTCCACATGTGCTGATGCCGCCGCTGACGCGCTTCGTCGATGGCAACGGTCCCGTCTTCGCCGGAAAAATATTTCCGTTCTGTTTTATCACCATTGCTTGCGGCGCGATTAGCGGTTTCCATTCGCTCATTTCCAGCGGTACAACGCCAAAAATGATCCAGCACGAAGCGCATGCACGCCTCATCGGCTACGGTGCCATGCTGATGGAATCCTTCGTGGGTGTTATGGCCATGGTTGCTGCGTGTGCCATGACGCCCGGCGTATATTTCGCGATAAATAGTCCAGCCCAGATTGTTGGCGCGGCGCCGGAAACGGCAGCGCAGACCGTTTCAAGTTGGGGCTACCCGCTCTCGGCAACGACCATGGCGAATCTGGCTCATTCCGTTGGCGAGCAAACGCTTTGGAATCGGGCGGGCGGCGCGCCTTCGTTGGCCGTCGGTATGGCGCAGATCTTTTCTACCACCATCGGCGGTGAGCGCCTGCTAAGCATCTGGTACCACTTCGTCATCATGTTCGAAGCGCTGTTCATTCTAACCGTGCTGGACGCGGGCACCCGTGTCGGCCGGTTCATGATTCAGGAACTAGGTGGCCGCGTCTGGAAACCGTTCGGACGGTTGAATTGGTATCCCGCAATTCTGCTTTCGAGTGCGCTGATTGTCGGCGCCTGGGGATATTTTCTGTACCAAGGAGTCGTTGACCCATTGGGCGGAATTAATTCATTGTGGCCCTTGTTCGGCATTTCCAACCAGTTGCTGGCAGCGGTGGCGTTGGTGGTGGCCACCACGATTTTGCTGAAGATGGGGCGGCTCAAATGGATCTGGGTGACGCTGCTGCCGATGGCCTGGCTGGTGATCATCACTATGACCGCCAGCTACGAAAAAATATTCAGCGAGAACCCGCGTATCGGTTTTCTGTCTTTCGCCAATGCATTGGCGGCGCAAATCGCAGCAGGCAAAATTCCCACCGCGAAAATTGCGGAAACGCAACGCGTAATATTCAATCAGCGCTTGGACGCAGTGGTTACCGCGGTGCTGGCCGGCATGATCCTGGTGCTCCTGGTGGAGGCCCTTGCGCAGTGGCGCGCCATTTTGAGTAAAGAGAAACAACCAGTACTGCACGAGACCCCGTATGTGCCTACACACTGGGCGGAGGGCGATTGATGGACCGCGCATGGAGCAGCACAAAACGGGGACTGTCGAACCTATGGCAGGGGTTGCGCGAATGGTGCGGCGATGCTGCCTACGAAAGATATAGGCTATATGCTAAACGCACGGGCCAAAACCCCATCCAGTCGCCCACGGAGTTCTACGTCGACCAACTGAATAAGAAATATTCACGCCCCAACCGCTGCTGCTAGTGTTGCGTCCGGTATATTTGTGGATTCCTGTTTAGAGGGTTAGGGCTTCAGCCCACACACGAAGTCTGTGATTTGAATCGAGATTGTAGACCATGTGCTCCAACGCAGGGCGCGAAGCGCCCGAGTACTGCGCATTTTTCTTATGTTAAGTGGGACGCGACAATCGCCCAATCTTTTTCTATTCTTTTCGTTGTCGCGCTGCAGTACGGCGGAGTAGACTCACTGGAGGATCGGCATTGCGCCGATCTCACTTCACCGCTGTACGAAGGGCGGCTGCGCTTATCCTGAGCGTAGCCGTTAAGTTTACACAACTCCCCTCCCTGTCTTGTGCCTTGAACTATAAAATCTCTTCGTCGTCTTCCGGAGGCTTCAGCGGCGTGATTTTGTGCGTCAGTTTAATGCCGTGCTTCCGCGCCCCGTTCAGAATGGCCCGCCGGATTCCCGGCGGCAGTTGTTCCGGCGCGAACACCCCTTCGCACTCACGTGGAAAAAATTTGATGAACTGAGCAGCGACGTGGGCTGTCCCGTAAGCCACAGCGGTGGTGAACAAGCCCTGCTGGCGAATCTGGTAAAGCGTGGGGAAAAGAGCGTCGCTGCGCAGGACCAAATACTCGTCCTCTTTCGGGCCGTGATTCACCCCACGAACCAGAACCGAAGCGGCAAACCGCGCGTTTTGCAGAATACCTCGGCGAATCAATGAAGCAATTTTTCGAGGAGAGGATGTCTCCGGAAAACGCTGCCGAGTCAGCCCACGGGACCTGGAAAGTTTTCCCTGTTTATGCCAGCGCCGTAGGCGATCGAACTCGTTCCCGCCGATTTTTACGTCCAGGTCCTGCATCGAAATGAATTTGGGCAGCGTGGCGACCTCATCCTGCGCGGCCAGGACCACATTGGCCGCGCCGATGGGATCCGGGAACCGAAACTTCTCAAGTTCAGAAAAACGCTTTGCCAGTAGATATTTTTTGTGCCGGTAAACCCGTGGATTGGAAATCGCTTCATCGAAGGAAACCTCCGGCGACCACTGCGAGATGGGATCGTCACTCTCGGTGCTTTCGTACAGGCGGATGTGCACGGAATGCACTTCATCCAGTTGATCCGCCGCTCGCTTCACCAGCAGATTGGTGAGTCCGGGAGCGGCGCCCGTATTGATTAGTGCCGCGCGATGCTTGGCCTGAAATTTTCGGGCGTAGCGGAATTGCTCGGCCTGAAATGGGTGCCGCGTCAGATGCGAACTGAGGTCGAGATAATGAGCGCGCAGGCGTAATGCTGCCCGCAGCACAATTTCGTTGAACACCGAGGCGGAAGCATTGACGATGAGATTGCAGCCCCGCGCCGCACGCACAAGGCCCTGTAAGTTACGGGCGTTCACGGTCGCTACCGCGATGGTCGACCGCTTCCCTAGAAAACGCCGTGCCCGGACCGGGTCGCGATCACCACACCACACGTCGTGGCCTTGACGTTCCAGAAGTTGAGCAAGAAGGGAGCCGGTCGCACCTGCTCCCACAACGAAGATTCTCATCCTGTCCGCAAACTGTACCACACTAAGAAGCCCCTACAGGAGCCAGCGTGGAGGGGCGCGTGCACGCTTGCGGAGTCCCGCAACGCTCTCATGCAGAGATGAGGAGAAGGTTACATTGCAAGCTCCAAAGGAGAGGCGTAGGATTTGAAGGATAACTCCGATCCCGCTGGCCTACCGGGGAAACATCCCAGGGCGGCGGGGCGAGGCGGTCTGAACGATAGCCGCCGAGGGTTTGGGTGGAAACGCCCAAGCCTCCCGTGCCTGGAAAGGAGCCATTTCGCCGGAATATACGTATTTCCGGTGACAGCCCGATTCCATGCGCGAATCGGGTTTTTCATTTTAGGCGAGTGCCTATGAGCCTATTCGACAAATTCGGTCGTCAAATCACTGACCTGCGCATTTCGATTACTGACCGCTGCAATTTCCGCTGCGTTTATTGCCGTTCCGCCGATCCCGAAAATTATCGGGAGCACGATGAGATTTTGTCCTGGCCAGAACTGGAACGCCTCGCGCGAATTTTCGTTGGCCTTGGCATTCGCAAAGTGCGCCTGACAGGTGGAGAGCCACTGGTGCGCAACGGTCTGGCAGGGTATGTCACGCATCTGAAGAACCTTGGCGTGCAGGATCTGTCCATGACCACCAACGGCCATCTCCTCGCGGATCGCTGCGAGGCGCTGATCACCGCCGGATTGCACCGCATCAACATCAGCCTGGATTCGCTGGACCCGCTCAAGTTCGAAAAGATCACGCGGACACGCTCATACGACACAGTGATGCGCGGAATCGACAAAGCCCAGACCACCCGGCTTGCTCCCGTGAAGGTCAACGCCGTCCTCGTGCGCGGCTTCAATGAAGATGAGGTGGAAGCGTTCGCGGCCTTTGCACGGGAACGCGGCGTGATCATGCGCTTTATCGAATTTATGCCATTGGATGCGGATCGCCACTGGTCGCGGGAATTGATGGTGCCTGCCGCGGAGGTGTACGAACGCATTCATGCGCAATGGCCGTTGGTGCAGATTCCAAACGAAAAGACCGAGACCGCCCGCAAATATCGCTTCGCGGACGGCACCCCCGGCGAAATCGGCTTGATCGCGCCGGTCACCCAGGCCTTCTGCGGGCATTGCTCGCGCATCCGCCTGACAGCCGACGGAAAGCTGCGCACTTGCTTGTTCAGCAAGAACGATCACGATTTACGCGGTTTGTTGCGTGGCGACGCTTCCGACGAGGAGATTGTAGACAGGGTGCGCGGCGTGGTGCACGAAAAGGAGGAAAGTCACCGCATCAATGACCCAGGATTCGTTCCGCCTTCGCGCAGCATGGTGTTCATTGGCGGTTAGACAGTGGAGCCGTCTGGTGGTCCTGGGAACCCAAAGACGCCAGGACTCATCTAACCTATCAGATAGAACATGCCTAACGCGGTGAATGAACTATGAGCACCTTGACGGCTATCTCGAAGGAGTCCTTGGCGGGAACAGCCCAACCTCCTACCGTGCGAGCGCCGGAAATCGAAAAGGGCGTTGGCTGCGATTTTGACTCCTACTTGCTCGTTCCGGACAATACCCTGGACGATCGCATCGCGGCCGCCCGCGCCAAGTTGGGCAATGACGTCGTAATCCTCGGCCACCATTACCAGCGCGACGAAGTAGTGAAATTTGCTGATTTTAGGGGAGATTCACTGAAACTGTCGCAGGAAGCCGCCGAAGCCAATGGAAAGTACATCGTGTTTTGCGGCGTCCATTTCATGGCAGAAAGCGCGGATATCCTGCGGCGCGATCAGCAAGTCGTGATCTTGCCAGACTTGAGTGCGGGTTGCTCGATGGCGGACATGGCAGATATCGGCCAGGTGGAAGCCTGTTGGAGCGAGTTGGCCGCCGTGGTGGATACCAACAAGATCGTGCCTGTCACGTACATGAACTCTACCGCGGCGATCAAGTCGTTCACCGGCGAACACGGCGGCTCCATTTGTACCAGTTCCAATGCGGCGGCGGTAATGAGATGGGCGTTCGAGCGCGGTGAAAAAGTTCTATTCCTGCCGGACGAACATTTGGGCCGCAATACCGGTTACCGCATGGGCATTCCGCTGCAAGAAATGGCGGTCTGGGACCCGTATAAGGAACTGGGTGGAAACACTCCCGAGGCGCTGCGCAAAGCGAAATTGATTTTGTGGAAAGGCTATTGTTCCGTGCACCAGCGGTTTTTGCCGGAACACGTGGAAAAAGTGCGGCGGGAGCATCCGGGCATTCGGGTGATCGCCCATCCGGAATGCCGGTTTGAGGTCTGCCAGGCGGCCGACGAGATTGGCTCAACCGAAGGAATTATCCGCGCGATCAAGGCATCGCCGCCGGGAACAGCTTGGGCGGTGGGCACGGAAATTCATCTGGTAAACCGGCTGAGCAAACAATTGAAGGACCATCTGGTGATGTCGCTCGAACCGAGTGTTTGCGTGTGCACCACTATGTTCCGGATCACGCCACAGCATCTGTTGTGGGCGCTGGAAAACCTGGTGGCGGGCACAGTGGTGAACCGAATTTCCGTGGACGATCGCACACGGAAATATTCCAAGCTGGCGCTGGACCGCATGTTGGCTTTACGCTAAGAATAGATCAGTAGGAGAGGACCCGCTCAAGTTCGGACGGAGATTTCATGGCGGAAGACGAAGACGACCAGGACGAATTACCCGACCCACCGCAACGGATTTTTACGCTGACGGAGGCGGAGAGCACGCGTCGGGAACTGGAGCCGTTCTTGATCGAAGCGATCGGCGTGCGCAAACGCCTGAACGTGCTCGAACAAGATCTGGCTGCGGTGTCGACGCGCATCATGATGATGGGTGGCGTCTTGGTGCCCTACGCCAAGTTAGCCGAAAAGCGCATGGAGCACCAAAGTCTGGCCGAGGTAATGAAAACCAATCTGGAGAAAATTCTTGCGACCGGCTGCGTCATCAAGGACCTGGATATCGGGCTGCTCGATTTTCCCGCCATCGTCAACAACGAAGAAGTCTACCTCTGCTGGAAGCTCGGCGAAGACCGCATCCGTTATTACCACCGGCAGGATGAAGGTTACGCTGGGCGAAAGCCCCTGGACCCGCGCGACCTGGGACCCGGCGACCAGGTCCAGTAACTTCTCTATTTCTTTTGCGAATGCCAGGCATATTGTAGCGGCTATTTCTCACGCTCGAACGGGAGCCGGGCACAAATGAGCGAAAATCGACTGAAAGATTCAGCCAGTCCTTACCTGCGCTCGGCGGCACACCAGCCGATTGACTGGTACGAATGGGGCGACAGCGCGTTTGCACGCGCGAAGAGCGAAGACAAGCCCCTCTTGCTGGACATTGGCGCGGTCTGGTGCCACTGGTGCCATGTGATAGACCGTGAGAGCTACGAGAACGCCGAAATCGCCAAGATCATCAACGAACATTTCGTTCCCGTAAAAGTGGATCGCGACGAGCGCCCCGATGTGGACTCGCGCTACCAATCCGCCATCAGCGCGCTCAGCGGGCAGGGTGGCTGGCCGCTTACCGGCTTCCTGATGCCCGATGGCCGGCCATTCTATGGCGGTACCTATTTTCCGCCCGTGGACCAGCAAGGTCGTCCGAGTTTCCGGCGCGTGCTGCTCGCAGTGGCGGATGCCTACAAAAATAAGCATGACGAACTGCTGAAAACTGCAGATGCCATAGCCGAAGCCGTGGCCAAAGCGGAAGTCTTCGCCAGCGCGCGGGCGGAATTCGATCTTGGCGTGGTGGACGCGCAGATCAGTTCCATGACGCAACAATTTGATATTCGCCACGGCGGTTTTGGGCGCTCACCCAAGTTTCCACATGCCTCCGCCGTCGATCTGCTGCTAGAGCGCTTCCGCCAAACCGGCGAAAAGCATTTGCTGGCCATGGCAGAAACTACCCTGGAAAAGATGGCCAAGGGCGGTGTCTACGATCAACTGGCTGGCGGCTTCCACCGCTACTCCGTCGACGAGCGCTGGCTGGTTCCCCACTTCGAGAAGATGAGCTACGACAACTCGGAGCTGCTGAAGAATTACCTCCACGGTTGGCAAGTAACGCAGAATGCATTCTTGCGCGAGATCGCGGAAGGAATCATCGGCTGGGTCAACCAGGTTCTATCCGACCAGACGAACGGAGGCTTCTACGCCAGCCAGGACGCGGATTATTCGCTTGACGATGACGGTGATTACTTCACTTGGACGTTGAACGAGTTGCGCGCCGTTTTGCCTCCGGCGGAAGGTCGCGTGATAGAGCTGTATTACGACATCGAGCCCCACGGAGAAATGCACCACAATCCCGAGAAAAACCTCCTATGGATTGCGCGGGATGCCGCGGAAATCGCGAAAACGTTGGGCTTGGAAGAGTCAGAAGTGCGGCTCACCATCGCTTCGGCAAAAGGGAAAATGCTCGCGGCCCGCAAGCTCCGGCCCACGCCATTCATCGACCAGACGATGTACGTCAGTTGGAACGCAATGTTCGTCTCGGCGTACCTGGACGCGGCGCGGGCTCTTACGGGTGCCATCGGGAAAAACTGCACGGACTTCGCGCTGAAAACCCTGGATCGCATGTTGCGCGAGGTCTGGAGTGAGAAAGAAGGATTTGCGCACCGCATCGGTGGCCCGGCGTTGCGCGGCTCTCTGGATGACCAAGCATTCGGCGTGATGGCGATGCTGGATGCCTACGAAGCCACGCTGGACGCAAAATATTTTCAAGCCGCGCGTCGCACGATGGACATGACCATCGAAAAATATGGTGATACTGAGGGCGGAGCGTTCTTCGATCGTGCCTCCGACGCGCCCGCAATGGGTGGTCTGGAAGTGCGCCGCAAGCCGTTCCAGGACTCCCCCACGCCGAGCGCAAATTCGGTGGTGGCCATGGCGCTCACGCGGATGCAAGCCTACACCGACGATCCGAAGTATCGCGATTGGGCCAAGAAAACGCTGGAGGCCTTCGCCGGTGTAGCCCCGCAGTATGGCCTTTTCGCCGCGACCTACGGGCTGGCAGCCATGCTTTTCGCCTACCATCCCACCCAAGTGGTCATCACGGGTGCTGCGGGTGACCGCGCTGCCGGTAAGCTGGAAGAGACCGCAAATGGCGTCTACCGCCTCGGCAAGGCGGTTCTGCGGGTCACGCCGGAAGCTTTGCTGGAGAACCTCCCGATCGCGCTACGCCAAACGCTGCCACATTTGCCCAAAGACAAACCCCAGGCGCTGGTTTGCACGGGCTCAACCTGCTTGCCTCCGATGAGCGATCCTGAGGAACTAAAGCGCCTGCTGCAAAAGGGAATTGCGGGAACTGCGGCGGGATAGGTCCCAGGTTTCAGGGCACGAATTCGCCATTGTCATCCTGAGGCCCAGCGCGGTTTGCTGGACCTCAGGAGCAACCTACTTTTTCGGTCGCGATTCAGGCGGCACCATTCCGTTATTGCGGTAGTACACCACCAATGCGCCATAGTGCTCGCCGGAGTGCTCAATGAGGCCATAAGCCAGATTGTAGATCGGGTCGAGATGCGGTCCCCCGTCGTTCACCGTCTTCTTTAACCCCTCGTCGCCCTCTTTTTTGATCAATTCCGCACCATCGGCCACGCACTGCTTCACAAACGCCACAATCTGCGCCTTAGTCTTCAGATTGTCCTGCTTCGGGTCGTCCGGATAGCGCGGCTTCTTGCCCTCTGCTATGTCCGTGAAGTAGTACATCGACGCGGAAACGTGCACCAACATCGCCCCGAAGGTTCTGGATTCCGGCGCGGGTTTGTACCCGTACTTTTCCTCCGGGAAATCCTGGGCCATGTCGATGAGCTTGCGCCCAATGTCATTCCACTGCTCTAAAACCAAGTCCGCAAGCCCTGGCGCGGGTTTTGGCGCGGTTTTCTGCGCATCCTGAGCCAATATGGGCCTGGCTCCAAACATAACGGCGAGCAGCAGGGCCGCGAACACACTCAATTTTTTCATTTACTCTCTCCTTTAGCCTTCCCGGGCGGGAGGCTTTCCATCAGACGCTTGGTTTCAGCAGAAGTTTCCGGTGAGCCAGCACCTAAGACAAGGCCTGGGTCGGGCGTCATCATACGCCAGAATCCGCACAGGGCGGAAAAGAAAGCCAATTTGAAGGCCCGGTGACTGGTTCGAACCCAGCTTGAGCAGTTGCCGGTGCAAGGCCGTCTGGCATGGTATCCTAGGGGCTCAGGCTGAGGGGTCCTGGTGATTGAATTGGAGCTATCTCCTGCTGCGGATTGGGGTGGGTACATCGATTCTCGCCCTATTATTCCTCTCGCAACGGTTCTGGTACCGGACTCTGTGGCGCGTCACCTCAAATTGGGGACGCATCTGGCTTCGTATGGGTGTTCGGCTCCTCTACCTGATCGGCTTGGTGCTGATCGTCCTTACCATCTCGGACAGCATGCGCGAGGATCATGGACGCCTGCTTCCCCCGCACACCACCCTAGCCTCCTTTGTGGGTCTCTGGTTTGTCAGCGCCTTGGGCGGCTACATTTGCGTGAAGGCCGTGCACCTCATCGAGTGGGCCTGGCACCGCCTCCACAAACCCCTGCCGCATCAATCATCCAAAACGCTTTCGAAGCCCGCAACCCATCTGGATTTTGTGCCAGATCCCTCCCGCCGTACGTTTTTCCGGACGGCCAGCGTCGTTGCCGGCGCAGCCCCGTTTCTGGGTGTGATGTACGGCTACGCTGCCGAGCGCTTGCGCTATCAGGTCTGCCGTGTAGAGATTCCCCTGACCAATCTACCGTCGGAACTGGATGGCATGGAAATCGTCCAGATTTCAGATATCCACCTGAGTAGCTACATGACCCGCGAATCGGTGCGCCGCGTGGTGGACATGGCCAATGACGTGGGAGCCGATCTTGCGGTCGTAACCGGCGACCTCATCACCGGCGTGCACGACTCGGTGGCCGACTGCGTGGACGAGATTCGTCACTTGCGCACTCCGCTTGGCGTATACGGCTGTAACGGTAACCATGAAATTTATGCGCGCGCCGAGGACTTGGCAGAGCGTCTATACCGGCAGGCTGGGATGAAGTTGCTGCGCCGCGAGAGCGCTGTGATCCCCTTCAGGGGCGCCCAGTTGAATTTGATCGGCGTCGATTACCAGCGCGAACGTACCCCCAGCGGCCGCAAGATGCAGATGCTGGCCAACGTGGAGCCGCTCGTGCGGCGAGACATGCCCAACATCCTGCTTTCCCACAATCCGAATTCGTTCAACCGCGCTGCGGAACTGGGAATCGAACTCTCCCTTGCCGGTCACACGCATGGCGGCCAGGTGCAGGTGGAAATTCTGGATGTGAGTTTGAGTCCGGCACGCTTCATAACCGATTACATTGCCGGTTTGTATCACCGGCCGTTGCTCATGCCAGATGAACCGAGGCGCATGGGTGAAACCATCAAGCTCATGCCCAACGCACCCAAGGGACTCGCCGCGCTGTACGTCAACCGCGGCATCGGTACGGTGGGTGCCCCGGTGCGGCTAGGCGCACCTCCCGAAATTACCCACATCGTCCTGCGCCGCGCGTAAGAGACACAGTCTCCCAAACCCGTAATTCTCAGCATTACCGCGTGCTGTCATCCTGAGACGATCCGATGAGGATCGTCGAAGGACCCTACCTTCAGACTTTGCAAGACGTCTCCGTTGCGTGGATGGCAGAACGTTGGTCACTGTCCGGTCGCCAAAATTGCATCCCATGAGGATCCCGTTCTAAAATCGGCGCAAGAAATCCATGAACATCCGAGAAACGAATTATTGGCTGGGGACGGTCTCCGAGCCCGTGCAAGGCACCTGCGTTCCACTGCCCGACAACGCGGATGTGGCCGTCATTGGCGGAGGCTTTTGCGGACTCTCAGCAGCCCGAGTGCTGGCCAAAAGGGGGGTGCAGGTCGCGGTGCTGGAAGCAGAAACATTTGGCTGGGGGGCCAGTTGCCGCAATGGCGGTATGGTGCTCACGGGGATGAAACTGCCTGTGCCGACATTAATTGCGCGGTATGGGCGCGAGAACGTGCAGCGTATGTACGCGGCGTCACTCGAATCGATTGATCTGGTCGAACAAATTGTTAAGGACGAAGGCATCGATTGCGCCTTCTCCCGGTGCGGCCATCTTGAAGTGGCTTGCAAACCATCTCATTTCGTCGCGTACGCAGAATCGGCTTCGGGTATTCACCGGGAGTTCGGCCACCAATTGCGTATTGTTCCGAAAAATGAGCTTCGCAGCGAGATTGGCTCAGATATCTATTTTGGCGGAATGGTGGATGAAATCAGCGCCGGCCTAAACCCTGCTCAGTATGTGAATGGCTTGGCGAAGGCGGCTCGGCGTGCCGGCGCGTGCGTCTACGATCACACCCGGGTCACGGATGTGAAGGCTGAAGTAACGAATGGTAGAGGGCGCTTTCGCGTCTTCACTGCACGCGGCTCGCTGCTGGTCCGGGAAGTTCTCCTGGCCACTGGCGCTTACACTACTTCCGCCACGCCTGCGTTGCTCAAGAAGGTCATCCCGATCGGCTCGTACATCATTGTCACAGAAGTGTTGCCCGCCGATCTGGCTCGCGAACTCAGCCCACGAAATCGCATGATCTACGACTCCAAGCACTTTTTGTATTACTACCGCCTGACCCCGGACAAGCGCATGCTGTTTGGCGGGCGCGCCGCTTTTTTTCCGGAGTCGGCAACCACCGTGCGGGAAAGCGCAGAGCTGTTGCGCCAGGGCATGATCCGCGTCTATCCCCAGTTGCGAGACGCCAAGGTGGAATTTGTATGGGGCGGCACGCTCGATTTCACCTTCGACGTCATGCCGCATTCCGGAAAGCTCGATAGCATGCACTTTGCCTTAGGTTTTGCCGGTCACGGCGTGGCCGCAGCCACCTGGATGGGCGCGAAACTTGCCGGCGTCATCTGCGGAGCCCCGGACGATAATCCGTTTTCCCGAATTTCCTTCCCCGATGCTCCCATCGGCCTGCGCAGCGGCAACACCTGGGCGTTGCCACTCGCGGGAATGTATTACCGCCTGCTGGATTATTTCACCTGAGTCCCACCCTCTACGGCGAGGCGCAGTTTGGGAAACACGTAAAACGCGACAATCCCCAGCAGCACCGGTACCGGTCCCCACTTCAATGCGAACTTGTCGCTGCCAACCACCGCGACTGCACTCATCAGGAACGGTGCAATCACAACATACGTGAGTCCCACATTTCCCCACGGAATGCGGAACGGCCGCTTCAATCCGGGCTGCGTGCGCCGCAGGCGCCACGCCGAAAGAACTGTCAATTGAGTCACCAGAATGCGCAGCCACACGTAGACGGTCAGCAGCTGTGCCATGGTGTGAAACGCCAGCAGCGCATAAATCGTGGACGAAATCAGAATGGCGATCCATGGCGTGCCATATTTCGGATGCTTCGCGGCAAACACCGGCGGCAGGTAACCATCTTCTGACATGGTGGACGGCATGCGCGTGCTCGTCAGCATCGTGGCGTTCAGCAGAGAAACTGTGCACAGCACGGCCGCTACGGTCATTAGAAATCCAAGCCAGCTACCCCCGATCACTCTCGCGGCTGTCGTCAAATACGTGGTATTCCAGTCCTGCCAATTCCCCAGTGCCGCCAACGAAAGACTCGCGGGAAGAAAGTATGTGGCAACCGACATTGGCACAACAATGGCGAGCGCCAGCGGATAGCTCTTCTGTGGATTTTCGATTTCCTCCGCCACGCTGGAGCACTGTTCGTATCCGGAATAGAGCCACAACCCGAGCGCCAGCCCAACGCCGAAAATCTGGAACGGCGGCACATGTGGCGGAACCAGCGGTTGAAAGGGGTTATGATGCAACTTCGTCGCGGCCAGCGCGCACTCCAACGCAACGGGCAGCAGGATACAAATTCCCAGGATCGTGGCCACCACCCCGACCATCTCGATTCCCCGAATGTTGATATAAGCGAACAGCGCGATCAGCGCCAGCGACACCGCATAATGCTTCCACCCCACCAACCCCGGGAAATAACCGGTCAGATAATCCGTGAACAGAACCGCGTAGCTCGAGCCCAACAGCCACGACGCGCTCCAATTCCACCAGCCCGTCAGGAAGCCCCACATGTCCCCGTGACTCACGCGCACCCACCGATAAAATCCGCCTTCCACGGGAATCGCAGTTGTCAGTTCTGCTGTTGCCAGCGAAACCGGAATGCTCCAGAACAGTGGAATGATCAACAGGTAGATCAGCGTCATCCCTGGCCCGCTGGTCGTGACCATTTCCTCCAAGCCGAACGGGCCGCCGGTAGTGTACGCGAACATCACGAATACGAAATACAGCAACCCCGCTTTTTTGATCGCCGACTTGGCTTGAGTCACGATTGCTCCGTCGAGCCGTGTCGCTGGCCACTGAAGCAGCGGATGTTATCCTACTTTTTGGCATCTCGCTGTGTTTCCGGCTGGGGCAGCTACCAAATCGGGGCGGCAAACTGAAATGATTCTTCTCGTCATGGGAGTGACAGGATCGGGAAAAAGCACCGTCGGGCGGATGCTCGCCGATCGGCTCGGTTGGGTGTTTCTGGAAGCGGACGACTTTCATTCCCCAGGGAACAAAGAAAAGATGCACCGCGGCGTGCCCCTGACCGAAGCAGACCGACTGCCGTGGCTTCAGGCGATTCACGCGGAACTGCAGGCGCAGGACAAACAAGGGAAGAATGTCGTGCTGGCTTGCTCGGCGCTTAGAGAGGAGTACCGCAAGATATTGATGCAAGGATTGGACGTGAGGCTGATTTACCTGCGAGGTTCCAGGGAACTTATCGCCGGCAGGTTGCGCCAGCGAACGGACCATTTTGCAGGCGAGGCCATTCTGGACGATCAATTCGCTGTGCTGGAAGAACCTCGCAATGCTCTCGTCGTGGACATTGCGGAAAATCCCGAAGAAATCGTCGAAGAAATTCTCCGCGCAATAATTTGAACTGCGAATCGACGCGTTCTGCAATAAGCCGTCCATTCGTGGCTTGCATCACTCCTCCGTTCAGGAAATAATCCCTAGCTGGCTGATTAGGGGACACTTCTTGAAAACATCATTCCGGACTTTTCTGCTCGCTGGACTCGTGCTGGCGGCAGCGTCACTGACGCCGCCGAAATCGCGCGTAACCGCGGACGACCTACCGCTTTATGGATATTCCGCCGAATCTTCTCGCACGGAGCGCCAATGGGAAGAGAAGATGCGCGCGCTTCCCGATCCAAAGAACCTGCGTAGCTACATGGAACGACTCACGGCACACCCGCACAACGTGGGTTCGCCCTACGACAAAGACAACGCCGAATGGCTGCTGGCCAAATTCAAGGAATTCGGCCTGGATGCGCAGATCGAAACCTTCAGCGTATTGTTCCCCACTCCCAAAGAGCGGCTCGTCGAACTGGTGGATGGTGGACCGCACTTCACGGCCAAGCTTCAGGAACCCCCCGTATCAGGAGATCCCACTTCCGACCAGACCGCGGAGCAATTGCCGACGTACAACGCTTATTCCATCGATGGCGACGTGACCGCGCCGCTCGTCTATGTCAATTACGGGGTGCCGGAAGATTATGAAGTGTTGGAGCGACGGGGCGTCTCCGTCAAGGGCGCGATTGTGATTGCGCGCTATGGCCGTTCGTGGCGCGGCATCAAGCCGCTGGTGGGCGCCGAACATGGAGCGGTCGGTTGTATCATCTATTCCGAC
Organism: Candidatus Acidiferrum sp.; assembly: GCA_035271845.1. Taxonomy (GTDB): domain Bacteria; phylum Acidobacteriota; class Terriglobia; order Acidiferrales; family UBA7541; genus Acidiferrum. Next base: position 15,801 of record DATERF010000073.1, read on the forward strand.
CCCCGTGATGATGGTTACTCCGGCGGGGACACTTTTCCGAAGGGGCCATGGCGGCCGAAAGATGGCGTGCAGCGTGGCAGCGTGCAGGACAGCGCCATTTTCATGGGCGACCCACTGACGCCGGGCATCGGTGCGACAGCGGATGCCAAGCGTGTGCCGATTAAAGACGCACAAACACTGACCAAAATTCCCGTGCTGCCCATTTCCTATGCTGATGCAGAGCCGCTCCTCGCAGCCATCGGTGGGCCCGTGGCACCGCGTGAATGGCGTGGCGCACTTCCCATCACTTACCGAATAGGGCCCGGCCCCGCAAAGGTGCATCTCAAAGTTTTTTCAAACTGGGAGATGAAGGCGCTCTATGACGTCATCGCCAAAATCCCGGGTTCGACGTTTCCTGACGAATGGGTGATTCGAGGAAATCACCATGACGCGTGGGTGAACGGCGCGGAGGATCCAATCTCGGGAATGGTGACGGTTCTGGAAGAAGCGCGGTCCATGGGCGAACTGCTGAAACAGGGTTGGAAACCGAAGCGCACGCTAATTTACTGCGCGTGGGATGGCGAAGAACCAGGCTTATTGGGATCGACGGAATGGGTCGAGACCCACCTCGACGATCTCCGCAAACACGCTGTGATGTACATCAATTCGGACAGCAACAGCCGGGGTTACCTCGAAGTTGAGGGCTCGCACACCCTGGAACATTTCATCAACGATGTGGCCCGCGACGTTCAAGACCCAGAAACCAAGCTTTCCGCCTGGAAGCGCTCGCAACTGAAGCAAATTGCCGATGCCAGTTCCGCCGAAGAACGCCGCGAAGTGCGCGAGCGCCATGATCTTCGTCTGGACATGCTGGGCGGCGGCTCGGATCACGCTCCCTTCATCAATTTTGCAGGCGTCGCTTCGCTGGGAATCGGCTATGGTGGCGAAGATCATGGCGGTATCTACCACTCTATCTACGACGATTTCTACTGGTACACCCATTTCAGCGACTACGATTTCATATACGGCCGTGCGCTCTGCCAGACTGGTGGCACCGCCATGATGCGCATGGCCGACGCCGACCTTTTGCCGTTTCAATTTGCGGATTTTTCCGACGATGTGAAGATGTACGTCCGCGAAGTGGAAAAGTTCGCTGGGCAGCAGCGCGATGAAATCCAGGAACGCAACCTGAAAATCCAGGAAGGCCTGTACGAAGCGACAGCAGACCCGCGGGAAGCCTGGGTGACGCCGAAGAAAGAAGAGATGCCACCGCATTTGAATTTCGCCCCTCTCGATAATGCCGTGGAAGACTTGGCGCGTAGTTCCGCCGAGTATCAAAAGGTGCTGGACCGCGTCAGTGCGAACGGTGGCGCCGGGCTCGCCAGCTCTTCCGTGCAAGAGGTGAACCAGTTGCTCATCCAGAGCGAGCGTAAGCTGACCACCCCGGAAGGCCTGCCCGGGCGATTCTGGTACAAGCACCAACTCTACGCACCAGGCGCGTATACAGGCTATGCGGCAAAAGCTATTCCGGCAGTACGCGAAAGTCTGGAACAAAAAAAGTGGAAAGAAGCGGAACAGGCCGCGGCCCGTGTGGCTCAGGTGCTCGAGAACGAATCGGTTTTGATCAACACCGCGGCGGCTAAGTTGTCTGCGGTGGCAAAGTAGATCGGATCAATATGACGCCGCGGGTTGTTCATTTGCGGGCAACCTTCAATGGATTATTATTTCGAGTTCGGGAGAAACGACCATTCCTTCGTATAACCTCGCACTCCTAGGATTTGGCGCTGTTGCGCGCGCTTTGTTGCGGATGCTCATCTCGAAAGAGACCGAACTCCGCCGGAAGTATGACGTGCGCTGGCGCCTGACCGGCGTGGCCTCGCGTCGGATTGGCTGGATTTCCGATCCCGACGGCATGAATCCCCTGGCCGCGCTGGGGGGACATTTCCCGAACGAAGTGCCCATAGCGCGCAATGTCCGGGAATGGCTGGAGCACGGAAAAGCCGATGTGCTGTTTGAGATGACCACCTTGAACGCCCCCACAGGACAGCCGGCCATCGAGCATTTGATGGCCGCGCTGGAATCGGGCGCGCATGCCATCACGGCAAATAAAGGGCCCCTCGTTCATGCCTACCGCGAATTAACCGCGCTGGCCAAGGAGCAGAAGCGCCAATTCCTGTTTGAATCTACGGTAATGGATGGTGTGCCCATCTTCTCCCTCTTTTCGCGCGGCCTTCCTGCCACGGAATTGCGTGGCTTTTCCGGCGTACTGAATTCCACCAGCAACGTAGTGCTGAGCGAAGTGGAGCGTGGCCGGTCCTTCGACGAGGCCGTGAAGCGCGCCCAGGCAATGGGCATCGCCGAGACCGATCCTAACCAGGATCTGGATGGGTGGGACACCGCTGTGAAAGTGGCGGCGATTGCCACCGTGCTGATGGGTTTGCCGACGCACATTAACCAGGTTCAGCGCACCGGCATTCGGCAACTGTCCGAAGAAAAAATCCGTTCGGTGCGCACCGCAGGGATGCGCTACAAGCTTGTTTGCCGCGCGGAACGCCGCGGCGACGGCGTCGATTGCCGCGTGGCGCCGGAGTTACTCTTGTTGTCTGATCCCATGGCCGGGCTGGAAGGTACCAGTTCCGCCATCCGCTTCGATATGGATGTGTTCGGCTTTTCGCTGGTGGAGCACAACCCTGGCTTGGAAGCCACTGCGTACGGGTTGCTCGCCGATTTTCTCCGCGCAGTGGAAGCCTGATCACGAATCGCGATGCGATCAGCCTGCGCGCGTCCCGTTACGGACTGCCCGCTCTGGCATGGCTAGCACGGCCGTTATTCCATCTGCACACCCTATATCGAACAGCACGCCTTCCGAACGCTCGCCCGCCATTTCGCCCAGCGCCAGATTGACCACGAGAATCGCCTGCTTTCCTAGGATTTCTTGCGGATTTTCCCGCTTTTGCGAGCGAGGTACTTCCTCAACGCGCTCGATGGTGCCCACGAGGATATATCCAGGGCTTCGAGTGCCTCGAATTGCACGATGGTTTTGATGCGAGCGGGAGTCATATCATCCATCACTCACCTCGTGAAGTCTGCCGCGTACGCTGGCGTTGCAATCGATGCGTCGCAGCGTTCGTCGCGCACGGGTGTGTCGGCAACAAGCCGCAGCGGAATAATTCCCGCCCAAACGGGGAGCGCATAGTCTTCCGCATCATCCTCCACCCCTCCGGTACGGACCTTTGCAGAAACCTCTGTCAGAGGCAGTTTCAGGATGCTGGTGGCCTTCAGTTCTTTTTCATTGGGCTGCCGCGCATCGTTCCAGCGGCCGGGTATCAGTTTTTCCGTGAACGCTTGCAACGCTCGACGCTTCTCGACAGGATCATCGATCAAGATAGCCTGCCCGAGCGCTACCACCGAGCGGTAGTTCATCGAGTGATTAAAAACCGAACGAGCCAATACCAGACCATCTATACGCGTCACGGTAATACACACGGGAAGACCGGAACTGAGGCCGCGAATCATGCGGCTGGCCGCCGAGCCATGGAAATATAGATCGTCCCCAACGCGCGCGAACATCGTGGGAATCACAAAGGGCTGGCCCTCGACCGCGAAACCGACATGGCAAATAAACCCTTCGTCCAGGATTTTGTAAATTGCGTCGCGTTCGTACACCGCGCGATTAGCTTCACGGACCACGCGTGTTCGGTCACTAACGGGGAACAGTTCTGGCATGGGGAACCCTCAACAGTGAAACACGGCGCGAAGTTGACAGCCGGCGCCATCGCGGCATGAGTGGGGAACAACCCAGTCATGCTAACACGCTGTGCCGTCTCTGTGAGAAACTGGAGTACCGTAGCAAATTGCCTTTGTGAGAGCGCACCACTGATGAGCACACCGGGATTAGACCGAGCCGTGGTAAACGCCCTCGATATCGCTTGGGTGCGGGCGCAATTCCCGTCTCTTCAGACCCAAGTGAATGGGCAGCCTGCAGCGTTTCTGGATGGCCCAGCGGGCACGCAGGTACCGACTCAGGTGATGCATGCAATTCAGAACTACCTGATGAGCGCGAACGCCAATACCTGTGGCGTATTCCTCACCAGCCGGCGCACCGACGAAATGCTTTCAGCCTCTCGCGCGGCCATGGCGGACTTCTTTCATTGCGACCGTGACGAAGTGGTCTTTGGCCAGAACATGACCACCATCACCTTCTCGATCTCGCGGGCGATTGGCCGCGAATTGAATGCCGGTGATGAAATCCTGCTAACCACCTTGGACCATGACGCCAACTTTTCACCCTGGAAAGCGCTGGAAGAAAAAGGTGTGGTCATCCGCCAAGTCGACATTTGTGAAGAGGATTGCACGCTGAACTTGGACGACTTGAAAAGCAAGCTCAACGAAAAAACCAAGTTAGTTGCTGTCGGCTATGCTTCGAACGCCGTGGGCACGATCAACCCTGTCGCGGAAATCACCAGGTTGGCGCACGCGGCCGGAGCGTTAGTCTACATCGACGCGGTGCACTATGCGCCGCATGGTTTGATCGACGTGAAAACACTGGATTGCGATTTTCTCGTGTGCTCACCATATAAGTTTTTTGGCCCGCACATGGGAACGCTGTACGGAAAACGAAAGTATCTGCAAGGATTCCGTCCGTATAAAGTGCGGCCGTGTACGGATCAGGTTCCGGAGCGATGGGAAACGGGAACCCAGGTCCACGAACTGATTGCCGGGATTGGCGCTGCGGTGGAGTACATCGCCGCTGTCGGGCGTCACACCGATCCATCCGTGACGACGCGTCGGGAAGCGTTAGCCGCAGCCTACCGGGCGACGGTGGCATATGAGCGACGGCTGATTTCGCGCCTGATTGAGGGTTTACAGGCGATTCCTGGTGCACACATTTATGGCATTACCGACCCACGGCGATTCGAAGAACGCTGCTCGACGCTCTCTCTTCGGATCGGCAATCACAATCCCGCAACCATCGCCGCGTTTCTGGCCGAGCGCGGCATCTTCACCTGGGATGGCAACTATTATGCGCTGAACCTCAGCGAGCGGCTCGGTGTGGAATCGCAAGGCGGCCTGCTGCGTATCGGCTTGGTGCACTACAACACCCTGGAAGAAGTGGAGCGTCTGCTGGCCGCGCTCCGCGAATTCGCGGCACGCTAATTTTCTGAACAGCTAGGCGAACGCTCCTTCGCTGTTTTGTGCGACGCAATCCTAAAAGGAGCTAATGAAAAGAGAGCCATGGCAAAACGACCGAAACCAATTGTGCTGACTGTGTTGGATGGATGGGGCTACCGCGCCGAGACCAAGGGCAACGCGATCGCTCTCGCGCGCAAGCCCACCTACGACGAATTGATCCGAAAATTCCCGAACACGCTGATTCAGACCTCGGGACCGTCCGTGGGCTTGCCCGAAGGACAAATGGGCAACAGCGAAGTAGGCCACATGAATATGGGCGCAGGGCGTATCGTGCACATGGATATCACGCGCGTTGATTTATTAATTGCCAGCAAGCAACTCGAGCAGGTGCCGTTGTTCCAGCAGGCCATGGAGCGCGGCCGCCAGCGCCAATTGCATTTTCTGGGATTGTTGAGCGATGGCGGCGTGCACTCGCACATCCATCACCTGTTTGCATTGCTGGAGATGGCCAAGAAGGAAAAAGTAGAAAACGTGTTCGTGCACTGCTTCATGGACGGCCGCGACACGCCGCCAAACAGCGGCCGTGATTTCGTTCGCCAACTGCAGCAGAAAATGCGTGAACTCGGCGTGGGCGAAATTGCCACCATCGTGGGCCGGTATTACGCCATGGACCGCGACAATCGCTGGGAGCGTGTGCAATTGGCTTACAACGCGCTGGTGCATGGCGAAGCGGAAACGCGCACCAATGATCCAGTCGCGGCGCTGCAAGCAAGTTACGAACAGGGCGTCACCGACGAGTTTGTGAAACCAATAGTCATTACGCGCGGAATTGGGCCATCGGCTCAGCCCGTTGGACTCATTCGCGATGACGACGCTGTGATCTTTTACAATTTCCGCGCCGACCGTGCCCGCCAGATGACCCTCGCCCTGGAAGCGCCGGAATTCGACAAGTTTGTCGATCCTAAGCGGCCAAAGAATCTGTTTTTTGTCGGCATGACCAAGTACGACAAAAGTTGGCCATGGCTGAAATGCGTCATCATGCCGGAAAAGCTGGAACACATCCTCGCGCAGGTGTTTCAAGACCTGCAGTACAAGAATTTGCGTTGCGCGGAGACAGAAAAATACGCCCACGTTACCTATTTTTTTAACGGCGGAATCGAAAAACCGTTCACGGGTGAAGAACGCATTCTAATCCCGTCGCCCAAGGTAGCGACCTACGACCTGAAACCGGAAATGTCCGCGGCTGGCATCACCGATGCGGTCGTGAACGCAATCGAGAAGGGCAACTTCGACGCCATCATTATGAACTTCGCCAATGCCGACATGGTCGGGCACTCCGGAAAACTCGAAGCCGCGATTAAGGCTGTCGAGGCGGTAGATGCAGGCCTTGGGCGCATCTATCGGGCCCTGAAACCGCGCGGTGGTGCCTGGATTGTTACTGCCGATCACGGCAACGCAGAGACCATGATCGATCCCGTTACAGGTGGTCCGCACACCTATCACACCACCAATCCCGTGCCGTTCATTTGCGTGTCAGACAATGATCAGTTGAAACTGGCACCAGGTGGCGCACTGCGCGACATCGCGCCTACTATGCTAGGGATACTAGGTGATTCCGCACCGGCGGACATGACTGGCCGCGATTTGCGGGTGATTGGCAAAGCGTAGTTTAGAGCTTTACTTTTGGAAGTGCCGCAAAGTTCAACGGCATGTCATCCTGAGGCCCGTTTTTGGCTGAAAGATCTCACTTCAGCGCCGGGCGCGATGATCAGTTGAGCGCCCGTGCAGTCCATGTTGACACGCAATTCGAGCGAACTGTTTTTTCGCCCGAGGCCTCAGTCGCCGACGCCGCCCTTGGGGGCTGTGTAGCCTTCCTTGGCGTACACCACCCACTTTTGTTTCTTGCCCTTCTGATCGGTCACAGTCAGCGGGCTGCCATCCGGCGCGACCAATTCCACCTTAATCTTGCGGTATTTTCCGTCCGCTGCGTGATTGCTCGGCGTGTACGTAATGCTGTACTGGTGGCGCAGATACTCGGTGACTTCGCGCATTACGCCGGGTAGTTCGCCATCAAATTGTGGGAACCACGCGAAGCCACCGGTCATTGCCGAAAACGTCTTCAATTGATTCTCCGCCTGAAGGTAATTCAGTTCGCGCATCGGGCCTAATTGACCCTGCAATTGCAGCCAATTCATGATCGGCTTGTCTACGCCAATGGAGAAAATGGTGACGTCGGTCCCGCGCAACTGCTTCATCGTTTGATCGAGCGTGTGCTTAGAAAATGTGTCGACGCCACTGGCTAAAACCAGAATGGACTTCTTACCCTTCACATCCTTCAGGCGATCGACAGTATCGAGGATCGCATCAAAAACGTTGGATTCGCTGAAGCCGGGGAAATACAGACTGTACAGAGCCTGGCGCACCTCGTCCTTGTTTTGCGTAAAATCCACTTCAGTGCGCGGCTTCATGTCAAACGTAACGAGCGCTACCCAGTCTTTCTGCTTGAGATTGGGGAAGAGCGCGTCCGCCCAATATTTAGCCTGGTACGAGAACCAGCCCGCATAGCGAGCGCTGAACTCCATCAGAATCACCATCGTGATAGGGGCGTCGGAAGGACCGGCGTTGGTGATGGTCTGAGGCTGGCCATCTTCCAGGATGCGGAAGTTTTCTTTTTTTAGGCCCGTCAAAAGGTCGCCATGCTGCGTGGTGGCGATCACGTCGAGCGTGACGACGGGTACTTCAACGGCAATGGTTGCACCGGCTTCCTGCGGCTTCTGCTCCTGCGGCGCTGGTTTAGGGGCTGCCGGAGGCACCGGGTTTGGCTGCTGTGCCGGGGGAGTGCCCTGCGGGCCTGCCGGAGCCTGCGCCGGAACGGAGGTCGAAAGCAACAAGCCGAGCGCGGCCACCGAAGCAAACTTTAGCCAACCAGAGCGAATCCGAGAATCCATTCCGTCCCCCCAATGTTTCTGTACATAAGATGCGTTCTAACTTAGATGCGGGTACTGAACCCGGCGTGGCCCGCCACCCGGCTGCGCGCGAGTGCTGATTGAGCACCCGCACACGAGGCACCCCACGAGGAGGCCCAAAACCGCATGTTAGTATGGAATTCAGTTGGTGCAAACCAGATTCAGACTGGAGGGTGTCTTGCGCTGGAAGCGATGGAGTTGTTTCATCCCGTGTGTTGTAGCGGTTCTCTGCTGCGCGCCGTTGCGCGCACAAATCCAGCAGCATCCCCCGGCAATGGGTATACCGGAAAACCCTTCTCTGGTAGGGGATACCACGGCGCTGGCCCGCGAAGCGCAAGAATGGCTTGTGGAACTGATAAAAATCAATACCACCAACCCCCCGGGGAATGAGCAACAAGCGGCCAAGTACATCGCGGGCATTCTGACCAAAGAGGGAGTCGCACCGGAAATCCTGGATCTGACGCCCGGACGAAGCGCGGTAGTGGCGCGCCTGCGCAGCAGCGTAGTGCCGGACCCTTCGAAAGCCCTGCTGCTGGTGGCACACATGGACGTGGTGGGCGTGGACCGCAGCAAATGGTCGGTGGATCCGTTTGCGGGAGTGATCAAGGATGGCTACCTGTATGGCCGAGGGTCGATCGACGACAAGAGCATGCTGGCCGCAAACCTTGCGGCGTTCATCGCACTCAAGCGTGGGAACGTGCACCTGAATCGCGATGTAATTCTCCTGGCCACCGCGGATGAAGAGCAGTTCGGCGACGCCAGCTTGAAAATCCTGATCGCTAAGTATTGGGACAAACTCGCAGCGGGCTTCGCGATCAATGAAGGCGGCAAGGTCGCACTGAAGAACGGCAAGGTGCAATACATCGGGGTGCAGGTGGCGGAAAAAGTCTCCGTGAACATTTCCGTGACCGCGAAAGGCAGAGGCGGTCATGCTTCGATGCCCACGAAAGACAATCCCGTGGTCCATGTTGCAGCGGCCGTGGAAAAGATCGGCAATTATACGGCGCCGGTGCACTTGACCTCCATCGTTCGGCGATATTTTGAAGGCCTGTCCGGCATCGAGGATGACGAAACCGCAAAATGGCTGCGAGTAATTGACACGCCGGACCGCGGCGAACATGCTCAGCGCGTGCTCTCCGACATGAATCCCATGTGGAATTCCATGATGCGAGACACGATTGCGCCAACCATGCTGCAGGCGGGCGTGCGCGCCAACGTGATTCCGTCGGAGGCTCGCGCGGTGCTAAACGTTCGACTGCTGCCCGGCGATACGATCGATGTGCTGCTGAACGATTTGACTAAGCTCGTGAACGATCCCATGGTCAAGCTTGAACTGATGCCGGACGCGGGGCTGGCCGCCCCGAATTCGTCGATTGAAACGGAGTTTTACGGCCTGATCACCAAGCTGTGCGCCAAGGAGTTTGGCGGCGCGCCAGTGCTACCGTTCCTTTCCCCGGGAGCAACGGATTCCGCCCAGTTGCGGCTGCACGGTGTACAGGCATACGGTTTGCGTCCCTTTGCCATGACCGAAGCGGATGATGCTCGAGTGCACGGCGATGAGGAGAGGCTTCCTCTGGCGTCCTTCGCCAAAGGAGTAGATCTGCTGACCCGCATCGTGACGGAGTTTTCTATCTCCCGTTAACATATACTTTGCTATATACAAGGAAGAGGCACCGATGATTTCGCGGCATTCCAAAATCGTCTGCACTATCGGTCCCGCCACATGCTCTCCACGCATGATCCGCAAGCTGATGCATGCGGGAATGGACGTGGCGCGTCTGAATTTTTCCCATGGCACCCACGAAGAGCATGCGCAGAATTTCGCCATGCTGCGAGAAGCCGCGATGGAACTGAAGAAGCCCATCGCGATCCTCGCGGATTTGCAAGGTCCCAAAATTCGGACTGGCGCGCTGGCCGGTGGCGGCACAGTCCTGCTGCGCGCAGGGCAGCGGTTCGTCATCACCACGTCGAAGGTCCTTGGTGATTCGACGCGTGTAAACACCACCTTTTACCCCATGCCCAGGGAAGTGAAGCGCGGCGATCGGATTCTGTTGAGTGACGGCTTGATTGAATTGCGTGTGGAATCGACCACTCATTCTGACGTGATTTGTCAAGTGGTGAACGGGGGATTCCTCGGCGAACACAAAGGCATCAACCTGCCCGGCGTGAAACTGCACGTGCCAGCGCTCACGGAAAAAGACCGCACGGATCTGCGGTTTGCGTTATCGCGGGGAGCGGACTATATCGCCGTGAGTTTTGTGCGTCGGCCGGAAGACGTGTTGCTGGCCAAATCCCTCGTAAAACGCGCCAGAAAAGACACGCCGGTGATCGCCAAGCTGGAGAAGCCGGAGGCCATCGAAAACCTGGATGAAATCCTGCAGGTCTCGGATGGCGTTATGGTGGCGCGCGGGGACCTTGGCGTGGAAATGAACCCGGAACGCGTGCCCGTGGTGCAGAAAAATATCATCGCGCGTGCACGTGAATGCCGGCGGCCGGTGATTACCGCCACGCAGATGCTCGAATCCATGACCGAGAATCCTCGGCCTACGCGTGCCGAGGCTTCCGACGTGGCCAACGCCATTTTTGACGGATCGGACGCGGTGATGTTGAGCGCGGAAACCGCGACCGGCAAATATCCAGTCGAAGCCGTCGGAATGATGGCGCGTATTATCGAAGAGGCTGAAGCAAGCATCCACGAATTTCCCCGGCCGGTGGCCACGGAGAGATTAAAGGTGGCGGAGACCGTGGCGGAACTGGTTTGCCACGCGTCGCGGGAACTGCACATGAAGCTCATCGCTGTGTTCACGCACAGCGGATTCACCGCACGGTTGGTATCGCGTTACCGGCCACTGGTGCCCATTATCGGATTTTCCCCGGAAGTGGCGACGCGGCGAAGGATGGCGCTATTGTGGGGCGTGACGCCGCGCAGCATAGTAGACATTAAGAAGATTGACGGACTGGCAGGGATCGCGGAGAAGCGGCTACTCGAGGAGCGTCTGGTGAAGAAGGGCGACGTGATTGGAATCGTCGCGGGCATGCCGATGGGAATCCGCGGAACCACGAACTTCATGAAGTTTCATGTGATCGGCAATCCGAGAAGATGAACCTGCGACCTTCCTGAGTCTGAGAGATACGCGAATACGTTGGGAGGGAATTCAGAGGCGCGTGAAGCGCGACACCGGAACGCGATTAGTTGACCCAGTGGTCGGGACGGGAGGGCGGCTCGCCCTTGCCTTTCTTCATATACACTTCGAACTTTTTGCGGTTGCGCTGATAGCGCCAGTCCGCCATTTCATTACGCACGCGGAACAAGAAAGAGCCACGACGCAGATAGAGCCAACCGATCAGCATACCTCCGAGATGGCAAAGATGGCTGACGTTGTCACCACCCGAACGTAACGTCGAGAAAAACTCGATGGCGGCCATGACGCCAACGAAGGGGCGCATGGGAATCATGATGGGCAGAGGAAAAAGCCAGATCTGCCGGTCGGGGAAAAGGATGGCATTGGCGATAAGGATACCGAAGATCGCGCCGGACGCACCAATGGTGGGAATATCGGACGGGCGGTTGCCCCAGAACAGCGGGATGAATTTCACAATAACAGTGAGGAAGCCCGCGCCCACGCCGCACAGAAAAAAGTAATTGAGGAATCGCTTCTTCCCCCAGACCAGTTCCAATTCTCGGCCAAACATCCACAACATCAGCATGTTGATCAGCAAATGCCACAGGTTGCCATGAAGGAAGAGGTAAGTGAATGGCTGCCATAGCCGGAAGCCCGGGAACACGCCGCTGGGTACCAGTCCAAACCAATGGTTGAACCAAGCCGTCGCACTTAGCGGCAGAAAAATCTCGATCAAAGTCTGAGCTAAGAAAACGGCCGCGCAAATCAAAACCAGCAATTTAACGCCGGGCGTGATGAAGCTGCGCCAATCGAAGTGAACACGGGGCGCCCCAAATCGAGATCCCATAAAGAAAGTGTACGGCGATGCACCGGGAGCAGTCAAAAGCGGATTTTCGAAGCGTTCGCAATCACCGCAGAATAGTTTCAGGTCATTGAACCGAACCGGGACGTTTTTGCAGGATTGAAACCGGTCCACCCAAAAACTTTATGCCGGACTGCCCGGGCCATCCGCGTTTTCGGCCCTCAAAACTTGCAACGAGACCTTGTGGGTTTGCTTGCTGCTCTTGGAAGTGGCGAGAAAAAAGACCCTTACGCGTCCCTTACACACAACTCAGCATCGGTTTTGGCAAGGGGAATGAAGCTAGGTTCTCCGAACTGAGAAACTCCAAGTATGGTTTGCATTGTGGTTCAGCTATTGCATGGCTCTATTCCGCCAAGAGAGTCTGAGCTTCAACTATGGATGACCTCATAAGAGAATTTTTGCTGGAAAGTTACGAAAATCTGGACCGGCTGGACCAGGAGTTTGTGAAGTTGGAAACAGAGCCTGGCAACCTGGAACTGTTGAAGAGTATTTTCCGGACGATTCACACCATCAAGGGAACGTGCGGGTTTCTGGGTTTCTCAAAGCTGGAAGCGCTTACACACGCTGGAGAAAATCTGCTTTCAGTGCTGCGCGACGGCCACCTGACGCTGAACTCCGAGATCACCACGGCATTGCTGGCCATGGTGGATGCGGTGCGCCAGATGTTGAGCAGCATCGACACCGTCGGCGACGAAGGAGAACGTGACGACCAGGAATTGATCACCACGCTGGCGCGCCTGCTCCTTCCGGAGCCGGCAGCAGCGAACGAGGAACCGCCCGGCCCCAAAGCCGAGCAGCCCGCAAAAAACGATGAACTGCATCCCGAGGCAAACATCGGGGAAATCCTAATCAAGCGCAAAACAGTCAAAGTCATCGACGTCTACGACGCCGTCCAGCAGCAGCAGGAGGGAGATCCACGGCACGTCGGCGAAATTCTGGTGGAAAAAGGAAGCGTAAAGCCACAGGACGTGCTGGAAGCGCTGAACCTGCAGCAACAGGTGCGGGCGGGAAGCACAAGTGACAGCACCATCCGGGTGGAAGTCAGCCAGTTGGACCGCCTGATGAACCGCGTGGGCGAACTGGTGCTCTTGCGCAACCAGATCTTGCAGTTCAGCAATTCCACCGAAGACAGCGGACTGCTGGCCACCAGCCAGCGGTTGAACTTGATAACCACCGAGCTGCAAGAAGGCGTAATGAAAACGCGCATGCAGCCCATCGGAAATATATGGAGCAAATTTCCGCGAACGGTGCGGGATGTAGCCACCTCCTTCGGGAAAAAAGTGCGCATCGAGATGGAAGGGAAAGAAACCGAACTCGACAAGACCATTATTGAGGCCATCAAGGACCCGCTGACGCACATCGTCCGCAACTCCGTCGATCACGGAATTGAAACGCCGGACCGGCGCGTCGCCGCAGGCAAACCTCCGGAAGGGCTGCTGCTGCTGCTGCGCTCTTACCACGAAGGTGGGCAGGTCAACATCGAGATTTCCGACGACGGTGCCGGGCTCGACCTGGAAAAAATCCGTCGAAAAGCGGTCGAGAAGGGCGCCATTAGCGCGGAACATTCAGCCCGCATGAGCGAACGGGAAGCTGCCAACCTGATTTTTCTTCCGGGGCTCTCGACAGCTGAAAAAGTAACGAACGTGTCCGGCCGTGGCGTAGGAATGGACGTGGTGCGAACGAACATCGACAAAATTGGCGGCTCGGTGGATGTCCAGTCGAAATTGGGAGCGGGCACAACCGTGCGGATGAAGATACCGCTGACACTGGCGATCATTCCTGCGCTGATTGTGACCAACAACGGCGACCGCTATGCCATCCCGCAGATCAGCTTGCTGGAGTTGGTGCGGCTGGAAGGGCAAGAAGCGCAGAAGCGCATCGAGTCCGTTCAAGGCGCGCCAGTGTACCGCCTGCGCGGGCGCTTGTTGCCGCTCGTGTATTTGGACCGGGAACTGCGGCCGGATGCGGCGCCAGACGAAACCGCAAAATCGGCGGTCGTCAATATCGTGGTATTGCAGGCAGACGAGCGGCAATTCGGGTTGGTGGTCGACGAAATCAACGACACCGAAGAAATCGTGGTGAAACCGCTCGGAAAGCAATTGAAGGGCATCAAGTCCTTCGCCGGCTCGACCATTATGGGTGACGGGCGAGTCGCTCTGATTCTGGATGTGCTGGGCCTCGCTCAGTCCGCAAACGTCGTGGGCGAAAGCCGGGAGCATGCCGCGGTGGGAAAAGAGGCGGGCGCGGCCGCGCTCGGCGGACAAAAGCAGACTATGCTGCTGCTGCAATGCGGCGCCGAGGGACGCATGGCCATGGAACTTTCGCTGGTGGCGCGCCTGGAAGAATTTAAGCCGGAGACCATCGAGAAAGCGGGAGACCAGCAAGTGGTGCAATACCGCGGGGAAATCATGCCGCTGATTCGCATTTCCGATGTGCTGCGTCTTCCGCACGGTAATACGCCACACGACGATACGGGAATGACCCAGGTGGTGGTGTTCTCGGATGACGGCCACAGCGTTGGGCTGGTGGTAGACCGCATCCTGGACATCGTCGAGGAATCGTTCGTGCGCCAGCAGCCTTCGAAACGCGAGGGGTTGTTTGGCTCCGCCGTGATTCAGCAGAAAGTCACCGACCTGCTCGATGTTCACAGTTTAATCCGCACCGCTATTCCGGGTTTCTTTGACGCCCAGCATGCCCATCAGGAGCAATGACCTTGGCCATCGCACAGCAATTTTGCACGTTTTTCATCGACAAGCAGTTCTTTGCCGTGCCCGTACAGCAGGTGCAGGAAGTGATCCGCTACCAGGAAATGACCCGCGTTCCGCTGGTGCCGCCGGTCATTCGCGGGTTGATCAATCTTCGCGGACAAATCGTGGTGGCGTTTGATCTGCGGCGAAGGCTCGGCTATCCCGACCGGCCAGACGACCAGAAGCCCATGAACGTGGTGGTCCGCGCGGACGGAGAAACGGTGAGCTTCCTGGTGGACGAGATCGGCGACGTCATCGAAGTGGAAGAAGATTGTGCGGAACACCCGCCGGAAACACTGCGGGCGGAGATGCGAGAGTTGGTGAAGGAAGTGTTCAAACTGAAAGATCACTTGCTGCTGGTTTTGGACACCGAACGGACCGTGAACGGAGCAGAGAGTTTGCAGAAGAGGCACTGAAAATCAGCCGCCGCCGGAAAGAATGCCGGTTGCTGCGCATGCCGAACGTAAGTGCTGACAGGTTTGGCTGGGGAGGTCGTGGCCTGGTTGCACCCCTTCAGACAGAGATTAGGGATCCCGAGATTAAACCAGCGGCTCCGCCGCAAAAAGGAATGAAAGAAATGTCAAGGAACCATAGATCATCCGTAGCCGTTCTGGAAGAAGAAGCAGTCCATCCTCACGCGAGCATCGATTCGGAGAAATTCGCCGACTATGCCGGACAAGTAGCCGCCATCCACAAGTCACGCGAGGTCGTCGAGTTCAACATGGACGGAACGATCATCACGGCCAACGACAAGTTCTTGACCGCTCTGGGCTACACCCTGGAGGAGATCAAAGGCAGGCATCACAGTATGTTTGTCGATGACGCTTACCGGCAAAGTTACGAATACAAGGAATTCTGGGCGAAGCTGAATCGCGGCGAATACATGGCCGACGAATTCAAACGCATCGGCAAGGGCGGCAAAGTAGTCTGGCTTGCGGCGATCTATAACCCCATTCTCGACCCGAACGGCAAGCCCTTCAAAGTGGTGAAGTATGCCACGGATGTGACCCAGCAAAGAATGGCAAGTGCGGACTTTGCGGGCCAAATTGCCGCCATCAACAAGGCTCAAGCGGTGATCGAATTCAATATGGATGGCACGGTCGTCACCGCCAACGAAAATTTCCTCAACGCTTTGGGCTACACCCTGGTGGAGATCAAAGGCAGGCATCACAGCCTGTTTGTCGACGAAGCTTACCGGCAAAGCTACGACTACAAAGAGTTCTGGGCGAAGTTGAACCGCGGCGAATACGTGGCCGACGAATTCAAGCGCATCGGCAAAGGCGGCAAGGAAGTCTGGATTCAGGCTTCCTACAATCCGATTCTGGATCTCAACGGGAAGCCCTTTAAGGTGGTGAAGTATGCCACGGATGTGACTCAGCAGAAGTTGACGAATGTGGATTATCAGGGCCAGATTGCCGCCATCAACAAGGCCCAAGCCGTAATCGAATTCAGCATGGATGGCACGGTGATCAACGCCAACGACAACTTCCTGAAGGCGTTAGGCTACACCCTGGAGGAGATCAAAGGTAGGCATCACAGCCTGTTTGTCGATGACGCCTACCGGCAAAGCGCCGACTATAAGGAATTCTGGGCGAAGCTGAACCGCGGCGAATACGTGGCTGACGAATTCAAGCGCATCGGCAAAGGTGGCAAGGAGGTATGGATCCAAGCGTCCTATAATCCCATTCTGAACCTCAATAGGAAGCCCTTCAAGGTGGTCAAGTATGCCACCGACATCAGTGACCAGAAACGGGCACTGAACGCCATGATGGCCGATGCGGCCATGCTGTCGAGAGCCGCGGTGGAGGGAAAGCTGTCCACCCGCGCCGACGCCTCGAAGCACCATGGCGACTATCGCAAGGTCGTTGAAGGGGTCAACTCCACCCTGGATGCGGTGATTGGCCCGCTGAATGTGGCCGCCGACTATGTGGACAAAATCAGCAAGGGCAATATTCCGGCGAAAATCACGGATAACTATAACGGTGACTTCAACACCATCAAGAACAACTTGAATACCTGCATTGATGCCGTCGATGCGCTGGTCGCGGATGCCAACCTGCTTTCGAAGGCCGCGGTGGAGGGAAAGCTGGCGACGCGCGCCGACGCCGCGAAGCATGGTGGAGATTTCCGGAAGATTGTTGAGGGCGTGAACAACACGCTGGACGCGGTGATTGGCCCGCTGAATGTGGCCGCCGACTATGTGGACAAGATCAGCAAGGGCAACATTCCGGCGAAGATCACAGACAATTACAATGGCGACTTCAACACCATTAAGAACAACCTGAACACCTGCATTGATGCCGTGAATGCACTGGTGGCGGATGCCGTTTCACTTTCCCAGGCCGCGGTGGAAGGGAAGCTGGCCACACGCGCCGATGCCACGAAGCATGGCGGAGATTTCCGCAAAATCGTGGAAGGTGTCAACTCTACGCTGGACGCAGTCATCGGCCCGCTGCGCGAAGTCGCCGATACCATCGGAAAACTGGCAGGGGGCGACCTGACGGCGAAAATTACCAGCCGCTATGCCGGCGACTTCGAACAACTGAGCGAAGCAGTCAACAAGCTGAGCACGCAGGTACACGCTGCGATCCTGCAGATCGCAAACACCACAGGTTGCCTGGTTTCGGCGGCTGAGGAATTGACGGCTACCAGCCAGCAGATGAGCGCCAACGCGGAAGAAACGTCCACTCAAGCGAACGTGGTCACCGCCGCTTCCGATGAGGTCAACAAGAACCTGCAGACCGTAGCGACCGCGACGGAAGAGATGAGCGCGAGTATCAAAGACATCGCCAAGAACGCATCCGAAGCGGCAAAGGTTTCCAATTCGGCTGTGGGCGTAGCGCACAAAACCAACCAGACCGTCACCAAGTTGGGTCAATCCAGCGCGGAAATCGGCGAAGTCATCAAGGTGATTACCTCCATCGCGCAACAGACAAACCTCTTGGCGCTGAATGCCACGATCGAAGCGGCGCGCGCCGGCGAAGCGGGAAAGGGCTTCGCGGTGGTTGCAAATGAGGTGAAGGAATTGGCTAAGGAAACCGCCAAGGCCACCGAGGATATCAGCCGCAAGATTGAAACCATCCAGACGGACACCAAAGAGTCCGTGGAGGCCATCGGCACCATCGGCGGCATCATCAACCAGATCAATGATATTTCTGCCACCATCGCTTCGGCGGTCGAGGAACAGAATGCCACCACCAATGAGATGACCCGCAACGTCAGCGACGCGGCGCGCGGCTCTGGAGAAATCACCAAGAATATCGCCGGAGTCGCGGAGGCTGCGCAAAGTACTTCCCATGGGGCGGGCGATTCCCAAAAGGCCGCGCACGAACTGGCTCGAATGGCCAATGAACTGAAGGAATTAACGGGCAAGTTCAGGTTCTGACCGGCTTCCGCAAGAGCTGGAGCGCATTGACTCCGGGCGGCAAAAGCGGCCCGGAACAGCCAGGCGAAGCTGCAGACCTGTTCGGACCAAAGCGACTCGACCGCTATTTCCGCTTATATGGTTTCGAGCACCAGCTTTAAATAGTTCCAGAAATTTGCCACCGTGGATATCTTCACGCGCTCGTTCGGGCTATGCGGATCCACGATCGTAGGGCCAAACGAAATCATCTGCATGTGGGGGTATTTTTCACCAATCACGCCACACTCCAACCCCGCGTGCATGGCGATCAGTTTCGCAGGTTGGCCAAAAAGCTTCTTGTGGGCCTCTTGGAGCTTCCGCACAAGCTCGCTGTTCGGCTCTGGTTTCCAGCCGGGGTAATCGCCGGCGTGTTCCACGTCGAAGCCTGCCAGTTGACAGATGGTAGCAACCATGTGGGACGCCATCTCTTTGCTGGCGACAATCGCACTCCGCTGACTGGTGACGATTTCAATTACATCTCCGTTGGTGTTGACGGTGGCTACGTTCGTTGACGTCTGCACCAACCCAGGGACATCGGGGCTCATGGCCAGCACTCCATGAGGCAAGCTGGCAAGCAGAGCAGCGGTATTCTTCGCGTCGGTGCCATCCATGACCATAGCCGGACGCTCGGTTTTCTCCGCGGAAATCTGCAGCCCGGAATCGAAACTCCCCAAGTCCGTTTTGTACGCGGCTTCTGCGGCAGCTACCAGGGATTTTAGTTCGCTCTCGCCTGCGGCATCGAGCACCACCACGGCCACGGCTTCGCGGGGAATAGCGTTGTGCGCGCTCCCACCGTTCACCTGCGCAAGTCCGAGCGGCAGACGATCGAGCAAGTCCTGCAGGACTCCGCCCATGATCCGAAGAGCGTTGCCGCGACCTTGATGGATATCGACACCGGAGTGCCCTCCTCGCAAGCCGGACACCTTGATTCGCCACGCGGATCCCGCGCCCGCAGGCACTAACTTGACCTTACGGCGAGCTGTCGTGTTCACTCCTCCCGCGCAACCGATGCAGAGGTGGCCCTCCTCTTCCGAATCAAGGTTGAGGAAATACTTGGACTTCAGCAGTCCAGCCTGGAATAGCGACGCACCGGTGAGACCGGTCTCCTCGTCAATCGTGAAGGCGAACTCCAGAGGCCCGTGGGGAATGTCATTACTTTCCATGACGGCCAGCGCAGCGGCCACTCCAACACCATTATCGGCGCCGAGCGTAGTCCCATCTGCCTTCAGCCACTCCCCGTCTCTTATCACCTTGATGGGATCCGTATCGAAATTATGAGCAGTCCCTTCATTCTTCTCGCAGACCATGTCGAGGTGACCCTGCAAAAGGGTAATTGCCGCTCCCTCGCGTCCAGGCCGGGCAGGTTTGCGAACGATAAGATTACCGGCGGTGTCCTGCACGGATTCCAAACCCATCTTCGTTGCTACGCCTCGGGCGTATTCCCGGGCAGCAGCCTCTTTTGTGGAGGCTCGAGGAATACTCGCTAGTCTGTCAAAGTGTTTCCATACTCGTTCAGGTTCCAAGTTCGTGAGTGCAGGCATCATGGCGGGCTCCGTCGTATTGTGGGGGGATTACATTTCTGATCGGGAAAACAACTCCATTGTACATTCACTCTTGGGTGTTGGCGACACGTAGCAGCAATTTTCAGGGATCATGCGCGATGCGCTCCCAGCGCAGCGCCCATCGTTCGCTGACACGACCACCGTCCTTGTAAACACAAGGAGCGCCGTGCTAAGGTTCCCTGTCCTTTCAACATAACAACCGAAAGATGTAGTTGCGAGGTTTCCGCATGAACACGCAGCCAACCGGTCCGGCAGCTCCCAAGAAACACCAGCCATACGTCCCTGCAGATAAAGACATGAAGGAATTCACGCTGCGCGCCGTGTTGTTGGGATTGATTATGACCGTCATTCTCGGTGCGGCGAACGCTTATCTGGGGTTGCGCGCAGGCATCACAATCGCCGCAAGCTACCCCGCTGCCGTCATTGGCATGGCGGTCCTGCGCATGATGAACGGAACCCTCCTGGAGGAAAACATCACGCGAACCGTGGGAGCCATCGGAGAGTCGGTGGCGGCGGGGGCAATCTTCACCCTTCCAGCGTTCGTGCTCTGCGGCGCGTGGAAGTCGTTTGGATTTCATGACGCGTACTGGAAGTCGGTAGTGCTGATGATGGTGGGAGGTTCACTGGGCATCCTGTTCGTCACGTTGTTGCGGCGCGTGATGGTTGAGGATCCGGATCTGAAGTATCCCGAGTCGGTGGCGGCGTCGGAAATTCACAAAGCGGGTCAGCATAGTAGCGGCGCGGCAAAAATCCTCTTCTACAACATGGGATTTGGCGGGTTGATCTATTTGCTCGGCCAATTTCAGCTCTTCAACGCCAGCAAAAGCTTCGTGATCCATGTCGGACAGATCGGACGAAGCATCGTACGCCTCGGTACCTCGCAGACATCTCAAACCGTAGCCGCGGGAGGCGTCACCACCTTTCAGGCTCCGGCCATCAGCCCAGCGTACTTGGGTGTGGGATTCATTATCGGTCCTCGGTTGTCGATGCTGACGTTTGCCGGAGGATTACTGGCGTGGGGATTGCTCGTGCCGCTCCTCCTTTACATGTTGGGGCCGCAGTTGCAGGCCGATCTGCCCGGTGGGAACGAGGCAGCACTGGCGGGCCGGGTCTGGCTTTTCATTGTCAGGCCGATCGCGGCTGGCGGGATGATTGTAGGATCCACCTGGACTCTATTCCGTATGCGCAAGAACCTGGCGCTGGGCATACGTCGCGCGGTTTCCGACCTGAAGAAGACCGCCGCTGCGCACGCAACCACGGAACGCACGGAACGCGACTTGAGCGGCAAGGTGGTTTTCTCCGGGCTATTCGTGGCCTTTGTCTGCATGATTCTGATTTACACCTACTTCTCGCACACCTTGAGCGGCGGCATTGTCGCGGCGCTGGTGATGATCATTGTCGGGTTCTTCTTCGCGGCAGTTTCTGGGAACCTCGTGGGGGTGATCGGCTCTTCGAACAATCCGATCTCTGGATTGACTCTGTGCACGCTGATCATTGCCGCGCTGCTGATGGTCGCGATTGGCGTGTCTGGTATGAGCGGCGTTGCGGCAGTGCTAGGCGTGGCCGCGGTGGTTTGCGTTTCCTCCGCCGTCGCCGGCGAGATGCTTCAGGACCTGAAAGTGGGACACATTCTCGGCGGCACACCCTCCAAGATGCAGATTGGGGATTTTATCGGCATCGCGGTAGCCAGCCTGACTTTGTACTTCCCGTTGCTGCTTTTGCATCAGGGAAATATCAATGCGGGCGGTATCGGCTTTGGTGATCCGAAACTCCCCGCGCCTCAGGCCGGATTGATGTCCATGCTGGCGCAGGGCATCGTCAATCACGATATGGCTTGGCCGCTGGTGCTTGTCGGAATTCTTATGGGCATTGCCTTGATCATGCTGGAAGTGAAAAGCGTGCTCATCGTCGCCGTGGGAATGTACCTACCGCTGGAAACCACGTTTGCGATTTTTGCGGGCGGCGTAATCCGCTGGATCACCGACATGATTCGCGACCGTCGCGGTTACAATGACGCGCAGAAAGCGCGTGTGGACAATGCCGGTGTGCTAGCGGCTTCCGGGATGATCGCCGGAGAAGCCATACTGGGACTGGTCGTGGCGGGCTTTTACTTCTTCCGCAAGCCGGCGCTTGGTAAATCGCCCCTTCCCGTGATTTTTGATCATCCTGCCACAATTCTGGGATTCATCGCCCTGGCGATCGTGGCACTCGTCATGATCCGTGTGCCTCTGGCCAACGCGGGACGTCCCGACGAACCGGCACCCCCAACCGCCATCATGTAGCTCAGCATCCTACGCGTTCCCACCCGAATCCAACGATCGTCGGCCGCACCACGGTACGCGTGTGACCGTGCGTCATAACAACGTCACGTGTCGAGTACTCTTGACAACTTTAAAATTCACTCGTAAGTTCATGAGCATACTAGTGTCCAGGTTGCTAACAGCGACCACAACCGGGCCGCCCAGTCGGAGAGTCGCTCCTGCAGGTTTCTTGGCTTCGACCGGATTTCCTATGGCCGGAACGTAGTTCCGTAGTCAGGGAGAACCAACGTGTCCTTTCGTCGAATCCCGCTTTTGTTCGTTCTGATCATGGTGTGCCTGCTGTGTCTTCCAACGAGAAAAACTATCGGTGGTGACGACTGGCTGCCCATCGATCCCGCGGATCTAAAGATGACCAGCGAGCCAAAGGCTCCCGGTGCGCCGGCGATCTACTTGTACCGCCAGGTTGACCGCAAGGATTCGGGCCGGGCAAACACGGAGCACAACTATGTGCGGATCAAAATCTTGAAGGAGGAGGGGCGGGAAACCGCCAACGTCGCGATTCCTTACCTGAGCGACAACACGAAAATAGTCAATATTCGGGCCAGAACGGTGCACGCGGATGGATCGGTTGTGAACTTCGACGGCAAAGTGTTCGACAAGATGATCGAGAAAACGAAAGGAACAAAGTACAAGGCCAAAGTCTTCACCGTTCCGGATGTTCAAGTGGGTAGCATCGTGGAATACCGCTTCAACTATGATTTTGAGGACGGATATGTCTTCAGCTCCTACTGGGCGATCAGCGACGATCTATTCACCAGGAAGGCCGTCTTTTCCTTGGTGCCTTACCCGGAGTTCGCTCTTCGCTGGGAGTGGCCTGCGGGGCTGCCGGCCGGGACGGAGCCACCCAAAATCGGCACTGACAAGATTGTACGCATGACCGCAACAGACATCCCAGCATTTCAGGCAGAAGACTTCATGCCGCCGGAGAACGAATTGAAATACCGCGTTGTGTTCATCTACAGCGAAGATGGTTTTGAGATGGATCCGGCAAAGTTCTGGCGGAAATTTGGAAAGAAAGAAAACGATCGCATGGAAAGCTACCTGGGAAAAAAGAAAGAACTGGAAGCGGCGGTATCGCAGATCGTATCTCCGGCGGATCCTCCCGATGTGAAACTGCAAAAGATCTATGCACACGTCGAACAGTTGCGCAATCTGAGTTTTGAGACGCGAAAAAGCGAACAGGAGGAAAAAAGAGACAAGCTGAAGAAAGTCGACAACGCCGCCGATGTTCTGAAGAACGGCTACGGTTCTGGTTACGACATAACGTGGACGTTCCTGGGGCTGGCGCGGGCTGCGGGCTTGGAGAGCTATGGGGTAATGCTGTCGCGCCGCAATGAGTACTTTTTCGCGCAAACCCGGATGAACAAAAGGGAACTCGATTCCAATGCCGTGCTCGTGAAGGTGAACGGAAAAGAATTGTATTTTGATCCTGGTTCGATGTTCGTGCCTTACGGCCTGCTCCCTTGGCAGGAATCCTCGGTCAAAGGGATGAAGCTGGACAAGGAAGGCGGATCCTGGATCCAAACGCCATTGCCAGACAGCTCCGCTTCCCAGATTCAACGTGCCGCCAATTTGAAGTTGGACGACGAAGGAACCTTACAAGGAACCGTGAAACTGACGTTCACGGGATTGGAAGCGTGGTCACGCCGCTTGCGGGAGCACAACGAGGACGACGAAGCACGGAAGAAATATCTGGAGGAAGAATTGAAAAGTTACGTTTCCGCGGCCATAGAAGCGGAATTGACGAATCAACCGGACTGGAAGAGCACGGAGCCTCCGTTGGTGGCCGAATACCACGTAAAGATTCCGGGTTGGGTTTCTTCTGCGGGGCGCCGGGCGCTGCTGCCGGTGGGAATCTTTGCGGCGCCAGAAAAGCAAATCTTCGCTCATGCCGACCGCGTCTATCCGATTTGCTTTGCTTACCCGTACCAGAAGAAGGATGACGTCACCATAGAGTTGCCGGGCGGCTGGACTGTTTCCAGTGTGCCGGCTTCGCTGGACAAAGATGCGAAGGCTGCGGAGTACGTCTTGAAGGTGGAGGATAAGAAGAATCAGGTGCACATCCTTCGAACGGTGCGCAGCGACCTCTTCCTTGTGCCGAAGGACACATATCCGGCACTGCGGACTTTCTATCAAATAGTGAGGAGCGGTGATGACCAACAGATTGTCCTGCAGCCAGGATCCGTTGCAGCCACGCACTAAAACAGGCACAGCGGCGCTGAAGGCAGTTGCGTTCGCGGCGATTGTCGTTTGCGTATTTTTGCCGGCAATCCCCAAAGCCGAAGCGGCCGACGCCCCCGCATGGATGCATGCCTTGGCCAGCGCTCCTCTGCCAAAGCACGACGAAAAAACAGAAGCGGTGCTCCTGTTCTCCGAAGAAATCCTGAT
This sequence comes from Candidatus Acidiferrum sp., assembly GCA_035271845.1. Taxonomy (GTDB): domain Bacteria; phylum Acidobacteriota; class Terriglobia; order Acidiferrales; family UBA7541; genus Acidiferrum. The sequence continues at coordinate 40,284 of DATERF010000073.1, forward strand.
CGTGCAACCCAACGGAAGAACGAAGGAGATCGACCGGACGGTATACAGGATTCTGCGGCCTGGCGGCAGGCATTTCGGTAAAGTCGAAGTTCATTTTGATGGAGAAACACGAATTACCCATATCCATGGATGGTGCATTCCTGCGCAGGGGAAAGACTATGAAGTCAAAGACAAGGACGTAACTGAAAACGGGTTGCTGGGCTTGCAGGGCGGTGAGCTCTTCTCCGACCACCGCGTGAAAGTTATGGAAATTCCCGCACCGGACCCAGGGAACATCATTGGGTACGAAGTAGAGCACGAGGACCGGCCGTACGTTTTGCAGGATGAATGGTCCTTCCAGGGGACCGTACCCGTAGCCTTGGCGCGCTACACTCTGCAGCTTCCAGCGGGTTGGGAATATAAAGCGGTCTGGCTGAACCATCCGGAGACGGCGCCGACTTCAGCCGGAAACAATCAGTGGGTTTGGGAGCTGAAGGATATTCCCGAAATCACAAGGGAAGACTCCATGCCTCCATGGCATGGAGTAGCGGGGATGATGCTGGTCGCCTTTATTCCCTCGGGCGGTGGTGCCCATGGTTTCCTGACTTGGTCGGAAATGGGTGCTTGGCAGAGCGGCCTGTTACAAGGGCGGCTGGAGGCTTCGCCGGAGATCAAGCAGAAAGTGGCGGAACTCACGGCTCATGCGACCACGCCAATGGCCAAGATGCTCGCGCTCGCCGACTTCATGCAGAAAGACATCCGCTACGTCGGCATATGGCTGGGGATCGGAGGGTGGCAGCCACATGCCGCTCCTGAAGTGTTTTCGAAACGTTATGGGGATTGCAAGGACAAAGCTGCGCTGTTATCGGTCATGCTACGGGAGGTGGGCATCCAGTCCTACTACGTCCTGATCGATTCGGAGCGCGGGGGCGTCACGCCGTCCATCTCACCGCATTTGGGGCTCTTTGACCACGTGATCCTGGCGATTCGCCTACCGGATGGCATTACCGACCCACGGCTGTTAGCGACGATTCAGCAGCCGAATCTGGGCAAGTTGCTGATTTTCGACCCCACGGACGAACTCACGCCTTTTGGCTCGTTGAATGGAGCGCTGCAAGCAAGCTACGCCTTGTTGGTGACGCCCGATGGGGGCGAACTGACGCAAATGCCGCAACTTCCGCCCTCGACCAGTGGAACCTGGCGGACCGCCAAACTGCGGTTGGATTCCCAAGGCGCCCTAAGAGGTGAGGTTCAGGACGAGCGACTTGGAGATGCGGCTTGGTGGCAGCGGGGCGAACTTCGCAATGTGGAGAAAGATAGCGATCGGATCAAGCCGATCGAACAACTGATGGCCCGGTCTATGGGAAGTTTTGAAATCAGCAAGGCTACCGTCACCAATCTGCAGGATCCCATGCTGCCGTTCGGTTACCAGTGGTCTTTCACTGCGCAAAACTATGGGAAGTTTGCCGGCAATTTGCTTTTGGTCCGACCGCGTGTACTGGGAGTGGAGAGCAGCGGCCTGCTTGAGACAAAGGAGCCACGTAAGTATCCCGTGGAGTTTCCAGGTCCGCGCCATGACCACGATACTTTCGAAATTACGCTACCAGCTGGCTACGAAGTAGACGAATTGCCCCCGCCAACGGATGCGGACTACAGTTTTGGCAGCTACCACAGCAAAACCGTGGCCGACGGCAACGTGTTGCGCTATACGCGGACCTACGAAATCAAGCAGTTGAGCGTTCCGATCAGCCAGGCTGACGACCTCAAGAAGTTTTTCCGCATCATCGGCAACGACGAGCGCGGCACCGCCGTCCTTAAACCGGCCGGCCACTGAGCGGCGCGCGGTACAGGAAACTCGAACGGACGCCAAGACGGCCCGTCCACGCAAGAAGAATGGGCTCGATTATTTCTTCGTAGAGGCGAATCGATGGTTAGCTGGTTGGCATACGGGTACGTTCGCCTCCTCCTCATTCTCGAAATACTGCTTTTCACAGCGTCCTTGCTGCTTCACGTGTGCGTGATTCTGGGTGCGAGAGCACCCGCGCAGTACGGCTTGATGTTGTTTGGTGGAACGGTCGCCGTGGGAATTCCGACGGCCCTATTTATTAAGGACAGCTTTCGGTGGGTGGACCAAATCAAAAGCTGCCCGAAATGGATGTGGAAAGGAGCCCTGATGCTGGGAATATACGGATTATCTACCATATTCCTGGACGTGATTTTCGCCCTCGGCGATTCTTCGAATCAATGGCCGTTGGTAACATCGGGGTTTCCACTTGGGTTCGATGCGATGTATCTCTGCATACTTTACTCTGTCCTGCGGTTGGGTTACCTGGATGAACCTGAAGTAATCAAACGAGTAGGGCATTCGTTGATCCTAGTGGGTCTGGGGGTTACAGTTTTTCTTGCCGGCCGCGCAGGCTATTTGCACCATCCTGAGCATCATTAACGCAAGCAGGCGGGTGGCATGGAGGTACTTTCTCCTCTTCGTAGGCAAGATCGCTGAGACTGTGTTGCAAATCACAAAAAACGCGGAGGGTGCCCACCCTTGGTTTTGAAGGTGGGCCTTGGGTTTCTCTTTCCTGCGGGTCAGTGAACATAGTTGGCGGGGGAGGGCTTGTCGTTTGCTTCCATGTAGTCGATCAGCGCCAGCAGCGCTCCCCAGTGATAAAACCGGTCGCTGGAGGTGACGTCGTCGCCTGAGCCCGTGATGGCGTTGTAGTTTTCGTGGACGTGGTGGTTTGTGTTCCATTCCCCCTGAAACAGTTCCAGCGATTTCTTGGCCAGTTCTTCCCGCACTTGCGGCTGATCGTAATTGCGCAAGCCGAGATACACCAGGTAGTTCATTGGTCCCCAGATCCGTCCACGCCAATAGTTTTGATCCGGGAACGCGGGATCGTTTCGCGGCGTCGCTGGAATCACCCATTGTCCCCAGAACTCTTGTAAATTCAGCAGGTGATCGCGAATCATGCGCTGCGCCTGTTGTGGAGTAGCTGCTCGAGCGAGCAGCGCATAGAAATTCGTGGGAGACGTTCTGGGACTTAACTCGCCCGTGTGCAGGTCCTTGTTCAAAAACATTCCTGTTTTTTCGTCCCACAACGTGGCCAGCGATGCACGGTAAAACTTCGCGCGCTCGCGAAGTTCCTTTTCCTCCGTCGGCTTACCGAGCACAGCCGCGATTTCGGCGAGCGCATCGCAATCGGCCACGTACTCGCCCATCAGACCAACATCAGCGATCAGCAGCCGCTGCGTCTTCTCATCAAAAACGGCAGCGTCGTACATCGGACTGTTATCCAGCCCTGATTCGAAGATCGCACCTTGCCGCTGGCCTCGGGAACTGTCATCGAGATTTTCCGGCTTATTGTTTCCATCGCTGCCCCACACGAGATAATTCCCAACTCGGCGATTTTGCTGCCACCAGCGATTCCAGGTGAGCAGCGGTGCGAACGTATCTTCCAAAAACCAGCGGTCGTGGAATTTGTTGTAGAGACCCAGCACGCTAATGGCTCCCACCGGCGGCTCGGAACGATCAAAACTTTTCCAATTGCCCGCTCGCGCATAGTTCCCAACGAAACCGGCTGGCGTGGCTTCGCGCAGGCTCTCGATGGCATTGGCGTAGGCCAGATCGCGATCGCCGATTCCCGCCAGCGTCGCCGCGAAAAAAGTGTCCCAATCAAAAAGCACGTAGCCGCCCCAGGTAACGCTCCAGACCCGGCTGACCGGCGAAATCACGCGGTCGCGCTCCGGCTCATAGATGGTGTCCCATCCCAACGTGGTCTGAATAGCGTCCACAGCCGCGGAATGCGTGGCTCCCAAGGATTTCTCATACGCGCGATGTTGTTCTTCTATGCTTCTGCGAATCTCCGCAAGCGTCCGTGGCTTGCCAGTGCTGAGCCCCACGGGGCCGGTCAGTTCTGCGGAGAGATAAGGTCCGGCCACGGGAATAGTGCTGAAGGGAGCTTCGGCTCCCACGCAAAAGATGTTCACGGCTGCCTTCGGACCTCGCGCTTCGATTTTGTCACCTACACGCGCAACGGTGCCGGGTCTGTTCCAGAGATACGCCCCGGAGAAAACCACTGTGGCAGGAAGGTTATTGTGCTTCTCTTCGGGTAGCGGCGTTACCAGAATCACAAGATCCCCACCCGTATGCGCGCTCTGAATTTGTAGATTCAGTCCTTGCCAGGTGAGCCGCAAATCCGTGTAGCTGCCATCCCAGGCATGCGGGCCGGGAAAGACCCGTTCGTCATTTTGGCCCAGGCGCCCGATCAGCGGATCCACAAGGAAGACGTCTCCGTAGAGAGTCGTATTGCGAAGCACGCCGACACGGATCGCCAGGCCCTCGGGCAGAAGCACGTGCGTGGTTACACTGTGAACGTCCCAGGTATTCCAGCCAGTTTCCAACCGCTTCTGCAGCGCGTCGTACTCCGTCGAGCGCGCACTCGACTGCGCGGAAGCGCAGGGCGTCCAAACGCTCAGAATCGTAAGCAGAAGAAACTGTGTAACAGCGATGGTCCACAAAATATTCGGAAATACACTACGGCGAGTTTGATTCATGAATCGATAGTGAGTTCCAAATCGCTTCCTTTGTCAAGGTTAAAGCCGCTACTTTCGGGGAAGGACGAACGTCAACGCGGCGGGAGGACGGAGTGTACTCCAACGATGGCGGAGCCCGCGGGGCGCGGCTTCCAGCATGGCGCTCAGGAGTTGTTGCGCTTGGTCAAAATGAAGGGTCAGACGAAAAAGGTCGGCGCGCCGCCCATAGGAGTACTTTTCGTACCGGAGCGTGTGGCCAGCGGCGAATTGCATCAGCACATCCCACGGCGAAGTGTGGGCAAAGAGTTTTTTCCCGCCCGCCTCACTCGCGGTAATTTCGACGAGGTTACGCTGCGTGCCTCCTCCGCTCTCAAGCAGGGCCGCGGTGACGTTCGCAGGGTTGAATAGCCGAGAAGGATCGTCGTCAGGGAAGCCTGCGAGCAGCACTTCGATTTCGGGTTGCTCGGCCGTAAGCGGAGCCCACCAATAATGATAGCCGTTATAGAGGACCGTACCGCTGCGCAGGATCTGTTGAATGCGCGCGGGATCTTTCCCGGCGACGCCGACCACCATATCGACCAGCTCGTTGAGCCGAAAAGTTTGTTTGACGACGGGTCGCATGGTGACGTAGCCGGCGTCATCTTCGGCGTAGCGTACGGGGATTTGTTCGGGTAGAGGCATGTGTAGCACCGGGGCGTGTGAAGCAACAAGAAGAACGGCCCGCCTCAGAAGGCGGCCCCTACAACTTGGAGAGGTGGTCTCGGACTCGGTCACTTAGCGCTTTGCCATCCACGGCCTTACCCGTGAGGGCTTCTTTTGCGGCTTTTACCACTGCGCCCATTTGTTTGATGGACGTCGCGCCCACACCGGTTATGGCTCTGCTGATCGCGGCGTCCATTTCGCCTTCCGAGGCACCTGCCGGAAGGTAGGATTCCAGAATCTTGAGTTCGCTGGTTTCTTTGTCGACGAGATCCTGGCGCCCACCCTTCGCGAACTGGTCAATAGATTCTCTCCGCTGCTTGGCTAGGGATTGCAGCAATTGGATGGATTCGGCGGCGTCGAGTGGCCGCATCTTCTCCACTTCTTTCAACTGGAACGCCGATTTCACCATGCGCAGCACGCTCAGGCGCATCTCCTCTTTGGCCTTCATTGCGGTGACAATATCTTTCTGTATTTGCTCGGACAGAGTCATGTCGGGCTCCCTGCTCTGAAACTATAGCAGAACCGCTACGCCGATAAGGCCGAACGGTCCCTCATACTTGCCTTCCGCTACACGCATTTGACAGGGCTGCGGACTGCACAGTAATTTGGATTCTTTCAGAACCTGGGAAGAGACCGGCTGTAGCAAGGCGGCTTTTACCCGCGAAAAGAGGAAAGATGAAAGTCATCGTAGCCGACAAGATCAGCGAGCGTGGCGTGGAGCTGCTGAAAGCGACGGGTTGGAAGATTGTCCAGACCACGAAGGAAACGCTGGTGGGGGAACTCGCGGACGCCGACGCATTGATCGTGCGCAGCGCGACGAAAGTAACGCCGGAGCTGATGGACAAGGCGCCGCATTTGCGCGTGGTTGGGCGCGCAGGCGTGGGCGTGGATAACATCGATTTGGACGAGGCTACCAAGCGCGGGGTCCTGGTGATGAGCACGCCGGGAGGCAGCTCGGTCAGCGTAGCGGAGCATACGTTTGCGTTGCTGCTGGCTTTGGTGCGCCAAGTACCGAAGTTTGACGCCGCGATGCGCGAAGGACGCTGGGAGAAATCGTCGTCCGGGGCGGAAGTGCGCGGGAAAACGCTTGGGCTAATTGGGCTCGGTCGCATTGGAGGGGAAGTAGCGGTCCGCGCGAACGCATTTGACATGCGCGTTTTGGCATTCGACCCGTACATCAGCGAAGCGGCGGCAAAAGAATACTCTGTCGAGCTGGTCGTTCTGGAGCAATTGCTGGCGGAAAGCGATTTCATTTCCCTCCACACGGCAGTCAGTCCACTCACGAAAAACATGATCAACGCTCAGTCGATTGCCATGATGAAAAAAGGTGTGCGTATCGTCAACGCTGCGCGCGGCGAATTGATCAACGAAGAAGACTTGGCCGCAGCACTGAAAAGCGGCCACGTGGCCGGCGCGGCGCTCGACGTGTTTGCCGAAGAGCCGCCGAAGAATTCTCCGCTTGTGGGATTGCCGAACGTAATTTGCACCCCGCACGTGGCGGGGTCCACCGCCGAAGCGCAAGAGGAGTTGGGCAACCAGGTGGCTGTACAGGTGCGGGACTATTTGGTGGAAGGCGTGATCCGCAATGCGGTGAATTTGCCGGCCCTGTCGCCGGAGCAATACCGTCGTGTGCGCCCATACCTGGCGCTCGCCGAACGACTTGGTTCGCTCGTGTCACAGGCAGCAGCGACGCGGCCTGCGCGTGTAAAAATCCGCTACGCAGGGGAGTTGGCGGAACTTGGCACACACCTCTTGCGCAGCGCGGTTCTCGCGGGTTTGCTGAATGCCGTGCTCGCAGGGAAAGTGAATGTAGTGAACGCACCAGCGGTTGCCGCTGCCCGGGGCCTCACCGTCGAAGAAGAAACGCGGCGCCGCGAGCACGGTTTTCCCCACACGCTGGAAGTGTCGGCTCTTCCGGAGAAGCCCGGCGCGCCAGGATTCAGCGCTGAAGGAACGGTACTGCACGACGGAACGCCTCGCGTGATCAATATCGACGGCATCGCTCTGGAAGCACAGTTGGACGGCACCATGTTGTACTTGCGGAATAACGACAAGCCCGGCGTGATCGGCCACGTCGGAACAACGCTGGGAAAACACGGAGTGAACATCGCCACGTTTGCCTTGGGCCGTCGAGAAGCCACCGTTGGAGCGGAAGCCGTTTCACTGGTGTGCTTGGATGGCAAAGTTTCCGAGGAAATTCTTGGTCCCATCCGCGAACATCCAGCCATCACCGAAGCAAAGTTGATTCACTTGGGATGACGCGCGAGACCTCGACCCGTGCAGCAGTTCGGCTGGTAGTTTTATCGCCGAAGTAGATAATCAGAAATCAGCCGAAGCGCTTTCCTGGCACAGCCCGCGCCAGCTGTGCTACCCTTATCCCAGCGCCTAGAAAAAGCCTTGCTTAGGCGCTTGTCGGGGCGTAGCGAAGCCTGGTTATCGCGCCTGGTTCGGGACCAGGAGGTCGGTGGTTCAAATCCACTCGCCCCGACCAATCTTCAGCGGTCGCTCAGCCAAGAAAATCTAAAGTGCCTGTACAGTGATAGCCTTTTGTGCGGAGCATGCTTGGAAGAAAATCTAAACCCGCACCCTTTGCCGAAACCGCAAAGGATGCGGCACCCGGCAGACAAAGCGAATGGTATTGTGCGTCACGTGACGGAACTTCGCGCTAGTGATTCGTTCCGATTTCCAGGCGAAAGTCGAGCCGGAACGAAATGATCGAGCTCTTATGTTTTGTAAAACAGGCCCTCCTACGGGAGCAAAGTTGCTAACGACTGACCGAAAGAGGTAATCACCATGTCCAGCTGGCCTCGATTCCCCACTTTGTACGAGATCAATACCTGGGTCTGGCTTTCCGAGCTCAGCCTGAAAACTAAAACATCCGTCGACTTGAGTTCCATACCCTCAGCCGAATGGGACGCCATCGCCAAGTTCGGCTTCGATGCAGTGTGGCTGATGGGCGTATGGGAGCGAAGTCCTGCGGGAATTGCGATTGCAAATCAGAATAAGAATTTGGTTGAGGATTTCCGTCGAGCTCTGCCCGATTTTAAACCATCCGACAATGTCGGATCGCCGTACTGTATCAGACGCTACGCAGTTGACAAACACCTCGGAGGCCCTGCAGGTCTGGCCATAGCGCGGAGAGAACTTGCGAAGCGAGGCATGAGGTTGCTCCTGGATTTCGTGCCCAACCATGTAGCGCCGGATCACCCGTGGGTCACCGAACACCCCGAGTATTTCATACGCGGGAGTAACAAGGATGCTAGGAACGATCCGGCATCCTATATTGACGCCCAAGGAACTATTTACGCCTGCGGACGGGACCCTTACTTCCCAGCATGGCCGGATGTTTTGCAACTCAATGCGTTTCAGCCCGGGCTTCGGCAAGCAGTGATTGAAACCGTCTCCAGTATTGCGGCTCAGTGTGATGGCATTCGTTGCGACATGGCCATGCTTCTGCTGAACCAGATCTTCGAACGGACCTGGGGCAGTCGTGCGGGGCAAAGGCCGCCAACCGAGTACTGGGGTGACGTGATCTCAAAGGTCAGGAAAGCACGTCCGGAATTCATCTTCATTGCCGAGGCTTATTGGGACCTTGAGTGGCAACTCCAACAGCAGGGATTCGACTTCTGCTACGACAAGAGGTTGTATGACCGCCTGGAACATGAGCATGCAGAGAGTGTTCGACTTCATCTCTGTGCCGATCTTGCCTACCAGCAAAAGCTGCTTCGCTTCCTCGAGAACCACGACGAGCCGCGCGCGGCAGCGACATTTCCACCTCTGAAGGAACGGGCCGTCGCAGTCACAATATCGACGATCCCCGGAGCAAGACTTTTTCATGAAGGACAATTTGAAGGTCGAAAGGTAAGGATACCTGTCTTTCTGGGCAGACGCCCCACAGAGCCTGTCGATGAACTTTTGTATGCGTTCTACGCCAAACTCTTAGTGGCAATTCATGCTCCGATATTTCGAAATGGTGAATGGAAGTTGTGCGCACGAACCGGCTGGCCCGACAACCCATCCTTTCAGAACATCGTGGCATGGAGTTGGGCCCAGGGTGATGATCGTCGTCTGATCCTGATCAATCTCAGCAACTGCGCTGCTCAAGCTTGTATACAAGTCCCGTGGGAAGAGTTACGTGAGCAAACCTGGCATCTGGCTGATGCATTAACGGATGCGAACTACGACCGCGTCGGTGACGACATGCTGTCTCCGGGGTTGTACGTGGAATTGGCGCCATGGGAATGCCACTTCTTCCAGTGCAGTCGCAGTGGAACGGCACAAGCCGTTCGTGCTGCAGGTACGCGTTCGTGAAACGCATTAGCGGAGAAGAGAGAGAAAAGGAGGACAGCGATCGTGATATTGAGTCCGGAGCGACACATGAGATGGCTGAAGGTGTTTGAGCCGGCAGTCATTACCGGTATTGTCCAGCCGCTCGCCGCTATTCCGTCGATTTCGAAGTTGTATTTCACCCACACTCAGCATGCTTCTGGTCAATCGTTGGCGACGTGGTCGATCTTTGCGGTCGCAAGTCTATTGTGGTTTTACGAAAGCGGAAGCTGTGTCCCAAAAAACTGTGCCATCTTAGGGGTTCACCCCACGTCCTAAGGTCGTAATTAGGTTCAAATTAGGTTCAATTAAGAGGTTCAAAGAAAAGTGGTTTTGGTCTCTATGCGACACCACAAAAACGACTTAGGATTTTTGAAACTACGGTTCGGGACCAGGAGGTCGGTGGTTCAAATCCACTCGCCCCGACCAATTTTTTCAGGTCCGGCCCGGACACATGGGTAACACAACGTACCTAAGACATGGGTAGCACTTTTGGGCCGAACGGATTGTCGAGTGTTCGAGCACCCGTGTCTCCAGATCGAAGTATCCCAGATCATAATCCATAAAACTCACCAGCCAAATGTCGTCATGAACTTCTTTGATGCCGACGGCCTGGCCGGCAAAGACCTGGCTGAAATTGATTTTCTTTTTGCCTAGACAAATGCGACCACAACGAGTGACCACGATGGTTTTGTCGTGGAAAGGGTAGTCGA
>DATERF010000074.1:0-6999 GCA_035271845.1 Candidatus Acidiferrum sp.
CGCGACGATTTTCGTGCCGCGGCGCATCAAGTACGAACTGGCATCGGCGCACGAGTGGTACAAGGACCGGGAACGCTGCGTTTTCTGCGATATCGTGCGGCAGGAAGAAAAGCAGGGCAAGCGGATTGTGGATGTGCAGGGCGATTACTACGCGCTGTGTCCGTATGCTTCGCGCGTGCCGTTTGAAGTGTGGGTGATGCACCGGCGGCACAACCACCTGTTTGAGCAGCCACGGCCGGGCGCGAACCGCAAGCAACTGGCGGCTCTCTTGGGGCGGGTGCTGCGACGCTTGGAGAAGGTGGCCCCGGCGTTTCACCTGGTGGTGCACACTTCACCGAACACACGGAACAAGAAGGGCGAGCTTTCCGGATACTGGAAGACGCTGGCGGAGGATTACCACTGGCACATTGAGATCTTGCCGATCGTGGAACAGCGCAGCAAGTCCTACAGCATCAAGGAAGTGTACTTCAACGCCTTGCTGCCGGAACAAGCCGCGGAACAATTGCGCGCCAGCGATCCAAACCCATGAGAAGAGGAGAGCAGCGCCAAGGTGAACAAGGAGGAATCCTTGTGAATCTTGTGGTGTTGGCGTCGTTCGCGGCACTTTGCGCACTGGTTTATTTTGCGCGGCATCCGATCATGCGGTATGGAGCCGAAACGTGGGTGGTGGATGAGCCCGCGCCGCACGCTGATGCGATTGCGGTGCTGGGCGATGACAACTATTATGCGGATCGTGCCACGCGCGCGACGGAATTGTACCGGCAGGGTGTTGCGGGAATCGTGGTGGCCAGCGGAAGAAGATTGCGGCCCAATGCGGGGTTGAGCGAGTTGATGGAGCACGACCTGGTGGAGCGAGGCGTGCCGAAAGAGAAGATCGTAAGACTCGCTCATGACGCCGACAGCACACGCGAAGAGGCGCTGGCGCTGGCGCATTTTGCGGAAGAACGCAAATGGAAAAGCGTGGTCGTGGTGACATCGAATTATCACACGCGGCGAGCGCGATATGTTTTCCAGAAAGTGTTTCCCGCAGGGATTGCGGTGAGCGTGGCGAGTGCGCGTGACGGAGATTTCGACCCACAACGCTGGTGGGAGAAGCGGAAGTCCACAGAACTTTTTGCGCGGGAAATGATGGGTATGTTGTTGGCATTATGGGAATTACGCGGGGATGGCAGTGGAAGTGCTCCGCAAGGGGCATGGTTGGGTTTAGCAGTACTAGGGCCAGGACGGCTGTATCCATTCGGGTCATACGGGTTGTGGAAAAAAACTGGCCTTGCTCTTTACAGCGAATAAGTGCTGTAATATGTTTATCTTTCTGAGTCGCACCCCATAGCGCCAGTCCTCGAAAGCGACTTTGAAATACTGCGAACGGGTTGAGGTGTCTCCATGTGGCATAAAGAGGAGGGGAAGCCGCAAGGGCCTTCCGAGATTTCCACAGGTGCTGTGAATTCCATAATGGGAACGGGGAGCGGAAAAAATATGCCGGTACCCGCGCGTGTGTCACCCAAAGCAGCGGCTTGTGTGAGCCAGGGAATCAAGATCAAGGGAGAAATCAGCGGGAGTGAAGAGCTGTTTGTGGATGGCCAGATCGATGGAAAAATCACGTGCGCAAATTCGACGGTGACACTGGGACCCAATGCCACCGTGAAGGCGGATGTAAGCGCGCGAGAAGTGATTGTGCGCGGCCGCGTGGAAGGAAAGTTGACGGGCACGGAACGAATTCAGGTGTGGCGTTCGGCGCGAGTGCAAGGTGACTTGAAGGCGGATCGCATTTCCATTGAAGAAGGCGCCGAATTGCACGGCATGTTGGAAGCGGGGAAGCCGCCCGTGAGTGCATCGGAGCGGGCCAGCCGCGAGGGTCTCAAGAAGACGGAAGCAAATAAGCCGAAAGACGCGAGCAAGGCGGAAGACGAGCCGGCCTCGGGTGCGGCGGTTGCAGGGGCGGACTGAGCCATGGGCTTTCTAAACAAGTTGGGAATCGCGATTGGATCGAGCACGGGACTGGCGGGCACACGGCCGCTGCCGTACAGCAGAGATGCGAACAACGGCAACGGGAATGGCGGTCTGAGGGCTGTCGCAGCGAATCGAGAGCCGGAGTTGCAGGAAACGACGCGCATTTCGAATGGATTGAAAGAATTCCTGTGGAACCTGGAAGGACTGGGGCACGGCACGTTGTTGGATCTGGGCCCGGCATGGCAGACGACCATCAGCTTTTTCATCGAGCGGGGATTCCGCGTAACTTCGAATGACATCTTGCGGGGATGGTCCGAATTCATAAAAGAGCAAGAGTCGCGGAGCAAGCTGCCGGTGACGGAAGAGGATTATCTGGAGCGCACGCCGGAGGCGAGAACAAAGAGATTTCTGGAAGAGAATCTTCAGTATCCAGAGGCGTCATTCGATGCGTTGTTGCTGTGGGATGTCCTGGATTACCTGGAGCCAGGGGTGGCGAAGCAGACAGTGACGCACCTGGATGAGATGCTGCGGCCGGGTGGCGTGGTGTTTGCGATGTTCCACAGCAAGAAGCCTGAAGGATTCCAGAGATACCGCGTGGCGGATACGAGCACGTTGCAACTGCTCTCGGCAAAGCCGCTTTGCACGGCGCAAAAGGTATATCAGAACCGCGAGATCCAGGGATTGTTCGGTAACTGCCGGACCATTAAGACCTTTATTGGCCGCGACCAATTGCGAGAGACGCTGTTCCTCAAGTAAGGCCCCAATATCACAGGACAATTGATAGATAGGCAAGGGGATAGGTGCGTCTTGATGATTTTTGGAGATTCCCCTTGCGGCCTGCAATGCCGGGGAGTAGAAGGAAGATGTGAGCTCCCAGAGCTCCGGGGGGGACGGATGACTCCACCGGGCCTAGAAGCAAAACAATGCTGCACACACCGCTGACGCGGTGCGAGTCGGCAGGTGACAGAACGCAGTAACTACTGCTCACCACACGACACAGCTAAATTACAAGAAAGGCCCCGGCTCCGGCTGGGGCCTTTCTTGCGTTTCAGGGATGCTTCAGAAAAAAGATCAGTGCGCGGAGTGGGAAGGTTTGTGGTGCGCGCCTGAATGCTTTTTGCCGCCGTGATGTTTGTGGTGACGCGAATGGTGCTGGGTGGCTTTGTTTGTCCCAGTTGTTGAGGCAGCCGGCTGTTGCGCGGCCGATGCCAGCGCCAAGGATAAAGAAAGCAAGAATGCGACGACAATGCGGTTCACGTGCAATCTCCCGAAAGTAAATTTCCCCGCAAGAAGGATTAAACCACAAAGTGAGAAGGTGAGCGGCAAAAAAGTGACGGGAGAGAAATATTACCGAAGGTACAACCAACAGGTCAGCTGCCGAAACGCGTCTCGAGCATGCGAATGACGGCGTTCTGCCTGGCGATGACCTGGGCTTGCCACATCAGGGCGATGGACATGACGCTCATGGTGAAAATGCAGAGCGCGAGAACCAGGCCCATCTGGGTTTCGGAAGCGGGGACATGAAAGACGCGACGCATCCAAGACATGGGTGGAAGCTCCTAGCCTTCGGATCACGCGCAAGGTGAGCCGGAAGACAATGGGATTGCAAGCGACGAGCAAGGGTAAAGGAGCAATTGGTGTGCCAGGTTGGAGCCAGGTAATCAGTACTATCAGAACGCGGCTTTTTGTTGGTCTTTTTTGACGTTTTCTCAAAAAGGGGAAAACGGCTGCACAAGGCGTGTGCAAAGGTTCACACACAAAGGACACAGTATTTCCAGTCTAGCAGGAGACCTTTGCGCCCGAGCACGTACTGAACGAACCGGGACTTGCCTCCGAGTGGGGCGGCTAAAAGCGGCGGTTAAGGATGGTGTCGAGCAGGAGTTCCCAGGTGTTTGGCGAAAGGAGCGGGAAGGATTTGGGAGCAGGGCGAGACGCAGGCTGAATGGAGCGCGGCGCTATGTCAGCAGAAGAATCAAGGGCCGAGGAGCGATCCGCCAGAAGAATAGCGTGTTCGCAGGCGGGGAAGAGTTCGGAAGCTTCCTCGGAAGTAGCGATGGCGACATTGAATGCGTGCGCGCGCAGGGAACGATCATAGAGCTTGCAAAGTTCGCGGGTGCAGGTGGAGAGACTGGCGCCGACGGCCAGCGCCCAGAAGACGCCGCGCAGGCGCAGCGTGAGCTTTTTCCGCTTGGCCTCGGCTTGAAATTCTGCGATGTCGGCGTCGGAAGCCCCGGCGAAAAAAAAGAGTTCGTCGAAATCGCGAAGGCGGAGGAGTTCCGCCTCGCGCTGCGGCAGCCCGGTGTTCTGGGAGAGTTCACGGGGAGAGAGCGCGCGCAAGGACACGACGGAGATGCCGGTTTCCTCCGCGAGGAGGTTGAGAGCCTCCGCGGCAGCAGGCTGAGGGGAAGCGATGGGAATGCAGGTGAAGCGGCCCAGGCGCGTGGTGGTGGCGGGTCTCAGATGGAAATAGTCTTCGGGGAGATAAACGCCAGAACCACCCTCGGCGATGAAGGGTTCAGATTGGCCAAGTTTGCGGAGCGTGGCATCAAGCTGGGAACGTGTGCGCGAGGTGACCCAAACACAAGGCACAGAGGATTCCGCGAGGGACTCAAGGAATTGCGGGAATCCGGTAAGAGGCTTGCCGGTGGGCGAGATTAGATTGTCGATAGCACAGAAAACGACGGTTGTGGAAGAGCGCAAGAGAATGCTCCGGGTCTAGTCAAATTGTAACGGAAGTAGGTGGATAGGAGAAATTCGGCGGAGGGGATCAGGAAGCAGGCAGAAAAGGACCAACGTGGAACGGAGGCAGGGAAGAACGGTATGACCGATAGAAATAAAAAAGGGGCGACCGAAGCCGCCCCTTTGAACGAAACGAGTTGAGTTACCTGCCGGAACTGGAAGTGGCGGCAGTCACCGGGTGAGCGTTTGCCTTGGGGATGCTGAGATAGCCGCTGATCTGGTTCTTGCCAATCTTGTTGATGACGATTTCCTGAGGCTGATGAGTGCCGCTCAGGTAGAAGAAGAGAGGCTGATTGATGGAGCGATTCTTGTCCTCGGTGCTCTTGTCCTCGACGGTCAGGACGAGGTTGGCGCGGTTCTTCCTCTCGTTGGTGCTCTTGAGTTCGAGCGTGATGTTGCCGACCTTCTGGGGCTGATTCTTGCCGGCGATGGAGAATTCGATGTAGTCGCGCTCGCCCTGGCGGCGGAGCACGTCGATCTCGTCATGATTGCGGGCGATCAGAGTGCCCAGTTCGCTGCGAGCCATGTTGAGGTCATTGATGGTCTTGCTCAGATCGGAACCGACCTTCGTGACCTTGGTATCGACGGTCTTGACGTCGTCAGAAGTCGCTTTGGTGGCTAGTTCCTGATGGACGGAAGTGTCGAGAGCGCTGATCTTGGAAGTAGTATCGGAGTTGAGCTGCTCTGCGTCGCTGCGCGCCTTCTTCAACTGGCCTTGCGTGATCTTCAGCTTATCCGTGACGACCTTCAGATCACCCTTGAGATCCGTATTGACCTTTTCGTCCTGGGCAACGCGGTCCTTGAGTGTGTTCATATCCGACTGGACGGAAGTCTGCACCGCCTTCACCTGATCGGCGACGGCTTGCTTGGTTGCATCGAGCTTGGAAGAATTGCTCCAAGCCAGGCCGAGACCGCCCAAGGCCACAAGCGCCAGGACGATGATCGCGGGCAACTGCCAAGATGAACCGGACTTCGTTTCAACGTAATTGTTCTGTGAATCTTGCTCAGACATGTGAATTCCTTCTCCTCTACCCCTAAATGGGTACGACATTTTGCGACATGGCAGCCCAAATCTGCTGCCGGAACATTAAAGCTGATAGAAAGAAGTGCAAGTGGGATGCCGCAAACGCCGGATTGAGAATGGCCCGTAGCTGATTGTAGCACCTAGGTTTGGACTAAACTATGGAAAAGCGGGGTGGTACTAGTTCTGGGAATCTTTACGCGCCAGTGAACGCGGGCGATGAATTCCTACGTAGTGCAAAAATGTTCCACTTTTATGCCCAGGCCAGCGAAAGCCTGGAGAAGCTGCTGCGGAGATTCGTAATGGATCCCGTGAAGGCCAAGCTGCCGGGCAGCTTCGACGTTTGCGGCGATGTCATCAATGTAAACAGCTTCGCCGGCGCGAACTTTGGATACACGCACGGCTTCACGGTAAATGAGGGGATCGGGTTTGCTGGCCCCTACCGAGCAGGAATAGATGCGCTGCCCTTTGGGGAAATATTGGTAGAAGTCGTAGGTCGACTCAAGGTAGGCGACATGGATGGGATCGGTGTTCGAGAGAAGAACCAGGCGATAGCGCTTGGAAAGCTCTTTGAAGAGACGTGACGGGTGAATGGGTTGGGGATCGAGAGCGGAATTCCAAACTGCGGTGAATTGCTCGAAGTTGAGAGAAATGCCGAGGCGCTGACAGAGGTGGAGATGCCAATCGTGAGGGGAAATGCGGCCTTCCTGCCAATCCGTCCAGCGCGGATCTTTTTCGATGGCGGACCAGAACTCTTCGGGAGTGAGGGAAAGGCCCTGAGCAAGGCCGACTTGGGCACGCTGGATAACAACGCGGACCAGCACGCGGCCAATATCGAAGATGATCGCGCGGATAGCAGCAGAACTCATACGCTAGCGGCCTCCCGGGGAGGTATCTGAAGAAGAGGAGGAAGCCGCGCGGCGCGCGCGGAAAACGCTGACGATGATGGGCAAAAGTGAGACAAAGATGACGACCGCGATGACGTAATGGATACGCTGGCTGATGTTTGGGATAGAACGCCCCAGGAAATAGCCGCCAAGGATCATGCTGCCGACCCAAAAAGTGCCGCCGAAGATGTCGTAGATCACATAACGGTGATAAGGCATTTGAGCAGCGCCGGCGACGGGCGGGCAGAAAGTGCGGATGATAGGAATGAAGCGGGCAAGAATTACGGTCTTGCCTCCATAAGTTTCGTAAAAGTCGTGGGCGCGGTGGAGATGGCGCTTGCGGAAGAAGAAGGAGTCCTCGCGGCGATAGAGGGCGGAGCCGGCAGCGCGGCCGATCCAGTA
>DATERF010000075.1:0-65325 GCA_035271845.1 Candidatus Acidiferrum sp.
ACGGGTGTTGCGTTCGTTGCACTCGCTATGTACTTCGGCCGCAAGTTGATTCGGTGGCGTCGCTTCGCGCGTGAGTCTCGACTCGTCCGGATCCCACTAGCTGACCCGATGATCGGAGAAGGCCAGCGAGGCACCCTACAGTAGAGCTGAGAAACAAACTCTACCAAACCAGAAAGAGGTAAGGAGAAATAAAGATGTCATCCGGCCTTATGCGCGAGATCAACCAACCAGGAGCCGCCGACAGTAACGCCTTCAGTGATCCAGTGACGCTGGAACGGCTTCAGATCACTCCAGAAGCGATGTTCAGCAATTAGCCCTATTCCCTGGCAATATCGGAAACTCACCTCACCGGCAAGCCCTGCGGTCGCGCGTAGCAAATGCAAGGTGGGATGGGTTTCATCCAGACGAAGGACATGCCAGCCAAGGGATTAAACGAGAAGGTGGAGAGGACGGCGGTAGAAGCGGCACGGCGGAAGTTTTCCCCCGAGTTTATGAACCGCTTGGACAAAGTGGTGGTGTTCCATCCGTTGAAGCGCAACGAACTTGATGAAGTGCCGGACATTGAACTGCGGCAAGTGCAGAAGCGCGTATCGGATTGTGCGACGAGTCCCTTCCAGTTTCGGATAACGAACGAAGCAAGGCTGTTCCTGCTGCAAAAGGGCACGGACCAGAGATATGGAGCACGCCACTTGAAGCGCGCCATCGAGCGCTATGTAGTCTGTCCGATTGCGAGGCTGCTCGCCACGGCGCAGGTGCGGCCGGGTGATTTGCTTCTCATGTCTGGCGAGACCGGGACTGGCAAGGAAGTCATCGCGCGCGCGATTCACGAGCTCAGCCCGCGCCGAAGCCGGTGGAGGGCTGCGGCATCGCGATGTTTGCTGGCATGTGCACCTGCCGTGCGATGCTGCCCGCATACCGGCAGCGCAGTGGGGCCGAGACCTGTCCTGTCCATGTAAATAAACCACTTGCAACAGGCGGGCATTGGCATGTGACCTGCATCACTCACAATCCGAAACAAGCGGACATGTGGATAGCGACCACATTCGGTATGGGCACTGTCCATATTCCTGGCAGGCAACTCTTTCTATGACTCCTGACACGCACAACTCGAGACGGGCGCCAAGCGCCAGTGACACTTACCATCATGGGGATTTGCGTAGAGCGCTCGTTCAGGCGGCGCTTGAGCTGGCGGCGGAAGACAAAGATTGGGATTTCTCCCTGCGAGAAGTCGCGCGCCGGGCGGGGGTGAGTCACAACGCGCCGTATAACCATTTCCCTCACAAACGAGACCTGCTAGACGCGGCGGCAGCGGCTGGTCACGACCTGCTGCGCAGCGAATTGACGGCTGCCGTCGCGAAGATCGCCGATCCTCGCGCTGCATTCGCAAAAATGGGTTTTGCGTATGTCAGCTTTGGAACCAGGTACCCTGCTCTCTATCGCTTGATGTTCAGTGTGACACCGAGTCGCCCTGACCGGAGCTCAGAGGTGGTCCTGGCGTGGGTGGCTACGCGCCCCGCTCTGGAGAACATTCTGCGGCGCGGCGCCCGTATCGGAATGTTCGACCCCGCACTCACCCGAAAATCGGAATTGCAAACAGCGACTCTCTACACATGGGCCGTAGTTCACGGTCTAACCATGCTTGCGATCGATGGCCTCGCGAACCTCGAGCGCCTGTCTGTCGAGCGCATTGCGCAAAAAGTGGTCACAACGACTCTTCGGGGGCTTGCAGGAAGGGAAGCCGCAACAAACGGATCAACAACATGAGATTCAAATATTTATCAGTGATCTTTCTCGCGTGCGCTCTTGCATTGCCGGTGGCCTCATCGGCCCAAGAGCAAATATCGAATGCCGATACTCAGGAGCCCATCCTCACTCTCGATGAAGCGGTGACGTTAGCACTCCAGCAAAATCGACTTGTGAAGAACTCGGTCCTGGAAGTCCAGAAATACGACTTCCAAGTGAGTACGGCGCGTAGCCGGCGAAAACCACAATTTCAATTCACCATGCTCGGCGGCGAACTCTTGCACCCATTTGACTTCACGTTTCCCGCCGGTTCGTTCGGCACATATCCGGGAATTGGTCCGATCCCATCTAGCAATGCGAAAATCCACACGCCGGCAGTGTTTACGACCTACATTACTGCCAATGCCGATCAGCCGCTTACGCAGCAATACAAGATCGGCCTCGGCATTCACCTGACGGAACTCGGACGTGATATCACTCGTGAAGATGTACGCGCCGAGCGGCAGAAGATCGCTGCCGAAGTTCGCAATGTGTATTTCAACCTTTTTGCGGTTCAAGCGAGTGTAGATGCCGCTCGTGAAGCGGTAAAAACATTCGAAGAAGCACAGCGGGTCACGGCGCAATACGTGGCGGAAAAGACGGTATTGCGCGCCGATGCATTGGACGTCGACGCGCACCTAGCCAAATCGCGCTATGAATTGTCCGTGGCAGAGAATGGGCTGGCGACCCAGCGTGAGGCGCTGAATCAACTGCTTGGCCGCGATGTGGCGACACCCTTTCGTGTCGAGTTTATTCCAGAGCAAGACACAAGCGATCTGACTCTCGAGTCGGCCCGGCAGGGAGCGCTGGCGAACCGCCCCGAGGTGCGGGAAGCGCACCTGAAGGAAAAACAAGCCGAATACGATCGGCGACTCGCGAAAGCCGAGTACATTCCGGACCTGAGTCTGTCCCTGCGCTATCAGGGTCTCTACAATGTGCAAGTTCTTCCGCAAAACGTTGCCACGGCCGGATTTTACCTGACTTGGGAACCATTCGATTGGGGACGACGCCACAACAAGGTTGTTGAAGCAGTGAAGACTATCGAACAGGCGCACAACGGGATCCAAGAGACGGAATCGAAGGTCGCTGTAGAGGTTGGTGCGAAGTACCGTAAGTGGCGGGACGCCACTTTGCTGCTTAAGGCTTCCCGTACTGCCCACGAAGCGGCTGCGGAGCAGCTTCGCGTCACGGGCAACAAATATAAGCAGCAGGCCGCACTGCTAAAAGACCTTCTCCAGGCACAGGCTCAGAGTTCCGAAACCAATTTCGAGTATCAGCAAGCGCTTTCCTCCTATTGGAGCGCTTTTGCCGAGCTGCGTAAGGCGATGGGAGAAGAGTAATCGATGAGCATAAAAACTACTTTGGCATTGTCAGCCAGGCAGTTCAGAGAAAGCGATTGGAGAGGAGTAGACATTATGGGGAGCAAATTGAGAAAAAGGCTCGGGCCAGCAACGGCAGCCTTGGTTTTTGCGATGATCGCAGCCACAAGTGGCTGTAAGCAACCTACGCAAGTCGCGGCCAAATCGCCCACGCCTGTTCATCTGGTGGATGTGGCTTTGTATTCGCCTTCAGAAGATTTGCGCTACTCGGCTTCTGTTCTGCCGTTCGCAGAAGCGGTTCTGTCATTCAAGTCCGCAGGATATGTGACGGAGATTAAGCAGGTCATGGGCGCGGACGGACGGCGCCGCGACATAGGTCCGGGAGATTATGTTGGCCGGGGCACGGTTCTTGCACAGATTCGCCATCAGGATTTGAAGAATAACCTTGACCAGGCCACGGCAACGTTGAGTCTGGCCCAAGCACAGCATGTCGAGGCAACGAAGGATTATGAACGCGCAAACACGCTTTACGCCTCAGAGAGCTTGACCAAGCCCGATTTCGATCGAGCGCAGGCTAAATTCGATTCGACCCTCGCGGCTGTGGATCAGGCCACGGCGAATCTGCACCAAGCGCAATTGGCTCTCAAGGATGCCGATCTGACCGCGCCGTTTTCGGGGTACATCCTCGCTCGGAACATTGAACTAGGAAACCTCGCATCACCGGGGACGCCGGCCTTTACCATCGCCGACACGAGTGCCGTCAAAATCGGTTTTGGTGTTCCCGACTATGCGGTAAGGCGTCTGCGCTTGGGGCAACAATTCAGCATTCATCTGCAGGACGATCCGAAAGAGTACAACGGTCGGGTCACCAGTATTGCCGCGAGCGCCGATGAGAAAAATCGCGTCTTTGCCATCGAGGTGACCGTGCCAAACCCGAAAGCGTCATTGAAGCCCGGGATGATTGCGTCCCTCAGTTTGACAGGCGTTCACAGAGCCCCGGTTCCTTCCGTGCCGCTCAGCGCCGTTGTTCCTGATCCCGCTTCAACCGGACGCTATGCCGTTTTCGTCGCCGGCGAACAGGGCGGCAAATGGATCGCGCATTTGCGCGAAGTCACGCTCGGTGAAACCCACGAGAGTGATGTGGCAGTTGAAGGCGTAAATCCAGCCGAGAAAGTTGTCGTCGTTGGAGCCGCTGGTCTGAAGGACGGCGATTTCATCCAGGTTGTCCCATAAAGGTATAGAAAAATGGCACTCGAACACGAACAAGAGATCAGTAATCGCCGCAATGTCCCGAGGTTTTTCGTCGAGCACCCGCACATCTCCTGGATCCTTCTGGCCGGAGTGCTCATATGGGGCTATTTCGGCTATACATCCATGCCGCAGCGCAAGGACCCTGACATTCCTGTGCGTCTCGGCGTCGCGGCTTGTGCATGGCCCGGAGCCACAGCGCAACAGGTCGAACAGTACATTACCCGTCGAATTGAGGACGTTGCCGCCGAGAACAAGACCATCCATCCTGGAACGGATGCGGAGTACGGCATTAAGTCGATCTCTCTTCCAGGCTATTCGTTTGTGACCATTCAGCTCGATGAGGGCATCACCGATACCAAGCGGCAATTCAGCGATATCAACCTCAAGCTGGATGCTCTAAATGCTCAGTTGCCGCAGGGCGCCGGCCCCATAAGTTTCCAGAGCGATTTCGGAGACACCGCCGCGCTCATGTTGACGGTCGCGAGCCCGAAGGCGGACGACATCGAAATTGCGGCTCGAGCCAATTCCGTCGAAGCGGCCATTCGGAAAGCTCGCGATGGAAAACAGCAGAATGGAAAAGGCCAGCGCATCACGGTGGTGGATCCCTTTCCGCAATCCATTTCGCCGCGCGCGGTTCTTGGCACCATATACCTGTTTCAAGAGGAAGCGCGGACCGACGGCATCATTCGAGACTCGGAAATCATACAGGGAAGCGGATTCATTCTCGTGGATGGCGTTTCCGAAGCAGATGACCGTTCCATTCAAGAGTTCATTCAGCGGTTTATCTCGGAGCGGCTAAAACGGTCCGAGTTGCATCCCGATACATGGGAGCCAGCGATCATCCGCGATCCCAGGGAAACACGAGCGAAACTGGCCAGCGTTGCGGGCGACAAATATAGCTATGCGGAACTCGACAATTTTTCTGACTTGATTGGGCGAACGCTGCAGGGTGCTCTCGAAGTGTCCAAGGTGGAGCGGCGGGGCGTTTTGTCGCAGACTGTCTATCTGGATTACTCGCAGGATCGCCTCGCGGCCTACGGCCTTCGTCCTGCTGATCTCTCCAAATTGCTTTCGGCCCGGAACATCATCGCGCCGGGCGGAACTGTCGAAACAGGCGAGCGTAGGGTCACTCTTATCCCCTCCGGGCAATTCGATACGGCTAAGAGCATAGGGGATGTGGCGGTATCGACTACATCAGAGGGTACCCCCGTATATTTACGGGATCTCGTCCAAATCAGCCGAGGCTATCAGGCTCCTGCCCAGTATCTGAATTACTATACTTGGCGCGACGCAAGTGGACACTGGCAGCGCAGCCGCGCGATCACCTTAGCAATCTATATGCGCGATAGAAAGCAGATCGCGCGATTCGGACGGTCCGTGAATTTGAAGCTTTCGCAGCTTCGCCAAATTCTTCCCGCCGACCTGATTCTGGCGCACACCTCCGATCAACCGCTGCAAGTCTACGAGAATATTCACCTGTTCATGCGGGCGCTAATCGAAGCCATCATACTCGTGGTCATCGTTTCGCTGATCGGATTTTGGGAGTGGCGCCTGGCGCTGATTATGGCTCTGGCCATACCCATCACACTGGCGATGACTTTCGGCATTGTGTATATGTTGGGAATCGATCTTCAACAAGTCTCTATCGCATCGCTGATCATCGCGCTGGGCCTTCTCGTGGACGTGCCGGTGGTCTCTGGCGACGGCATCAAGCGCCACTTGGCGGAAGGGTTTCCGCGCAGCGTTGCCTCGTGGATCGCCCCTACAAAGCTGGCCACCGCGATTTTCTATGCGACCGTCACGAATATCATCGCCTACCTGCCATTTTTGATGCTGACCGGCAATCCCGGCGAGTTCTTGAAGAGCCTTCCAGTCGTCATGACCGCTTCTCTTCTTTGTGCGCTTATCGTTGCGATGACCTTTGTTCCGTTCCTGGGCTACTACATTCTGCGGGCTCCCGCCAAGCGGGAACCGACTATCGAGGAGAGACGGCAGCGGGGTTTCTACGGCTTCTACAACAGACTCGTCGGCAAAGCCATAAAACACCGATGGGCGGTGCTCGCCGGGTCCTTGGTTTTCCTGATTCCAGGTGCGATGTTGGGTTCTCGGCTTAAGACGCAATTCTTTCCCGAAGATGTCCAATATTGGTTTTATTTGGATATTTGGCTGCCGAATGACGCTCCCTTGAGCGTCACCAACGATGCGGCCATGCAGGCCGAAAGGGTAGTACGGCAGGTGATTGAAAATTCTCCTGACGTGACTACGAAGGAACATCGTGGGCATCTTCTTAAATCGCTGACGACTTTTGACGGTGGCGGGGGACCACGCTTCTGGTTCTCAGTGTCGCCGGAAATGCCGCAGACCAACTACGCGCAGATGATTGTCGAGGTCACGGATAAAGAGGCTTCGCCAAAGTTAGCTCGTCCGATCCAGGACGCACTGGACAAGGAAGTTCCTGGCGCGTGGGTTACGGTTCGCCAGCTTCAAACGAATCCTGTGGAGAATCCTGTCGAGTTATTAATCTCTGGGCAGGAGGACGTTGACGCAAGAAATGAAGCTAGGGATATTCGCACCCTTCGGCAGATTGCCGCGCAGGCCCAGGATATCGTCAGCCAAGCTCAAGGCATCGCCGTTCTTCGTGATGACTGGTTCTCTGACAATGTTCAGCAGAGGATTCAGATCGATCCAGACCGCGCCAACGTGGCAGCCATTACCAACGCCGATGTGGCGGATGCGTCAACT
Organism: Candidatus Acidiferrum sp.; assembly: GCA_035271845.1. Taxonomy (GTDB): domain Bacteria; phylum Acidobacteriota; class Terriglobia; order Acidiferrales; family UBA7541; genus Acidiferrum. Next base: position 7,095 of record DATERF010000075.1, read on the forward strand.
GCGGCCATGAGCGGTGCAACCGTAGGCATCTTCAAGGAAGGCGACAAGAACATCCCGATTGTGGCGCGCCTTCGTATGGAGGAACGTGCTCAGCTTGCGGACATCAAGAACCTCTATATTTACTCTTCGCAGACCAACAACCGCGTGCCGCTGCTCTCCATCGCAACGGTCGGAAATTCTTTGGAAACGGGTCGCGTCAGGCGCCGCGAGCATTTTCGCACCATTTCCATACTTTGTTATCCGCAGCCTGGAGTTTTTGCCTCTGAGGTGCTTGAGCAGATCCTTCCAAAACTACGGGAGTTTCAGAAGAATCTCCCTCCCGGTTATCAGCTCCGCATCGGTGGCGAACTGGCCAAACAAATCGAAGGATTCGACAACCTCAAGCTCGTTCTGTTGATCTCTTTACTGGGGATTTACCTGGCGCTATTGATTCAATTCAATAACGCCGTAAAACCTCTTCTGGTATTCGCCGCTGCTCCCTACGGAGTGGTTGGCTCTCTGATCGCCCTCTGGGTAACGCATACGCCGTTTGGATTTATGGCCTTTCTGGGCATCGCCAGCCTCATTGGCGTGATCGTCAGCCACGTTATCGTGCTATTCGACTTTATCGAGGAAATGCATGAGAAAGGGGAGCCTCTGGAGCAGGCCCTTCCGGACGCAGGCATCCAGCGTATCCGGCCCGTAATGATCACCGTACTAGCGACTATCTTGGCCCTCTTCCCGCTGGCGCTGGAAGGAGGGCCCCTATGGCAGGCTCTTTGTTATGCACAGATAGGAGGACTTGCCGTGGCCACGTTCATCACGTTGCTCCTGGTGCCGGTCCTTTACAGCATCTTCGTACTCGATCTGAAAATCATCCGCTGGGAAACCAAACAACCTCCGGCAGAGACTGAAGCTCGTCCGGCCTCTGAAATGGCGCCACACACCAGCTGATGACAAAGGCCGGTTGGCTTGGTCGCGGATTTGCTCGTTGGGCAGGAGCCTAGCGGCGATGGGACAAACGCTCGAATGAAACAGTGAGCATGTTTAGTTCGTTGAAGGCTTTTGCGATGATTCTTTTTAACCAAATTGCCGCGGCTGTTCTTCTGCTGAGTCTTACACTCTGCTTGCAGTGCGCCGGCGTAACTGCGCTCATCGAGTGGCTAAAGCGTGTTCTGACCGGGGACGCTCAAAAGCATGGGCCAGTTTACTCGGCCACTCTGGTAGTGAAATCGATAATCGCAATTGTAATTCTGCACGGGCTCGTGATTCTTTTATGGGCGAGTTTCTACCGGGCGCGTTGCTTCCCGTCATGGGAGCTCGCCTTTTACTTCTCCGCGAGCAGCTATTCCACTGTAGGATATGGCGATCTGGTTCTTCCGTCCAAATGGCGACTCTTAGGGCCTCTGGAGGGGATAACCGGCGTGCTGATGTGTGGAATATCGGCCAGTGTTCTGTTTGCTCTCGTCACTCGGTTGCTCGATCGCGACATACAATCTTCGCTGACGAATTCAAGTGAAGAAAGCCATGCCTAACGCCAATATCAAGACTCCGGATTGGCTTCGCCAGATGGAGAGTATTCTGGAAGAGCTCAACGAGGGAGTGGTCATTGTCGATGATCAGCTTCGCGTAGTTTTCGCCAACGAAGCGCTGCTCCGGCTGGGAATGTATAGCCGTGAAGAAATCCGCGGCCGAACGCCCGATGCGATTTTCCCGGCGAAAGATATTCCGTACCTCCTGCGGCAACATGAGTCAGGCCACCTTTCCGGGCGCAGTCGAAGTGAATTCTACTTGCCTCGTAAGAACGGCGAGAAGATCCCGGCGATCTTCAGTGGGCGGGTGATCCAGGGACCGGACGGACAGGAATATGTGCTGCTCATCGTGACCGACATCAGCGCACAGAAGCGCGTCGAGGAGCAACTTCGCAAATCCAATGCCCAACTCGAGAAGCGGCAGATGGAAATTGAGGCCGAACTCTCACTGGCAGCTCGTGTTCAACAATCGCTCGCACCACAAAGCCTGGTTTGGAACGATGTCTCGGTCGAGTCTTACTATAGTCCTGCGCGTACCATTGGCGGCGACTTTGGTGTAGTTTTTCCACATGGTGACGAAGCTCTAACCATCCTTATGTGCGACGTATCCGGTCATGGCATTGGTTCGGCGCTTATGGCGAACCGCATTTACTCCGAAACACTCCACGCACTCGAACGCAAAGCGGGGCCGGGCATCATGCTGCGACGCGTTCACGATTTTGTGCACGACCGTCTTAAGACGGACGGGTTTTACTTCACCATGGCCGCAATGCGTCTCAATAAGTACGGCCGCCGCGCCACCTTTGCTGCCGCAGGCCATCCACCGGCAATGCTTGTCTCAGGTGGCGGTGTCCGCCTGCTTGAGTCGCAAAACGGGATTCTCGGCTGTCTGTCGGAAACGGCACCTTCCGAGTCCACAGACGAAATTGAGCTCGCATCTGGCAATCGGCTGGTACTCTACACGGACGGGCTCGTCGAGGTTTTTGATCATCACGAGGAAATGCTCGGCGTCGATGGCCTTTCACAATTAGTCCTCGATTCGGCAAAGCTCCCATTGCCGGAGATGCGGCAAGTGGTCCTCGACGGTGTGACTGCCTGGCGGCGCGGGCCCCTCGCCGACGATGTGTCCCTAGTCATCGTGGAAGTCCGCTAGTTCCGTGATTTGGCTCCAGGTTCATGATAAGAAGAGCGGCAGAAACTGCGTTCAGGCGTTTTGGAGCGGGCCAAACCGCAGCGAGAGAACGGGTGGCTTTGTAGTGCAAACACCGGAACAATTCCTTGACCAGAGTCACCCTGCAAAGCTACGGACTTCTTCTACGGACCAGAACTCTATTCCATAAGATCGAACCGGCAGGGGACACAGCCAGGTTGAGAATCCACCTGGCGTGACAATAGGAAGGCGCAAGATGCCCATCAGCGGTCACCATTACTAGCCACTCTCCGAGGAGGACAAGCATGGGCAGGGTCGAAGGTGAAGCATCTCTCAGCACTTAGCATTCAAGACGTCTTATATCGAACGACTTTGCCCGTATAAGGGATTGGTCGCTGAAGTGCTACCAAGAGTCGGTTAGATCACAAATGGGCTCGGCTTAGGAACGCCTCCATGCGCCAATGGGTGCATGAGGTCCCTGTGACGCTCGATTGAGGCATAATGGCGTATCCGACTGCGCCTAACAATGTCATGAGTGTTAAAGATTCAACAGCCGCTTCCGGACAGCAGAGGGCATCACTCCGCGAGCTATCCATTCTGGAGCCGCCGCTCGTCGTGGATCTGGACGGCACGCTCCTAAAGACCGATCTGTTGCTCGAATCCCTTTTAAGTTTGTTACGCCGCTCGCCGCTCGCCTTGTACCTGCTGCCATTTTGGCTCCTCAAGGGAAGAGCGCATCTAAAGCGAGAAATTGCCCGCCGCGGACGCCTTGATGTCACGCTGCTACCCTATCGGACGGATCTTCTCGAGCGCCTCCGGGTCGAGCATGAAAACGGGCGGCCGCTTGTCCTCGCAACGGCCAGCGATGAGCGACTCGCGCAACAGGTGGCGGACTATCTGAAGATTTTCGATTCAGTGCTAGCCAGTGACGGCAGCACGAATCTGTCCGGGGAGCGCAAACGAGAGTGTCTGGTAAGTCAATTTGGCGAGAAAGGCTTTGACTACGCCGGTAATGAGAAGCGTGACCTGGCGGTGTGGTCGGCGGCAAGAAAGGCGATCGTGGTCAGCGCAAACGAGCGATTGGTGCGAGCCGTTGAGAGAGTAACGCCGGTTGACAGCGTGTTTGAAGAACACCGGCCGAGTCTCGGTGAGTATTTAAGTGCGCTGAGACCTCAGCAGTGGCTGAAAAATGTTCTGATATTTGTACCTATCTTCGCCGCCCACAGTTTCATCGAGCTGCCGCTATTGGGCGATGCTTTCCTCGCTTTCCTGGCGTTCTGCTGTTGCGCGTCGGCAGGGTATGTGTTCAACGATCTGTTTGATTTGGCGGCGGACCGTCATCATCCCAAGAAACGGCTGCGGCCGTTTGCCTCGGGGCGATTGACGCTCTTGTACGGCTTCGCAATGGTTCCCGCCCTGACTATTCTAGGTTGCGCACTGGGCCTGCTGGTCTCGCCACTGTTTTTGGTAATTGTTCTGGTCTATTTTGCGACTACCTTTACTTATTCTCTTTATTTAAAAAAGATAGCTCTTCTAGACGTGTTGGTCTTGGCCAGCATTTATACATTGCGGATCTTTGCAGGTGCGGAAGCGGTCGGGATCGTTCCATCCAGTTGGCTGTTGGGATTTTCCATGTTCCTATTTACGAGCCTGGCATTCGTGAAGCGCTATGGCGAGCTCGTGGTGATGCGAAGCGTTGACGGAGATCAAGCCACGGCACGGAGCTATGAACTGAGTGACGCGGAGTTGCTGGCGACTAAAGGAACAGCGAGCGGATATGCCGCGACTTTAGTGCTTGCGCTTTATATTTCGAGTGGCGCCGCCAAAGCTCTCTATGGAAGGCATCAACTGATGTGGCTTCTGTGTCCCCTGCTGCTCTATTGGTTGGGTTATATCTGGCTGGTGGCACATCGCGGGAAAATGCGCGACGATCCCCTGATATTCGCGCTTCGCGACCGAACAAGTCGTATTTTAATTCTGCTTATGCTCGGCGCGGCGTTGCTGGCTATGTAGCTTTCCAGAGGATTTGGCATACGGCGCCCCTATGCTACATACAGCAAAAACGGATACTGCAAGACCCACTTGGCGAGGTGGGCTGCCCTGGCTTGTCGCTGTGGTAACCGCCTGTGTGGCGATGCTAGTCGCAGCGACGAACCAGGATGTCATGGGCCAAGGAGCCATGACACCGAAAACCCAAGCGGAAGAATACAACGCTGCGGTGCCGAAGACGATTGAAGAACTCCAGCAGTTTCGACAAACGACTTCAATCAACATCAAGTCGGGCGGGGGCACAGAGGGTAGAGCTACGCTGGTCAACCTCAATCCGACAATCAACGGATGGTATTTGCTGAAAGTTGCCTGGCAGCACGGCGGGGAGTCCTCCTACCATCTGGAAAATCCCGCGCCGCGCTCTCGAAAGTTGATTCTGGATCCGAAATATCCGCTTGGAATCGAGATTTTGGAGGGGAAGGCGCAATATCCTTGCAATCTCTTTGAAGGTGGAGCAACAAGCTTCTTGGAACAGGCGCGGAACTCGCAACTGCCCTATGCGCCGCTGTGCGATGGGCGCGTGTACCTGAGAAACCCGGTCAAGGGACACCGTACAAGCCTGGAGGCCGGAGCCGAGTTCTTCCGCAAACAAGTGTGGGGCGGAGAGAAGGTGACCACGGTTTTTCATCACCTGTTGGAAGATAGCCACCGGGAAACCGCGGAGATACGTACCGGTCAAGCAGGCGGCGCTGTTCCCGTAAATGTGGAAGGACAAGGTGCTCTTCCCTTTCCCGCCAGGATCGATCCGAAATACGCGGATCGCGTGATTACGCCGAGTGGACTTGGGATTGCCTTGGAAAATTCCGGCGGTGCCGGAGTGCGCCCTGGAGCATGGTACCCGGCAAGCGGGAACCCAGGGATTTACGTAAGCCTGATCGAGCCGGAATTCATCGACAGAGCAATCTTGGAGAGCGATAAAACGATGGTCAACTCGCTGGATAAGGTCGAAGCCGCGTCGCTGTGCTATCTGGTCGCGTTTGACCTGGACCGGTTCGATCTTGGCTATGCGCTCGGTACGGACTATCCGGGCGTGGAGTGGTCCGAACACATTCAACCGGGAATGAAGGATCCGAAGCTTCCGGGTCCGGATGGAATCGGAACCATCGCCCCGCTCGTTTCGACGGGCGTAGTTAGCCCGGAAAATACGCGGAGAACGGTGGCGACGTTCACGGGCGGATTTAAGCGCGAGCATGGAGCCTTCAAGTTTGGAGAGTTAGCCACCCAGAACCATGGGAGCCACTACGGGTTTCTGGAAAACGGGGTAGTGTTCAGCAAACTTCAGCCGGGTTTAGCGACGATCTTTGTGCTCGATGACGGTTCCCTACAGATGAAAAGCTGGGCCGCACAGGATGACCAGTTGCTGGGCAAGCTGAAGTATGCGCGACAAAACGGGGTTCCTCTGGTTGAGTTCGATGAGCGGTCGCAGTCAACAGTTCCCGGCGGGCTGGTGAATAAATGGGGCCCCGGAAACTGGTCGGGCTCGGAAGATATGGCGTTGCGCACGATACGCGCTGGCGCTGCGCTGCAGTCGAATGGCAAGAAGCACTTCCTGATTTACGCGGTGTTCTCTGACGCCACGCCTTCGGCGATGGCTCGGGTATTTCAGGCCTATCGATGCCGTTATGCCATGCACCTGGACATGAACGCTCTGGAGCACACCTATCTGGCAATGTACCGACAGGCGGGGTCGCAACTCTTCGTGGATCATCTCATCAGTGGAATGAGTCAAGTGGAGAAATCCGATTCCAGGGGAACGGTTCCCCGTTTTCTCGGCTATCCGGACAACCGAGATTTCTTTTTCGTCACACGGCGCAATTAAAGACAAGGAGGTCAAGCGATGAGAGTTTGGCGTGTTCTGGTTTCGGGATTTCTGGTCCTTTCCGGCTTCGTGCGATTCGGCTCGTTCACTACTTCATCCCAAACGCTGAAAGAGCAGAACGAACTTCTCTTCCAGCAATTACAGCGGGAACATGGACTCTCCGACGAACAAATGGAGGCAATTCGAAAGATATTCGCAGAGTCAGGCTACATCGGGCAGGGAAATCCGGCAGTGACGCAGCACCCCGTTACGCCTGACGAATGTAAGGTGAAATTGAATACCCTGGGAGTGCATTACGAGAATCCGAGATTTGAGAAGATCTGCAAAGCCAAGTATATGGCGCCCCTGTACGACCCATCGAAGGAAAAACCAGAGGACGCCAAGGCCTGCATCGATCAGTTTGAATTCCCCGACATTCCCTGTACGTACCCGGTCGTCTGGGTAAAGGCCCGCGAAGCCGCGGAGATCTGTTGGGCCATGGGCAAACGCCTTTGCGATGCCCATGAGTGGGAGGGTGCCTGCTCTGGAGACCTTGAACCCCCGGATTATCACTTCGAAGTCCTCTTGGGACTGTCTCCGGAAGAGGCGATTCACAAGATGCGCTATCTGCATAACCAGGCTGATAGTCCTACCCAGTCTTGGAGCTACGGCCCGACGTATGAAAAAGGAATCTGTGCGACTGGAAGCAAAAAGACTGCGGATTGCAATGGAGGAAGCTGGAAAGGATGCGGCTCCAACACCTATCCCACCGGCGATTTTCCCGCGTGCCGCAGTTCACTGGACGTTTACGATCTCAACGGGAATGCGGCGGAGCATATGAATCTGCCGCTGAATAAAAGCCAAATGTCGAGCCTGGGCAGCAAAGAGCTAGGCTATACGGAGATGAAAGGCAGTTGGTTTGTTTTCGACACCATTCGGGCTCATCCGGACTGGTGCCGCTGGCGGGCCCCGTTCTGGCACGGAACCCGGGTAATGGACGAACACAGCCACGCCAATTATCATCTGAGTTTTCGTTGTTGCAAGAGCCTGGACTGAGAGGGACAGGACCGTTCGCTCTAGCTCAATGGTAACGATCATCGTCGTGGGCAATTACTGATGCTTTTTAGTTTTCCCGAGTACACGTACTTTAGCGAGGTGTTGAGTGACCTTCCTCGCTTGCGATTAGGGCAATTCTCGGTCAAGCCCTATGAAAACAAGGAATTGCACGTCTCGGTGCAAAGCCCGGTCTCGGGTGAAGATTGCTTCATTCTCGGCAGCATCGCGGCTCCGGAGCGCCAGATGGCCTCGATGCCATTGCTGGCTCACACGCTCAACCGGTTATAAGACAGCGAGAACATTTCGGACTTTCTCTTATGTTCCGCAGCGTTGTCGCGCTAGGTCTTCACCGCGGTCAGAAGAATTCTTCGAGAAGCTCTTCGTTACCATGTAGCGGTACTAAGGCACCGAACGTGGCGAGGTCAGCCGGGACCTAGTACCAACATTTCCATACCAGGATTTAATGCACCGGTAGGTCAGTTTGTGCTAGGCTTTTCGCCACTTCGGACGGATCTCGCTTTTCGAGCGGGATAAAAATCAACCACCAGGTCAGCAATGGAAGGACTGCCCTTGTAGGGTCGTAGCTTCCTCGCATCCGATTCCGGTCGGAGATGCATCCGGAGCGAGTCAAAGGAGGACACTATGACCCAATCCGGTGCTACACAACGAAGCACCGAGCAGTCAGATGCAATTCGTCCTTTTCGTGTGAGTGTTGCGGAAGCAGAACTGGCCGAATGGCGCAGGCGCATCAACGTGACAAAGTGGCCTGAGCGGGAAACGGTCGCGGATGCATCGCAAGGCGTGCAGTTCGCGACGATTCAGGAGCGGGCATTTTGCGGCCTGGGAACCGCCACAACTTTTCTCCGAGGAGGTCCGCGCGGGCTTCCGATCACTGCGGTAGGGTTCTCAAAAAAGGAGGCATTATGAAACTCACAGGGAAAAAGGCTCTTATCACCGGCGGTAACAGTGGCATCGGTCTTGCCACAGCCCGACTTTTCATTGCCGAGGGCGCGCAGGTCGCCATTACTGGTCGGGACCCGAAGACGCTCGATGAAGCGATCGCCGAACTTGGACCGAACGCGCGTGGCTACCGCGTAGACGTTACTATTGCGGAAGATCGCAAGCGGCTCTTCGCGGCCCTGGCCAAAGATTTCGGAAAGCTCGACATTGTCTTCGCCAATGCCGGCATCTCCGGCCGTACTCCTACCGGCTCGACCGACGAGGCCATTTTTGAGAACGTAATTCACACCAACCTTAGTGCCGCTTTTTTTACGGTGAATTCAGCGGCACCTCTGCTGAACGACAACGGCAGCATCATCTTTAGCGGGTCGGTACATAACTATCTCGGTCAACCTGGCGTCGCCGCATATGCAGCCACCAAGGGTGGTCTCGTCTCGATGGCGCGTTCCATTGCCGCCGACCTTGCCCCGCGCAACATTCGCGTGAACGTCGTCGCACCAGGGGCGATCAAAACTCCCATTTGGAAGCGCGGGCCCCGCGCCTCTGCTTCAGCAGAAGATTCCGCTAAGTTGGCGAAGTTCTTCGCTTCTGCGGTTCCGCAGGGCCGTTGGGGCGAGCCGGAAGAGATTGCCAAAGCCGTGCTTTTCCTCGCGTCGGACGATTCCTCGTACGTCAATGCGGTCGAGCTGATTGTGGATGGCGGAGCCACGGGCGCCCCGTTTGGAGCTCCCATTATTCAGGACGTATTTAGTCCGCTCGGTAGCGAAGCGAAGTCGGCAAAAGCTCATGCGGATTGAACTGCGATTTGGAACGTCTTGCGGAGGGGACAACAGGGAGAACCCGGAAGTGACCCGTGCTTCCGTCGGATTACTACCGACAAACGCGCTTGTATTGACCGATCTGGCCAATTCCTGGGTTGTCGGGTGCGCGGACAACGATGACACGGCACAGGAGAGGCAGACATGAAACCCTGGAAAGTAGCTTCGCTGATTCTGCTTGCTCTTGCGGTTGCAGCCGCGGGATACGGGTCGATTCTCGTGCGACGAGGCTTCAGCGCACTTGCGACACCGTCAGCGATTGAGGAGTTCGCGGCCACAACAGCACGCAAAATGGCCGTGCCATCCGCGTATCGCCAACTTCGCAATCCCATCGTGCCTTCAACGGAGAACATTCGGGCAGGCATGGAGCATTTCTCCGATCATTGCGCCACGTGCCATTCGAATGACGGAGGTGGCCAGACGTTTTTCGGCAAGGGCCTCTATCCGAAACCGCCCGACTTGCGTGCGGCCGGGACGCAGAACAAGAGCGATGGCGAGCTCTACTACACTATTCAAAATGGAGTTCGTTTGAGCGGCATGCCAGCCTTCAGCGAAGCGCACACTCCGGAGAAAACCTGGCGCTTGGTTTTGTTCATCCGGCACTTGCCTCAGATCACCCCCGAGGAACTCAATGAGATGAAGGCGCTGAATCCGAAGAGAGAGGCGAATCCAGCGAATTGGTGAAGGACGGGGAACCGCCCAGAATCCCGCGGGCGAAACACACCACCACCAAAAGAAGAAACACCATGAAAAAACCAGAACTCCTCCGAAAGGAGCACCCGATGAAAAAATCAGACGACAGATCGCGCCGTCGCTTTTCTCAAGGCGAGCTCCATGTTGAGTCTGGCAGGCTCCCGCTCGACCAACAAAACGCCGCATCTAAGGGGGTTGCATGAATAGGCTTTCAAAACGCAACTTGTTCATGGCAGGAGCACTGTGTTTAGCGGTCATTGCTCTCGTCATAGGGGCGATACGCCCGAAGGGCACTGGTGCGAGCCCCGCAGCGCCGTCGGACGTCATGGTTGTGCAAGTGGAGCAGAAGGATGTTCCGATTTATGGAGAATGGATCGGTACGCTCGACGGTTTTTCGAATGCGGACGTGCGAGCACAGGTCACGGGTTACTTGCAAAGGCAGGCATATCAGGAAGGTGCGTTCGTCAAAAAAGGGCAACTGCTTTTTGAAATTGACCCACGGCCGTTTCAAGCGGCGTTAGACCAAGCCGAAGGGCAACTGGCGCAAGCCAAGGCAACGTTGGCGAATGCAGAAGCAGTGCAGAAGCGGACGGAACTAGACGTGAATCGTTATACCCCGTTGGCAAAGGAACAGGCCGCCAGCCAACAGGATTTGGATAATGCCGTGCAGAACAACTTGGCTGCGCTGGCGACCGTTGAGACAGCCAAGGCGCAAATCAAGACGGCGGAGGCCGCCGTCGAAACGGCAGAGATTAATCTGGATTTCACGCGACTGGTCGCACCGATCGACGGCATTGCGGGGCAAGCGCAACTTCAGGTGGGCGCGCTGGTGAACCTTAGCAGTGGGCCGGTGACTTCTGTTTCCACAGTCGACCCTATCAAAGTCTACTTCACGGTTGGCGAGCCGCAATACCTTGCCTGGAGAGAGCGCTTTCCGACAGAGAGTGCACGTCTGGCGGCAGACAAAAACTTGCACCTGCAGCTGATTCTGGCCAACGGCACAACTTATGCCCACGAAGGCGAATTTTATTTTGCGGACCGGCAGGTGAATGAGGGAACCGGGGCCATCCGGCTTGCCGGACTATTTCCGAATCCCGGAAATATTTTGCGGCCGGGAGGATACGGCAAAGTTCGCGCGGTGATCCGGCTGCAGCAAGGTGCGCTGCTGGTGCCGCAGCGCGCGGTGACGGAATTGCAAGGCGGCTACCAAGTCGCGGTAGTGGACGACCAAAACAAAGTGAATATCCGAACGGTCAAAGTGGGCGACCGGGTGGGTGCAGAGTGGGTTATTGCTGATGGTCTGAAGCCAGGCGAACGCGTAGTCGCCGAGGGCGTGCAGAAAGTGCACGCGGGCGCGCAGGTGAATCCCAAGCCATTTGCGGCGGACACCAAGGAAAGGTGAGCCTATGTCAAAGTTTTTCATCAATCGCCCGATTGTGGCCATGGTGATTTCGATCGTGATGGTGATTGTCGGTGCCATTACGATCCTCGGATTGCCGGTGGCGCAGTTTCCCAGCATCGTTCCCCCTGAGATTCAAGTGCTGGCGACATACGTTGGCGCGGATGCGCAAACACTGGAACAAGCAGTGGCTACGCCGATTGAGCAGCAGATGAACGGTGTAGACAACATGAACTACATGTATTCGTTAAACGCCACGGGCAATTCCACGACCAGCCTGATTGTCGACTTTGACGCGAAAACCGATCCAAATACGGATTACGTGCTGGCGCAGAGCCGTGAGACGTTGGCGGCTTCGCAGCTTCCCGTGGACGTCACCAATTATGGAGTCACGGTCCGGAAATCGGTCACTGCTCCGCTGACGCTGATCGCGATCTACTCGCCGCATGGAACTTATGACGCCACATTTCTGGCGAACTACGCATACATCAATCTGGTGGACCCGATTCTGCGGTCGCCGGGAATCGGGAACGTACAGGTGTTCGGCGCGGGGCAGTATGCGATGCGGCTTTGGGTAAAGCCGGACCAGTTGGCAAAACTCGGCGTGACGGTGCCGGAGATTGTCAGTGCCATACAAGCGCAAAACACGGTGAATCCGGCGGGTAAAGCTGGCGGCGAGCCGGCACCCAAGGGACAGGAGTTTACGTATTCGGTTCTGGCTCAAGGCCGACTGGTGTCGCCGGAAGAGTTCGGGCAAATCGTGGTGCGTGAGACGCCAGACGGAGGAACGGTGCGGGTGCGCGATGTGGCGCGCATCGAGTTGGGCTCGCAGGACTACAGTACCGCTGGCCGCTATAACGCGAAGAACAGCGCGATCATAGCGACCTATCAACTGCCGGGCTCGAACGCCGTGGACGCGGCGGCCGGAGTCAATAAGCTGCTGGCGCAGATGAAACAGCGGTTCCCAGAGGATCTGGATTACATAGTGCCGCTGGATACAACGAGAGCGGTGACGGAGGGCATGAAGGAGATCGTTGTCACGCTGTTGATTGCGCTCGCTCTGGTGATCCTGGTTGTCTACATTTTCCTGCAAGGGTGGCGGGCTACGCTGATTCCGCTGCTGGCCGTGCCTGTGTCGCTGGTGGGTACATTTGTGCTTTTCCCGATATTCGGTTTTTCCATCAACACGTTGTCGTTATTTGGATTGGTGCTGGCGATCGGATTGGTGGTGGACGACGCGATCGTAGTGGTGGAGGGAGTGGAACGTCACATTGAAGAGGGTATGACGCCGAAGGATGCGGCCCTGAAAGCGATGGAGGAACTTTCCGGCCCTGTGGTTGGTATCGCACTGGTGCTTTCGGCTGTATTTGTGCCGACGGCGTTCATTCCGGGAATTACCGGGAAACTCTACCAGCAGTTCGCAGTGACGATTGCGATCTCCGTGCTGCTTTCCGCGTTCAATGCGCTGACGCTGAGTCCCGCGCTCGCGGCCCTGCTACTGAAGCCGAAGGAAGAGAGCCACGGATTGCTGCGGCGGTTTTTTGATTGGTTCAATCGCATGTTTGAAAAAGCCACAGACGGGTATGTCGGGTGGTGTGGTGTTTTGGTGAAGAAGACCGGGGTGATGGTGGTTTTGCTACTGGTCTTCGCCGTGGCGGCGGGTTTCTTTGCCAACCGGATCCCTTCGAGCTTTCTACCCGACGAGGATCAAGGCTACGCATATGTAAACGTGCAGCTTCCAAATGGGTCTTCGCTGGAGCGAACGACAGCTGTTGCGAAGGACGTAGAAAAAATCCTGATGGATACGCCAGGGGTGGAGCACGTGACGTGCTTTGTGGGCTTCAGCTTGCTTAGTTTTGTGCGGACCACTTACAACGCGACATTCTTCGTGACCTTCAAGCCCTGGAACGAGCGCACCACCCGAGCCGAACAATTTCAATCGCTGAAGGCGCGCATAAACCAGCAGTTGAGCAAGTTGCCGGCAGCGGTAGCGTTCGGATTTTCCCCGCCGGCCATCCCGGGTGTGGGGACGGCGGGCGGATTTACGTTTATTCTCGAGGACCGTTCGGGGAGTGACATTCAGTTCCTCTCCAAGAATCTGGCCACATTTATGGAAGCGGCGCGCAAGCGGCCGGAAATCGCGAGTCTCAGCACCACTTTCTTGGCCAGTGTGCCACAACAGTTTGTACACGTGGATCGGGATAAGGTGCTGAAGCAAGGGGTAGCTCTTAACGATGTGTACCGCACCATCCAGTCCTTCATGGGCGGGTATTTCATCAACTATTTCAATCGTTTTGGCCGGCAATGGCAGGTGTACATCGAAGCGGAAGGCGAGGACCGTGCGCGGCCGGAAAATGTCGGACAGTTTTATGTTCGCAACAACAAGGGCGACAACGTCCCGCTCTCGACACTGGTGGATATCAAGCCGAGCCTGGGGCCGGAATTTACGCTGCGATTTAACGAGTATCGGTCAGCGCAGTTGAATGGAAGCGCGGCACCGGGCTACAGCGCGGACCAGGCCACGACAGCTCTGGAAGAAGTATTCGCCCAGACCATGCCACGGGAGATGGGATTCGACTATTCGGGCATGTCGTTCCAGGAACAAAAAGCAAGGCAAGGTGTGCCGCCGGCAGCGATCTTTGGATTGTCGCTGCTGTTTGTGTTTCTGATCCTGGCGGCACTGTATGAAAGCTGGACGCTGCCGCTCAGTGTGCTGTTGAGTACGCCCGTAGCGGTTTTTGGCGCGTTCGCAATTTTGTTTTTGCGACGGCTCTTTCAGCAAGTTTTCCTGCCGCCTTACATGGTGCAGATGGAGAGTGACATCTATTCGCAGATTGGACTGGTCATGCTGATCGGATTGGCGGCGAAGAACGCGATTTTGATCGTAGAGTTCGCCAAGGAGCAGTTCGAAAGCGGAAAGCCGTTGGCGGATGCGGCTTTGGAAGGAGCCAGGCTTCGACTTAGGCCCATTCTGATGACGTCGTTCGCGTTTATTTTGGGATGCGTCCCGTTATGGACGGCGAGTGGTGCCGGAGCGGTTGCCCGGCAAATCATGGGTACCACGGTGATCGGGGGGATGCTTGCCGCCAGTTTGATTGGAATCTTTTTCGTTCCCGCGATTTTCTATCTGGTGGAGAAATGGTCAGGTGCGGAAAAGGAGCATGCTTCGGGCGCGTTGCCGGCAACGCCTTCTCCGGCACCGGGGGATTGAGATGAGCTACGACGAGGAAGTTCCAAGCGGTCGTTGGCGGAGCGACGTATGAGGAAACTAAACTCCTGTGTAATGGCTATGCTCAGCGCGAGCTTACTGGCGGGATGCATGGTTGGGCCGAACTATCACCGGCCTGCGGTGCAACCTCCAACCGCCTTTCGGGACTTGAGCGAAAATCCGCAAGTTCAGGCGCAAGCCGCTTCGTATGCGGATCTTCCCTGGTGGCAGGCTTTTCAGGACCCCCAGTTGCAGGAACTGATCCGCACAGCACTGAAGCAAAATTACGACCTGCAACTTGCGACCGAGCGTATCAACGCGGCACGAGCGCAGGTTACAGTAACGCGTTCGAGTCTGTTCCCCCAAGTCGCAGGGAATGGAAATTTTAGCGGGGGGAAAGAAAATAACTTTCAGACCAATTATAACTTTCTGACGCTGACGGCTGACGCCGCTTTCCAATTGGACCTGTTCGGCAAGCTTCGGCGCGAGACGGAGGCGGCGCGCGCGCAACTGCTGGGAACGGAAGATGCGCGGCAGACGGTTATTTTGACGCTGGTGAGTGACGTGGCGAGTGATTATTTCGCTCTCCTGCAGATGGACCTTCAACTCCAAATCACCCGCGAGACCGTGAAGACACAGCAAGACTCCGTGAGACTCACCACTTTTCGGGTCGAGCACGGCGTGGCCACAAAGCTTGATGTCTTGCAGGCACAGCAAGTTCTTGATTCGGCGAACGCCACTATCCCTGACTTGGAGCGGCAGATCGCGCAGGAAGAAAACGCCATCAGCATTCTGTTGGGCGACTACCCGCACGCCGTGCCACGCGGACGCCCGCTGGTGGAGCAGCCCCTTCCCCCCGAAGTGCCGCCGGGGCTCCCTTCAACCTTAATCGAACGGCGGCCCGATATTCGTGAGGCCGAACAAAATTTGGTTGCCGCGAATGCCGAGATTGGAGTCGCAAAGGCGGAGTTCTTTCCGCAGATATCGCTGACGGGTTCCGGCGGCGGCGCGTTTGGGCGCAGTAGTGCATTTTCCGGGCTGATGAGTTCGCAACTCGGAATCTGGTCCTACGGTGCTCAAGTGACCCAGCCTATTTTCACAGGAGGAGCACTAACCGGGAATTTGCGGCTCGCAAAATCAGAGAATCAACAGGCGTTGATCGCTTATCGCCAAACGATACAACGAGCGTTTGGCGATGTATCCGATGCGCTGATTGGCTATCAGAAATTTCACGAGGTTCGGGTCCGGCAGGAGGATACGGTGGCGGATCTCCAGGAGTCTGTTCGTTTGTCAAACATGCGCTACAAGGGTGGTACCACAACGTATCTCGAAGTCCTAGATGGTCAACGTTCACTCTTCTCTGCTGAACTCACGTTAGCGCAGGCTCGTGGCACCGAGTACCAGAGTCTGGTGCAACTTTACCGGGCTCTCGGGGGAGGCTGGCAGTAAAACCCATAAACACTACCTTTGCTAGGAAATCTATAGATGATGTTGCATCGACCGGTCGAGCCCGTACGACAAATCAGGAGTCGGAGCCCTGGCACTCGGGCATCTGATTTTCCAATCCGGGCGGTGATGGCGAACGCAAAATACCTTGGAGGTGTAACGATGATTGAATCTTCCGATCTGCGGATGACGAGAATTCCACTCAGCCACGGAGCCGGCCATGTGCCCGCGCTCGGCTTTGGCACCTTGATTCCCGACGCAGCCGTGACGATAACCGCGACCAGAGACGCACTGGAAGCGGGATTTCGACACTTTGATTGCGCGGAACGATACGGAAACGAGCGCGAGGTAGGTAGGGCGTTGCAGGCAGGACTTGCCGCCGGAGGGATTGCGCGCGAAGACATTTTTGTTACCACAAAGCTGTGGAACTCCAACCACCGGCCCGAGCGCGTCGAACCGGCATTCGAGGCGAGTCTGGATAGACTCGGGCTCAAGTACCTGGATCTCTATCTCATTCACACTCCATTTGCGTTTCAACCCGGGGACAACCAGGACCCGCGGGATCAAAACGGCAATGTCCTGTATGACCAGGATGTGACTTTGCTGGACACCTGGAAAGCGATGGAAAGTCTCGTGGATCATGGCAAGTGCCGAGCCATCGGACTTTCTGACATCACTTTAAACGAATTGAAGCCCCTTTATGACTCAGCAAGAATCAAGCCAGCCGTGGTGGAAGTCGAAGCACATCCGTATCTGCCGGAAACGGAACTGTTGGAATTCTGCAAGGAGAAGGGCGTTGTGTTTTTGGCTTTTGCACCATTGGGTCACGGGATGAGGCCGGGGCCGCTCGAAGATCCAGTCATTTCAGCTATCGCCGCGCGAGTTGGAAAGACGCCGGCACAGGTGCTGCTGGCGTGGGCGGTGCAGCGCGGCACGGCGTTGCTTACCACACCGAGGACGGCGGCGCGCGCGAGAGAGAATTTCGACATCTCCGCCCTTCCGGAAGACGCGCTTGATCAAATCAATCGAATACAGACCAGACAGAGGCTGAATGCAGTGGTAAAAACCGGCGTTCCGGGTTTCATTCCACAAGGTAGACAAACATGAAAGCGAAACTGCGGCTAGAGCAGTCCATGCAAGAGGAACAAATCCGAACGGCCCTGAATACGCACAGGCATGTGTCGGCAGCTCGCCCCGACCCTTATTTTTCATCAAGTTACCTCTTACGCTGGTCAAATCTCCGCGAACCTTCCGAACGTTGTCTTGCCGTATTCCGCATCTTCCACCAACAGTTTCGCATGGAGGCGAAGTACAGCATTGCGGGTATTCGCCTGCCCGGTTGCAACGGGCAAACTTTTCGTGCATCTCATCTGGCGTAGTTTGCCATCTGGTGCGTAATCGAGGTTCTATGCTAGCCGCTCAGAACAAAACGATTGACCTGCAAGTTCTCATCGACCGCTTGGCCGAAGCGAGAAACTGCACGGATAAACTGTTTGAGATTGTCCGCTCTGACTCACTTTACGAGCGCCCGATACCCGAACGGCATCGCATCGTCTTTTATGTCGGTCACCTGGAAGCGTTCGACCTGAATCTGTTTCGCTCGCAAGTGCCTGCGCTGAAGCCTTTCGCACCTGAATTCGACAAGCTCTTTGCTTTTGGTATCGACCCCGTCGGTGGTGGACTGCCAACGGACCAGCCAGACGATTGGCCTCAGCTCGCGCCGGTGAACAGTTACAGGAATGAGGTACGCCATTTACTGGATGCGATGCTGCAAGCGGGAGATTTCCAGAGCTCGGCGCACAATTCCGTTGAGCTGCTGCTCAACGTGGCCATCGAACATCGATTGATGCACGCCGAAACGCTGGCCTACATGGTTCATCAATTGCCATTTGGCCGAAAACATTGGCAGCCGCAGCGGTCACCAAGCGAAGGAGCGTTTAGAGCGGGAGTGCTCCAAATTCCCGAAGGCATCGCCACGCTCGGGCTGGAGCCACGGGACGCTCAACGGTTTGGTTGGGACAACGAATTTGAAGCCTTTGAAACGGAAGTTCCCGCCTTCCGGATCGACAAGTACATGGTGACCAACGGTGAGTTCCTCGAATTCCTTCGATCTGGAGCTTACGATAATCGCCAGTTCTGGTCCGAAGAAAACTGGCGTTGGAAGCAGGAACGAAACATTCAGCATCCCGCGTTCTGGATTCAGCGCCATGGTGATTGGCACTACCGCGGCATGTTCGAGGAGTCGCCCCTTCCGCTCAATTGGCCGGTGTACGTCAGTTGGGCCGAAGCAAATGCTTACGCGAAGTGGGCGCACAAGTCATTACCGACCGAGGCCCAATGGCATCGTGCTGCTTACGGTACACCCCAAGGCAGCGAACGCACGTATCCTTGGGGAAATGACGTGCCGCGTCCCGGCCTCGGGAATTTTGATTTTTCGCGGTGGGATCCCGCGCCGGTCAGTTCTTTTCCGCTAAACGAGAGTGCATTCGGAGTCCAAGGCCAACTCGGAAATGGTTGGGAATGGACCGAATCCTTGTTCGGACCCTTCGCAGGCTTTCAGCCCTTTTCCTTTTACCCGGGGTATTCCGCTGACTTCTTTGACGGCAAACATTACGTGATGAAAGGCGGTTCGGCTCGTACGGAGGCCTCGATGTTGCGGCGTTCGTTTCGAAACTGGTTTCAACCGCGCTATCAATACGCGTACGCAGGGTTCCGCTGTGTTTCGAACGAAAACGAGACGGCGGACTGACCCATGGCGATCGAACTGATCAAAAGCGCCACGCAAAGCGAATTCGCCAGGGAAGTGTGCACTGGCCTGACCAAATCGAGGCAAAAAGAACTGCCTTCGAAGTATCTGTATGACGCCGTGGGTTCGGCACTATTCGAGGTGATTTCCGTGCTTCCGGAGTACGGCGTAACCCGTGCAGAGGAACGCATTCTCGGCCGGTACGCCGCCGAGATCGTCTCTGACCTCCCCACGCCGGTGATTGTGGCGGAACTGGGCAGTGGCACAGGAAAAAAGACCCGTATGATCCTTGAGGCACTGAGCCGCAAGCAGCCAATCTCCTACTATCCCATCGAAATTTCTTCGGCGGCCCTGGCAATGTGTCAGCGCGAATTGAGCGATATCAACTCCATCAGCATCGTCGGCTTTGAGCGGGAATACCTCGACGGTTTGCTGGAAGTGGCGGCGAGGCGGGAAGAGGAACAACACCTCATGGTGCTGTTTCTCGGCAGCACTATCGGCAATTTTGATGGAACCGCTGGAGTGGAATTTCTCAGCCGTTTGCGCGAAATCCTAAGAGAAGGCGATTCTCTCCTACTGGGTACCGATCTCCGGAAACCAATGGCGACGTTGGCAGCGGCCTATGACGACCCGCTCGGCGTTACCGCAGCTTTTAACCGAAATCTGCTGGTGCGAATCAATCGCGAATTGGATGCGGACTTCGACATCGAACAGTTTGAACATGTGGCGATTTTCGACAATCAGAACCACAACATAGAGATGCACCTGCGGGCCCGCATGGATCAAACCGTGACCATCGTGAAAGCTGGCCTTAGCCTCCGTATTTTGCGCGGTGAAACCATCTGGACGGAGACCAGCCACAAGTATTCTCAGAACGAGCTGGTCGACATCGCGCAGCGCACCGGATTTCGCCGGCAAGGGCAGTGGGCCGACCACGAGTGGGCTTTCGCCGACAATTTGTGGATCGCGCGCTAGCCAGCACTCCAGGATTCCATCCTCTCGGGTATTCGGAAGCAAGACGCAATGGAGCGGGGGTCGAACCATGGAATTTGACGCCGTCATTATTGGCTCGGGACAAGCGGGTTCTCCTCTGGCTCTTGCATTGGCGCGGCACGGTTGGAAGGTCGCTTTGGTCGAACGAAGCCATCTGGGCGGCACGTGCATAAACACCGGATGCACGCCTACAAAGACCTTGGTTCATCGTGCGGAAGTTGCTCACTATGCGAGAAACGGTGCGCGTTGGGGAGTCTCAACCAGAGAAGTTAGCGTGGAACTTCCGAAGATCATTGCGCAGAAAGATGCGCTTATCCAGAGTCGTCGCGAAGGTCAACAAAAAGGGATCGATCAACTCCCGAACTTACGCCTGTATCGAGGATCGGCAAGATTCGTTGGACCGCACGAACTGAGCGTGGGAACGGAAACCCTGAATAGCCGTCGGATCTTCATCAACACCGGAGCCCGCCCTTCGATTCCCCCAATTCCCGGCCTGGAATCGGTGGCGTATCTCACCAATGAAACCATTCTGGACCTCAAGATCCTGCCCAAACACCTCATCGTGATCGGCGGAGGCTACATAGGCCTGGAGTTTGGCCAGATGTTTGCGCGATTCGGCAGTGACGTTACGATTGTTCAGAGCCGGGAACAAATCCTGCCGCGAGAAGATCCGGAAGTTGCGAAAGAACTGCAACGGGCACTGGAAGCGGAGGGCATCAAGTTTCTTCTGAATGCGAAGACCAAGAGCCTCGCGAAGCGGGGTGCCGCGATTATCGCGGAAACGGCATTGGCAAATGACGGCAGCCCCGCCCGTCTTGAGGGTACTCACGTGCTGGTGGCCACGGGCCGCAGCCCCAACACAGATGATCTTGATCTCCACAAGGCAGGCATTCAAACCGATAAGCGCGGATTTGTCTCCGTGAATGACAAGCTGGAAACTACCGCGGAAGGAGTCTGGGCGCTCGGCGACATGAAGGGCGGCCCGGCGTTCACGCACATTTCGTACAATGATTACCAGATCGTCTTCGCCAACTTGATTGACGGCAAGAATCTATCCATCAAAGACCGCATCGTGCCTTATTGTGCGTTCACCGATCCCGAGCTTGGCAGAGTCGGCATGACCGAAAAGGAAGCGCGCGCCGCGGGGATTCCCTTGAAGATCGGAAAAACGCCTACGACGCAGGTTGCCAGAGCTGTTGAGCGCGACGAGACGGCAGGATTGATGAAGCTGATCGTCGACGCGAGAAACGATCGCATTCTCGGGGCTACTGTCCTGTCGAGCAATGGCGGCGAGTTGGTCCAGATTCTTTACGCTTTAATGCTTGGCGATTTGCCTTACACGCTCCTGAAGGGAGCCGTGTACATCCATCCGACCCTTGCAGAAGGGTTTTTCTTTCTTATGGATGCCGTGAAACCTGTCGAACCTCCCGCGTTGGCGGCTGATTGATACTTCTTTTCCAGCGAGAATCGCTACCATCCCTTGGTCGCACGAAACTCGCGCACAACAACTGCGGCATCCCGATGCGTTACGTCAACCGCATAGTTCATCTTGCGGATGTCGGACTCGGAGATTTTGCCCCCAAGTTCGCTAAGGACGGCGCCAAGCTGGGGAAAGCGGTCGAGCGTGGATTTCCGGATGATCGGGACCGCATCGTATCGCGGGAAATAGTGGCGGTCGTCTTCCAGGGCGACGAGGTTGAGCGCGTCGATAAGACCGTCGGTCGAATTGCCGGCAACGAGATCGACCTGGCGATCCACCAGCACGCGGTAGATTAATCCGAGATCCATAACTCGCGGCGTCTCTGCAAACTGAAGATGGTAGAAATCCGTCCAGCCGTGGAATCCATCGGGACGCTCCAGAAATTCATAACCAACGCCTACGCGCCACCGGGGCGCGTAGCGAACGATATCCGAGATGGTGCGTACATGAAAATTGTTCGCATCCTCTCCTCGAATCACCATCGCAAACGTGTTTTCAAAACCTAGAGGCTCGGTGACCTCGAGATTAAAGCGCTGCGCGTAGAGTTGCTTCACTCGCTGATAGACCGGGTCCGCAACGCCTTTGCCGGCAGCGGAGCTGGACCGGTCCGGTGGCTCGTTCAACACCGCGGTGAGAGCGGTCCCGGTGTATTCGACGTACAGATCGATCTGTCCGGCGAGCAGCGCTTTGTGTACCAGAAGCGTGCCTCCCAGATTCGTTTTGCGCTCAACCGGAATTCCGGTGCGCGCTTCGATGCGCTGCGCCAGGAGTTCCGCAAGGATTACCTGCTCCGTGAAGAACTTCGAGCCGATCACGATCCCGGAACGTTGTGGCTTTTTGCACGCGGGAACCAGGCAAACCATGCTCAGCAAAGAAAGGAAGCAAAGGTCGCGGAGGAGTGTCCGATACATGTTTGGTCGCACGATGTATTGGCGGGCACTGGAGTCTAACACAGCCTCCACGACCCTTCGATCAGGTGACACGCAAGCGGCGCTCCAGAAATCCCAGTAGAAGATCCGCCAAAATGGCCAGGAGCGCAGCGGGAATGGCCCCCGCGAGAAGGAGTTGGTCGCTGACGAGAGCCACGCCACGGAAGATGAAGGTGCCAAGGCCGCCCGCGCCGATCGCCGCGGCAATGGTGGCGACACCGATGGTGATGATCGTCGCCGTGCGAATGCCTGCGAGAATGAATGCCAGGGCCAGGGGGAAGCGCACTCGTAGAAGAATTTGCGTGCTGGTCATGCCCATGGCTTCGGCCGACTCCAGCACCGCGGGGTCGATGCTGGTCAGCCCGACGTAGGTATTGCGAAGAATCGGGAGAAGCGCGTAAAGAGCCAGGGCCACGATCGCGGTTCGCTTGCCGATGCCACCGATGAACGGGATCGGAATCAGGAAGCCAAATAGCGCAAGGCTCGGAATCGTTTGCAGGATGCTGGCAATGCCGAGCGCAATGGTACGCAGAAATTTCCGGTGCACCAGCAACAGGCCTAGCGGCACGCCGATGAGTATCGCCATGGCCATGGCGATGACTACGAGTTGCAGATGCTCGAGGGTGGCGGCGAAGATTTCATCGCGATGCTCAACGACAAAGCTCCAGAAGCTCATACTGGCGCTCCCGGGTTGACAGCCAGCGAAGCAGCAAACGCGCGCACTTCGGGATGATCGATTTGCAGAAAATTCTCTGGTGATCCGCTGGCGACCACCTGGCCGGCCTCAAGAAGAATGATTCGTGAAGCGAGAAGCAAGGCTTCGCGCAGGTCGTGCGTGACGAACACGATCGTTTTGCTCAACCGCCGGGCCAACGCGCTGAATTCCCGCTGCATCTCGGCGCGCGTAACCGGATCAAGCGCCGCGAAAGGCTCATCCATCAGTAGTATCGCAGGGTCCGCGGCCAGCGCGCGAGCCACGCCCACGCGCTGCCGTTGGCCACCGGAGAGTTCGCGAGGACGCCGGTTCGCAAACTCCACGGGATCCAGTCCAACCAGCCGCAACAGTTCCTCGACGCGAGCCGCAATACGGGAACTTTCCCATTTTTCCAGCGTGGGAATCAGGCCTACGTTTTCCGCGACGGTGAAGTGCGGGAAGAGCCCGGCGTCTTGAAGCACGTACCCGATGCTTCGCCGGAGCCGGATGAGATTCCAATCCGCGGTGCGCCGCTGCTGCACCAGAACTTCTCCGCGGGTGGGAGCCAGCAACCCGTTGATCAGTCTCAGGAGCGTGGTCTTACCACTACCGCTGCGGCCAAGCAGGACCAGTGTCTCTCCATGAGGTACCGCGAGCGACACGCCGGAAATGATTTCTCGGCTTGCGCCATGGATGGAAAAAAAGACATCACGGAACTCGATCAGGTTCTCGGAAGGAGTCAGCGCTTTCGTGTTCATTCGGATAAGCAGCACAAGAACGTGCGACAGCTATCTTAATGCAACCCGCCACCAGGTGGCGACCACCGGTATCCGACGCCGATCCAACGCCATGAATTTCTACAACTCTTCATTTTGATTTGGATCAAGAGGTGATGGTCCAAATCCATTCGGCCCGCCCGCACTTTTTCTTTAGCAAAACTGAATATGTGGAACAGTGTTTGCCTTGTGGCCGGCGAGCGTCCGGAGTTGAATCTAAACCCGCACCCTTTGCCAAAACCGCAAAGGATGCGGCACCCGCGCCTTTGAGTCTGCACGTACTGGCGAGCTACAAATCAACGCCAAGTCTGTTTGGCACTCCCAATCTGTTTTTGGACTACCTGGTAGAGGTCGGGATTGTTAACGCCAAGGATGTGGTTCGCTTGGAAGTTGCGACGGAGAAGTCGGACAATGCGGCTGCGGAGTGGGAAGTAGTGGTGTCAAAGTTGGGCACCTATCGCTGGCCATGCCGGATAGCGCAACACTCCTGCCCGTGTGACGCGTGTCACAGAAGCCCTGTCCGTAGGTGCGACAATGTACTGAAAGACTGCAGACAGAACGCGGAGCTCTTTCCGTGAGAGACCCCCGTCATGATGTGGCTCGTCAGACTTGCGCTGAACCGCCCCTACACGTTCATAGTGGCGTCCATCCTCATCCTCATTCTTAGTGTCGTTGCCGTTGTCCGAACCCCCACAGATATTTTCCCAGACATCAACATCCCGGTGGTGAGCGTGGTGTGGGGGTACAGCGGTTTGGCGCCCGAGGAGATGGAACGTCGCATGGTCACCCTCTTTGAGCGGGGCGTCACCACCACCGTCAACGACATCGAACACATAGAATCCCAGTCCTATTACGGCATCGGTGTCGTCAAGATTTTCTTCCAGCAGGGCGCGGATATTAACGGGGCGGTTGCCCAGACCACCGCCATTGGCCAAGCGGTTCTCCGGTCCATGCCGCCCGGCACCACCCCTCCATTGGTCATCGCTTATACGGCATCCAGCGTGCCGATTCTACAGTTGGGCCTGAGCAGCCCTAGCCTCTCCGAGGGCCAACTCTTCGACCTGGGCGTGAATTTCCTTCGTGTGCAACTCGCCGACATTGAGGGTGCATCTATCCCGTCCCCCTTTGGAGGGAAACCTCGGCAGGTCAGCGTTGATCTTGACCCCAGCGCGATGACCGCATTGGGCATTTCCGGCGCGGATGTGGTGAACGCCGTAAGCGCACAGAATCTGATCCTTCCTCAAGGCACCATCAAACTGGGGCCACGCGAGTACGACGTCGCGCTAAACAGCAGCCCCGCGCAGGTCGCGGAACTTAACGATTTGCCAATCAGAGTTGTCAACGGCACGATGGTCTACATTCGCGACGTAGCTCACGTTCACGATGGCTTCCAGTTCCAGACCAATATTGTGCACGTGGATGGTCACCGTTCCTCGCTATTGAGCGTGTTCAAGACCGGTAAGGCATCCACGTTGGATATTGTTTCCCGTGTCTATGCCGAGCTTCCCCGAATCCAGGCCGGGCTTCCGCCAGCCCTGAGAATCAACCCTATTGCTGACCAGTCCCTTTTCGTGCGCGCAGCGATCAAGGGAGTGCTGCGCGAAGCCATTGTCGCTGCCCTTCTGACCGCTCTGATGATCCTGATTTTCCTGGGTAGTTGGCGGATGACGTTCGTCGTGTCCATTTCGATCCCCTTGGCAATTTTGACCTCGTTGCTGACATTTACTTCGCTCGGCGAAACTATCAATCTCATGACCTTGGGCGGCCTGGCTCTCGCGGTCGGCATTCTGGTCGACGACGCCACGGTGGAAGTCGAAAACACTAATCGCCTGCTCCCGGACGGCAAAGGCCTGCGGGAGACGATCCTCATCAGCGCCAGCCAGATTGCTACTCCGGCGTTAGTGGCCACCTTGGCGATCTGCATCGTTTTTGTACCCATCATGTTTCTGACTGGGATTCCTGGTTTCCTGTTCCGGCCACTGGCGGAAGCGGTAGCCTTTGCGATGCTCGCCTCCTATCTGCTTTCCCGCACCCTGGTTCCCACGATGATGTTCTACTTCTATCGGGCCGAGCGATTGTTGGAGGCCAAGAAGAGAAATGACCCTCACCGCGGACCCGGGTTCTTTCGCCGTTTCCATCTAGGGTTCGAAGCGCGTTTCAATGGCCTTCGCGAACGATACGGGCTTTTGCTGGAATGGAGCCTGCATCACCGGATGTTGTTTGGCTCAGTGTTCATGGCTTTCTGCGTGGCCAGCCTGGCTCTGGTTCCTCTGCTGGGATCGGATCTGTTTCCCTACGTCGACGCTGGCCAGATTCGTCTGCATTTTCGCGGTCCCACCGGGTTGCGTATCGAAGAAACCTCAGCGCTTTGCCAGCGGGTAGAGCAGGCAATTCGTGAAGAGATTCCGCGCAGCGAAGTGAACACCATTCTGGACAACGTGGGCATGCCGTACAGCGGCATCAATTTGACGTACAGCAACAGTGGAGTGATCGGTACCTCGGATGCCGAGATTCTAGTCTCCCTGAACCCAGAGCATCGTCCGTCACCCGAGTACATCCGCGAACTTCGCCGCAACCTGCCGAAACAGTTCCCGGGCACGCAGTTCTTCTTCCAGCCTGCCGATATTGTCGGGCAGATTTTGAACTTTGGGCTGCCGTCAGCGATCGACATTCAGCTCGTCGGGGCGGACATGGGCGGAAATTACAAGATCGCCAATGAAATGGTCGCGCGCATCCGGCGGGTTCCCGGTGCAGCGGATGTGCACATTCAGCAAGCCCTGGATGAGCCGATCGTAAAGGTGGATGTAGACAGGACCAAGGCGCAGGAGATGGGCTTAACGCAAGCAAACGTAGCCAGCGACGCCCTCGTTGCGCTCACCACCAGCTTTCAGACCGCACCCAGTTTCTGGCTGAGCCCGCAAGGGGTGAGCTATTCGGTGGTCACGCAAACGCCGCAATACCGAATGAACACTTTGGGTGATTTTCGAAACATTCCTATTTCCGGCGGCAACCTTACGCAACCCGAAATCCTGGGCAATCTTGCGAATATTCGGCGCGGTCAATCGCCGGCCGTAGTCAGCCATTACGACATTCAACGGGTAATTGATATCTACGCCGCGGGCCAGGGCCGCGATCTGGGCGGCATCGCCTCCGATGTGAACAAGATCATGGACGAATACCGCGGCAAGCTCCCACGCGGGAGTTTTATGGTGGAGCGCGGCCAGGTAGAAACCATGCGCTCCGCTTTTCGGGGTTTGGGCTACGGCATTCTGTTTGCCGTAATTCTCGTGTACTTGCTGATGGTGGTGAACTTCCAGTCCTGGTTGGATCCTTTCATCATCATCACCGCGTTGCCCGCGGCATTGGCAGGAATTGTCTGGATGCTTTTCATCACACGCACGACGCTCAACGTCCCCTCCTTGATGGGCGCGATCATGTGCATCGGCGTGGCCACCTCAAACAGTATTTTGCTGGTGACCTTTGCGACTGGTGAACTCAAGGAAGGCCAGAACTCGATCGACGCGGCCTTGCGTGCCGGGCTCGTGCGCATACGCCCGGTCATCATGACGGCTCTGGCCATGATTATTGGAATGGTGCCCATGGCCATGGGTATCGGAGAGGGCGCCGAGCAAAATGCTCCTCTCGGACGCGCGGTGATCGGTGGCTTAGTACTCGCCACCGTCGCCACGCTGTTTTTCGTGCCGGTAATTTTTAGCTATCTGCACCGCGCGGGGTATCATCGGCTTGCCACCGAAGAAGGAGAGCCGGAGTTTGGCCGTTAGGGACGAAGGCATAGGCAAGTTGCAAGAAGGCAAAAGGAGCAAATGAACAAATGGCGAGGGTCACCTTAAACGAGGAAGAGGGGGCAGTGGCGGTAGCGAATCGTCCCACGGAGCCATCGGATCCAAAGCATTGGTCGAAGGCGGGAAAAAGTGTCGCTATTCTGTCCATCGTGGCCGCCATCTTCTTTGCAATCGCCCTGATGCTTGGACTGGGTCATCAGCGCGCCGTGCGCGCCGGACTTGCCGCCGACGCACGCGAACAGGCCCGTACTCCCGTTAGCGTCACGCATCCGCAGTTGAATTCCTCGCAACTCAGTGTCACGTTCCCCGCCAACATTCAGGCCTACGTCGAGACCCCTATCTACGCCCGCACCAACGGTTACATCCGGCGCTGGTTGGTGGATCTCGGCGCGCGCGTCACTCGCGGCCAACTTCTGGCGGAAATCGAAACCCCGGAACTGGATCAGCAGTTGCGTCAGGCACAGGCCGCGCAAGCACAAGCCCAGGCCAACCTGGACCTGGCCCGTTCTACCGCTGCTCGCTATCAGGACTTGTTGAAAAACGACGCGGTCTCCAAGCAGGACACGGACCAGGCCATGGGTACTTTGCATGCTCTTGAGGCGAATCTGAAAGCCGCGATCGCCAACGTAGATCAGTTGAAAGAGTTGCAGTCCTTCGAGAAAGTCACCGCCCCTTTCTCCGGCACCATTACCGCGCGTTACATCGATACCGGCGCATTGATTGCTTCCGGCACTAACACGATTCTGTTCCGCTTGGCCGACATCTCGACTCTGCGCGTTTATGCCAATGTACCGGAGGCCGACAGCAAAGACATTTCGCCTGGAGTTACCGTTGATGTGGTGACTCCGGAGGTGCACGGAGACAAATTCCCGGGCCAGGTCGTCCGCACAGCGGGCGCGATTGACCCTGCTTCCCGCACGCTGCTCACCGAGATTCGCGTGCCCAATCCAAAACTGGCGTTAGTACCTGGAGAGTTCGGCGAAGTCACCTTCCATCTTCGTAACGCCAAGCCCACGCTGATCATTCCTGCCAGTACGGTACTGTTCCGCGCGGAGGGCACGCAGGTGGCGCTCGTGCAGAAAGACGGCAGCGTCCACGTCCAGAATATTCAGATCGGCCGCGACCTCGGCAATACCGTCGAAGTGCTTTCTGGCCTTACGCCAACCGACTCTGTGATCGAGAATCCCTCAGATGCGATCACTGACGGAAGTTTGGTGTCTGTGCAACAGCCGCGCGCAGAATAAGTGCCAGATCGCAGCCGCCAAGACACCCACCAATCTTGTCGCAGTTGTGCATGTGCGTCCGCGTGGCCCAACCATCACAGCGGTGAGCTTGCGCTGGTGCTATCAAATAAAGTGGAACTAGCCTCTCCTACCTGACGTTTACAAGGAGGCGATATGTCAAATGCCGCGGCAACTTTGGGTCTTGGACCGCGATCGGTTCTGATTGCCACTGATTTCTCTGAAGCATCCCAAAAACCCCTTCGCCATGCTCTAATCATTGCCCGTCATTTTGGAGCGAAATTCCATCTCGCGCATGTCGTTTCCTCGATCGGATATACGCTCGCCGGCCCGCCAGCCTTGAATTTGGCCTGCGAAGCCGCGTCCAGGGACGCGCAAAAGCTCGAGCAGGAACTCGTTGACCATGGTTGGCTCGCTGGGATGGAGCATGAATTCCTGGTCCGGGAAGGCATTGTCTGGCAAGAGTTAGAGACGCTAGTTCGCGAGAAACATGCTGACCTGTTAGTGATCGGCACTCATGGACGGAAGGGACTGGGCAAGCTGCTTCTAGGATCCGTCGCGGAACACCTCTTCCGCCACGCCGATTGTCTGGTGCTCACCGTAGGTCCACGTTCCTTTCAAAACTCCTCGCTCGAGAACCTCAACGCACCTCGGACCTACTTGTTCGCGACAGATTTTGGCCCGGCCTCTTCGCACGCTTTGCCGTACGCCATCTCTTTTGCGAACCGTTTCAAAGCAAAGCTCGTCCTGTTTCATGTCGCGCCGACAATGCCCATCCCGGAAGGGTTTCATTGGTCCAAAACGACCACGGACCCTGGCCTGCTGCGAGATGCTGCGCGCAGCACTGCTCTTACGATGCTCCAGGAATTGCTCCCTCAGAACAGTCCGCTAACCGTAAAACCTGAATTCGTCGTCAAATTCGGAGAGCCCAGTGCAAAAATCCTGCACGCCGCCGCGACCTTGAAAGTCGATCTCATTATCATGGGATTAAATCGCTCAAAATACATCGACGCTTCCGCTCATATGCCATGGGCCACGGCTTATGAAGTCGTATGCGGGGCTACCTGTCCGGTCTTAACCGCGAGAAGTTGATCCGATTGAGATTACTTCTGGCAACAGCTAGATGCCGTAGTTCACGTCGCGTAGACCGTCTTTGTAGGCTTCGCGCGCTTCGCTAGCTTTTCTTTGCGCGTCTTGCTCCCTGAAGTGGGTGTCATCCCATTTCTCCATCGCCACCATCGAATGGTCGGGAGTCGCCAATGCTTCTTCGGCGCGGATCGCGTTCACCCATTCGTCGACAGCTTTCTTGTAGGCAAGACGAAGTTGGTCAAGGTCGGCTTTGCTCATAGCGCGACCACAGTAGTTTCTTCGCTCCTTTGCGTCAACGGGCAGTAACGAATTTTAACGGGAAATTAATACTAGCGGGGCAGCGCTCCTTCTCACTGTGGCAGACCGCCGCCTCTTCCAACGAGCACGCGCAAGGTGACGCTGCCGACCGGTCGCCCGCTCGCCTCGGCCTTCCAGACAATTTCTTGCCATCCAAGTTCTCCGGCGGGAGGAGCCACCAGAACGGATTGCGCAGGATATACCCCACCCGGGCCTATGGTATATCGCGCCGATCCTGATGTTTCGGTCCACCCCTTTGGTAGCGACACCGTCAGAGTGACTTCTTCCGCGTTCGCCGTCGCGTTGCGGATCAGCAATGGAACATGCAGCATGCCTCCCCAACCGACGGCAAGTTCGGGGACCGGCAAAAGCTTCGCCAGATGTTCGATATCGTGGGCCTTCCAGAACTCCTTGTAAAATACCCATGGTCCGCCCATCTCCAGGGCCATTCCTTCTGGAATCTGGGGTTCATATCCACGCACACGCGCAAACGTCACCGCGCCAGGCTGCACACCCTCAAAAATATCGCCGGTAACGCTGCTGGTGATAACGGATTTTCCAAAGATGAACCAAACGGGTTGCTCGAAATCGCTGAAATCTCCTTTAGCTATGCTGTCTTTCCCGAGGCTGCCTTCCTGTGTCAGGTAGAAAACCTGTTCTTCGGCGGCAATTTGGCCATAAGAAACATGACGCGACGGCGAAATAGCCGACGTGAGATATTCGGGTCCCGCACCTTTCACAAAATTTGCCCGATACGGCGACGCGACCTTTGGATCGTGCCAGTATTGCGAGTAGTTTTCGAATGCATCCGTCATGTAATAAATCTTCTTGGGCTGCCAGGGACGCAGCCCTTCCGTCAGGTTCGCCATGCCGTGCAGATCGCGCGGAGCCGAAATTTGTTCCGGGAAGGCCGTGGGATTCCCGGCAAGATCGAATGCCTCCGTGGCGATAACTCCTGCTGCTTGATGATCGCCGTGATTTTCTCCGGCCACCTGATCCGGCAGCATGGTCACAATCACTTCGGCCCGGGTTAACCGGACCAGGCGGACCACCTCGTCCAAGGTGCGGCCATGACCCCACCGATCGAGCGACCATAGAACATCCTGCCCGGGAGTATCGTGATTGCCCAGGAACCATACGTTCGTAATGCCCAGCGACTCGAGTGCTCGCCGCGCTTCCAGAATCCGCACTTGGCCCAACGCGGCGCCCGCCTCGGACGCGATTTCGTTTCCCCCACCGTCACCCTGTGTGCACACAATTGCAGCGATCCGCTTGTGCTCGTCGAAGCTCGCCCTCGCCAGATAACCGGAGATCAGCGCATCGTCATCGGGATGGCCGACAATCAACAGAATATCGGCTTTGTAGCGTTCATCCGGACCTGGGTAGGAAGGCGCTTTAGGGAGTTGCGCGTTCACGCTACAGACAAAGACAAGAGTCGCAAGCACACCAAGAGTAACAAAACATCGTCTCATCCATCCTCCTGCAAATCGCGCGCTTTAGCGGGTAAGATTCTGCCCAAACCCGGCTTTGAATAGAATCCGTGACAATCGCCTGAGCGGTTTTGCAATTTGTTGACAGCCAACCGACCACGTCGTGACACACGCAAGCGGAACTTCAAACAAGCTGCCTACCTCACAATCCTGGCCTCTTGCGATTCTTCAATACTATCGCAGCTGGCCATCGACTGTTGTGAACCAGAGTGTGAGCTTTGTTCCGGCGACCCGCCCGGCACTAAATCTTCGAAGGAGAATTGCGAATGCAGAAAAGATACCTGATGCAAATTTTGTTCAGTGCGGTCTTTCTGGCACTTGCCGCGTTGCCCACTTTTGCGGACGACGATGGCTCGGTCTTGAAGAAGTTTAAGAACATCTCCACCGTGGCGTCCACCGTGCCCGCCAACGGCGACGTCAAT
Organism: Candidatus Acidiferrum sp.; assembly: GCA_035271845.1. Classification (GTDB taxonomy): domain Bacteria; phylum Acidobacteriota; class Terriglobia; order Acidiferrales; family UBA7541; genus Acidiferrum. Next base: position 39,143 of record DATERF010000075.1, read on the forward strand.
CCCTACGGCATCGTCCGTGTCGAGCGAAGCATCGGTCATTTGTACAAGGACCACATCCTGGTCAGCAACTTTAACAATGCTCCTACCGGCGCTGCTCCCGGTGGCCTCCAAGGCACGGGCACAACCATTGTTGACATCGCCCCAGACGGCACCCTCAGTCTTTTTGCGCAAATCGATGCCGGCTCGCTTCCCGGTCCCTGCCCCGGCGGTGTCGGACTAACCACCGCTCTCGCCGTTTTCCGCAGTGGATGGGTTATTGTCGGCAGCCTTCCCACCTCCGATGGCATGTCAGATACCGCTCAACCCGGTTGCCTGCTCGTATTGGACAGTTACGGCCATGTCGCCGAGACCTTCAGTGGCACTCCCATCGATGGCCCTTGGGATATGACCTGGCTGGAAGCAGGCGACGACGCCGTGCTCTTCGTTACCAACGTGCTCAACGGCACCGTTGCTGGAGGTGGAAGTAATGTCGATCAGGGTACGGTGGTGCGCATCAATCTGGAACTTTCCGAGCACCACATGCCCTCCATCGAATCGATAACCGTGATCGGCTCGGGTTTTCCAGAGCACTCCGATCCCGCCGCTCTGGTCGTGGGACCGACGGGAGTGGCCTTGAGCCCCAACTCCGACGGTGATCACGATAGCCTTTCGTGCAAAGGCTTCGATCACGATGATCGTGTCCTCTACGTCGCCGACACGGTGAACAATCGCGTCGCCGCCATCCACCACGCTCTGTGCCGCAAAAATTCAGATGGCACGGGCGACACCCTTTCTGTCGGCGGCTTTCTCAATGGTCCATTGGGCCTGACTGTCACGCCGGAAGATCACATCCTCACGGTGAACGCCGGTGATGGCTTCGTTACAGAGATTACGCCCTGGGGGCATCAAATTGGACATACGCTCCTGGACAGCAGCGGAATGCCGCAAGGCGCGGGTGCGTTGTTCGGCTTGATCTTCGTGCCAAACCTCGGCATTTATTACGTCGACGACGCCGCGAATACACTGAATTTACTTCGCTAGGAATGCTAAGCGTGCGGCGGAATTGCTCCCGTGGGGAACGGTTTGCTGTAAACGGGAAGCAAGTCCGCCGCACGAATTCCGCCCATGTTCAATCGGGTTGAAACATTGCTTCGGTATCGTTCCTGCATTACACCTTTCAAATCGGGACATTGCCCCTGTTTTCGGCATGGCGGCCGCTGATCTGATTTTCTCCCACTTACGTATCTTCCCTGCAGCGTAACACTTCCGGAACCTTGGCTGTTTCGCCTTTCTCTCTGTGTGGCACCGCCCGTGCTCATCCAAATGCTGCCAACTTGGGAGGCGGAATTGTCGAGGCACGATGACACGTGGGATTCCGACGCTGTTCTTTGTGGTTTTTCTTCCGATGGCGGCGCAAGCGCAGACTTCTGACGAGCACTCTACGTCGAGTTCCCCTGCTACTACAACAACACAACAAGCCATGCCAGATGCGAATTCAAATCAGCCGCCGCTTCCGCCGGTCACACTGAAACGCCGCGTCAGTATTCCGGAACCTCCGCAGCCGAAAATCGAAGATGAGCGACAAACGTGTCCCGGTGGCAACGGCAAGCCTTGTGCCGTTCTCGGCGGCAGACTCTACTTCTCGGATAGCTTCAGGCTCTCGCAACACAGCGAGTCGTGGTCCGCGGCCGCGACTTCTCCAGGGATGCTGCTCTCGCTCGGCCTGCTGACCGCCGCCACTATTGCGGACCTTGAGACCACACAGTCCTGCATCCATGCGCGAACTTGCAAGGAAGGCAATCCGTTGCTGGGTCAATCGAGGACCCGGGCTTACTCCGTCGCCCTGTCGGTCAATTCCGTCGCGTTTTGGGCCGCGGCTGAGCAGAAGCGCCATGGCCACGGCGTCGCTCCCTTTTTTATTTTGTGGTCCGGCACCGCGCTGCACTCCCTGCTGGCGGCTCACAATTCGGCGCTGGCGACGAAATGAGCCCGGCATGAAACACATCAGACCAGCCATCCCGTGCATCGTCCTCGGACTGTTGCTTCCATTCAACGCCGTCAATGCCGGCCCCAAAAAGGCGGCCGCCGCGAAGATCCTTCCGAAAAATCCCATCATAGTCTCTGCCCGGCGCATAAACGGCAAAATCGAATACAGCATCGGGAACCTCCGCTATTCAAAAACGAGCCTGGGTGAATCCATCGGAGAGATGCGCCTTACCGCCAGTCCCGATTCGGACGTGGCGATTGTCCTGGAAGACTCCATGGCCCTGTCCGACATCAAAGAAGTGCCGGAGATGGCGCTATCGGCCGGCTTCAAGAATGTGCGTGTGTTCGTCTACTGGAAAGGTTCTGGCAATATGGCGGAGCTTTTCTTCGGTCCCGTGGTGAAACATGATCTGCACCACCTGCCGGATTGAAATTTCTCTCTGAGCTTACGAACTGTTATGGACCGGGGGTCTAAACCTTAGGCGGTGCAGTCACATTCGAATCAGTCGGCATGAGTTCTCCCGCCGCTTTCGAAATGCGCCTTTCGCAGGAAGACCATTCATCATAGCGGCACTGCCCTTTGCGGCAGTCAAATTCACACAGCGCGATCTCTGCCGGGACGTTACCGACCAACCGGCTGGCGAATCTCTTCCAAAGCTCGAGCAGTGAACGGAAAACGTTCTTGGGGTCCGTCGGCATAGGGGCCTTCAACCGAATAATCTCGAAGGGCCAGTAGGGTATCCCAAGGATCGGTGAGTGGCAAGAGCGTATTACCAGTTATTCTTAGCTATTATCTTAACCAGTAAATAACTATCAGCAAGACTTCCTGCGTAGATGAATCCCTCTTCGCAAGAGGCAGGGTCACAGTGGCGGACCGCCTCAGAAGGCGGCCCCTACGTCCGCGAGTTCTGCGGTCTCTGTGGTGAACTCTGGCCGTTAGGAACTCAGTCGCTTCCCGCCGGCTTCGGTAGCTCGCCCCCCGCTGCTGGACTCGTCGCGCGAATCAAAATCGGCCACCGCGGGAACGCATAATTCCCCGCCACATCATCAATCACGTTGATCTGACACGTGTAGAATCCCGGCTTCAACGATTCCAGCGGAATCTCCATCTGGAACACCACCGCCTTGCGATCGGGCGCGGTGATTTCCTGCGCCAGCACCGCTTTCGTCTCGTATACTTTCGCGTCTCCCTGCAAAAATTCAATGCTAGTCAACACCCGCACAGTTTGGTGGTCGTTTTTGGCTTGCCCGCCGTTTTCCCCTTTGCCCGCCTTCGCTTTCGCTGAGTCATACACCTCATATTGCAGGTACAGCTTCTGATCCTGCTGGAACACATGGGTTACGCTGGGTACCAACTCCGTCTGCTCGGTGATCAACGGCTGAAATTTTGTTTTCTTCGCGGTGGATGGCACCCGCTGGCTGCTCAACACCACCGTGCTCATGCGCAGCGGCGCCTTGCGCAAATCGGGGATGCGCACGTCCGTCTCGAACGAGCCCATCCGTCCCGTGCTGTTCTCCCGCACCACAAATTTCAAGTGATAATTTCCCGGCGCCAGGATGAATCCTGTGTTGTACTGCACATTCTTCCGCCGCACCTGTTGCGCGCTGTCCACTGCCAGCTTCACGGTATCCCGCAAACGGCCCACCGGCAGCTTCCCGCCCTCGAGCACCTGCCCGATGATGTCAATCGTCGCATTATCCTTGTCTTTTTCCTGCACAAACGGAATCTGCGAACCCGGAATCACCAGCGACACGGACAGATAATAATGGGAATCATCCTGCCGGAAGTACGCCGCGCCCGCGTATACCGCCACGTCCGTCTGTGACAGTTCCGCAACCAACTCGTCTTCCAACTGTTCTTCGCGATCGGTTTGCTTCATGTGCTGGTAGTCGCGATCCGCGTAGTATCCCGCCCGGTATTCCAGCTTCACGTCCGCGCGATTCACCTGAACTTTTAGCCGCCGGTAATGGCCATCTTTGAGATGATTGCTGCTCGTATAGCCCAGAACGTAATACGCCGAAGTGTCCTTCTGCACCACAGAGAAGACGCCGCTCAAGTCGTTCGTGTCCATGAATGCTTTCCCGCCCGTATCCGCTGCCAGCGAATACAAGGTTTCCTGTGACGCATCGTTGCCATTCAAATCGTTTAACACAGACGCGCCGCTATAGGCGGATTGCCCGTGCAAGCTGGCGGATTGCGCCTGCCCGCCGGGAGGAAACGCGCTCAGTCCGCGCACATCCACGGGATAAATCGAAACGTTCGCGCGCACCGCCGCTGCTGTCGCCGCGCGCAACGCCGACTGGTTGTCCACGCCCGATTGCGTGATGCCGTTGCTGAAATAGATCAAGCTCTTCTTCTGCGGAATCTTTCCCATCGCCTGCATCACCGATTCCAGCGCCAGCAGCTTGCGATCCGCGCTGAACGTGTTGTAGTCCGTATCGTCCGCCGTGTACGACCCGCTGGTCTCCGCTGCTCCTTCGGAACTTCCCGTGCTCCCGTTCTCGAACCCTTGCCCCTCGCTGGAGTTGTACGAGGAAAGCTTCGCCAGGATTTTGTCCTTGTCATCCGTGAAGTCCAGGTCCAACTGCAGATTCGTGTCCAGCGACATAAGCGCGATCATGTCCGCAGGCTGCATTTTGCCTTGCACGTATTTCTTTCCCGCATCGACCGCGCGATCGATGTCCTCCGGTTGCATCGCCGAAAAATCGAAAAACATCAGCATCAGCCGGCGGTCTCGCGCGTCCAGGCTCTTTTGCACCTTCGAATTCAGCAGCCCGCCCGGCCCGGCAGAACCGGTCACGATTGTTCCCGCCGCTCCCGCCATGGCCATTTCGTCGACCTTCTCGAAATCAAAGCTCGCCAGCTCCTGCTTTTTTCCATCCTCGAAAACGGTGAAGTCTTCGCGCTTCAGATCCTTGATCAGGTTTCCATGCTTATCGCGTGCCACCACGTTCACCAGCACAATTTCAGTCGAAACTCTCAGCCGGCCTCCGCTTGCGACCGGGGTTTGCGGTTGCTGCTGCGCTAGCAGATTTGTGGCCATGGACCACGCCATCAGCAGCGCTGTCGTCACCCTCCCAATTTTCGCTTTCCTGCTCATCGCTTCAATCCTCGGCAACCGCTGAACGACCTCTCGCCGTCATTCCTAGCGAAGCGAGGAATCCCTCTTGGATTGAAGAGTCGGGAAAATCGCAACCCTGGAATGACGAATTTGTGTCTGGATATCATTTGTTAGAAGCGGAACCTCATAATCATCGTGACGCGCCGCATATTGCTTACGCCAGTGACTTGTCCGTAGGTGATGGAGTTCACCACAGTGTTGATGTTCGAAAAATATGGCGTATTGAAAATATTGTTGGCCTGCAGCCGCAACTCCAGCGAGCGCGATTCACGGATGGTAATGGTCTTGTTGATCGCTGAATCAAATGTGAATTGCGAGGGTCCTTCGATAATGTTGCGCCCGGCGTCTCCATACACCGTTCCTCCAGCGCACGCCGGCTGTCCCGTGATACAAAACGCGGAAGTATTGAACCATTCTTTTGTCGTTGGGTTCGGAACGCTGAACGATTGCCCCGAGACCACATTTGCTCGGATGCTCCCACTTACGCCGCGGTTGATGTCCTGCGTTGCTCCAAACACTTGCGGCGTGAAATACAGTCCCGAAGCAATGGTGAAATCCCCGCTCCACTGCCAGCCGCCAAGCACATGCGAGATCGCCCCTTTGGTGAGAAATCGCCGCCCATCTCCAAACGGCAAATCATAGATCCAGTTCCCGGTAAATCTGTGCTTCTGGTCGAAACTGGAAAGCCCTCGTTGCGCCGGAAGATCGAAAGGATTCTGCGCCACCACCGTTCCTCCGCCACCGATCGAAGACGCATCGTCAATGGACTTGGAGAACACATAGACCCCGCCCAATCCCAATCCCTTCGACATTCTTTTCCGCACACGAACCGAGCCGGCGTGCAGGATCGAATTCCCTTCGGAGGACTCGTAGATAAAAGGCGCAGCGGCCTCCGTTGAGCCACAGGTCTGCGGGGTTACGGTAGTACACGATGGCACCAGCGCTCGTTCCGTATCCAATCGCGTTCCCTTCGCCCCGTTATAGCCCACGTTGAGCTGCACGTTGCCGGGAAGTTGCCGTTGGATATCCACATTCCAGATCTGTACGTAGCCTAGCCGATAGTTTGGGTCCAGCGCATAGTTGTTCGTAACTCCGGGTAAGGAACTACCCGGGAAACCATTCTCAAGGGTAAGCGGGCTCGCGCCTGGGTTTGCCACGTCCGGCACCGAATTCGTCTGGGTATTCGCAAACGGTGGCTGGAACGCAAAATTGCGAATGAACGTGCCATACTGCGCCAGGTTGTAATTGATTCCGTAACCCGCACGCACGACGGTGTTTTTGTTGGCACGCCAGGCCAACCCAAGCCGCGGGGCCCAATTATTCTTGTCTGGCCGCACCAGCGAGTTTGGAAAACTGCCCGAATACGGTCCTGATTCCCCCGCCAGCACCTGAAACGCAGTGATAGATTCTGGACTGAAGCGGGTGTCGAGATTGGCGATGCGGTTCTCGGCTTCTGTGAAGGGACTGATGTATTCGTACCGCAGCCCCAGGTTCAAAGACAATTTCGCAAAAATCCGCCAGTCATCTTGAACGAAACCATCGTAAGAATTCGCGCGAAACTCGTAATCGGTCGTTCCCGACTGCAGGCTGGTCTGTTGCGGCAAGCCCAACAGGAAGTCCGCAAAATCGTATCCTGTCCCTGGAATCGCCTGCGTGCTTCCCGGCAAATATTCCGAGGTGGCAAAACCCGTGAATATGAAACTGCCTTCGGCATTTCGCGCGGAACGGAAGCCCTGCAGGATCCGCCGGTAATCCCCGCCGAAACGCACATTATGTTTTCCGTGGTTCCAGATCACCGTATCGGAGATGGTGTAAGTCTGGTCGAGTTCTCGGCTAGGAATCGGCCCGTTGAAGCCTGTGAAGCTGTTGAACGAAATTCCGGGCAAGCCCCAATTGAAGGGGTCGGTCGAAATCCCCGTGATGCCCGCATTTCCGGCCACATCGGTCACGCCGGAGTAAAGATTCGTCGTTGAAGTGCGGTTGTGATTGTAGGTGAAACTCAGCGAGTTGGTGATTTTTCCTTTGCCGTAAGTCCATCTCGCATTCCCGTTCCATCCCTGCGTGTTGGTGCTGCCGGCAAGCGAGGGGAAAGGATTCACAAGTGCGTTTGTGGCGCGAGACCAGTTGAAGCCCACGCTCAAATTGTTTCTCGGCCCCCGGCGACCTCCGCCTCGGCCACCACCGCCGGGACCGATTACGACCGGCCCAAATCCAGGACCTCCGCCGCTGACGAAATTGTGGATCAATCGCAGGCTCAGATTGTCGGTATCACTCTCGTCCGAAGTAATGTAGTGGAAATTCTGTGTTGTGCCCGGCAGATTCGGCAAGGGAATGTACGGAAGCAGCGCGGTTGCTGCGGAACTGAATTGGCTCGGGTCAATCGTGTTATTAGCGAAGGGCAAGCCGGTCGTTGGATTATAGATAACGATGGGCCCATTCTTGTCCGTCAGGCCGGAGAAATTACCATTGCGTTCGGCCTGCGTAGGAACGGTGCTAAACGCATCGTAAGGAGTGCTGCCTCGCGTGCCATTCCATCCGACGGTAAAGAATGTGGTCTTGCTCCAGTCAAACAGGCCCGGAATCTTCAGCGGACCGCCAACGAAAGCGCCAAATCGCAATTGGTTGTAACTTGCTTTGGCCGCTTCCTGCCCGGAGAGCGAATACGACTGCGCGTCCAAGCCGGAGTTGTCGTCCTGCAAGTACAGAAAACCGTGTGGCTGATTCACATTGAAGTTGCGGCCAAAACGACCCATGGCGATTGGCCCGCCCCCGCCGGGACCACCGCCGAAACCACCTCCCGGCCCGCCCATCGGGCCGAACGCGGTGTTCCCCTCTCTTTGGGCGCGTTCACGAAATTCCTGGATGCGCTGCTGAAGATCGTCTTCGCTGCCGCTGCCGAAATCCTGGCTGCGTCCCTGCGCGCCCGCCACACTTACCGATTCGGTGGCAATATCCGCGCCGGCGCCATTCATCGGCAGGCTCGAAAGATCGCTTGCGCTTACCGTGCCATTGCCATTGCCGTTTCCCGAGTCGCCCAAACTGGAGAGTCCGCCCACTACAGCGAGATTCTGGAAGCCGCGGCCTGCGGTCGCCGCAGCGCTTTCGCGAGTGGCTTGCTCTTCTTGCTGTTGACGCGAAGCCAGCAGCAGCTCTGCATCCACTTTACCTGCGGGATTTTGCGGATTGAGCACGACTTCCTGAGTCAGGGTCGCGAATCCCATGAATTCCATTTTGATGACGTAGCGTCCCCGGGGCACCGCTTTGAACACAAATGAGCCATCGACTGCCGTGGCCACACTCAGTTTTTTTCCGGTGAGGGTGTTTGCCGCGGTGACGCTCACTCCGGGGAGCGGGGTCTTTCCGCTTTTGACGGTGCCGGAAATTTGAAAAGTTGTGGTGTCGGAAGCAGAAGTTCCGTGTGGCGGCGGCTTTACGCCGCCGGGCTGAGTTTGATCCTGCGCGAGTCCGAGGCAGACCAGCAACACTGCGCAGATGAGCGCCACACAGATCAGCACCACGATTCCGCGCAGAACACCTTTCAATTCGACTACTCCTGAGGTTTCGGAGCCGTGGACGCCGGACTATCCGGTTTTGCGGCGTTGCCTTGGGACATCCTTTCCTGCATGCGCTGCCATTGCTCCGAACTCATAACCATAACGCCCTTGGGGACAAACGTCTCATTCTGCACCGCACCACGAGCCATCACATGGTCGCCCACTTTGATGTCGGCCATGGTGATGCTGTCTCGGCCTCGGCGCAGGGAAGCTTCCTCGTTCAGTTCCAGAACTTGCGTGACGTTATCCGTGCGCAGCACAGTGATTTTCGGCGCGTCGATGGATTTCACTTCGCCCGCGACATAATCTTTCCCGAGCGTCCCCACCATCATCATTCCCCCGCCAGGACGCCCGCCGGGGCCACCACCCGGACCGCCCGTGCGCGTACCAATCATCCTTGCCGTAACCGTGTGATCCGCATTCTCCTCGCCGCGGACCACCACGGTATCGCCGACTTTGAAGTCCGAAACTTTAGCGGTCTCGCGATCCTTGCGGAACTCGGTCTGCGCCGTCAGCTTGACGGTCACAGCCTGCCCGTCCGGACCCGTGATATCAATCGCACCGTCGCGGATGGCAGTGATTTTTCCGAAGAGCGGTCTGGCTCCGCCTTCGCGCCCTTCTGCTTGCCCTGGACCTTGCTGCGGTGGAGGGCCGGATGGAGCATCCTGCGCCTGCGCCAAAGTTACGCCCACGATTCCGAACAAACTGAGAAAAAGAAACAGTCGGATTCTGCGATTCACATTACACCTCTCGTTTCGTTATAGGTCCGCAATTACTTACTTCTTAGACGCGCACGGAGTGTCCCGCGTAACTAAGGCGTAGGCAGAAGATGGCGGCTACCTCAGTAAGTGTTCCCGGAATGAACGTGGAAGGTTCCCCGCTGGGGGCGTAGCGCTGACCTTATGCCAGCGTTTACCAGGGCAGGTGCCTTGGCATCCTACGAACCCGCGCCTTCAGTGTCGCCCACGCTGAAATACGTGCAGTCTGGATGGTGAAACGCGAGCGCGCTCACGCTGGCTTCCGGATCCATCATGAAACCTTCGGTCAGTTGTACGCCGATTTCATCGGGCCGCAGCAATTTCCATATCCCGGCTTGGTCTTCCAGGTCGGGGCAGGCCGGATAGCCGAAACTGTAGCGTTTGCCGCGATAGCGCGAAGTGAATCGCTGCGCCATGGTTAACTCAGGCGGATCGGGAAAGCCCCAATCTTCACGAATTCGGCGATGCAGCCATTCGGCGCAAGCTTCCGCGGATTCAATGGCCAGTGCTTGCAGCCCGTGGGATTTGAAGTAGTAGCCGTCGTGCTTGGCTTTTTCTGCCCGCTCGCGAATGCCTTCGCCGGCTGTGACAACAAATACCGCGATGTGATCGCGCTTGCCATCTTTGGCAGCAAGGACGTAGTCGCTCAGGCACAATTGGTCGCCGGTTTTCTGGCGCTTGAATTGCCAAGTGTGCAACGGATTTTTGCCGGCTGGCGCGAAGAGATGCAACGCATCTCCGTCCGGCTCGGTTTCAAAGAACTGCCAAACGGCGCGCACCTTCATGAAGGTGGCCGCTTCGTTCTTCACTTCTTCCATTTCGTTGAACAGTTCTACTGCTTTCGATTCGCGAGCCGCCAAATGCTTCTCGAAATCGCCGCGATATCCCATGTGCCGGCCGTAGAGCATGAACGGATTGATGTAACTCCACACTTCGCGCAGATCGGGCACCAGCCGCACTTTGCGGTCCAGGGACGCTACGGCGGGAGTGGGCAAGTCCGTGCGCACCTTGGGTGAATGCTTCACCGCAGGCTTTTCGACGACCTTGACCGTGGCGGTCACGCTCACGCCATTGCCGGAGCTTGCGTGTTGAGCAAGCACGCGTTCTCTCGCCGCGGGATCCATAAGTTCATTCATCAACCGCAGCCCGGTCATGGCGTCCTTGGCATAGCAGACGGCGCCGCCATAGCTGGGGGCTATCTTCTGCTCCGTGAATTTTGCGCTCAGCGCGGCTCCGCCGACCAGCAACGGCACGCCTATCCCCGCGTCCTTCAGATCGTTCGCGGTGATCACCATCTGCTGCGCGCTTTTTACCAGCAGGCCGGAAAGTCCGATGGCGTCCGGATGATGCGACTGGAACGCCTTGATCAGATCCTCAGGTGGAATCTTGATGCCAAGATTTACAACGTCGAAGCCATTATTCTTCAGGATGATTTCGACCAGGTTCTTGCCAATGTCATGGACGTCGCCCTTCACCGTTGCGAGAATCACTTTTCCACGCTTGGCGGTGTCCGCCTTCTCCATGAACTGTTCGAGATGGTTGACCGCAGCTTTCATCGCTTCCGCCGATTGCAGCACTTCCGCAACAATCAACTCGTTGGCGTTGAACAGGCGGCCTACCTCGGCCATCCCCTGCATCAGAGGACCGTTAATAATGTCCAGCGGAGCAGTGCCTTCCGCGCGCTTGCGTTCCAGGTCTTCGACCAATCCATCGCGCGTGCCCTCGATGATGTAGTTGGCCAAACGCTGGTCGAGCGGCTGGTCTTCTTTCTTGATCTTTTCTTTCTTGGTGGCGGTGCGGAAATGTTCAGCAATTGCCGCGATGTGAAACTGATTGACGGCGGTTTTTTGCTCTTTGCTCTGCTGGCGCCAATCTGGCGGAAGGTTCCGTAGCAATTCGGCCTGCGGATGGCCCTCGGGGATTTCCTTCGGAGCATGCTGAAACAATAGGTCTTCGGCCAGTCGGCGTTCGTGCTCGGGAATAGAAGCGAAACGCTCTAGCTTTTCCGCATTCACAATCGCCAGATCCAGCCCAGCCTTCGTGCAATAGTAAAGAAATACGGAGTTCACGACCTCGCGGGCCCCTGCCGGTAATCCGAACGATACGTTGGAAATGCCCAGAATTGTGCGCGTGTCCGGCAAGGCTTTCTTGATCAAGCGGATGCCTTCCATGGTTTCGACGGCGCCGCCGATGTAGTTTTCATCACCAGTCGCGCACGGGAAAACCAAGGGATCGAACACGATATCTTCCGGGGCAATCCCATATTTCTTGGTGAGGAGTTCATAAGAGCGTTGGGCAATCGCAAGCTTGCGTTCGCGTGTGAATGCCTGCGCCTGCACCGGGTCTTCGTCGATGCAGCCCACCACGACGGCAGCGCCGTAATCGTGGGCGATGGGCACGACCTTTTCAAATTTCTCTTCGCCATCCTCCAGATTGATAGAGTTGATGATGGCCTTGCCCTGGCAGTAGGTCAGCGCTAGTTTTACGGCGGAGGGATCCGTCGTATCGATCATCACAGGAGTCTTGATCTTGCGGATCAGCTTTTCGTAGAAAACCGGAATGTCTTTTTTCTCGTCGCGCTCGGTGCTTTGCAGGCACACATCGACAATGTGCGCTCCACCCTTTACCTGGCGACGCGCGATCTCCGTGGCTTCTTCCCACTTTTCTTCCGCGATCAGATTCTTGAACAGCCGCGAACCAATCACGTTGGTGCGTTCACCGACGAGCAACGGGCGCGTCTGGTCGTCCGCTTCGATGGTTTCGATTCCGGAGTACACGGCGCGATGCGGTTCCGCCGGTCGCGGCCGCGGTTTCTTTCCCTCCACCATTTGCGCAATGGCCCGAATATGCTTCTCCGTGGTGCCGCAGCAGCCACCTACAAAATTCAGCCAGCCATGGTTCACGAACTTTTCAAGCTGCGCTGCCAGCGTCGTTGGCGTTTCCAGATACTTTCCTTCTTCATCGGGCAAGCCGGCGTTCGGATAGCACGAGACGAACTCACCTGTGAGCGTGCTGAGCGTCCGAATGTGATCAGTCATGAACTCCGGCCCCGTGGCGCAATTCATGCCGAACGCGATCGGATGCGTGTGCCGCAGTGATGCCCACATGGCTTCGACAGTTTGTCCCGCGAGCATCGTGCCCATCGGCTCGATGGTTACGGAAATGACATACGGAACAGGCGCGGCAATTTCCTTGGACAACTTCTGAATCGCCAGAATCGCCGCTTTGATGTTGCGCGTGTCCTGGCAGGTCTCCACTAGCAAAAGATCCGAACCGCCTTCGACCAATCCCTTGGCCTGCACGTAATAGGAATCGAGCAAACCCTCAAAGGTCACACCACCGGTAACAGTGATTGCTTTGGTGGTCGGCCCCATTGACCCGGCAACGAAGCGGGGCTTGCGTGGGTGAGAGAATTCATCGGCAGCCTGGCGCGCCAATTCAGCGCTTCGGCGATTGAGTTCGTGAGCATCGGCCTGCAAGCCATATTCTGCAAGGACCAAAGGAGTGCCGCCAAAACTATCGGTCTCAACGATGTCGGCTCCCGCCTCGAAATATTTGCGGTGAATATCCAAAACCACGTCCGGCCGCGTGCGCACCAGGTTTTCGTTGCAACCCTCGAGCGCCGCTCCTCCGAAGTCGGCGGCGGAAAGATTGCGCTGCTGCAGCATGGTACCCATCGCCCCATCCAGGACCAGGATGCGTTGCGCCAGCAGCTCGCGAAGAGCCTTTTCAGATTCTCTGAGATCCCTCATTCCGCCCTTTTTCTTGTGCTGCCCGTGGCAGCCCGCGTCATCGACTGGTTCCCACCCGCCGCTTTATCTACCTTATTTTACGTGGGTTTACTTGGCGAATCGAATTCATTGGCCGAGCGAATTCCCAGGCTGAACGGGGTTCTATCCTCTTTAACGGGACGCCAAACCCATGAAAATAAGTCTTATCCGTCAGTAACAACTCGTGAACATCGGCGCCCAAGGTCCTTGCCCCTTTCCCTGCCTTTCACTACCCTCAAGTACAGTGAGTACAGTGACTACAGTGGCGACGAAACGCATGTCCTCCAAACTTACAGTCTGTCTGCTCTCGCCGCACCCTCTGGTGCTGAGCGAATTTGAACGCCTGTTGTCCAAGGCATCCCAATTCAAGGTCATCCCCAAGCAGTTGGAATCCACACTGGCGCCGGACCTGCGCAGCCTGGAACCTCCCAAGGCACAGGTGTATGTAATAGATGCGCACGCAGCTCGCCAAGCTACGGGAGCCTTACTGACCAATATTCTGGAGCGCTACCCTGATGCGCGGCTTATCGTTGTCGGGGACCAGGTAAGCGATACCACCAGCTTTTCGCTACTGCGGCTCGGCGTGAAGGGCATCCTTTCTTACGCCGAAGCGCGCGATCAGCTTTCCCGTGCGCTGCCGCTGGTCTCAAACGGTGGCTTCTGGGTGCCTCGTTCCGTGCTTTCCGGCTTCGTGGATTCGATTCTGAGCAGCCAGGGGCGCCGGCTAAAGACCGATGCGGTCACCAACCTGAGCAGGCGCGAACAGGAAGTACTGGATTCCTTGCTGGAGAACTTGTCGAACAAAGAAATCGCCAGCAAGCTGAATATTGCCGAGCGAACTGTAAAGTTCCACGTCTCGAACTTGCTGAACAAATTTGGTGTGCGCCGGCGGGCGGACTTGATCCTGTTGACCTTCCAGCGACGGCTGGCTTCCCAGACTTAACGCGCGGTCACTTCCGGAACAGCGCGGCCCTCAATCACCAATCTGGTAGCGCACAATACACCACAAGGCCTGAACACCATCTTTCCAGGTGATCTTTTTTCCTTCTTCATAGGTGCGCCCGGCGTAGCTGATCGGCACTTCATAGATCCGCCAGTTGCCTTTCGAGACTTTGGCCGTGATTTCCGGCTCAAATCCAAAGCGGTTGGACTTGATCTGGATTTCTTTTAAGACTTCCCGGCGGAACACTTTGTAACACGTCTCCATGTCCGTCAGCTTCAGATTCGTGAAAATATCCGAAAGCAGCGTGAGGAACTTGTTGGCGACGTAGTGCCGGAAGTAGTGCACCCGCTGCGGCCCGCCCAGAAAACGGGAGCCGAACACAACATCGGCGCGGCCGTCGAGGATGGGTTCGAGAAGTTTCGGATAATCGCGGGGATCGTATTCGAGGTCGGCGTCCTGCACGAGCACAACGTCACCGGTGGCGGCGGCAAAACCACGTCGCAGGGCGGCTCCTTTTCCCTGATTCTGTTCCTGAAAAAAGAAGCGAATGTCCTTGAGAGAAAGAGGATCGCCTCCATCGAGAGCGGCTACCTGCGTATCGCCGCTTTGCTGGCTTTTGGCAAGGTTCTGCAAGATCTCTCGCGTACCGTCCTTCGAGCAATCATCCACGACCACGATTTCCTTGCGGACATCGGTATCGAGAACCCGGCGCAGAATCTCAAAAATCGTGTCCTTTTCGTTGTAAACCGGAATAACCACGGAAAGCTTCGGATCGTGCAGGGAGGTTGGCGTACGCCTGGTGTGTGCCATGTGTGTTAACGAGATTGTATAAGGCGTCTTTATCTGCGTAAAGCCTGCCTTCCTTCAGGCTCTATGGTTAAATAGAAACTCGGGATCGACGCCATGACGACGTTCTATATCGAACAATTCGGTTGCCGCGCGACGCAGGCTGATGGGGCCGCTATCGAACGGCAGTTGCGGGAACAAGGCTGCGTGGCTGCGGCCGACGCACGCGGTGCGGATTGCGTGGTGTTGAATACCTGCACGGTGACGGCCGCGGCGGACGCGCAGGCTCGCGATGCCATTCGCAAAATCCATGCGGCCAATCCTGGCACCCGAATCATTGTTACCGGATGTTATGCGCAGCGGGCTCCAGAAGAGGTCGCGGCGCTGCCAGGTGTTACACACGTCGTGGGCAATTCGCACAAACCGGAAATACCTGTGCTGCTGAAGACAATGTCCTTAGTGCCGCTGAGTTCGCCGAGTGAAGATCCGGCACCTTATCATTCCGCGCCTATATTGAGCGGCGATATTTTTGCGCTTTCAGACGTGCTGGTGGCGCCCGTCCTTGGTGGAGAAGGGAATCACACGCGGCCGACACTAAAAATTCAGGATGGCTGCAATTCGCGGTGCTCTTTTTGCGTGATACCGTTTGTGCGCGGCAGGTCGCGGAGCCTTCCAGTTGCTACGGTTCTTGCGGAAATTCAGCGGCTGGCGGATTCCGGCTTCCGGGAAATTGTGCTCAGCGGAATTAATCTTGGCACCTACGGGCGAGACCTTACCCCACGCGTTGAATTGTTGGAGTTGTTGAAGCGCATTTTGGGGGAGACGTCCGTGGAGCGACTGCGTATCAGTTCAATTGAGCCGCTGGATGTGACGCAGGACCTGATTGAATTTTTTGCCGCGACGGATCGCATTGCACCGCACTTCCACATGCCCCTGCAATCGGCCAGCAATCGTATCCTTGCGGCGATGCACCGGTGGTACCGTGCGGAGCACTATGCGCGTCGCGTTGAATTAATCCATGAACGCCTGCCGGATGCGGCTATCGGGGCCGACGTGATTGTCGGCTTTCCGGGCGAGACCGACGAGGAGCACACGGCGACGCTGCGATTCATCGAAGAGCGCCCCTTCACATATCTCCATGTGTTCTCTTATTCAATGCGGCCTGGAACGCGTGCCGCCCTGCTTCACGGACATCTTCCTGGAGATGTGATCAAGCGCAGGGCGCGCGAACTGCGGGCCCTCGGAGAGGCCAAAGCGGTGGAATTCCGCAAATCCCAAGTAGGACGAACACTCCGCGTGCTCACATTGCATCGAAATGCGAATGATGATCCCTCACAGACGCCGGCGCTTTCGGGGAACTATCTTTCCGTCACGATTCCAGAGGTGTTGCCCCATAATCAGTGGCTGAACGTTGCTGTAATGTCCGGCGAGGGCAAGAATCTGATCGCCTCGCCCATCGAGGTTTCCCTGACTCATGCGGGAGGCACTGTCTAAGAGCGCACATGCACATACTCGGAATCTCCACGTTGGGACGAAGTTCGGCGGTTGCACTGATTGACGATCAGTCTGTCCGGTTTGCCATCGAGGAAGAAAAACTGAGCCGGCAGGATTCTCCGGATATTCCACGACTCGCCCTGGAGCGGTGCCTGCACGAAAACCAGTTGAAGCTTGCGGACTGCCGTGCCATCGCACTTGCCGAACGATCCGCGCATTCACAGCGCACGCGGCGGCGTAGCCGGCGGCCGGCGCGTTCGGCTTTGCAACAACAACTGTTGGACCTGTTAAGAGGTGGACCGCGTCCCGTTCACTTTGAGCACCACCTCTGTCACGCGGCCAGCAGTTACTATACTTCCGGCTACGACCGTGCGCTGATCCTGTCGCTGGACGAAGGCGCAAATTCGGTATCTGGCATGATCCTGATGGGCGATGGAGATGAGATTCGCCCGCTGCAGACGCTGAAATTTCCCGACTCGCTTGGCTGGTTTTACTCGCGTGTTACCGAACTTGCCGGACTGCGCCCGCACGAGGGCGAATCCAAAATCCAGTGGCTGAGCAAGGACGGTCAGCCCGAGTACTTGCCGGCTTTCCGCAAATTATTCAGCTGGAATTCCAATGGTACCCCGAAGCTGAATCGCCGATATTTTGAGGCGGGGCCGGATCACCGCGGGATTTTTGCGCCGCAGTTTTATCGTGAACTGGGCCTTTCCTCACGAGGGACGACGCCGAATGCGGTGGTGCGCGCAAATCTGGCGCGGAGTGCGCAGGACTATCTGGAGGAAATTGTTCTCCAGCTCGCTGCGAATTTTCAGCAGCAGACCGGCATGCATTCCTTGTGTGTTGCTGGCGGCGTATTTTTGAATGTATTTCTGGTGCGGGCGCTGGAAACACGCAGCGCCTTCAACCATGTTTACGTGCAGCCGGTTTCAGGAAACGCAGGGACGGCGCTGGGAGCGGCATATTTATCGCGCAAGAGAATCAAAGGCCATTCCGGGCGCGCGCCGCTGGCGAGCTTGGCGCTGGGCACACAGGCGAGTTCACAGGAAATGAAAGCGGTCTTGGACAATTGCAAGATCACCTATCGCTATCTTCCCGGCGAAGAACAAACTGTGGAAGAGGCGGTGAGCCTGCTGCTGCGAGACAAAATAGTGGCGTGGTGTCAGGGACGAACGGAATTCGGGCATCGCGCTCTGGGGAATCGAAGCCTGCTCGCTTCGCCATTTTCGGAATATGTGGTCGAAAACGTGAACCAGTTCATCAAGCACCGCGAAGGGTTTCATCCATTTGCGCTTTCGGTGCCGGCGGAGCGTGCCGCCGACTATTTTGATGCCTCACCGAATTGCCGGTTCATGGCTTCACTGGGCACGCTCAGGCGTCCTGTGGCTGGGCTCGAACGGTTTGCCTTTCACGGCAATGCGGTGCGTGTCCACACAGTAGAGAAAAACGACAACCTGCTGTATTGGAAGCTGCTGCACAAATTTGGCGAGTCCGCGGCTGCACCAATTTTGGTGAACACGTCCTTCAATTTGTTTGGCGAGCCACTGGTAACCGACCCTCGTGGCGCAGTGCGCAGCTTTTATTGTGCCGGCGTGGACGCCCTCGCCCTCGGCCCTTTCCTGCTTGTCAAATAGATACCCGACGCCACCTCCGTCTGTCGCGTCGATCAGTTTTATCCCTCAAAAATGACTTGAGCAATGGCTTGTTCCGAAGTGTGCGTGATGCTCACAGCGATGTTCTTCACGCCGAGGGCATCCGCGATTTTCTTCGCTTCGCCTTTCAGCGCCAGCGTGGGTCGGCCGCCGCGTTGCCTTACCACTTCCAGATCGACCCAACGCACGCCGCGGCTCCAACCGGTGCCGAGGGCTTTCATGGCAGCTTCTTTCACAGCGAACCGGCCCGCGTAACGTTCGAAGCGATTCTTAAATTGCTCGCAATAGGCTACTTCATCGAGCGTGAAAACACGCCGCAGGAAGCGCTCTTTTTGCGATTCAATGACCGAGGCAATGCGTTTCACTTCCGCGATGTCAATGCCCATGCCGACAATCATGCTTCCCCTTTGCAGCAGCGCTTGGCTGCCGGGGCCAGGTCCGTTTCTGAATGGCCGACTGTTGCGATTATACTGTCTGGATTGTGCCCGTCAGAAAAACATCCGCGAAGAAGAATCGGAGTCGTCAACCGTCGCGTGACGCGCTTTTCCCTAAGACAATTTCTGCACCTTGGACGCTGCCCAAATCACAAGGCCTTCAGGTCCTACAGCTCGTGCCCTTTGCGAAGCTTCCCTGGCTGGTACATGGCTTTAGCACGCGCCTAGGCGGCACCAGCACGCTGGATGGACAAAAGGTACTTAACTTAAGCTTCACGGATTGGGACACGAAGGAGAGCGTTGCTGCGAACCGGCGACTGCTGCAAACGTCGGTGGGGGCCAGGGAATTCGCGCTGGTGACGATGAAGCAGATCCACTCAGACGTGATCCGTCTATTTTCCACGGCGTCCGTTGCACCTTCCAAAGGCGACGCGTCCATGACCAAGGAGCCGGGGCTTTTGCTTGGGGCACAAACAGCGGATTGTGTGCCGATATTGCTGGTCGATCCAAAGGAACGAGCTGTGGCGGCGATTCATGCGGGATGGCGCGGAACGCTGGCGCGCATTACGCAAAAAACAGCGGGCCGCATGCACCTTGAATTTGGCAGCCGACCTGGGGATTTATTGGCTGCCATCGGTCCGTCCATCGGCCCTTGCTGTTACGAGGTGAGCGCGGAGCTGGTCACGAAATTCACGGCACAGTTCGCGGATGCGCAGGACTATTTTGATGAAGCGCGCACCGGAGACGAACCGAATCCGCTGCAGTGGCTGAACATGAAGCCGCCGGGCCATCAACCTCCACCGAAAAATGTGCGTCTGGATTTGTGGAAAGCCAACCGATCGCAGCTTCTCGCTGCCGGCCTGAGCGCAAAAAATATATTCGCAAGCGATCTGTGTACAGCCTGCCGGCGCGATCTCTTTTTCAGTTACCGAAAAGAGGGTGAGCTATCAGGCAGGATGCTTTCGGTGATTGGCATTCGGAAGGAATAGAACCGCGCGCGCATCGTATCAGGACTGCGAAGCGCTGCTCTTCTGGCCAAATAATTCCTGCTCGACTACCTGAGAAAGAATGTGCCCGATGAGCGCGTGGCATTCCTGAATGCGCGGAGTCTCGTCAGAAGGCACGCAGATACATTCCTTCACAAGGGAACGGAGCTTGCCACCGGAACGGCCGGTCAGACCAACGGTGAGAAGGTCCGCCTTGTTGGCTGTGGCCACGCCATGAAGAACGTTGGGAGAATTTCCGCTGGTGGAAAGGGCGATCACGACGTCTCCCGGCCGGGCCAGCGCTTCGATCTGGCGAGAAAAGACCCGCTCGAATCCGAAGTCATTCGCAATGCCGGTTATGGAAGAGGTATTTTCGGCCAGAGAAATTGCAGGGAGAGCGGGCCGATCAAAGGCAAAGCGCCCCACCAGTTCCGTCGCGATATGTTGAGCATCGCTGGCGCTGCCGCCATTGCCAAACAGAATGATCTTGTTGCCTTGCCGGAGAGCGTGAATCAGGGATTGTGCAATCTTGGAAAGGGCAGAAACAAGAGCGGCGTCCTCGCGAAGCGATTGCATGGTGGCAATCGCGGATTCCATGGTGGTACGGATGCGCACATCAAATTGGGCGGTCTCGGGCATTCGATTCCTTAGTCTATCACGACGGTTGCATCCCCTCGGACACGGAGCAGCATTCTTGGCTAACGTAGCACCGGAAGGGGCGACGCCTGAATCTCTTGCAAGGCCAGTTGGCCGCAGGCGGCCATTACGTCGCGGCCGCGAGAGTAGCGCACAAACGCGGGCACGCCGCAATCGGTCAGGATGCGCCGGAACTCTTCAATACGTTCGTCGTTGGATTCCTGAAAAGGCAATTCGCCAGGATTCCAGGGAATCAAATTCACTTTCACGCGTTTGAGGGGCGCCAGCAACTTCACCACGCGCCGGGCATCTTCCGCGGCATCGTTCACTCCGCCGAGCATCACGTATTCAAACGTGATGTGCTCCCAATTGCGCAAAGGGTAGCGGCGGCACGCAGCGAGGAGCGTTTTCAGCGGATATTTTCTATTAATGGGCATCAAGACATTGCGCTGCTGGTCATTCGAGGCATTCAGGGAAATCGCCAGCTTCGGGCGCACCGTTTCTTTCGCCATGCGGTCAATCCCGGGAACCACGCCGCTCGTCGAGAGCGTCACGTGCTTGGGCGAAAGCCCGACACCTTCTTTGTCCAGCAAGATGCGCAGAGCTGCGAAAGTATTTTCAAAATTAAGGAGCGGCTCTCCCTGGCCCATGAGGACGACGTTCGTTCGGGCTGCGAGCGCATTCTCTTCGCCGGAAGCGGTGTCGCCAGGGGCACCCGACCCGCTCATCTCGTTGAGCGGCAACAAAACCTGAGCGAGAATTTCGCCGGGCGTTAGATTGCTGATCAAACCCAATTTCGCGGTGAGGCAAAATTGACAATCCACCGCGCAACCTGCCTGTGTGGAAACGCAAATCGTTTGCCGGCCCTCGCTCGGCATGAAGACCGCTTCCACGGCGGCAACTTTCCTCCTGCTTTGCTCTTCCGGCGCAGGGAGGGCGAAGAGATAACGCACCGACCCGTCCGCAGAAGAATATTTCTGCTTCACTGAAGGCAAAGTAACGTGTGCGGCGGACGTCAATTTTGCCCGAAGGGCCGCGGGTAAATTGGTCATCGCCGCGACGTCCAATTTTCTCTCGGCATAGAGGGCATGATAGAGCTGTGCACCACGATAGGCGGGTTCGCCCAAAGACTGGCAGAAGGCGCGCAACTGCTCTTTGTTTTTGCCGAACAACTCCATAGTTCTTCGCCCGATAAACGGTTATTCTCTCATCATCGCGGAGGCTTTGAATGGCCCGCGCAGGAGCAAGGCATTCTACGCCAAGAGCTGGCCGTACTCCATTGATAATAAGACGCTTGCGTCTGGCTAGAGATGTGTCAGACTCCCTCTCGCCACACCCCCCCGCCTGTGCAAGAATATCTTATGGTCTCTAACGCGCGCGATATCCATCGTCACGCTTTATCGAATGGTCTGGTCGTTATCACTGAGACCATGCAGCACGTGCGTTCCGTTTCCGTCGGAATCTGGGTGCGCAACGGTTCTCGGCGCGAAGTCCCTTCCGAAAACGGGCTGGCACATTTCCTGGAACATATGGTGTTCAAGGGCACCGAACGCCGCTCGGCCGAACATATCGCGCGTGAAATGGACTCCGTCGGCGGAATGCTGGATGCGTTCACCTCCAAAGAACAGATTTGCTTTAACGCCAAAGTGCTTGATGAGCATTTGCCCATTGCATTTGATGTGCTTGCCGACCTCGTCTTGCGGCCGAAGCTCGATTCCGACGATGTGAAAAAAGAGCGGCAGGTGGTGCTGGAAGAAATCAAGATGGATCTGGACAATCCGGAGTATCTGCTGCACGACTTGTTCACGCGCGGGTTTTGGCCAGAGCATTCTTTGGGACGCCCGATCCTTGGCACTCCGGAAACGGTACGGCAATTCAGCGGGGAAGCGTTGCGCAGCCGGTTTAAGAACTGGTTTGCGCCGGACCACATCGTGGTCACGGCTGCCGGCAATATCACGCACGAACAGGTGCTGACGCTGGTAGAGAAGGAGTTCGGGCACCTAAAGCCATTGTTGACCCAGGAAGAGAATCCTGTTCCGACCACAGCCGCTCCTATTCATTTGGAAACCAAGCGGGACCTGGAGCAGGTGCACTTGTGCATCGGCGTGCCTTCGTTTCCGATAGCGCATGAGCGGCGGTTTGGTGTTGCGGTGCTGAACAATCTGCTTGGCGGTGGCATGTCGTCGCGGCTGTTCCAGAACATCCGCGAGAAGCAGGGGCTGGCGTACGCGGTGTTCAGTGAACTGACGCCTTATTCCGACGCCGGGATGCTCAGCGTGTATGCGGGAACGGCGAAAGAGACCATCGGCCAGGTGTTAGACATGACGATTGCGGAATTTCGAGCGATGAAAGAATCGCCGGTGTCCGAAGAAGAGCTGCTGCGCGCTAAGAACCACCTGAAGGGTTCGTTAATGCTGTCCCTGGAGTCGACCAGTTCGCGCATGTCGAACCTGGCGCGGCAGGAATTGTATTTTCACCGCTTCTCTTCGCTGGACGAGATTCTTGCGTCGATCGAAGCGGTCACTCGCGAGGAAGTGCAGTCGCTGGCACGGGAATTTTTCCAACCCGAACGCATTGCCGCGACCGTGCTTGGCCCGATCAACGGCTTCACGGTGGATCGCGCGCGACTCGCCTGCTGAGCGGCGCCTGCCAACCGCATGAAATGTAAACAATGTTCGAAAGTCATTCCCGACGGCTTCACGGATTGTCCGTGGTGCGGGGCGGCCCCGACGCCTGTGGCGGGAGCTTATGGAAACTCCATTTCGGCACAATCGTCAGCCTCCCCCGCGCATAATCTGCTGATTGCGAGTTCAATCGTTTCCTCTGCAGCGCTGTTTGGAGTTCTGAACTACTTCGCCGCATCGCGGAACGCCGGCCCTGTTACCCTCGAAAACTGCGGGTATTTCATCGGCCACTGTACGGGCGCAATTATTTTGGGCGCGCTTGTGGTCTTCGCGTACTACAAGATTCGCGGAGAAAAACCGCGCGGTCCCATGCGGGCGTTGGTCATCCTCACGCTTTCGTCGCTGCTCACATTGTTGACGCTGGCCCTTCCGGCGCGTCCGCGTGTGGCAGGCATCGACCCCTCTACAATTCGGCGGTATAGCGACGCAGTGAAAAGCCGGGATGTGGCAAACGCCCCGCCAGCGATTCAGACCAAATGGGATCCGGCGGCTCGCGCGCTGATGAGGGATATCGTCGCGCGGAACCAACAATACGTGGCGGAAATTTCTGCGCTCGATGAAACGGCCAAGCCACTTTACACGTTGGCATCGTTCCGTGATCCGACGGCCATCCAGCAAATGATTGAGCAATTGCACGCACGGCTGGTCGTTGCTGACAAATACACGGATTGGCAACCAGTTTTTTCCAGGATGAAGGAGTATGTGGCGGCAGTGAATGCGAGCGACGACGAAAAGCGCAAATTCATGAAAGGATACGAAGCCACTCTGCCCGGAACGTTGGCGGCGTGCAAAGCCATCTCAGACAAAGAACACGCTTGGTTGCAGGCTTCGCTCGATCTATATCAATTCGCCCTTTCACGCGAAGGGCAGTATGTGTGGCAGAACGGGAGTCTCTCTTTCAAAAAACGGGCGGATTCCAATATTTTCAGCCAGAAATTCTTTAAGGCACGAACACTGAATACGGAATTCCTGAAGGCCTATTGGCAGGTTCGCCAAGCGCAACAGGAAATGATGGCGCAGTTGGGATTGAGCAATGCGGAACTCGGCTCGCCCGGCACTCGCTAAAAGAGTTCACTCAGGCTTACGCGAATTCAGCATTTCCACGAGGTGGTCGCCAAGTCGTTGCCATTGCCGTTCACTGTGCGAGAAAATTCACAGCCGCCGGTGAAACCGTTGACGGGTAGTTCGCGCTCTGCCATTATCTTGAAAGTTTCATTGTCTTTTAGGCTTCTTTGGGAGAGATTCAATCGGCTTGCGCGTCTCCATACTTGCGTCCGGAAGTTCGGGCAATCTGACACTGCTCGAAACCGAACGCACCCGCATCCTTGTTGACGCGGGGTTGGGTAAGCGGGAGACATTGGCGCGGCTGGCTGCCATCGGCAGGGAGTTTGACCGGCTCGACGCTGTCCTGATCACCCACGAACATACGGACCACTGCAACGGCCTGCCGCAAGTGCTCGGGCTTTGGAAGACGCCCCTTTATGTGACCGAACCGACCATGGAAGCGCTACAACGCATCCTGCCGGACACGTTTCGGAAGAGGTTGCAACGGGCCGAAACCATCCAGGCGGGCCAGCGGTTTGTGATTGGCGATATTGACGTTCACGCCTTTGCGATTCCTCACGACGCGGCCGATCCCATCGGGTTCACGTTTCGCACCAATGGAACAAAGGTGGCCATCTGCACGGACCTGGGATACATGCCGGAGCTGGTGAAGGTGCACTTGCGCGAAACGGACTGCCTGATCCTGGAGTCCAATCACGATCTGGACATGCTGAAGGTTGGGCCGTATCCGTGGGTCGTCAAGCAACGGGTTCTTTCCCGCACAGGACACCTTTCCAATCACGCCGTCAGCGAGTTCCTGTGCAATCCCGAAGGCTTTGACTCGCGCGCGCGGTATCTGGTGCTGGCACATATTTCACAGGAAAATAACAATCCTGATCTCGTGCGCCTTTCCGCCGAAGAGGCGTTGGCGCGCCGTCCGGCGGAAGCGGCCTTCACCGGTGAACTGCTGGTTGCCTCGCAACGGGTACCCCTGAAACCTCTGGACCTCTAAACGCAGTCGAATGTCCGCAATCCATCCATTAGTTCCGTTTATACGCAGCGCTATGAATTCTAATTGCAGCGCAGAAGAACGCTCTTCGTGAAGTTCTTCGTGAAGTTCTTGACAACGAATAGGGTCGTGCCTAAGATTCCTGCTACCGAATGAAAGAAACAGATTTGGGTGTGTCGGGGATGCGCGAATACCGTCCCTGCGAGTCGCGGTCTATCTTTACGCCGCGGATTCTCAGATAGAACGCTGTTAGCGTAGCACTCACCAAAATACTGTTTCTCTCCGAGTCGGCTTGACAGTGGGAAGCCGGTTCGGTAGAAGCGCAAATTTATTCGCGACCTACATACGTTTCAGGTGCATTGGAGTGCAGCAAAGCGCGATTCCTTTCGAGGGCAAAGGAAAGCTGCGGAGCTGAAAAATAAGTGCCGGGGGACACCGTGAAACCATTATCTGGATCGAAGTGGTTGGCATTATTTGCTGTCATTTTGTTTGCACTGGCTGGATCTAATCTGCGCGCGCAGGACGCCACGGGAAGAATCATCGGGAACGTTACCGACCCCAGCGGAGCACCGATACTTGGGGCGCAGGTGACGGTAACGCATACCGGGACCAAGCTTGGACATACCACGGCCACCGATGCGACAGGCTACTACCAGGTTCTCTCACTCCCGATCGGCACCTATGAAGTAACGGTGGAGGCGGCAGGTTTTCGCAAGGAAACGTTTGAACAGCAGAAACTGCTAATCGGCCAGTCCCTGCGCCTCGATGCGAAATTGACGATCGGCCAGACGACGGAATCGGTCGAGGTGTCCAGCCAGGCTACGAATGTTGAAACGGTCAGCGAAACCATTGGGAGCAGCGTCATCGGTGAGACGATTCAGCGTGCGCCCTTGAACGGCCGCAACGTTCTAGACTTGGCCGCGCTGCAGCCCGGCGTCACCGAAACTAACGGGGATTCCGGGGCCGCGGGAAAATACAGCATCGCCGGAGGGCGCAGCGACTCGGTCACCTATTTGTTGGACGGGGCACTCAACAACAACCTGTTGGACAACAGTGTGGTGTTGAACCCCAATCCCGACACCATTGCCGAGTTCCGAATTCTAGAGAGCAATTATTCTGCCGAATACGGGCGCAACGGTGGCGGCGTTATCAGCGTTGTCACCAAGTCCGGAACCAACGAATGGCATGGCAGTGCCTTCGAGTTTCTGAGAAATGATGCCTTTAACGCCAACCCCTTTTTCGATAAGAACGATCCCAACAACCTGAGCCCACGGCCGGTGCTGAAACGCAACCAGTATGGCGGAACCTTTGGAGGCCCGATCACCATTCCGCATCTCGTGAACGGC
>DATERF010000076.1:0-63523 GCA_035271845.1 Candidatus Acidiferrum sp.
GATTAACGGGGGCGCGGGGCGGAGCGAACCTGCTCGAGCAGGGCGCGCAGGCGAAGTGCGTCACACGGCAGACCGCCGAAGCGTGATTGCGCGTAAATGTCAGTGAATTCCTGCACGGCGGGGGTTGGTCCGCCTTGCATCGCCAACGACGCGGCGAATTCACGCGGGGTCTGTGTTTCTCGCCGGGAAAATCCGCGGTTTTCCAGAATGCGCAAAAGTTCCGTGTAAAGCCGGGAAGCCATTTGCGGGCTATTGCGCTCCTTCTCTGGCAAGCGGGCGAGCCACGTAAACCTAAGCCAGCGGAAGAACGAGCGCACCCAGTCCAGGCGTAGCAATGCAAGCGACAGAATCAGCAGGATAGGAAACACGAAGCGTAGCGCTCTATGCGAGCGCTGCCACTCCGCCATACGTTCCATGCCGTTGTCTTGCAGATGCTGCACCTTCGTGCGCCACTTTTCTTTCCAATCCGTCGAAACTTGCCCAACATTTTTCGCCAGAGAGATTTGGTGGGAGAAGTCGTAATTAATCACCCACTCATTCCAGGTGAGTTGGAACCAATCGATGTACATCGCCAGCCGCGAAAAAAGTCCCGTAGCCGGATCGTTGCCAGGAGGCGTCGGGTCAAATGTGATCCAGCCGTGGCCAGGAAAATACGCTTCCACCCAACTATGTGCGTCGCTGGCGCGCACAATGTAGTCTCCGCCGACGTCATTGTATTCGCCCGGCAAAAACCCATTCACTTCGCGCGAAGGAATCCCGAGAGTACGTAGCATTACCGCCATGGCGGTAGCGAAATACTCGCAGTGTCCCGCCTTGGTCTCAAACAGGAAGCGCGCCAGAGGGTCCCCTTCCGCTTTTCCGGTCAGGTTCAGCGTGTAGGCAAAATTCGTACGCAAGTAGGTTTCGACTGCCAGCGATTGATCATATGGGTTGTTTGCCCGTACTGTGATTTTGCGCGCGAGTTCGGGAATGCGCCGGTCCAGTTGCAGCGGTAATTGCAAGTATGTGTCCCGAATCTCCTCGGGATAAACGATTCCTGCAAAGCGCGCTTGCGCCGGACGGGCCACCGGCAGCAGTGAAATCCCTTCGTACCGAATCTGCGAAAAATTATGAAAGGGATTGTAGATGGAGCTTGTGGAATCGACGCTCACATAACTGCGCCGCTCGAAGCTATCGTCGGAGCCACCTTCGCCGGAGAAGTTGCCGCGCAGTTCGACCACCTGTGCAGGTCCGAACAAGGCGTCGCTCGCCAGAGGTTGCAGCAGCGTAGTGAATTGGACCTGTACGGCCGATCCGGCTTCCAAATCCCTCCGCGAGGCCACAGAAATCCATCCGTCTGGTGCGGCCGGCCGGGTTCTGACTCTTGATTCCGTTGAATACCATCGATGCCCGTCAAAATTCGTCAGGGCGATGCCCCGCCAGCGAAGCAGCGGATAATTCACCGGGCCCCCGGTTTGTACACGCATTACGATCGCGGTGTTCTTCTTGATTTCGCCGATCTGGCCAAGCTCGACACTGTCCGTGAAACCGCTCATCAGTGATGGCTGTATCCCCGAGCGTGCAAAGTAACCGGCGCTTAGGCGGGGAAATACGAAAAACAACACGATGCCAATTAGAACCGCACCCAGTGACACACTCAGGGACGCCAGAGAGAGCGCTCGATGAAACTTTCGTTCTCGGGGAAGGTTCCCATCCAATGGAGAAAACACTGCTCCGCGGGCGCCCCGCCGGATTTCCAGGCCAACGAATACCGCCGCCGCGAATACCAGAAACACCACGAAAAAGGCGAGGAAAGAAGTGTCTACGGTGAAAATCGCGGAAGCAAGGACGCCGGCAAAGGCCAGCATGGAAAGGAACAGAGCATCGCGGTCATTGGCCACGCTGTAAAATCGCACGACGGTGACAAACAACAGAAAATGCACCACGGCGAGTAGCGCGGCATATAGGCCGGGATTGGGCATATCGCCGGCCAGTGCGCGCGAAATAAAGAAAACATCGACGGGAAAAACAAAGACGTAGGCCACGACCAATCGGGTTGCCACGGAATGCTCTAGTTCGGCCGGGCGGCCTCGCCACCAGCGTACCCCTTTGTACAGGACCAGCGCAGGGGCAATTATTGTGGTAAACAGGTCGAGCTTGCCGGTCCCGACCAGGGTCATGACCGAAGTCAGCACCAGGAAGAACAGGGCGGTGCGGTAAAACCGGTCCGCAGGAAGGGAACTGCTCGGGGTTGCAAGCGACGAAGCCATGATGCGGATTTCAGAATAACATTTTGGCTAGGTTAGCCGGCTTGACCAATCCTAAGGATAACGGTACGAACGGACTGGTCAGAAACGAAGCGATAACGCATGCCCACCTTTGGGTTTCCTGCCGTTATTGTTGGAAGAAAGAGCCGCTTGCGCGACCTTGCGGGTCAGGTTCGAGATCGGCACTCTCGATAGGTCATCCAGCGGCAATGCCTTCGCGTTTGCTACCCGCGGAAGCTTTGAGACGTCCAGCCGAAAAGGAAACAACTTGATTTGACGGTAGGTTACGGCGTGCCGGACTTTCGGCAGCGCTCGGAACTTTACTGGTGATTTCAGGACCGGGAGAATCGAGTTCTTCGCAAAAGTGCGGAGTTCCTTCGCGGCTTCCGCTTGCACATGAATTGTAGGAAAGTGCCACATCCGCGAAAGCAGGGTGCCCGGATCGTTCTCGGCGGAAAGCCTACCTTCCGATTTTGGTGGCGGCAGAAGGAGCGTGCGTCCGCGTGGGTCGACCAGGACTAACGCGGCTAGCGTAATCTCCACCGGTGTGCGCTTATTTCGCTTTTCGGGAATGACATCAGCCAGGCCCAATTTCCTGGCTTGGCAAAACTCTGTCACTGGGCAGAGCAAGCATTGCGGCGAGCGCGGCGTACAAATCGTGGCGCCCAGTTCCATCATGGCTTGGTTCCAGTCACCCGGCGCATGCGACGCAAGCAGCTTGTCAGCTGCTTTCTGTAGTTGTAACCAGCGGCCGCCGGCCCGTAAATCCCCGCGAATTGCACAAAGGCGGGAGATTACTCGCGCGACGTTGCCATCGAGCACAGCCAATTGCTTTCCGTAGGCGATGCTCAGAATTGCCGCAGCCGTGTATGCGCCGATCCCCGAAAGGGCAAGTGCCTTCTCGCAACCATCAGGGAATTGTGAATCATGTTCCGCTACAATCTGCCGCGCTGCCTTCTGCAAATTTCTTGCGCGCGAATAGTAGCCCAAGCCTGCCCAGTGCCGCAGAACTTCTTCCTCTGGAGCTGCGGCCAAAGCGTTGACTTCAGGAAATCGTTCTAGAAACCGTTGGTAATAAGGAACCGCCGCGGCGACACGGGTTTGCTGCAGCATGATTTCCGAAAGCCAGATGCAGTAGGGATCTTTCGTTCGGCGCCACGGCAGGTCGCGCTTGCATTCAGCAAACCAGGCGAGAAGTTTCTTCTGGAATCGAGCGAGGGCCGGGCCGTTGAGCATAGCGAGCATCAGTGTCTCGCAAAATGATTGACAGCGACAGGCCTTTCCCGTCGAAAAATCAGTTCAAGCAGAGCTTATTGATCCGTGCCCACCAGCTGGACAGCGTCAATCTCATTCCATCCTGGCACCACGTTCGTTGCCAGCGTCACCTTCACACGATCCGTTTTGAAGGACGTCTTGGGGAATTTTACGATCAGGTAGTTTAAGTCGGTCGTCGGATCATTGCCGGCCCACACCGTGTGCGCGGTGCCCTGCTCATCGAATATTTCGGCCTTGATCACCGCGCCAGAGCCGCAGGATTCTCGTATACGAACCTCTGTGGCGTGAACTGGCCGGGGATATTTCAGGTCCAACCATTCAATGCCGGCATCGGGAGTCTTGGATGTCCAGGCCTTACCGTCGTCTCCATACTTATCCACATTGGGCGCGCCGGTGGCTTGATTGGCAGACCAGGCCGCCGTCCCTTGTGCATCGTTGTAGGTCGAAGAAGCGGTCGCCTGTATAGCCCATTGCCCGTTAGGATCATTTTTGATTTCGTCCTGCTTCAAAGCCCAGGCCGCTCCGGCTAGTTTGGCGGTGGTTTCGGCACCTGCACCTGCAGCGGCGGGGGCTGCGGCGGGCGGTGCAACGGGCGCAGAACTTGTGGCTGCGGGCGCCGGCGGCGCTTGTTGTTGAGCGGGTGTTTCTTTCTTGCACCCCGCAATCAGCAGCGGCATCAGAAGCAGGCAGCAACAGACCAACTTAAAATTGTTATTCATAGGATCTCCCCGAGCGATGGCGCGAATCTTATCGCACATCGCACCGCAGGAGAAGTGAATGCTGGACGACGATACACCTACGCGCCAGACGGAAGTGTTGGAGCGAACTCCTCCGCGAAGACGACGTAGGAAGAATTCCATACCTCCGAGGGAATGGAACCCCGGGGCTGCGACGTTACAATAATCCTGAATGATTCCGCCTCCGCCGCCAGCTCCGTGAGCCGGTGCTGCTTCGCGTCGACCGGAAGAGCTTCCACCAATGCCAGTTGCCGCAGAACTGCGAATATATTTTCCGAAGCAGGAGCCAGCGGAACGACGGCCAACGCGCTGCGAAATTCCAGCAGCGCGCCACGCTCATGAAAGTTCCAGGCGATTGCCGCGCAAAGTTCGATCGTCCGTTCGAAGCGCTCTTTTTCGACTGCGGTTGGATTTGTCCCGGCCGCTTCGCTGTGCGGATCCAGAACGAGCAAAACGCGAGTATCGTCCTCGCGTGCGAACTCTCGCACCATCAGCGAACCTTGGCGCGCCGAAGCTTTCCAGTGAACGTGCCGGGCGCTGTCGGTCGGAAGATAATCCCGCAGCGCATACAAGTCCTGTCCACGGCCTTTTGCCAGGCTTTCGATCGCACCCTGAATGCCCGGCAGCACGTCGAGAAATTCCGGCGTTGCTTCGACCGAGGGATAGACCAGCACTTCCGAGGCCATATCGAGCCGGCGAGCCTTTTGCAGGAAGCCGAAGGGGAACCGCGTGACAATCCGAAACGCCTCCTGGCGATAGAGTCCGCGCCGCGCGAACAGCAGCGGAACTGGTTGCTTCGCGGACTCGTGCCGTGGCACATATGGAAAATAAACTGGCGTCGCCAGAAGCACCGCAGCGGCCACTCCTTTTTTCTTTGCGCCCTCCACCCGCAGGGAAAACGACGGTAATGTCTGTTTTTCGTTTTTTAGTTCGACGGTGCCGCGCACCGTCTGTCCGGCAAAGATATGCTCCGGGAGATGGAGCTTTAATTCCACGCCAGCTAGCGTGAGTGAAGAGAGAATCCCCGACATGAGAATGCTGGCGATCAGGCAAGCCAGAATCAGGAACAAAAGATTGTTGCCGGTGTTGATGGCAGCGAGCGCTACGAGAACAATTCCGCCGATATACACCCAGCCCTCGCGCGTGAGGCGGTACTCCATTCTGTAGGTAATCCAGCGCAACGGGGTTCGCTTCGCCAAAACCGGCACTAGGGTAACTCCCACCCAACCGGCCACCAGTAAGGCGGACATCGCGGTCGCGCTCGCCAGGGCCAAATTGCCCATGCGCGCCGCCGCCCCGGAATACACGGCAAGGACAAACGCCACGCTGAGCGCCGCCATGGAAAGGGAAAATGCACGCACTCCCGGGCGATCGGCTTTTTCCCAGGCATTCGCCAGCGTTGCGCGCAGGTTCACAGGGGTACGCGGACGGATTCGACAATCTCGCGGAGAACCGTTTCCGTGGTCTCCGATTTCTTTTGCAAGGATGCGTGACGCGTGCTAGCCACAACGCGATGAGAAAAAACCGCCACGGCGAGTTGCTTGAAGTCATCAGGCAAGCAGTATTCCCGGCCTTCCAGAAACGCGCGTGCTTGCGCAGCCCGTTGCAGCATCAAGGTTCCTCGCGGGCTCACGCCCAGAGCCAGTTGATCGGATCTGCGCGTGCGATTCACAATTTCCAGCGCGTAGTCGTGCAGGCTGCTGTCCACCTTCACGCGCGTCACCGTTTCCTGCATGGCCAACACATCGGAAACATCAGCAATCGGCTCAAGCGCCACTGCGGAATCGTCGGTCGTGCGGCTGCGCAGAATCTGCCGCTCGGTTTCGTGCGAGGGATAACCCATCTTGATGCGCATCAGGAAGCGGTCAAGTTGCGATTCTGGCAAAGGGTAGGTTCCGTGGTGTTCCACCGGATTCTGCGTGGCAATTACCAAGAAAGGTTGCGGCAAGGGAAGCGTGCGGCCATCTACTGTTACTTGAGCCTCGTTCATCGCCTCCAGCAGTGCCGACTGAGTTCGCGGTGTAGTGCGATTGATCTCATCGGCGAGAACAACATTCGCAAACACCGGCCCGGAACGAAATTCAAAGTCGCGCGATTCCGGGTTGTAGACACTCACGCCGAGAACATCGCTGGGAAGCAGGTCGGAAGTAAATTGAATGCGCTGAAACGTGCAATGAAACGATTTCGCCAGGGCCTGTGCCAGCGTGGTCTTCCCCACGCCCGGGACATCTTCGATCAGCAGGTGGCCTCGCGCCAGGAGCGTGATCAGCGCCAGTTGAATGACATCTTCCTTACCGAAGATGGCACGAGCGATGGAACGCTGGAGTTGTGTGACCACTTGGGAAGTGACGGTCGGCATCGGTTGAAAACCCTTAGTCTTCCTGTTACAAATAGATGAAGGCTGTTGCTTCGACGTTTCCTCCGACCGGCAACATCCTACCCGTTTCAGACGGGCGATTAGCTCAGCGGTTAGAGCGCTCGCCTCACACGCGAGAGGTCAAAGGTTCAAATCCTTTATCGCCCACCATTGCTTCGAATTCTCCCATATCCGTGAACGTATGTGCGGAATCATCCAGTAGCTTTTGTGACTTAGTTGCTATTTGGCCGCCGGGGCAGGCGTCTTGTATAGTGGCCGCATGCAGACGATTCTTCACACGATTGAGTTTTTGACCTTGAGCCTGTGGCTAGGCAGCGATGCATTTTTGAGCTTTGTGGTCGCTCCGGGGGCCTTTGCGATCCTCGGGAACCGCGATGCTGCCGGGATGATGGTCGGCTATTCCCTTGCGCGTCTTCATTTTGCGGGAATTCTTTTGGGACTTATCTTTCTTGTGGCACGCCTGCTGCGCACCCGCGATTTCGGCAGTTTCACGGCGGCTGCGGCACTCTGCGTCGTATTGATGGTAGTTCTCACCGCAGCCTCCCAGTTCACCGTCAGCAACCGCATGGAGCGCCTGAAAAAAGAGATGGTTTCCGTGCAAAACACGCCGGAGAACGATCCTCAGCGCGTGGAGTTCAACCGCCTGCACCACATCTCGGTCGCCTATGAGGGTGCGGTGCTATTGCTCGGCTTCGCCGGAATGTTTTTGCTGGTCAGGGAAGCAGTAGCGAGGCCCTAATTGCTTTATTTCTGTTTGCGGTTCCGGGTCGAACGGCGTTTCTTACGGCGCGGCTTGCGCGGGCGGATCTTGTTGGTGAAGGCATAGCCTGCCCTCTCGAACGCACGCCACATATACCAACTCGCCACGGTGCGGTACGGTCTCCAGCGCTCGCCAAACTTCAGCAACTCTTTTGGCGTGGGCATGTGTTTTTTCCCGTAGGCCACGGACCAACCCTTTTTCACTCCCAGATCATGAATGGGCAACACGTCTGGGCGCCCTAACCGGAAGATCAAAAACATCTCCACGGTCCACGCTCCGATTCCGCGCACAGAAACCAGCCGTTCGACCAGTTCTTGGTCGGAGAGTTTCAGCGCTTCGTCATGCGTCGGAACAATGCCTTGCAGAGTCTTCTTCGCCAGATCCTTCATGGCCGCCGCTTTTGCTCCAGACAGCCCCGCCTTGCGGAGCTTGGCCGTCGGAATCTTCAGCATTTTTTCCGGTGTGGGCGGGCGTCCGTTCTCCCCCAGCGCTCTGATGCGTCCAAAGATCGTGGCTGCCGCCTTGCCGGAGATCGATTGATACACGATTGATTCCAAGAGCACTTCGTAGGGAGATTCCGCGGCCTCCACATCGATTCGGAAAGCCGCCGTCTCCGCGACCAAGCGCTTGAGCTGTTCATCACGCTCGCATAAATGGCGCAATGCTTCGGCAAGATCGAATGCCAGGTTTGTCGGGGGTGTGCTGTTCGTCATAGAAAAGGAGGACCTCACCATGTAATTATGGAACTCGAAAAAAACTGCGTTTCGGGCAGGTCTGATGAACTTCGACTTCGTTTTGCCGATGATGAAATGGCGCTGTGAAACATCACCGGACACCGTGCATTTGTTCGGTGGTTCCCGATTTTACGGCGACCTTCAGCTTCCATGGGCGGACATTGTGCAAGCAGGCATCTCTCCGCGCGAACCAATCAAGGCGCCAAAGGGCGCACCAATCGAGGCGGTCCTACCCATGGGCAAGAAGCTGTTGTCCATGACGCAGGAATTATCTGCCAAGACCAACTATTTTTATATCGCCTTTCAACAAGGTTCCAGAAGGAAGATCCGTACCTACGCTGTGCCTAAGGACGGGCCCGACCTCGATCGC
Source organism: Candidatus Acidiferrum sp. (assembly GCA_035271845.1). Taxonomy (GTDB): domain Bacteria; phylum Acidobacteriota; class Terriglobia; order Acidiferrales; family UBA7541; genus Acidiferrum. The sequence continues at coordinate 8,500 of DATERF010000076.1, forward strand.
TTTGTACGCGAGTGGAGGCAACGATTAGGCCAGCGGTGGAGCGATGAATCCGTTTCTTTGCTGAAAGTCCGCAAACAGCTGGGCATCTCAAACTGGTGGATCTGGCCTGTGGCGGGTCTTTTCGTGTTGCTTGCTGCCGTCGTTGGGTTTACGTATCTCGCCATCAAATCTGCGGTTCCTCCACTGATTGGACTCGCCTGTGGGCTCGCCTTGTGGACATGGCGAAAGTATTTGAAGACTTGAGTCCGGAAATACTTCAGAATCCGTGTGCTAGAATTCAGAGTTTATGCAAACAGGAATTATTGGACTGCCACAAGTAGGAAAAACCACGCTATTCCGCATTTTGACCAAAGCTAGCGTTGACGCCAAAGGCACGCAAGCAACTCACGTCGGAGTGGCCAAAGTTCCCGAGCCACGGCTGGTGGAACTGGCGAAACTCTATAACCCCAAGAAAATCACCTACGCTTCCGTGCAATATGTCGACCTTCCGGGTGTTCAAAAAGAGCGCATGCGCGAAAGCTTGGCTACACTGCGCGATGTCGACGCGATAGCCCATGTGATCCGGGTTTTCGACGACCCAAGCGTTCCGCATTCCGAGGGGACCATCGATCCTCTGCGCGACGTCACCAACTTGGACCTCGAGCTCATCTTCTCGGATCACGAACAGATCACCAAGCGCCTGGAGCGTCTTGAAAAGGATCTGAAGAAAAAGAAAGATCCTCAGTTCGAACTGGAAAAAGTGGTTCTGGAAAAGTGCAAAGCGCATCTGGAAGCCGAAAAACCTCTGCGTGAATTGGAGCTGACTCCGGAAGAGCGCAAGCCGATCGGCGGTTTCCTATTCTTGTCGCAGCGGCCGATGCTCTATGTATTGAATCTGGGCGACGAGGAAGCCGCGGAGATGGACAAGGCCGTCGAGAAGCACAAACTATCCGCGCTGCAAGGGCGACCCAACACCGCTGTAGTGGCCGTCTGCGGACGCCTGGAAGCTGAGCTGGCAGAAATGGATGAAAAAGAAGCCGCAGAGCTTCTTGCCTCTTACGGTTTGAAGGAGCCCGGTCTCAACCGTTTGATTCGCGCTACTTACGACCTCATGGGTTTGTTCCCCTTCTTCACGGCGGGTGAGCCGGAAGTTCGCGCCTGGACCATTCGCAAAGGTTCCACGGCGGTCAAAGCAGCCGGCGAAATTCACAGCGACATTGAGAAAGGCTTCATTCGCGCCGAAGTTGTTCGCTGCGAAGATCTACTCGCCGCCGGAAGCATTGGCGCCGCAAAGGAAAAAGCCCAGGTTCGTCTTGAAGGGAAAGAGTACATCGTGCAAGAGGGAGATGTTATTCTTTTTCGCCATAGCGGCTAACCCTAACAGCATTTATCTCGACTCATGGTCCACGAACTCTCATTTCGCATCGCGCTTGCGGCTTTGCTCGGCTTGGTGGCTGCAGGCGGAAACGTTCTGGGTGGATACTTCGTTGTCCGCCGCGAATGGCCGCGCAAATACCTGCAGTATTTTCTCGCGCTTGGCGCGGGTTACATGCTCAGCGTGGCCTTCGTCGAAGTGATTCCGGAGTCCGTTCACCTTGCAGGAGAGAACGCGCTGCTGTTCGTACTCATCGGGTACTTCCTCATCCATCTCTTCGAGCACACCATCGCTCCTCACTTTCATTTCGGGGAAGAAACTCACACCGAAGAAATGCACGGTCACCACGCGCGGCGCACGGTGCTTCTCGGGATGGCCATTCACACATTTTTCGACGGTGTCGCCATCGCTGCCGGCTTCCTGGTTTCCACCTGGCTGGGCATGGTCATTTTCGTGGCAGTCTTTCTCCACAAATTGCCCGAAGGGTTTACCATTGCCTCCGTCGTGCTTGCCAGTGGTCAAGGAAAACGTAATGCGGTCCGCGCTGCTGGTCTACTAGGCGCAGCCACACTCGCTGGAGTGCTGCTTACGAGTCAGCTTCAGGGACAGTTGAAGTATGCTCTGCCGCTCTCTGGCGGGGTGACCGTGTACGTCGCCGCCACGGACCTATTACCGGAGGTGAACCGTGAGCCAAACTGGAGAATGGCGTTCCTGGTGTTCATCGGCGTAGCTAGTCTTCTGATTTTAAAGGTGTTATTTCACGTCTAAGCCGCGGCCTGGAGCAGGCCGTACCTTCCTCGCTTACTGCCGTCGAACCGCAACTTTCTGAGAACAAACGTGTTTGCTACAGTGTGGGTGCTATGGCCAGGACCGACGTCCAACTGATGCTGGACGTGAAAGCTGGTGACGAAGCTTCTTTCGAGCTTCTATTGCACCGCTATCGCACTCCACTCGTCAACTTCCTGTACCGCATGGTGCGGAACCGGGAGCAGGCGGAAGATCTCGCCCAAGATGTTTTCCTGCGCGTTTATCGCGCGCGGGAAGACTACGTACCGAGCGCCAAGTTCACCACTTGGTTGTTCCGGATCGCCACGAACCTGGCGCTCAACTCGGTTCGCGATAACCGCTATCAGAAGTTGGAGGTTTCCATCGATGCGCCGGTCACCATGGATGCCGAAGATGGCGACGAAAGGCCGTTGGATATTCCGGAGAAACATCCGAATATCGAGCAGCATCTCGTCGAGGACGCGCGAAAGAAAATGATTCGGCACGCGATCGACAAGCTGCCGGAAAAGCAGCGCGCCGCAGTCCTGCTTCACAAATACCAGGAGCTGGATTACGCGGAGATTGCCAAGATTCTCAGTTGCTCGGAAAGCGCGTTAAAATCGCTGCTCTTTCGGGCGTACGAGTCGCTTCGAGTGGAACTAGCCCCGCTTGTGGCGATGCAAGTCAAGAACCAAGGGTAGGGAAAGCAGGGCTGTTATGAGTTGCGAAAAAATGGAAAGCCGGATTTTGAGCTACATCGATGGCCGGCTGAAAGAAAGCGAGCGGCCGGATGTGGAGAAGCATCTGGCGGCGTGTGCCTCGTGCCAACTGCGCGTGGAGGAATTCCGCGCCGTTTCCGGGCTGCTTGATGAACTGCCGGTGATTGAGCCTTCGCCCGCGTTCGATGCGCGTGTCCGTGCACTCGTGGCTGCTGAGCCGGTGAAGCAAAGCTGGTGGGCTTGGCTGCACGTTTCGCCGCGCGTCGCCTTTGCAGCTTCCATGCTGCTGTTGGCCACGCTTTGGCTCGGCTTCTATCAGCGTCCGAGTACGCAGCCGTTGCCGTGGAACGGTAATTCTCAGGTTGCCGATGAGCAAATGATGCAGGATTTGCCGGTCCTGGAAGATCACGATGTGCTTTCCAACTTTGAGCCTTTGAAGGAATTGCCGCCTCCCGTGCAGGCGGATGAGGCTTCGGATTCGCAGCAGCAGATGTAGCGACCGCTTTCTGCCCTGGAGTGAAGCGAAGGGCTGGAGCGGGCGGACGAGCAGGGAACAGGTCAAAACGGAGAGATGCGCAAGAGATTCCAATTCGGCGTGGCGGTTCTGGCAGCAGCCAGTTATTTCGCATTGGCCGGGAATGTCTGGGCACAGAAGCCGCATACAGACCGTCCACCGCAGCAGGTCCATCCGGTTCCTGCGCAGCCGCACAATCAAAATCAGAATCACAATGTTAACCGGCCACCTGCGAATAACAACCGTCCACCCACCTCGACGAACCCGGGAAATACCAATGCGCCACAGTCGCACATTGCTCCCCAGGCGAATTTCAGCAATACCTACCGCCCTCCGAATGGAGGCGCGAATCTGAACCAGAGGCAGCAACTGGGTGTGGGATCGCCGCGCCCCTGGGTTGATACTATGCGTGGCCTAACGCCTCAGCAGCGTGATCGCGTGTTGCAGAACAGCCCTGCTTTCCAGAACCTCTCGCCAGATAAGCAGAACAAGATCCGCCAGCAGTTCAACCAGTGGGACCACATGACACCCGCCCAACGCGCGGATCTGCGTGAGAAAGAGCAAACTTGGCGCAGTTTGTCTCCGGAACAACGTGATCACATCAAGAACGACGTACTCCCCAAAATGCGGCAGATGCCGTGGGACCGCCAACAAATGATTAATCAGAAGTTGGGGGTGCTTCGGAACATGCCGGAGTCGGCGCGCAACCAGCGCCTCAGCGACCCCAACTTCACGCGAGGCATGACCGAAGACGAAAAGTCCGTTCTTCACGACCTGGCTCACACGCATGTCGGTGGCGCTCCTGAACCTCCCAACGAGTGATCGCGTCTCAAGGTCCGTTCTCTATCCATCAGGAACAATCCCTTTCCACCTGAAATCGCACAACAGCGCGCTATGGTCACCATTTACCGCTAGAATCATCCAAGGAAAGGGTGAATTCGATTCTGGACTTGTCCACACGGTTCCGCGCGCTGAAGCACCGGAATTTTCAGTTATTTGTCTTTGGGCAATTGATTTCGCTGATTGGCACGTGGATGCAAAACACGGCCCAGCAGTGGCTGGTCTATCGCCTGACCGGCTCGGCGGCCCTTCTCGGTGTTTTCGGATTCGCCAGCCAGCTTCCGATGCTGTGCCTCGCATGGATGGGCGGTTACGTCGGCGATCGCTATAACCGGCATCGTGGCGTAATCGCCACGCAAACACTGTCGATGATTCTGGCGTTCGTGCTGGCGTTCCTCACTTTGACTCACCTCATCAAGACGTGGCATTTGATCCTGATTGCCTTCCTTGTGGGCATTGTGAATGCCTTTGACGTTCCCATCCGTCAGGCGTTCTTCGTTCACATGGTGGGCAAGGACGATTTGCCCAACGCCATCGCATTGAACTCCTCCATCTTTAACGGCGCACGTGTTGTGGGCCCAGCGATTGCCGGATTCACGATCGTGCTGGTCGGCGAGGGCTGGTGCTTCTTCCTCAACGCGCTGAGCTTCGTCGCGGTGATCATCGCCCTGCTGCTGATGCGCATTCCGCGCACTGAATCGAAAGTGATGGCGGAATCGCCCGTGCGTAGCTTCATCGATGGATTCCGTTTCGCCATGAACGATGTCCCGATCCGCTCGGCGTTGTTGCTCCTTTGTGTGCTCAGCATGTTCGGCTTGCAGTATTCGGTGTTCCTGCCGATTTACGCGAGCGACATCCTTCATGGTGGTGCCAAGACCCTCGGGTTGCTGATGAGTTCGGCGGGCGTGGGGGCGGTTCTGGGCGCGTTACAGTTTGCCGCTCGCACCGAGTATAAAGGATTGGCACGGTGGATTGCCTCCACTTGCACCACCTGTGCCTTGGGGTTGTTGGTTTTTTCGTTTGCAAACTCGTTCTGGCTATGCGCCGCGGTGCTGTTCATCGTGGGGTTCGCCGCTACCTCCCAGATGGCAGCCACCAACACAATCATTCAGCAGCGGGTGCCCGACGGGATGCGCAGCCGGCTCATGGCGGTGTACGCCACGATGTTCATGGGAGTCATGCCGCTTGGCGCGCTAATCGCCGGTATCATCGCCAAGCATATCGGCGCGCCGCACACGATGCTCATTTTCGGTTTAGCTGTCCTGATGGGGTGCTTGGTCTTTATTTCGCGTGTGGTGATGAAAGTGAAGAACGAAAGACCGGCTCCAGCTTTGACTTAGCTTATCCTGAAAGAGCAAATCAGAACTCAATGGCACGCTGGTCGTGTAGTAATGCCAGGTAGTTCAGCAGGTCCTGGTTGATACGCTGTGGCTCCGCCTTTGTATATAGGCCATGCAACTGCTCCGCAATTTGCTGCACGGTGTGCTTACCATCGCAGAGCAACACGATTTCGAGGCTCGGGCCGCTTAGTCGAAGTTCGCGTTCTGGCAGCAAAAGCATGCGTGGCTGCTGATTTTTGTCATTCAAACGAACCCCAGGAGCAAGACGGGGTGACGCGTTCAATTCCGGTTTGATCATCGTCCCTCCCCAGACCCATGCCATGGAAGGCGCCGAATCTTCTTTCCCATCAAAAATAACATGGCATCGCTCAGGTGACGAAGTCCGATGACGGTTCTAGGTGAGACGCGACGAGGCAGAAGTGGACGAAAAGCGGCCACAATCTGTTGCGAGCCGTTTTGCGCCGACACACAGTATGTCGTGGATAAATCAGCAGCTTTCCCACTACGTTAAAATCAACAAATTATCCACACGAAATGCGAATTTCTCTTGACATGCGCCAGAAACCAGATAGGCTGTGGAGAAAAGTGGTACAAAGTGGTCGAAAGTAGCGTTCAGTAGGGGCCAGTAGAGTAGCTTAGAGGGCAGTGATCGAAGTGGGCAAACTGATCCTCCATCGAGACGGGGCACATGAAATTGCGAGGAAATTCGCCGGCCAAGGTGGACGAGAAGGGTCGCCTCAAAATACCCGCCCAATTTCTCGAGGAACTGAAGGAGTATGGCACGGCTTTTTATATCACCAGTACGCGGGGTGAGTCAGCGCGAATTTATCCGCTAAAAGTGTGGAGCGGGATCGAAGACCGATTGGCGACGAAAGAGAACACGAAGGAGAAACGGAAGTTTCTAAGGGCAACGAGCTATTACGGGCAGGTCGCGGAGCTAGATGGGCAGGGAAGAGTGCTGCTTCCGGCGGTTTTGAGGGAGAAAGCGATATTGAAGGGTGATGTGGCGATATTGGGCTTCTCCGAGTACTTGGAAGTGATGAACGATGCGCGTGTGGTGGATCAGATGGAGAAGGCGCCACTGACGGACGAGGAAGAAGACGCGCTGGGGCTTTGACGGGTTTCGGGGCAGTAGTTTCGGTCGAAGTGGGCATTGGGCTTAGGGCATAAGAACGGGCTATTCAGGCGGACAGACAGGCAAGGGAATTGGGCACGCCGCACACGCCGGTGATGGTGCAAGAGGTGTTGGAATGGCTGCGAATAAAGCCCGATGGGATCTACGTAGACGCTACAACAGGAGCGGCCGGCCATTCGGCGGCCATCGCCGCGCGGTTATCCTCGGGCCGGTTGATCAGCCTGGACCGGGACGCACAGGCGCTGCAGATCGCGCGGGAGCGGCTGGAAGAGTTCGCGAGCAAAGTGAGCTTCGTGCAAACGCCGTTTTCGAAGATCCAGGAGGCCGTGCGCGGGTTGGGGATAGCGACGGTGGACGGGGTCTTGGCCGACTTGGGAGTTTCGAGCATGCAACTTGACCGCCCGGAGCGCGGATTTTCGTTTCGGGAAGCGGGTCCGCTCGATATGAGGATGAGCAGCGGGGAGTCGGAAGAAGACACGCTGACGGCAGAAGAGATTGTGAATCGCTGGTCGGAGAAAGAAGTGGCCGACCTGCTCTATCGCGAGGCGGAAGAGCACGATTCCAGGAGGATCGCCAGGGCCATCGTGAAAGCGCGGCCGATTCGGGATACCGCGCACCTGGCAACGGTTGTGGCAGGCGCCCGGAAGCAGTGGGGAAGGCAGAGACTGCATCCCGCGACAAAAACGTTTCTGGCGCTGCGGATAGCGGTGAATCGAGAGATGGAGGAACTCGGGCAGTTTCTTTACCGGACCCCTGCCACAATAAATTCCGGCGGCCGCTGGGTGGTGCTGACGTACCACTCGCGGGAAGACCGCCCTGTGAAGCGCGCGTTCCAGGAAGGTGAGAAGGCCGGAACGCTGAAGGTGCTCACCAAGCACGTGATTGTGCCCAGCGAAGACGAGCAGGCGGCGAACCCGAGATCGCGAAGCGCGAAACTCCGATGCGCGGAGAAGGTGTAAACATGGCGACAGCATATCAATGGAGTGGGCCGGTTGGCAGCGGCGGGCTTACCCCGCCGCCGGAGCGACAGCGGCATAAAGCCGCTGCTACACAGTTGCGAGCGATGTCTCGTGAGAAAAAGCCGGCAATGGTCGAATTCTACACCGTGAAACGAATTGATAATTCCCACTGGGTGCGGCACGTCGAACCCGTAAAGATGCGCAACCTGTACAAGACGGTGGCGCTCGGGGGAATCATCGCGGCTTTCTGCATGCTTTATATCTACCAGCACTTCCGCTGCATTGACATGAGTTTCCAGTTAGAGGATGTGAAGGCGAAAACGCAGCAGGCGCAAGCCTTGAACAGCAAGTTGAAGCTGGAAATAGCGTACCTGCGGGATCCTCATCGCATTGATGTGATTGCACGGCGTCAGCTGGGATTGACACAGCCAACCGCCAATCAGGTGCGCGAATACGCAAATACGGACGGAGCGGAAGTAGCCGCAGTCCAGTACGTGCGACCGAACCGCGCACCGTAGCGGCGGGTTTACCCCACCGCGGCTAGCGGCATAAAGCCGCATCTACATGTTCCGCGGGCGCCGAACACCAGACGAGTTCAGGAACAAGATTGAAATCCGCAGGGAGCGCGACCCGGAAGCCAGAGACCATGGAGCAAGAAAAAGTTCACGTTCGTCTGCTGATTCTTGCCGGGTTCGTGCTGTTCTGGATGGCTGCGATTTTCGGGCGCGTCGCCTACCTTCAGTTATTCCGTCACAGCGAATACCTTTCTCGCGCGTCGCGCCAACAACGCCACACTATCGACATCTATCCCAAGCGGGGAATCATCTTCGACCGCAACATGCATCCCCTGGCAATGAGTGTGCCTGTCCAATCGGCTTTTGCAGTGCCCGCGGAAGTGAAAGATCGAGCGATGGCGGCACAACTCCTTTCCGGCGTCCTGGGGATGCCCGCAGAGGAGATCCGGGAAAAAATGGACTCCGGAAGCCCCTTCGTGTGGCTCAAGCGGAAGTTGCCACCGGTAAAGTCAGAGGCAGTCGAATCGCTCAATCTCAAGGGAATTTACCTGCAAGAGGAGAACCAGCGCTACTACCCCAAACGGGATCTAGGGGCACACGTTTTAGGATTTGTAGACGTGGACGAGAAGGGGTTAGGTGGGATTGAGCACGAATACGACAACTTGATCCGCGGGAAAGAAGAAAAAGTGGTTGTGATGGCGGACGCGCACCAGCGCTGGTTTGATGGTGGCGAAGCGCAGCGCGACCGCGGCGTAAACGTCGTGCTCACGCTGGACGAAAAAATCCAGTACATCGCCGAACGAGAATTGGCGGCGGCCATCGAGAAAACCCACGCACCGGCAGGGACGGTGATCGTGCAGGATCCAAACAGCGGCGCCATCCTGGCGCTGGCTAACTGGCCAAGGTTCAATCCGAACGCTGCCACCGAAGTGCCGACAGAGTCGCGAATGAACCGCGCGATTAGCGCGATTTACGAGCCGGGATCCACGTTCAAGCTGATAACGCTGGCGGCGGCGTTCGACCAGAATCTGATTCGCGCCGAGGAAGTGTTCAACTGCGAAAACGGCGCGGTCACCGTAGCGGGCCATTTGATCCATGATCACAAGAAGTACGGGATGTTGACGGTCGCGGACATCCTGGCGAATTCCAGCGACGTGGGAGCGATCAAGATCGCGCTACGCTTGGGTTCTCCGAAATTCTACGAATACATACGAGCATTCGGATTTGGCACCCCGACGGGTGTGGATCTGCCGGGCGAGAGCCGAGGCTTGGTATACCGATTGGAACATTGGGGCTCGTATTCGATTGCATCGGTTTCGATGGGACAGGAAGTCGGAGTAACGCCACTGCAGATGATTACCGCAGTTTCATCAATCGCCAATGGGGGCTTGCTGTACAAACCGCACGTCGTTGAAGAGATGCGTCGCGGCGACGCGATTGTCCCTCTCGAAGGGCCCTCCTCGTTAGCAGAGCCTAAACGCGTGATTCGGCCGGAGACGGCCGCGACATTACGGAGTTTGATGGAAGGAGTGATTCTGCACGGCACCGGAAAAGTGGCTCGGTTGGACGGCTGGACCGCGGGGGGAAAGACGGGGACCGCCCAAAAGATCGATCCTGCAACTGGCAGGTATTCGCTGAGGAATGTGATTGCATCCTTCAGTGGATTCGCACCCATCAACAATCCCGCGGTTACGATTCTTGTGTCCATCGATTCCCCGGCAGGATATCCGCATGACGGTGCGACCGTGGCCGCACCGGTATTCAAGAGAATTGCGGAGCAGGTATTGCCTTACCTGGATGTACCGCGAGACGTGCCATTGAGTCCGCAACTGCTTCAGACCGCATATCGAAAGAACAGCGCTAGCGAAGAAGATTCGCTCGATGACTTGTCCGCGGTGGACTTCAACGCGCAGACCGAAATGACGGAGGAAACCGCTAAGCCCGAACAAGCGATGGCAAAGCCTGCGAAATCGCCGGAAGTGCTGATGGCTGCGGATGAAGACGGAGACATTGTGGTGCCGGACTTCTCCGGCAGAACGATGAGGGATGTAACCGAGGGCTGCATGCGGCTGGGGCTCGATCCTGTGTTGGTTGGCACAAGGGTTGCGATTGAACAAACACCGGCACCGGGAGCGAAAGTGCGCCGGGGCACGAAGGTGACGGTGGAGTTCGGCGATATGCCAGCGCATTCGGGCAAGTCGAAATAGGAAAAGAGCTTACGACGGCAATGCCAATAGGATTCAGCAGTACATCAGAAGTAGAGAAGGACGGAGGTCAGTCCAGAGAGGCAGAACGGAAACAGACTGTGGCTGAGCGGGAACAGACCGGAATGACGCTGCGGGCCTTGTTGGAAGGCGTGCAAGTGCGTTCAGGGTTGCCTGAAACGGACTTGCGCATTCGCCAGGTTGCCAATGATTCTAGGAAGGTACAACCGGGAGCGCTATTCGTCGCCATTCATGGAGTGGCCACCGATGGCAATTTATATGCCAAGGACGCCGCCACGCGGGGGGCTGTCGCTGTAGTCAGCGAAGATCCAGCGCCAGCAGAGTGGCCGCGGGCGATTCCCTGGATACAGGTAAGTGAAGGACGCAAAGCGCTGGCGGTCGCGGCGGCAAATTTCTATGGACAGCCAGCAAGGGCTCTGACGCTCGTGGGAGTGACCGGAACGAATGGCAAGACTACCACGACGTCGCTGATTGATTCGATTTTGCGGGCGTCGGGAGCAAAGACCGGTCTGTTTGGCACCATCGCTTACCATACGCCTTTAGGTGAACATCCCGCGCCCAACACGACGCCAGAGTCCCTGGAGTTGCAGAACTTTTTTGCGGAAATCCGGGATGCCGGGGGGACCTTCGCGACCATGGAAGCAAGTTCCCATGCCCTCGCCATGGATCGTCTCTGGGGCTGCCACTTTACAGTGGCCGTGTTCACGAATTTGACCCGCGATCATATCGACTATCACAAAACATTCGAAAACTATTTCGCCGCCAAACGGCGTTTATTTGAGGGCACCGGTGCAGGCGCTCCAGATGTGTCTGTGATCAATACCGATGACGAATGGGGAAAGAAGTTGCCGGGACTCGGCAAGAAGACGCTCACCTACGGCTTGCAGAATGGCGCAGATCTAAAAGCAAAAAAGTTCCAATTAAGCTTTAAAGGTCTGAATTTCATGGCGCAAACTCCGAATGGCGCCATCCAAGTGGAATCGTCGCTCGTCGGACGGATCAACGTTTACAACATCCTGGCAGCGATTGGAGCGGGCATCGGCCTGGGGTTGTCGAATGAAGTGATTGAGAGCGGAATTCGCAACCTGCACGCGGTAGCAGGCAGATTTCAGCGCGTGGATCACGGGCAGCCTTTTTTGGTGGTAGTGGATTACGCACACACCGATGACGCGCTGGGGAATCTGATTCGAACGGCGCGAGAATTGAACACGAAAGGAAGAATCATTACGGTATTTGGCTGCGGCGGGTCGCGCGATCGGACCAAGCGGCCAATTATGGGCGAACTCTCCGGGCGGCTGAGCGACCTTTCGATTTTAACCAGCGACAATCCGCGACAAGAGGATCCCCTGAAAATCATCAGTGACATTGTGGTGGGAATGCAAAAGTCCGGCGGGAAATATCTCATCGAACCCGACCGAGCGAGGGCGATCCATCTGGCCATTGAAGAAGCGCGCGAGGGAGACATCGTTTTGCTGGCCGGCAAAGGACACGAGGACTACCAAATTTTTGCTGATCACACGATTCACTTTGACGATCGCGAGGTGGCAACGAAAGCGCTCGGCGATCGCGGGTACATGGCAGCGCCGGACAGTGGCGAAGGGTTTGGCACGTAGCGCGCTTTGGTCTCGTGTGGTGGCTGATGGCCGTGTGGCAGCGGCTTTTAAGCCACTGCCGGCGGGGTAAACCCGCCGCCACAGAGACGAGGGCCTGCGGGCCAGAGCAGTGACTCGCAGAAACAAGGAGGAGCCCTCAACCGGTGAGAACGGACAAAATAGCGCCGTTGTACGGACGAGGCCAAGACCTCGGCCGAACCCCAGAGAAAGCTAACCTTTTGAGGAAACTATGCGGTGGACGGTTGCACAAGTGGCTGATGCGGTGGCGGGCAAGAGCGGGCACGGAGTTGACCCCTTGGCCCGGCTGGCCGGCGTCTCGATTGATTCTCGCACGATACGTCCCGGAGAACTGTTCATCGCCATACACGGTCCGACTCACGATGGACATGACCACGTGGCCGCAGCAATGGAAAGCGGTGCGGTGGCGGCAGTGGTGGCGGAGCCGCTGGTCTCGCGGTACCCGGGATGGCTCCAGGACCGCTGCATCACCGTTTCCGACACACTCGAGGCGTTACATCGGCTGGCGCGGGCAGTCCGGAAAGACTGGGGCAAGAAAGTCTGCGGGATCACCGGGTCTGTCGGTAAAACCACAACGAAAGAGATCGTGGCGGCACTGCTTGGTTCGAAGCTACGGGTGCTGAAGAGCGAAGGGAATTTCAATAACGAATACGGACTGCCGCTGACGCTGTTTCGTTTGGAAGAAACAGATGATGTGGCCGTACTGGAAATGGGGATGTCCTTTCCGGGGGAGCTGAAACGACTCGCGGCCATCGCGCTTCCCGATGTGGCGATTGAGACGCGGGTCAGTCCGGCGCACTTACTGAACTTTACGTCAGTGGACGAGATTGCCCTGGCCAAGCGTGAGCTGATTGAAGGCTTGCGCGGGAACAATTCGGTGGCAGTACTGAATGCCGACGACGCGCGTGTTGCAGCGATGGCGGCGGTGGCGCCGGGCCGCGTGATTTTTTACGGCGTGGAAAAGCCGGCGGAGTTTGCCGCGGAAGAAATCGAAGACCGCGGCGCGCTTGGAAGTTCGTTCACCTTGGTGCACCGTGGGAAGCGTACGCGGATGGAGTTACCGCTGCCAGGGCGACATGTGGTGTGGAACGCGCTGGCGGCCATTGCTGCGGCCAGCGTCTGGAACATGGGCGCCGTCGAAGCGCAGAGCGTGCTGCGTAGGTTGCATACACCGGCAATGCGGGGCGAGCTGATTCGCTTCACAAATGGATTTGCGTTGATTAATGATTCATACAATTCGAGCCCAGCGGCGCTGCAGGCGATGATCAATTTGCTGGGAGCGACTCCCGGATTTAACCGGCGAATTCTGGCGGCCGGAGAAATGAGAGAACTAGGCCCAAGTTCACCGAAATTACATCGTGAAGCCGGGGAGCATGCCGCGAAAACTGGAAGAATTGATTATGTGATCGCAGTGCAAGGCGACGCAGGCCAAATTGTGGAAGGCGCCGTGGCAGCAGGAGTGCCGCGCGAATGCACCAAGTTTGTTGCGACGCCGGCAGAAGCTGCGGAGTTTCTAGTCGAATTCATCAGGCCAGATGATCTACTGCTGGTAAAAGGTTCGCGCAGTGTCAAGATGGAGCGCATCGTCGAAGCGATGCTGGGCCGTTTTGCGCCTGTGAATGCGCCGTCGAGCGCAGGAGGAGCGCACTGATGCTGTACTACCTCCTCTATCATGTCCTGCAGAAATATTTCAGCCCGCTGAATGTGTTTCGCTACATCACGGTGCGCACGGTATATGCGAGCTTGACGGCGATGTTCCTGGCGCTCGTGTTCGGGCCGTGGTTAATTCGCAAACTGCGGGAGCTGCAGATCGGGCAGTACATTCGTGAAGAAGGACCTCAGGAGCACAAGAAGAAAGCGGGCACACCGACAATGGGAGGGGTGCTGATCGTGCTTTCAACCGCGGTGCCGGTGTTGATGTGGGCAGACCTATCGAATCCTTTTGTGTTGCTGGCGCTGTTTGCGCTGCTGGCCTTCGCGGCCATCGGGTTTGTTGATGACTACGCCAAAGTGGCCAAGCGCAGGAACCTGGGACTGACGGGCAAGAAAAAAATTACGCTGCAGATCGCGGTAAGTTCAGTGGTCGCCTTTGTGTTGCTGGTTCTAGCGACGCACAGCGCTTATTCCACGCAGTTGATTGTGCCGTTCTTGAAGAGATTCCACCCAGACCTGGTGATTCACAGTCTGCTGAACGCAGGTAATTTGTGGCCACTGGCGTTTTTACCGTTTATTGCCTTCGTAGCTCTGGTAATCACAGGTAGCTCGAACGCGGTAAATCTGACGGACGGGTTGGATGGACTGGCCATCGGCTGTACGGTGATCGCGGCAGGCGCGCTGACCGTGCTGACCTACGTGAGCAGCAATTTTCGCTGGGCAAATTATCTTGAGATCCAGTACATCCCGCGAGTCGGAGAACTAACTGTATTTTGCGGTGCGCTCGTCGGAGCGTCGCTGGGATTCTTGTGGTACAACGCGCATCCCGCGGAGGTATTCATGGGGGACGTCGGGTCGCTGGCGTTGGGCGGGACGCTGGGCACGGTGGCAGTGATTATCAAGCAGGAAGTCTTGCTGGTGTTTGTGGGCGGGATTTTTGTGGTGGAGGCGTTGTCGGTGATTTTGCAGGTCGGCTCGTTTAAATTGCGTGGGAAACGGATATTTCGCATGGCGCCGATTCACCACCACTTTGAATTGCTGGGATGGAGCGAGAGCAAGGTGATTGTGCGGTTTTGGATTGCGGCGCTGGTGTTTGCACTCTTCGCACTGACAACCCTGAAATTGCGGTGAGTGCCGGGAAAAGGACGAGCGGTAACGAGGATGCCAGGATCGATTGAGTTGCGGAAAATGCGCGTGCTGGTCATAGGGCTGGCGCGGACAGGCCTCGCCACGGCGCTGTTTTGCGCAAAGCACAACGCCATCGTGACAGCGACGGACACACGGCCAGAAAGCGACCTCGGCGAAGCCCCCGCAAAATTGCGCGATGCCGGAGTGACGTTGGAATTGGGCGGCCATGTGGAGAAGACGTATCTGGCGCAAGACCTAATCATCCCTAGCCCGGGCGTGCCTGCGGACGATCCGTTGCTGGCAAAAACGCGTTCGAAGGGGATTACGATCTGGAGCGAGATTGAGCTGGCATACAGATTCCTGGAAGGAGAACTGATCGGCATCACGGGCTCGAACGGAAAGACCACCACGACGACGCTGGTGCACCACATTCTAAAGGCCGCCGGAAAGAAAGCCATCCTCGCGGGAAATGTGGGCACACCGTTGATTGCATGCGTGGAATTGATGAATTCAGAAACGGTGTCGGTAGTGGAGCTGAGCAGCTTTCAACTTGAACTGACCGACCAATTTCGGCCGGACATTGCAGTGTTCTTGAATCTTACGCCCGACCATTTAGACCGGCACAAGACGCTGGAGTCCTATGCGGCGGCAAAGGCAAGGATCTTTGCCAAGCAAACGGAGTTGGACGCAGCAGTGCTGAATGCGGACGATGCCCCGACAGTGGCATTGGCGCCGAAGAAGAAGGCGCAGGTGTTCTGGTTTAGCCGGAAGAAACTCGTGGATCAGGGCGCATGCGTGCGCGGAACAGATGTAGTGATCGTTCATCACGGCAAGCACGAGTTTGCCATGAAGATTGCCGAGATTCCGCTGGCGGGAGCGCACAACCTGGAAAACGTTCTGGCAGCAGCCACCGCCGCACGGCTTGCGGGCGTGGATGCCGTGACCATCGGCAATGCCGTAAAAAGCTTTTCTGGTGTGGAGCACCGGTTGGAGTTTGTCACGGAAATTGGGGGCGTGCGGTACTACAACGATTCGAAGGCCACGAATGTGGACGCCACCTTAAAGGCGTTGGATGCGTTCCCGGGAAGAATTCTGGTGATTCTCGGGGGCAAGGACAAGGGTAGCGATTACACGGTGCTCCAGAAGCCGCTGCGAGAAAAGGCCATACTGGCGCTGCTAATCGGAGCAGCGGCGGACAAGATTGAGAATCAAATCGCAGGTAGCGTGGCAATCGAGCGCGCCGGGACCCTGCAGCATGCGGTAGAGGTAGCCTCCCAGGCTGCCAAGAGGGGCGATGTGGTTTTGCTGGCTCCCGCTTGTGCGAGTTTTGACCAGTTTGAGAATTATGAGCATCGCGGTCGTGTATTTAAGGAATTGGTTCACAAGCTCGGCGATGCACGTGTAGCGGCGAGTTTACCTCGCCGAACAGACGCCGGGTAGCGGCGGAAAGTCTAGCAGCGGCATAAAGTCACTGCTACAAGGAAGGGACACGGAACGTGGCGAGGCGCTCGGATACCGACCGGTGGCTCTTTGGGGTGACATTGATGCTCTGTCTGCTGGGGGCAGTGATGATTTTCAGTGCCTCGGCAGTTACGGCGCAGCAGCAGTTCGGCCATTCCTACCATTTCGTGTTGCGGCAAGTAATTTGGCTGGTAGTCGGGTTGCTAGGAATGTTTGGAATGATGAAGCTGGACTACCACAAATTGCGCGAACCAGCGGTGGTCTACACCGTTCTTTGCCTCGTGGTAATCATGTTGGTCGGCACATTCTTCCTCGATAAGTCCCACGCCACGCACCGGTGGATCAAGGTGGGGCCCGCGCAGATTCAGCCGTCGGAACTAGCCAAGCTGGCGGTGATTTTATATTTGGCATGGTTCCTGGATTTGCGGCGGCGCGGCGCGACCGGTCTGGAATTCCGCAAGGACGACTTGATGCACACGATTCTGCCGGCCGTGGTGCCCATTCTAGTTTGCGTGGCGCTGGTCGTATTGCAGCCGGACCTGGGCACATCGGTGGACATCGTACTGATCATGACGGCGATTCTGTTTGTTGCAGGCCTCTCGTGGAAATGGATTGCGGTAGGCGGAGCGGCGGCGTTGCCGATGCTCTTCCTCCTCATCACTCACGTGTCCTACCGGCAGGCCAGGCTGACGGCATTCTTGCATCCAGAAAGCGATCCGCAGGGTGCGGGCTTTCAATTATTGCAGTCTCTAATAGCTGTTGGTTCCGGGGGATTCACGGGGGTTGGGTTGATGGAGAGCAAGCAGAAACTGTTCTACCTGCCGGAAGCCCACACAGATTTCATCTACGCGGTGATTTGCGAAGAACTTGGATTCATCGGCGCCGCAATTGTGATTTCGTTTATTGCCGTGTATGCCTGGCGCGGGTTGCGGGCCTCGTTTAACGCCCCGGACGGCTTCGGGCGGATGTTGGCGCTGGGAGCAACCGCTATGGTGCTATTTCAATCGCTGATCAATTTTGCCGTGGTGCTGGGAATGATGCCGACAAAAGGGATTCCGCTGCCGTTCGTAAGTTATGGGGGATCGAGTTTGCTGGTCATGCTGCTGGCAACAGGCGTGCTGCTCAATGTAGCGCAGCAGGGCAGCAATAACGCCGGCCCGCAGACTTGAGAGGCCGAGAGTGAAACTGCTGATCGCGGGAGGCGGGACGGGCGGGCACGTTTTTCCAGCGATTGCGATTGCGCAGGAATGGTTGTCACGAGGCAAGGAGCGAGAAGTGGTCTTGGTAGGGACACAACGCGGAATTGAGATGAAGCTGGTGCCAGCGGCGGGATTGCCGCTGGAAACGATACGCGTGGCGGGTTTGAAAGGCAAAGGCGGCACAACGCTGCTGAAAAACCTGGGAATGTTGGGCACGGGACTAACCGATGCGTTTGGAGTGTTGAAGCGGCACGAGCCTCAAGTGGCGTTTGGTGTTGGCGGCTATGCGGCCGGGCCAATGCTACTGGCCACATGGTTGCGGAGCATCCCCAATGTCATTTTTGAGCCAAATGCTGAGCCCGGGCTAACAAATAAGTTGCTGGCGCGCCTGGCGAAGAGGATTGCTACCGGCTATGAGGTGTCGGCCCAGGCCTGGGGAGTAAAAGCCGTTGTTACAGGGTGTCCCGTGCGGCCGGAATTTTTTGCGATTCAGCCGCGAAAACCGGAAAAGCCATTTCGCGTGCTGGTGACCGGAGGAAGCCAGGGGGCATTGCCGATCAATCGGACGTTCATAGAGGCAGCGAAGCTTCTTGCAAAGAGAAAATCGGATATGCAAGTTGTGCATCAGACCGGCGACCGCGATTATAATAACGTGGGGGACGCATACGCGGGACAGGAGATGCAGGTCGAGGTCGCGCCGTTTCTCAGTAACATGGCCGAGCGTTTCGCCTGGGCCGATGTGATCGTTTGCCGGGCCGGGGCTATCACCGCTGCAGAAGTGGCGGCAGCGGGTCGAGCGGCGATCTTCATTCCGTTTGGTAAAGCGACGGACAGTCACCAGCTACGCAACGCACAGGAAATGACCAACGCGGGCGCGGGCCGGTTGATCGCGGAACCGGAACTGAACGCGGAACGCTTGACCAAGGAAATTTTCTCCCTCCTGGACCAGCCCGGAGAAATTGAACGACTTGCGACGAAGGCGCGCAGCCTTGCCCACCCTAAAGCTGTGCGCGAGATCGTCAATTTGATCGAAGAGGCCGAGCGGCGGCCGAGCCGGAAAGAACCTAGAGGAACATGATGGTATCGTTTCGCAATTTTCAGCGGATTCACATGGTGGGCATCGGCGGCATCGGCATGAGCGGAATCGCCGAAGTGCTGTTGACCCTCGGCTACTCCGTATCAGGTTCGGACACCAAGCCCTCCACGATTACCGAGCGGCTGCAAGACCTGGGCGCGACGATTTACCAAGACCATAGGGCCGAAAATGTGGATAGTGCGCACGTGGTGGTGATTTCGTCGGCGGTCAAAGCCGACAACCCGGAAGTTGTGGAGGCGCACAAGAGAAAGATTCCGGTTATTCCACGCGCAGAAATGTTGGCGGAGTTGATGCGCCTGAAGTACGGAATTGCCGTGGCCGGAGCGCACGGAAAGACCACGACGACGTCGATGGTAGCGTCCATTCTGGCGGCTGCGCACTTGGACCCAACCTTTGTGGTGGGTGGGCGAGTAAATCAGGCAGGAACGACGGCGCGCGTCGGCAAGGGTGAGTATTTTGTGGTGGAGGCGGATGAAAGCGATCGCAGCTTTTTGATGTTTGCGCCGGTAGTGGCGGTGGTGACCACGATCGATCGTGAGCATCTCGACCAGTACGCCTCCCTCGAAGATATTCAGAGCGCGTTTTTACAATTCGTGAATCGCGTGCCGTTCTATGGAGCAGCGGTACTCTGCCTGGACGAGCCAAACGTGCAGGCCATTATCCCGAATGTGAAGCGACCTATTATTACGTATGGCACATCGAGCCAGGCGGACTTGGTGATCAGCGATGTCGAGCTGAAAGGTTTGGGCAGCGCGTTCCGTTTGTCCTACAAGGGCGATGATTTGGGGATGTTCGAGTTGCCGCATCCGCCGGGCATTCACAACGTGAGAAATGCCGCGGCAGCGGCTGCCGTAGCGTTGTATCTGAATGTAGCGACTGACTTGATTCGCGAAGGGCTGGCTAAGTTCGCGGGCGTGGGACGGCGATTTGACATCAAAGGCACGGTAAATGACATCACTGTTGTGGATGACTACGGCCACCATCCGGCGGAGATCCGCGCCACCCTGGAGGCGGCACGTGGTTGCAAATTCAACCGCTTGCTAGTGCTGTTTCAGCCACACCGCTACACGCGCACGCAACATTTGTGGGACGATTTTTCGCGTGCCTTCAATCAAGCGGATGTCCTGGCGCTGATGGACATTTATGCCGCCAGCGAAGTTCCCATTCCGGGGATTACCAGCGAGGCACTGGCGAACAGCATTCGGGAGGCGGGTCACAAGAACGTGAACTATTTCGACTCTATGCAGAATGCCATTGAATTCCTGCTACGTGAGGCGCGGCCGGGCGACGCGATTCTAACCATTGGGGCCGGAAATGTAAGCCGCGCGAGCAACGAACTGATGGTGCTGTTGGGTACCGAATTCCGCGTGAACGATGGAGTGAAGGGTGCGCGTTGAAGACGCCAAGATTCTGGAAGCACTGCCGAAGCTGGAGGTGGAATTGCGGCGCGGCGTATCGCTGGCGGAGCTGACTTATCTCGGTATCGGGGGTACCACCGATTTGCTTCGGATCAACGGGCATGAATCCATTCCGGAGCTGTTGAATCTTCTGGACGAGAACGGGGTTGCGCATAAGTTTTTGGGGGGCGGGTCAAACTTGCTGGTCATGGACGGGGAATTGGCGTTTGTGGTCTTGCAATTGGGCCAGCCGAATCCGGACGTGGTGATCGAAGGCAATATCGCCTGCGTGGACGCAGCCGCGGATTTGGGGAAAACGGTGACATTCTGTGCGAAACACAATCTAGGCGGGATGGAGGGGTTGATCGGAGTACCTGGGACTGTTGGCGGGGCGCTGCGGATGAACGCCGGAGCATATGGGACGCAGATCGGTTCGTATGTACGCGAAGTGAAAGTCTACCGTGCGGCCGCGCGTAAGTTGGAAACGCTCAAAGGTGAAGAGATTTCATTCGAATACCGGCACACTTCATTCGCACCAGATGATATGATGCTGGCAGTGAAGCTCGAACTGCCCTCCAGGCCGTACCCGGAAATTCTCCAAGGCATTCGTCTCTGCAATGAAAAGCGCCGCGCCAGCCAACCGCTGGGGCAGAAGAGCGCGGGCTGCATCTTCAAGAACCCCCCGGGAGCTTCCGCCGGCCGAATGATCGACGAACTCGGATTGAAAGGGCATGCGGTTGGAGGCGCGCGCATAAGCGACCGGCACGCAAACTTTTTCGTGAATACAGGACACGCCTCCGCGGCAGACATGTTGGGCCTGATTGCGGATGTCCGCAAGCGCGTGCGCCAAGTTTATGGAGTAACTCTCGAAAACGAGGTGGTGGTTTGGAACGCGTAAAGCCTATGCAGCGGAATGTTTCAGCCGCAGCGGCGGCGGAACACGAGCCGTACCGTCCGGAACTGGTCGCTGAGGAAGAACCGCGATACTTGCGCCGGCAAAAGCCGGTGGAGATTCGGCGGAAGAAATTCAGCGGCAAGACCGGGACCTATTACCGCCGGGTATTCGTGTGGACGCTCATCGGCGCAGCCGCGGTGGGCGCGAGCGCATTTTCGGTACGCTACTTGCTCTATTCTCCGCAGATGTTGCTGGTGAAGCCGGATCAGATCGAAGTGAATGGTAACCACATTGTCGCGCGGGAAGATGTGCAAAAGCTATTTGTGCACGATCGCAACCGTAGTGTGCTGAGAATTCCGTTGGATGCTCGCCGAACGCAGATCGAGGAACTCCCTTGGGTCGAAGAAGCCAGCGTACAGCGGATATTGCCGAACCACATCAGGGTGCTCATAACGGAACGCACGCCGATCGCCTTTTTCCGGAATGGCACGGAATTAACGCTAATTGACTCTCACGGTGTGTTGTTGGACAGGCCCGAGGGCGAGGATTTTCATTTTCCGATTGTGACTGGATTGTCCGAAAGCTTGCCGCGAGAAGAGCGAGAAAAGCGCATGCAGACGTATCAGGAATTCATGAAAGATGTGGACCTGGTGAAGCCACGCTCTTCCGACCGCGTCAGTGAACTGGATTTGAGTAATCCTCGGGATTTACGTGTGGTGCTTACCGGTTTAAGCGGCAGTGGGGATGAACACGCGGTGACCGTTCACTTTGGTCTAAGCGACTTCAACGGAAAATACCGGACATTGGTGGAGAACTTTGCGCAGTGGCAGGCCAATTCCGGAACTGTGCATTCCATTGATCTTCAGTATTCCCGGCAGGTGGTGGTGAACCCCGACACCAGCACAACGGCCGCGAAAAATAAATAGCGATTCGGTAGGAGACGATTTTGGCAAAGAAAGACAAATACCTGGTCGGGCTGGACATCGGAAGCACAAAAACGTGCGTACTGCTCGCGGAAATGGATGACGAGCAGGTGCATTTTCTGGCTCTGGGCGCGGCGGAATCGAAAGGATTGCGCAAGGGACTCATTGTGAACCTGGATTCCACCGTCAGTTCCATCCGGCGGGCGGTGGAAGAGGCTGAGGGCGTGGCGAACGTGCCAGTGGAGTCCGCCGTGATTGGCGTGGCTGGCAGCCATGTGCGGGGCGTCAACAGTCGCGGCAGCGCATCGTTAGGCCCGCGGCCACGGGATATCGAACGCGACGATGTTCGCCGCGCGATCGACGCGGCACGGAATATCACTCTGCCGGAGGATCGCGAGGTGCTGCATGTTCTGCCTCACGAATTTCGTGTGGACGCGCAGGACGGCATTCGTGATCCGATCGGAATGGTGGGCCAGCGGTTGGAAGCGAACGTACACATTGTGACCGCGGCAAGCTCTGCGACGCAGAATCTCGTGACTGCGGCGAACAAGGCCGGGATTTTAATTAACGACACAGTGCTGGAGCCACTGGCTTCAGCGGAAGCCTGCTTGACCCAGGATGAGCGGGAACTCGGCTGCTGCCTGCTGGATATCGGCGGCGGCACCACGGAATTGATCGTGTACGGTGGGGGAGTGGTCCGCCATACCGGTGCCGTAGCCATCGGCGGCGACCACTTCACGAATGATCTGGCTGTAGGACTGCGCACGCCGATCCCAGAGGCGGAGCGGATTAAGAAGCATCATGGCTGTGCCGCCGCCGCGCTGCTACGGGACGACGGATCCATTGAAATTGCCAGTGTGGGCGACCGGCCTCCCCGGACGGTCTTTACCCATTCGCTCACGGAAATCATCGAGCCGCGCGCTCAAGAATTGTTGTCGTTGGTGGGAGACGATCTGCATCGCGCCGGGTTGGACCGACAAATTCCTGCGGGATTCGTGTTGGCTGGGGGTGGCGCGCGATTGAATGGATTGCAGGATTTGGCCGAGCATAGTTTCCATTTGCCGGTTCGCATGGCGCAACCGCGGGGAATCGCAGACCTGCCCGACCAAGTGGCTCAGCCGGAGTATGCCACGGTCGTGGGCTTGGTGCTGAGTGCTGCGAAGGCACGGCGGGCAGGACCGGCCAAGTCAACGAGCTTGGTGTCAAAGCTGCGCTCAATGTTTGCCGGGGCCTGATAAAAGGGGCAGCAGTGGCAAAAGGGCGACGGAAGCGGTGTTTTCCACAGGGCGGTAAAACTGCCTGTGGAATCGCATTTACACGGGATTTATAAAGGACTTTCACCAGCCGGACAGGGGGAAACGCATGACAGCGAAAGACGCAGGTATCCGGATGAGCTTTAGCGAGGAGTTGCAGCCCGCGAAGCTTAAGGTGATTGGTGTCGGCGGCGGGGGATGTAACGCAGTCAACCGCATGATCCGCGCCAAAGTGGAAGGCGTGGAGTTCATCACCGCCAACACGGATTTACAAGCGCTGAAAATGTCGCAAGCGCCGGTGAAATTGCAGTTGGGCGCAAAGTTGACGAAGGGGCTCGGCGCTGGCGCAAATCCTGAGATTGGCCGGAAAGCGGCACTGGAAGACACTGAGAAGATCATTGAGGCGCTGGAAGGCTCGGACATGATTTTCATCACCTCCGGCCTGGGCGGCGGCACGGGAAGCGGCGCGGCGCCGGTGGTGGCGTCACTCGCCAGCGAGTTGGGCGCCCTGAGCGTCGCGGTGGTGACGAAGCCATTCGCGTTTGAAGGCAAGCGCCGCATGCTGCAAGCGGAGCAAGCGCTGCAGGAACTAATTGGCGCGGTGGACACGGTGATCGTGATTCCGAATGAGCGGCTAATGGAAACTGTGGAGCCTGGAACCAGTTTCTTCGACGCGTTCCGGATTGCCGACGATATTTTGCGGCAGGCCGTGCAGGGAATTTCGGACATCATTACCGTGCCGGGCATCATCAATCGAGACTTTGCCGACGTGAAGGCCATCATGCATGGACAGGGCTACGCGGTGATGGGCACGGCGGTGGCGAGCGGATCGAATCGGGCTGTGGATGCGGCGAACCGGGCGATTTCCAGTCCATTGCTGGAAGACAATTCGATTCAGGGCGCCCAGGGCATACTCATCAATATTTGTGGCAGCTCTACGCTTTCCTTGCAAGAGGTGCATGAAGCCTCAAGCGTGATTCAAAAGGCCGCGCACGAGAATGCAAATATCATTTTTGGTGCGGTGATGGATGAAGCAATGAAAGACATGGTGAAAATCACCGTCATCGCCGCCGGGTTCAAGGAAACGGTGAAGAAGCAAATGCCACAGAAGCAATCCTTCCTGCCAAGAACGTGGAAGGCAGGACGCGACGTGCCAGAACAAGCAGAATTGCCGGTTGCGCCGCCGAACGTCGTGAACCAGGTGAAGCAAAATGTGCGCGAGGTGACGCAAGAAGTCCCCAAGGACGACTTGGACGTTCCAACATTCTTAAGGCGTCAGGCGCAGAAGGCCTGAGGCACGTAAACCGTAACAGCTCCAATAATCTTCCAAAGCTTGAGTGAACTGCCTGCAATTACGCCGGCATGGCTATGGCAATTGGGCGCTGGCGCGCAGATCCTTCAACCGGCGCTTCATCGAATGAATTTCGGCCTCGAATCGCTGCAGATTGCTGCTGCCATAGGGAAGCACGCTGCTTAAACCTGAATGAAATTCGGACGCAAGCGTTTCTCGGGCAATCTTGTCTATGTTTGTCGCGTCGAGTCCGCTGCCCGGCATGATCACGATGCGATTCGCCGCTGCCCGCACGAGCTTGTGCAACATTGCTACTCCTTGCGGGGCAGTTGCGGCGCCACCTGCGGTAAGGATGCGCGTTGCACCAGTGCCGACAACATCTTCCAGGGCGGTCAGCAGATCTGTGGTCTCGTCAAACGCGCGGTGGAAGGTTACCTCGAGTGGACGTGCCCATTGAACCAGTTCAGTGGTGCGCGCTACGTCAATGGAGTGATCGGGACGAAGAATGCCAAAGACCACGCCATCTACGCCTAAGTCACGAGCGGCAGAAATATCGCGCTCCATGGCGGCGAATTCGTTTTCGGTGTAGACGAAGTTGCCGGCTCGGGGGCGAATGATGGGGAAGAGCGGGATCTCCAGCTCTTCATGAAGTTTGCGCATGGCAGCGTGAGAGGGTGTAACGCCACCTCGATTCAATTCCGCACAAAGTTCGATTCGGTCCGCGCCAGCCCGTTCCGCAGCCAAAGCTGCGTCCAAAGATTCGATAGTGATTTCCAGGAGTAGTTGGGAGGCCAAATTAACCTCTTCGGGGGGAGGGGTTTGGCTCTATATACTCCGTGAAACGGTGATATGCAACCGGAAAGAGGTAGCTCAGCGCACCGGTCGGGAAGCGGTCATCACATCGCTCGCCTCCGCTTGTGTTAGGCTTCTGCTGACTGCTAGCTGGTCTCTTCGCACCTACCTCAGCGGGGAGCGTCTGAAAAGGAGACCGAACATGAGAATAGAGAGAGAGATTTGTGGAGTGAGTTTGGCACTGGTGTTGCTAATCACCGGCGGATGTCAAACGCCATACCACCAACCGGAGGAAAAGTACGTGCTTGTCACGGCGAACGTCGATTTGCCGTATTGGCAGGAGGCATCAGCCGGCCTGACGGACGTTGGGAAAAATGCCGGAGTGAAGGTTGACATGGTCGGTCCTGCGACGTTTTCTCCGAGCGAGGAACTCACTGCGTTTCAACAAGCAGTGGCGCAGCATCCGTCGGGCATCATGGTTTCGGTAACCGATCCGAAGTTGTTCAAAGACCCGATCGACCATGCCATTCTGCAAGGTATACCGGTTATCTGCATTGATGCGGACGCGCCGGAATCTAATCGCGTTCTGTTCATCGGTACAGACAATTTCCGTGCAGGGCAAGACAGCGGAAAGCGCATGGCAACGCTGCTTGGGGGCCAAGGCCGAGTGGTGATCGTCACCCTGGCAGGCCAATCAAACAGTGAAGAGCGGGTTCGCGGCGTCACGGAAGCCTTGAAGAAATATCCCGGCGTCCAGGTGATTCAGACGATCGACGACAGAGGGGATGGCCGAGTAGCCTATGACGCAATCTCCGCGCTTTTGCAAAAAAAGGAAAAAATTGACGGCATCATTTGCCTGGAGGCTACGGGGGGACCCGGAGCTGCCGATGCGTTGCACCAAATGGATATGACCGGAAAGATCAAGATTGTAGCGTTTGATAAGGATCCTCAGACACTCGAGGCGATTGACCGTAAGTGGATCACCGCCACAGTGGTGCAAAAACCGTATGTGATGGCTTATTACGGGGTCAGGTTCCTGGATGACCTGCACCACAACGCGGTGCATGAATTCAAGGATTGGGCCACGGCGCCGACCGCACCTCTCCCTACATTTGTGGACACTGGCACGGCGGTGATCGACTCGAGCAACCTGGCGACGTTCCAGAAAGCCCTCGCCGAGCACCCCAAACGCGTTCTATAAAGGGTTAAGCCAGCCCGTAGGCCGCAAACGTCACGATTGAGGCGATGCCGAGTGCGGAGCCGATGACCATCCCGGCTAGCACATCGCTAAGAAAATGCATGCCCAGGACAATGCGCGAGACGCCGATGCTGATAGCCAGGAAGTAGAGAGGTCCTTCCAGACCCGGATAAAAATAACTGACCACCAGAGCAATCGAGAACGCAGTCATGGTGTGGCCAGACGGAAAAGAGAACTGGTCGGGGGGAAGAACCTTGGCCCAACAGTGAGGTTGAAATTGGCAGGGCCGTGGCCGATGGCTTAATTTCTTAAGCGCTTTGAAAACAAAAACGCCAAGGATGGCAGCAGAGCCGGCGGCCCCAAAAGCTACATAGCCTCGGGAACCGCCAAACGCCAACAGGAGCGCTCCAAGGCTGTACCAGAGCCATCCGTCGCCCATGCGCGTGGCCGTCAGCATCCAGTAGCGGATCCATCGCGGCGCACTCCAGCTGTTCATGCGGCGCATGACGCGGTGATCGCGGTTCTCGATGAAGCCCCAGACGGTTTTTGCTACGGCCATAGCAGCCTCTTACCGAGCCCAGTTGGCCTCAAACCTCGAATCGATATCCCAGAGCATGCGCGGCCGGGCGGTTTCCCCAAGCGCAGTGGCGCTGCCCATCTCTTGCAGAATCGAACCTCGTTCAACCAGTGTCCCGCAGTGATCACGGGAATGAAAACGGTAAACGGAAGGATCGCGGCAGCTAGCGGTTTTTCCTCCAGCAAGGATGCTGCGAATCGCCAAATGTCGAACGTGAGTTTCGTATAGGACCCGTGCTCGCCGTGCACGACGCCACGGCCGGCGCGTAACCCGGTGAAATACTCCTCGACCGTGCGCGAACCTGGCACTTGCGTGAACGTACGCCCCACACCCGACAGCGTGTGCGAATCACTGCCTGCGACACCGATTTTGCCAAGTTTCTTGGCCAGAAGTTCCGCGCTGCGGTTCGATTCGCCCCACATCTGGCCATTGCGGACTTCAAAGGCTGGCACGTAGGAGGCAAACCAGGTAAAGTCCTCCAGTTCCCGCTTGCCTGTCAGGCCGGAGAATACATGGTTCACGCTGAAGAAGATCTTGCGCTCGGTAAGGTACATTAGCAGCGCAATAAAATCGCAGCGACGGCGTTGTATTTCCACGTGATCTTTTTCGCTGATGCTATACACGCCGAGGTGCATTTCTGTGCCGGTGGGCATCCGGACAGTCACTTCTTCGCTCAGGAAGAAGTCCGGGTACTTGCGGAGCACGTCGGCGGCGTCGATAGAGTCGTGGTCAGTAACTGTTACGATGGACATCCCTCGCTGTTTGCAACGATGATAGACGTCCTCAGGCTGGTTGTAGGACTCGCGGCAAATCCGTGTCAGACCCGGGGTATTGCACATCCCCGAGCCTGTGGTATGTACATGGAGGTCGCAGCGCATGTAAAAAGATTAGACGAAGGATATGAACAAACCATGAAGGGCGGGCGAAATATAAATGAAAAAAGCGACGGAACTCATTGAACACAAATGAGTTTAAGAGTTTTCCACATGGCATGCTGAGTGCTCTTGCGGCAGACTGCGCAGTTTGTGCGAGAATGCCCCGATGAAGAAAATACAGATCTTGTTCCACGATGCCGGAGGGGGGCATCGGAACGCGGCGGTGGCGTTACAAACCGTCATCTCCCAACAGAAACGCCGTTGGCAGGTGGAACTAGTACAGTTCCAGGACCTGACCGACCATCTGGATGTACTAAGAAAGCTGACCGGAATCCGCATCCAGGAGCAGTACAACGTCCTCTTGAGGAACGGCTGGACGCTAGGAGCCACCCAACTGCTGCGGGTGCTGCAAGCCACGATTTGGGTGCTCCACGGGCCCATGGTTAGACTCCTGGCGAAACACTTCCAGGAACAACCGGCGGATCTGATGGTCTCCGTCATTCCCCATTTCAATCGCGAGATCGCGAAGGCATGGAGCAGGTGCTACCCGGGACGCCCCTTCGTAACTATCATCACGGACCTGGCGGATTTTCCCCCACACTTTTGGATCGAACCAATTCCGGAGCAGAACGTGATTTGTGGGACGGAACGGGCTGTCGAGCAAGCGCGCCACATAGGGAAAGATCCGTCACACATTTTTGTGACCTCCGGGATGATCCTCCGTCCGGATTTCTATCAGGAAGATAACGCGGACCCAATCGCCCTGCGGCGGGAACTGAATCTGCGTCCGGATTTGCCGACCGGTATGCTGCTCTTCGGCGGATTCGGGTCAAAGGTGATGTATGAGATTGTCGACCGGCTGGAGGCCGCGGGCTTGGAGTTGCAGCTGATCGTCCTTTGTGGTCGAAACGAGAAGCTCGCGGAAAAATTCCGGACACGAGCATGGAAGATGCCCTTGCATGTTGTGGGATTCACGAAGGAAGTGCACCGGCTAATGCGCGCCGCCGACTTTCTAATTGGCAAGCCAGGCCCGGGGAGTGTGGCCGAAGCCATGGTTCGGAGGCTGCCCGTAATTCTGGAATGCAATGCGTGGACTTTGCCACAGGAGCGATACAACACCGAGTGGGTGAAAGAGAAGCGGGTAGGCATCGTTTTGCATGATTTTCGTGAAATCGTGAGCGGTGTGAGGCAGCTACTGGAGCGGGGAAAGCTCGCGGAATTTCGCGCCAATACCGCGTCGCTGAACAACCGCGCCATTTTCGAGATTCCCGAGATTTTTGCGAAGTTGCTGGACGGCCAGCCTCACTGCCCTTAATTGCTGGCGCGTTCTGAGCGCGAGTAATGAGGCAAATGGGGCTGAGCATTGGGGGCTTCTGCAGGAGCGCTCACGCGTGGTTTCGAACAAGTAACAGCCCAGCGCCGCGACGCGTACTTCGGCAAATCGCACATCTTTCCGCATCCCGCCGCAGTCTGGGACATGGCGCACCCACAGTAGCAGCCAATGACACGAGACTGGTGAAGTTTTGCAGGGGTGTCGCCCCAAGCGGCGAAAGCCAGTAAGAGAGTGGCAACGAGGAGTTCGAGAACGAGCCAAACACCGAGACGACGAAGACGCGTGAGAAAAGACGCTCGCATGAGAGAAGTTTCATACGGCAACCACAGAAAACCGATAGCTCCGGCTTACCAAACGATTCTGTTACCCGAGTCCTGATGGTACTAGCTGTAGGTTGGAACTCCGAACGGGCTCGCCGGAGTGCCGAAATGAAATCGCGGACTAAAGTGGGTCAGCGGCCGCATCGTACAGCTATCTTATCTGATTGATTTTAAACGAAGTGCCCATGCTTCGAAGGGACCACGCGCTGGCGATGCTCATGCACTAGCGAATGCGTGGGCGCGTTTCAGCAGCGAGCTTCATGGAATTGCAAGCGAGGGGGAAGGGGCTTGCTTGCGTTTCTGGAGTTCGTAACCACCTGCCTCTGAGAGGGAAGCTAGGATGGATGACCCCACGCGCCAGTGTGAAAACGACACTGGCATTGAGACGCGCCTTCCGGGGCTCCTGGTCCCAAGCGGGAGCCCCAGTTTTTGCTGCATTCACTGGGGCCCGTCTAGGTTTTTCTCACTGGAACAGCACACCTGCCGATTGTCGTGGTGAATTTTTTGTGAATCCACTCGCCTGCACGCTTTGTGCGGGCTTGAACTCCATTCAATCGAGGGAGACCGACCGAAGAGGTCGCCGGCTAGTTGAGCGGGTCAGTCGAACCATCCCCCTGAACGCGCTGCAGGACCGCGATGCCAGCCTGACCAAGGACGTGGGCAATCTGCGTATCGCGCAAGCGGGATGCGTCATATTCGAAGGTCAGATGGTTTTCATGTTCGTCAACACGGAATTTGCGTAAGCCGTAGGTGTTCGCGAATTCGCCCAGGCGGTTGAGTTGTTCGAGGCTCAGTGGCGATTGTAATTGATAAGTGATTTCGAGGAGCGTCATGGCAGGATTATACCAGCTTGGCCAGAATTGCCTTAGCGTGCCGCAACATAACCATGCGACATCGAACATAGTAAGCTATCCCAGAAGACTCGTATGTCAACTCCTCAATTGTCCGGTTTGCCCATTTTGCCGTCCGCGCCAAAAGAGAAAGACCCGGTATGCGGAATGATGGTGGATCCGCAGAAGGCTGCGGGGAAGGTGCAGCATGCCGGGAAAACCTACTATTTTTGCTCGCCGCGGTGTGCGGAGCGGTTTCAGAACGAGCCAGAAAAATTTCTGGTTGCTCCGGGAACCGCGGGGATGGAGCAGAAGTCGCTGGCAAGAGAGCCGGCTGCCGCAGCAAACGCAAATATTCGCTACACGTGCCCGATGGATCCGGAGATTGTTCAGATCGGACCGGGGACTTGCCCGATCTGCGGGATGGCTCTGGAGCCGATGGACTTCGTGGCGGAGGAGCCGCCCGACAGGGAATATGAGTCCATGCGCCGGCGCTTCTGGGTGAGCGCCGCATTGTCGCTGCCACTACTGATTTTGTCGATGTTCGGGGAAGTGCTCGGGCTTCACTGGGAAAGCAGGACCAAAAACGCGGTTGAGTTTCTGCTGGCAACGCCGGTGGTGCTGTGGTGCGGTTGGCCATTTTTCCAGCGCTTCTGGAACTCGCTGCTGAATCGCAGCCCAAACATGTTTACGTTGATCGGTTTGGGCACTGGCGCGGCTTATTTTTATAGCGTGGTCGCGACCCTGTTTCCGCAGTTCTTTCCCGCTTCGTTCCGCGACATGCATGGAGGCGTGGCGGTTTACTTCGAAGCCGCGGCAGTGATCACCACGCTGGTGCTACTTGGCCAGGTGCTGGAACTACGCGCTCGGCACCGGACAAGCGGGGCAATTCGGGAGTTGCTGCATCTGGCGCCGCAGACGGCTCATCGCGTGTCCGCAAACGGCGATACCGACGTGGCCCTGGATGAGGTGAGACAAGGAGATTTGCTGCGAGTGCGGCCAGGAGAACGACTGCCCGTTGACGGCACGGTGCGAGAAGGAGGAAGCGCGGTCGACGAATCGATGGTCACCGGAGAACCGCTGCCGGTGGAGAAAAGTGTGGGCGACAAGGTGACTGGCGGCACGCTCAATTCCAACGGAAGCTTTGTGATGATAGCGGAGCGCGTCGGCAGCGAGACGCTTCTTGCGCAAATTGTGAAGGTAGTCAGCGAAGCGCAGCGCAGCCGTGCGCCGATGCAACGTCTGGCAGATCGGGTAGCGAGATATTTCGTGCCCAGCGTAGTGATTGCCGCGGTGCTTGCGTTTATAGGATGGCTTATCTGGGGACCAGAGCCACGGTTCGCGCACGCGTTACTGGCTGCGGTATCCGTGCTGATTATCGCCTGCCCGTGTGCATTGGGGTTGGCGACACCCATGTCGATTATGGTTGCGGTGGGCCGAGGCGCATCGGCCGGTGTGCTCGTGCGCAATGCAGAGGCGCTCGAAACCTTGGCGCGCGTGGACACCTTGGTGGTCGACAAAACCGGAACATTGACGGAAGGCAAGCCCTATTTGACACGTATCCAAGGGATTGAGGGTGCGGGCCTGCCCGAGAATGCGCTGCTCTCCCTGGCGGCGAGCGTGGAACGCTCGAGCGAACACCCACTTGCCCGTGCGATCGTGCGCGCCGCGGAAGAACGCAAGCTACCCTTTGCTCCTGTGAGCGAGTTTGAAGCCTCGCCCGGCGGCGGTGTCCGGGGCCGCCTGCTGGGCAAGTTGGTGGTAGTAGGAACGGCCCGGTATCTGGCGCAGCAGGGCGTCGTTGCGACCGGGTCCGAGGATTCGAATGAATCTACTGAGGGACTGGGATTGACGACAATTCGTGTGGCGGTGGACGGCCGCGCCGTGGGTGTTCTCTTTTTGTCTGATCAGATAAAGCCTTCAACCCCAGAGGCGATACGTGCGTTAAAAGCCGATGGATTACGGGTCGTGATGCTTACGGGAGACCGGCGCGAGGCCGCGCAAAGGGTAGCTACAGCATTGGGCATCGACGAAGTGGAGGCCGAAGTCCTGCCGCAGGAAAAAGGAGAAGTAGTGAACAGGTTGCGCGGCGAAGGTCGTATCGTGGCCATGGCGGGCGATGGGATTAACGACGCCCCCGCACTGGCGGCCGCGCACGTAGGAATCGCCATGGGGACCGGCACAGACGTGGCCATCGAGAATGCCGGCATCACCCTAGTAAAGGGCGATTTGCGGGGCCTGGTGAGGGCCAGGCGGCTTTCGCGCGCGACGGTGGGCAATATCAAGCAGAATCTGGCATTCGCCTTCGTCTACAACCTTATAGGGATCCCTATCGCCGCGGGTATTTTTTACCCGGTTTTCGGGTGGCTACTGAGTCCGATGATTGCCAGCGCAGCAATGAGTTTCAGTTCTGTGTCGGTCATCACAAACGCGCTCCGGTTGCGCCGCACCACCTTGTAGTTCCGCTCGGTACCTGACTTTCCAACAGATCCATCGTCTATAGGGATGGGGGGAACATTGTTCCGAAGGCTTTCGTATCAATGGATGAGTGTGTCCATCAGAGGTTATCCCGGGGGTCGGTTATGTCCAGCAGTGGAAATGGTTTAACAAACGGCAAGGCGGCAAAGAAGAGGCGGCGGAGAATCATCATTGCTGCGGTGGTTTTGCTTGTCCTCGTTGGCGGCGGATATGGCGTGTATGCGGCGTTGCGTCCGAGCCATGACATCGATCCATCGAAGCTCGCCAGCGTGGAGCGTGGCGACCTGGCTCGCGTGGTTGTCGCCACCGGAAAGATTCAGCCATTGTCAAAGGTGGAAGTGAAATCGAAGGCCAGTGGCATGGTGAAGAAGCTCTACGTCGATTACGACGACAAGGTGAAAGAAGGCCAGACTCTGATGGAGCTGGACAAAGTGCAGTTACAGGCCGTGGTGCGGGAGGCACAAGCAAATTATCAAGCCGCGCAAGCATCGCTGGATTCCTCCAAGGCGCAACTCGAGCGGAACAAGGTAGACGCGGAAGGACCGGACGTGCCGTTTTTGAAACTGAACATGGTACGCGCCGAGCAGATGTATAAGGACGGCGTCATGTCCAAGAGTTTTGTCGAGGACGCGGAAAAAAATTACCAACTGGCGCTGAACAAGCAAATGAGCGCGCAGCGTAACCTGATCGTCTCTCGCGCGGAAATCGCCAAGTCTGAAGCGCAGATGGCGCAAGCGAAGGCGGCGTTGGAGAATGCCGAGGAGGACCTGCGGAACTCCACCATTGTGAGCCCCATCAACGGTCTGGTGCTTTCGCGAGACGTCAGCGTCGGAGACGGAGTTAGCTCGATTCTTATTTTGGGTTCGCAAGCCACGCTGGTCATGACCCTCGGCGACACCAGTGAAGTGTATGTCCAGGGCAAAGTGGATGAGGCGGATATCGGTAAGGTCTACCTCGGCCAACCGGCCCGCATCGTGGTCGAATCCTTCAAAGATAAGAAATTCACAGGCAAAGTTACCCGCATTTCACCGTTCGGAAAGGAAAAGGACAACGTCACCACCTTTGAAGTGCGCGTATCGATCTCCAATCCTACTGGCGAGCTGAAGGCCAACATGAGCGCAAACGCAGAGATCATTCTCGAAGAAAAAAAGAATGTGCTGATGGTTCCGGAAGCTTCCCTGATCTATGACAAGGACCGCAACGCGTCGGTGGATTTGCCCGATCCTAAGGCTGAGAATGGCCGGAAAAAACTGCCGGTAAAACTGGGCATTTCGAATGGCGTAAAGACGGAAATCGTTTCCGGGCTAACCGAAAAACAGCAAGTCGTTCTTCAATAGCGGGGGCGCCATGACTTTTCGGGATCTGTTGCGGGATACGATAGCAACGCTCTGGGCGCACAAGCGCCGGACGCTCCTGACCATGTTCGGGATCGCCTGGGGCATCATCTCGATCACATTAATGGTGGCTGCGGGCGAGGGCTTGGGTCGCGGCATCCAGAAACAACAAGAAACTTTTGGTAAGGACGTGATGATCGTTTTCGCCGGGCGTACCAGCATGCAGGCAGGAGGCACGCGGTCTGGTCGTCCCGTGCATTGGATGGAAGACGACTACAAAGAAGTGGCCAAAGAAGCGCCGGCTTGCAAATACGTGATGCCGGAATTGGGCAACAACGTAAAAGTGCACAGCGCGTTCAACAGCGGCGACCTGGATACGGTTGGCTCCCTTCCACCCTTCACCGAAATCCGCAGCATCACCGTGGCTCAAGGCCGTTTTTACAATTACGAGGACAACGAAGAGGGTCGGCGTGTGGCTTTCCTCGGCAGCGACGCGAAGAAGCAGTTGTTCGCGGATCGGGAGGCGCTGGGGCAGGTCGTGGAGTTGAACGGAATACCTTACACCGTAATTGGCGTGATGAAGACGAAAGACCAGAATTCGAGTTACGACGGGGTGGACATTCGTAAGATATTCATTCCCTTTAACTCCATGAAGCGAGATTTCCCGAATAAGCCTCCAGCGGTAGAGCATTCGGTCGACCGTTTGCTCGTGGCGCCTTGGTCTTTAGAAACGCATCCCGACTGCGTGCGCCAGGTTCGTCGCACCCTCGGGCGCCTGCACAGCTTCGATCCACGCGACGAAGAAGCCGCGAGCATCTGGGACACGGTGAAAAATGCTCAGGCAAATCGCATGATCTTTGTAGGCATGGAAGTGTTCATGGGCGCTGTGGGCGTCGCAACAATTTTCCTTGGTGGACTGGGCGTGATGAACGTGATGCTGGTGAGCGTGCGAGAGCGTACACGGGAAATTGGGGTGCGAAAGGCACTTGGAGCCACAAGGCAATCGATTCTACGGCAGTTTTTCCTGGAGACCGTGATCGTGGTGTTCATCAGTGGAGGAGCGGGATTAATTATTTCGTATGGACTCTGCGGGCTGGTGAACCTCTTGCCGAAAATTCCGTATTTTGATGGCCTGGATGCGAGCTGGAAGCTTGCTGCTCTGACTGTGAGTCTGCTGGGATTGATTGCCGTGCTTTCCGCTTTGTACCCGGCGAACCGGGCCGCATCCGTCGATCCGATCGAAGCACTCCGCTTTGAGGCAGGTGGATAATGCTGACGGAAGTATTCAAAGAGGCGTGGGTCGCGTTAGGGCGCAACCGTGTGCGCAGCTTGCTGACCATGACAGGAATTTCCTGGGGGATTGTGGCAGTAACGCTGTTGTTAAGTTATGGTGCCGGATTTCGCAGCGTTTTGCTCTATACCTTTGAGGTGTTCGGGAAAGCGGCTGTCATTTGCTGGCCGGGCACGACGAGTGAGCAAGCGGGAGGAGAGCGGGCAGGCAAGGAAGTGCGGTTCGAGCAGGAGGATGCCGACTGGGTGAAGGCGCAATCGCCACTCATCAAGCGCGTGACATTGGAGACTGTGCGTTGGAAAGGGATTTCGCACGAGGAGCGGCTTTCCGAAACGGCGACCCGCGGTGTTTATCCCGAGTACGGTGAAATGCGCAATGAGGTGCCCTCAGAGGGCCGTTGGATCTCCGCGGAAGATATCGAGGAACGCAGGCGTGTCGTATTTCTTGGTGCGCGGCTGAAAAAGAAGCTGTTCAGCGGTTTGCCCGCCGTCGGAGAGACGATTCGGATAAACGGCGTTCGCTTCACGGTGATTGGGACGATGGACATGAAATTCTCGGACAGTTGCTACTTCAACTGCGATGACGAATCCGCATTCATTCCGTACACGGCAGCGGCAGATATGTGGGATGCACGCTATGCAAGCGTGATCGTCTTTGAGCCCGTAGCTCCGCAATTCGAGGCGCCAGCGATGCAGCAGTTCCGCACAGCGGTGGCGAACCGTCAGCATTTTTCACCGAATGACAAGAGAGCCATCACCATGTTTGGGCGTCAAGAGTTCAAGCCGGTCTATGACGGGATAACTCTGGGAATTGAAGGGTTGCTGTTCATGATCGGCGCCATGACCTTGGGGATTGGCGGAGTCGGTGTGATGAATATCATGCTGGTATCGGTCGAAGAACGTGTGCGCGAAATCGGCTTGCGGCGAGCGCTGGGAGCGCGGAAATGGCATATCCGTTGGCAATTTTTGATGGAAGCGCTGGTACTGACCTTAGCAGCAGGGGCATTTGGGATGCTCATCGCGTGGTGCCTGACGTCTGCGATCGGGACGCTACCATTCCTCGGGCCCGCGTATGAGGACGACAGCGGTAAAGTCGATATCCATTTGGCGCTTTCGACGACGACATTGTTCTTGTCCACGATGATTCTGGTGGTGGTTGGAGTGATCAGTGGCTGGCTACCCGCGATGCAGGCCGCCAAACTGGATCCCGTCGAAGCCCTGCGATACGAGTAACGCGCAAACAATCAGCGCTGCCCAATTCCCCACGTCGCAGGCAACTCTGCTTCTTCAAGCTCATCCTGCTATATTTGTAGAAGTGCTCGGTTGCGAAGAGCACGTCTGGCGGAGAAAGAGGCAAAATGAGGAGAAGCAGGTTGACGAAGTTTCGCTTGGTTTCCGGTTTGGCATTGGTTGGCGCAATTCTACTGCTCGCTGGACTAATGGAAGGGCACGCGATTCTTAAAGAGACACGCCCTGTGGCGAATAGCAAGGTAACTGGGCCGGACGTGCCGGTGATGCTGAAGTACAATGTCCGAATTGATGCGAAACTGTCGAAATTGCAATTGCTGAATCCCGATAATTCCACGAGC
This sequence comes from Candidatus Acidiferrum sp., assembly GCA_035271845.1. Taxonomy (GTDB): domain Bacteria; phylum Acidobacteriota; class Terriglobia; order Acidiferrales; family UBA7541; genus Acidiferrum. Next base: position 45,409 of record DATERF010000076.1, read on the forward strand.
GACTTGCCCATTGAGACGCAAACTTCCCCCGACACTCTGAATTCGAAAGCCATCGGATTGAAGCCGGGCGCGTATCGGATTCGATGGCAGGTGCTGGCTCCAGACGGCCATATTACCCGGGGCGAGATTCCCTTCACGGTTACGGGTTCCTGAGCACAAACATGGTCGAACTGTTAGGCATATTCGGATTTCTGGTGGTGTTGCTGCGCGCGGCGATTCTGTGTTTTCAAACCGTCGCGACTGGTGGGATTGTGTATTTAACGGTCGTAGCGCGAAAGCCGGAGTTGCGGAGCGAGGAACTTCTGCGCTCGAGTTGGAAATTAATCCGAATCAGCGTGTTGGGGCTGGTCTTTGCGCAATTATTTTTCGTCATAACAAATTCCCTGGTGCTGACGTATTCGACCGACATTCCCCTCAGCGCCGTGTTGAGCGCCAATTTCGTATGGGCTGGCGCCCTGGCTATTGTGGCTGGACTGGCGCTTGCTGCCTGGCCGAGCGCGCTGAAAAAAAGCGTAAATCCGCTGGCAATCCTGCCGGCGGCGTTGATTCTGGCTGCTTCGATAATGACCAGCCATTCCGCCTCGCGGATGGAGGGTCGTGCGTTCCTGGTGAGCCTTACGACACTGCATTACATGGCAACCGCAAGCTGGATCGGTGGACTTCCCTATCTGTTGTTATCGGCAAAACGAACTCCTGATGCCGGGGCCAAAATTCAAATCACTCGGAATTTTTCCAGAATGGCTCAAATCAGCGTGGCGGTGCTAATTTTGGCTGGATTTGGGATGAGCTGGGTGTATGTGGGCTCATGGGATGCAATGTACGGCACCGCCTACGGAGTGATGCTTGGCGCGAAAATCGCTTTGTTGCTGGTGCTGCTGCTTCTGGGCGCGGCGAACTTCTATATCGTGCGTGGCCTTGAAACGGAATCTGGGACGGGGGCGACCAGCTTGCTGCGTTTTGGCGAAGCGGAAATTGGCATCGGATTGAGCATCATCCTAACTGCCGCTTCCATGACCTCACAACCCCCCGGTGCCGATTTGACTCAGGACCGCGTGACAATGTCCGAAATTGCGGAACGGTTTTCGCCGCGCATGCCGAGATTCTCCAGCCCAGATTTGAAAGACATTTCCCCTTCATCGAAGGAGCTAGTGAAGGCGGCGGTTGCAAAAGGCAGGACCTTTCCAGCCGCGTTTGTTCCGGGTGACTCAGGGTTTGGCACAAACACCCCGGCGGATATTGCCTGGTCGGAATACAACCACAACTGTGCGGGCCTGGTGGTGTTTCTGATGGGCATACTGGCGCTGCTCTCTCGCAGCCGGTATTTTTCCTGGGCAAAAATCTGGCCGCTGACGTTTCTGCTGCTTGCGGTGTTTTTGTTCTTCCGGGCGGATCCTGAGAACTGGCCGATGGGGCCAAATGGATTCTGGGCGAGTTTTTCCGAGGCAGAAGTGCTGCAACATCGACTGGCAGTGCTCCTGATCATTATTTTTGCGATATTTCAATACCGTGTAGAGACAAAGCGTGTGAAGTCGATGGCCGCGGCATTGGTGTTTCCAGCGGTTTGCGCATTGGGAGGCGTCGTGCTTCTGACGCACACGCATGCATTGACCAACGTGAAAGAGGAGTTGCTCGCTGAGTTGAGCCATACGCCGCTAGCGGTATTTGGGATCATGGCCGGCTGGTCGCGCTGGTTGGAATTGCGTTTGCCAGAAGAGAATCCCACGCGGAAGTATCTAGCGTGGGTGTGGCCGGTGTGCTTCATCCTGGTGGGTTTGATCCTGATGGATTACCACGAAAGCTAACGGGAGAGGCCGAGTAGTGCGGAAAATGGCAGCCCGACCTCCGATGACGGGTACCGCAAGAGGGATATCAGAGATCAGCGGTCAGATATCAGGAGTCCAGAAAGAAAGAGCACGCGTCGGAACGCGAAATGATTGCCGACTGATGGAGGAGATGCACGAGTGGCGAAAGCGGCGCTGATCGTAGTCGATGTGCAGCGAGACTTCTGCGAGGGTGGAGCACTTGCTGCTGCGGATACATTTTCGCTGCTGGGACCGCTGCAGGAATGCATTGAAGCCGCGCGCCGGGCGAAAGCGGCAATCGTCTATACGAAGGATTGGCACCCGGAGGATCACATCTCATTCCAAGCGAAGGGTGGGCCGTGGCCGGTGCATTGTGCGGCGGGCAGTTCCGGTGCGGAACTCATACCTCCCCTTCAGGCGGAGCGGGACGAAATCGTCATCCACAAAGGCGTCCACCCACATAGAGCGGGATACTCAGGATTTGAATTGACGGGATTAGAGCATCGCCTCCGAGAATTGCAAGCAGAGCGGGTGGGCATAAGCGGGATCGCCACAGAATACTGTGTTCGCGCCACAGCACTGGACGGTCTGCGGCATGGATTTGAAGTGACGGTATTGACTGATCTGATTCGAGCGGTTCAGCCGAAGGAAACTCCTAAGATATTAGAGGAATTGCGTAACGCTGGGGCGAAAACGGCCACCGCGGCAGAGTGGTTGGAAAGCCTGTAACGGTAGACTCGGTCAGGTCTGGCCGAGAATAGCGTCGAAATAGGCCAGCAGTTCAGGTGAGTTCCAATCCTGCGGCCCAATGATCTTTCGCACGATGACGCCCTTTCGATCGATGATGTACGTTTCCGGGTACATCGAGGTACCGTAATTCTGCGCGATGGGCGAGCGATGATTGTCATCCGTGCCCGGATCGCGGTAGGTTGGAAAAATCACGCCATTATCGCGAAGGAATTTTTCGTAAACTGCTTGGTCCTCGTCCGCAGCGACACCAACAACTACGCCATTACGTGATGCAATGTACGTTTGGAGTCGATTCAGTGCCGGAGTTTCTTCCACGCAAGGCGGACACCAGGTGGCCCAGAAATTCAGGACGACAACCTTTCCGCGCAGATTGGAAAGATGCACAGGCTTACCGTCCAGGTTCATAGCAAAATCTTCGGCCTTTTTGCCGGCCACAGACGCTTCGCCCTGGCGGTAGTGCGGGAAAGTGAAAAAGTAGATGACCGCGAAGGCCCCCAGCATGCTTCCCCAAGCCATAATTTTCCGGAAGACCGTGTTCATATATCGCTATAATAACGCAGAGAAGCCGCGCCGAGAAGTTGGAAAGACCTGCAAAAGGTCATGAGCCCTCCCCAAAATTCAATTCTGGTAAGCGCGATAGTGCCGGCGCGGAACGAAGAAGCAGTCATCCGTGCGTGCGTGCAATCCCTCGCGCCACAACCAGAAATCGGCGAAATCCTGGTGGTTGACGACCAATCCACGGATGAGACGGCCGCCATAGTGCGGGAACAAATGCAAAGGTTTTCACAACTGCAGCTCTTGGAAACGAAGGAACTGCCACAAAACTGGGTTGGAAAAAATTATGCAGTTTGGACTGGGGCCCGCAAAGCGAAAGGGAAATGGCTGTTGTTTACCGACGCCGATGCCGTACATAGCAAGGACTCGGCTGCGAGGGCATTGGCAATTGCCGCGCGAGAAAATGCCGTGATGGTTTCCTTCTCGCCCGAGCAGACGATGGAGACGTGGTATGAGAAGTCAGTGATTCCATATGTCTACTGCCGGCTGGCAAGCAAGTTTTCGTTTGACGATGTGAATGATCCGGCAAAATCTGCCGCTGCAGCGAATGGTCAGTTCTTGATGATCCGGCGCGATGTGTATGAGGCCGTTGGCGGACACGCGAGCGTCGCTGGAGAGGTGCTGGAAGATGTGGCACTGGCGAAGCGGGTGAAAAGCGCAGGCTATCGCCTGTGGTTTGCCAGCGGAAAGGGAATCGTGAAGGTGCGCATGTATCGAACATTTGACGGCATGTGGCAGGGCTGGAAAAAGAATCTTTATCCACTCATGGGAGGCCGTTCCAAGGCAATTGGGAGCGAGATTTTTCGAGCTGTATTACCGGTTTTGGCGACGCTGCTTGTCGCAGTGCTGGTCTACGGATTGATAGGATCGATCGTGGGCGCATTAGTGGTCCTGATGATTGGCCTAGTCAGTATTTTTATTGCTTATAGGGTGGAACTGAAGCGGAATCAGTTCTCAGGCCGTCTAGCTTGGTACGGAATCCCAGGAAGGCTGCTGTTTGCCGGGGTATTGTGGGCCTCATACGGCGGCCATCAAAAAGGCAAGCTGGAATGGAAGGGGCGAGAGTATCCAGGCGGTACCCCTGGTGCATCGAAATAGGTGTCAAACTAAAGCTATGGTGTATCTGACGCGCAAAATCGAGTTTTCCGCTTCGCACCTGTATCACAATCCAGGGCTGAGCGCTGAAGAGAACCGGCGGATTTTTGGCAAGTGCAATAATCCGCACGGACACGGGCACAACTACACGCTGGAAGTGACTGTGGCAGGTGAACCGGATCCCGTGACCGGCATGGTGCTGGATCTGAAAGAGTTGAAAGCGATTTTGGAACGCGAAATTACGGAGCGCATGGATCACCGATTTTTGAATTATGAAGTGGCGGAATTGAAGGGCCAGATTCCGACTTGCGAGAACATCGCTCGCGTGATCTGGACATTACTGGAGCCGAAAATCATGCAAGGGCGATTGCATAAGGTGCGGCTCTACGAATCGGCAGACATTTTCGCCGAGTGTTACCGCAACGGAGTGAGTCCGGCATGAGCGATGGGCTCAAAGTCGTGTTCGGCCGGCGCTACCGTTTCGCGGCCTCGCATCGGTTGCACAGCGAAAAGCTGAGCGAAGAAGAGAATTGCCGTGTCTACGGGAAGTGCAACAATCCTTACGGACACGGGCATAACTATGTGGTGGAAATCAGCGTGTCAGGGACGGTGGATCCCGCCACAGGCATGATCGTGAATTTGACGGATTTGGACAGCTTCGTGCAAGGCGAAGTGATCGAAGCATTCGATCATAAATCGTTAAACGAAGATGTGCAGGCCTTTCGCGCGACCGTGCCAACGACGGAGAATCTGTGCATAGAAATTTACCAGCGCCTGAAGCACTTCTCGCTGGCGAAACTTGAACGCGTCCGGGTCGAAGAAACTTCCAACAACGCGTTTGAGTACGCCGGGGAAGAAATCCAGGATCGCGTGACGGTCCACTAAGAGGGGAAGATGCCAGTGACAAAGCCGACGGAAATCATGCTGCACGAAGCAAGAGTGGAAATGCCCAAGGAGAGCATCGCGGACCTTGTTCGCAAAATGATCGTGCTTCTGGGCGAGGACCCGAACCGTGAAGGTCTGCGGAAGACTCCGGAGCGGTTCGAAAAAGCGTTGAAGTTTCTGACCAGCGGCTACAACCAGAATCTGGAGTCAGTGCTCAATGGAGCGACCTTCAGCGTGCACTATGACGAGATGGTTGTGGTCAAGGACATCGAATTCTTCAGCCTGTGCGAGCATCATTTGCTGCCATTCTTCGGGAAGGCGCATGTGGCCTATCTGCCGAGCAAGAAAGTTCTGGGACTCAGCAAAATTGCGAGGCTGGTGAACATGTTCGCGCGAAGGCTGCAGATCCAGGAACGCATGACCAGCCAGATCGCAGATGCGATTTCGGAAAAAATCAGCCCGGAAGGCGTGGGCGTCATTATCGAAGCGCGTCACCTGTGCATGCAGATGCGTGGCGTGGAAAAGCAGCACGGCCAAGCCGTGACCAGCGCCATGCTGGGTTCCTTCCGTCACAACAAACAGACCCGCGACGAGTTTTTGTCGTTGGTGCGCGCACAAAAGAGCTAATCCATCTCAATCTCGCTGCGCCGGACCGGAGCGAGGTCAAGAGGTGCTTTATGAACATGAGACAGCTTGGGGACAGTGGACCTCTGGTGTCAGAAGTTGGCCTCGGGTGCATGGCGATGTCCGGGGTCTACGGGCCGGCTGACGATGAGGAGTCGGTCTACACGATTCAAGAAGCGATCGACCAGGGCGTCAACCTGTTGGACACTGGCGATTTCTACGGCATGGGCCACAATGAAATGCTGGTCGGCCGGGCGATCCAGGGGCGCCGGGAGAAAGTGCTGCTCTCGGTGAAATTCGGGGCAATGCGCACGCCGTCCGGAATGTTCACTGGAGTCGATACGCGGCCTTCCGCGGTCAAGAATTTTGCGGCCTATAGTCTCCGGCGGCTGGGAGTGGAACACATCGATATCTACCGGCCGTCGCGGCTCGATCAGGCAGTGCCCATCGAAGACACCATCGGAGCAATTGCCGATCTCGTTAAAGAAGGATACGTGCGGCATATCGGTCTTTCCGAAGTGTCGGCGCAAACGGTCAGACGCGCTTGTGCGGTGCACCCGATCGTCGACCTGCAAATTGAGTATTCACTGGTGTCGCGGGGAATTGAGCAGGCGATTCTGCCCGCCCTTCGCGAGCTGGGAGTTGCGGTCACTGCGTATGGCTTGCTGTCCCGTGGGCTGCTGAGTGGGTCGAAACCCGCCGGTGCCAGTGATCTCCGTGCTCACTTCCCGCGGTTCACGGAGGTAAACCTGCAGCAGAACGCACGATTGGTCGAAACTCTGGACCGCATCGCCAAAGAACATCACGTTACCGGGACACAGCTTGCGATTGCTTGGGTACTGCACCAAGGCGGAGACATCTTTCCACTGTTGGGATCGCGGACGCGCGAACAACTTCGCGAGGCGTTGGGAGCTTTGCGAATGAAACTATCGCAGGAGGAGCTGCGCCGAATTGCGGAGGCTGTCCCGGCGGAAAGCGTTGCGGGGATGAGATATGACGCAAGACAAATGGCCATGCTCGACAGCGAGGGCGCGGCGCGGGCAACATCGTAGCGCTGGTTTTTCGGGCACGAATTGAGAAGCAGCGTTGGAACAGATGAAAAAACATCTTCTGCTGGGCATCGCTTCGCTCTCCCTGATCCTGTTCCTTGGCGCCGCTTCGAGCGACGAAATCGCCCGCCTCGGTAAGTTTGTGAACCCCGTTGTGGCTGTCCTTCTGGGTTGGGCCTACGCAGGAGAGGCACTAACGACGCGAGTGGGAATGGCGGCTGCGTTAGTGGTCTTGGCGGTGGTGTTGGTGGATCGAGGAACGAACCGGTTGCGACAATTGGTCTGACCAAATAAAGAACTCCCGCAAATCTTACAAAGAAATAGACTTTTACTTGCTACCGCGCTGGGGGTGTGGTGAACTCTGCTGTACGATATCGCCATGCTAGGGCAGAGAATTAGCCACTATGTGATCGAACAGAAGCTCGGTGAAGGTGGCATGGGAGTGGTGTATCGCGCCCGTGACGAGAAACTGCAGCGCGATGTGGCACTGAAGTTTTTGGATACGCTGCCCACAGGAAGTTCCGCCAGCCACTCGCGAGCGCTGCAGGAAGCCCGAGCCATCTCCGCGTTAAATCACCCCAACATCTGCACGGTTTATGAAGTCGGCGAGTTCGACACCCGGCCGTTCATCGCTATGGAGTTTGTGGAGGGACGCCCGCTGAGTATGGAGATCCCATCCACGGGACTCTCGCTGGATCAGGTGGAACGGTATGGCATGCAATTGGCCGATGCGTTGTCTCACGCGCACAGTCGAGGGGTGATTCATCGCGATCTGAAGGCGGCGAACGTCATCCTCACACCCAGCGGACGCTTGAAAGTTCTCGATTTTGGGATTTCGCAACGGTTCGAACCAGGCCGCTCGGGTGACGGTACCACGGTGATCGACCAATCCTGGGAATCTCAACACACTTTTACGGGTACTCTGCCGTACATCGCGCCGGAGATTCTGAAAGGGCAAGAGGCCGACGTGCGAAGTGACATATGGTCGCTCGGCGTGCTGCTCTACGAGATGGCAGCAGGTCAAAGGCCGTTCCGGGGTGCAACAGGATTTGAGTTAAGCGCTGCGATCCTGCGCGAACGGCCTTCCGAGATTTCTCCACCATTGCCTCCGGTACTGAAAAGTGTGATGGAAAAGTGTCTGGACAAGGATCCGGGCCAAAGGTACCAAAGCGCCGGCGAAGTACGAGCGGCGCTGGAAGCGGCAACCACCGCCTCGCGAACGCATGACCTCACAGGAGTGCGACCGAAGACGTCAGAACCTAAAAACTTGTTTTCAGCGCGGAATATCGCAATCCTCTGCCTGTTGGTGGGATTGGCGGGAGGGTTGTTCTACTGGATGAATGGCCGGGCGACCAAACGCAAGCCTATTGTGCCTTTGCCGGGTGCCATTCAATCCATCGCGGTCTTGCCGTTGGAAAATCTTTCCGGCGATGCGTCGCAAGATTATTTTGCAGACGGAATGACCGACGCGTTGATCACGGAGTTGTCGCAAATTCGCAAATTGCGCGTGATTTCGCGGACCACGGTGATGCAGTACAAACACACCCAGAAATCGTTGGACCAAATTGCGCAGGAACTCAATGTGGACGCAATCGTGGAGGGTTCTGTGGTGCGCGCCGGAGACCGGGTGCGCATTTCCGCCAAGCTTTTTCAGACCAGCACCGAAGGCGCGTTGTGGGCTGGAAACTTCGAGCGGAATTTCACAGATGTGCTGGCGTTGCAGAGCGACGTGGCGACAGCCATCGCCCGGGGGATCCAGGTGGAACTCTCCGGGGCGGAACAGAGCCAGTTGGCGCGGAGCCGCAGTGTTGTGCCGGAAGCTTATGAGGCGTACTTGAAAGGGAAGTTTGAGTTGGAAAAACGAACACCGGAGGCGTTTCAAGACGCAGCCAGCTATTTTCAACATGCGATCCAGAAAGACGACACATTTGCCGCAGCGTATGCAGGATTGGCCGATACTTATCTCGATATGGGCAATTACCAGATGGGCCCGGCAGAGACTTTAATTCCTAAAGCGAAGCAAGCAGCGGAAAAGGCATTGCAGTTGGATGATCGGCTAGCGCAAGCGCACACGTCTCTGGCGGCCATTCGCTTTTATCATTTGGAAGGAAATGTCGAGGAAGAATTTCAGCGCGCCATCGCGCTGGATCCCGGATACGCCCAAGGGATTCATTGGTACGCGCTGTACCTGGCAGCGGTGGGCCGCAAGGAAGAGTCCATCCGGGAAATCAAATTGGCGCGGGATATTGATCCGAAATCATTGATCATCAATGCGAACGTAGGCTGGTGCTACTACGTCGCCGGCGACTATGACCACGCCGAAGAGGCAGAGAAAAGTACCGTCCGGATGGATCCAAGCTTCGTGACCGCGCACGGGTATTTAGGCCAGGTGCATGTGGCGAAGAAGCAGTACGTCGAAGCGATCGATGAATATCGCACGGCGGTCTCCTTGTCACCGGGATTCATCGCCGGGCAAGCGGACCTGGCACACGGATATGCCATCTCCGGCAAGAAAACTGAGGCGGAAGAAATCCTGCATGAAATGGAGGAACAGCAAGGCAAGAAGTATGTTTCTGCGTACGATTTTGCGGTGGTGTACGCCGGTTTTCGGGACGTGAACAAAACACTGGAGTGGCTGGAGAAGGCGTACGTCGAACGCAATGGACGAATGGTGAATCTAGCCGTGCATCCGCAATTCGCGTTTCTGCGCAACGAGCCAAGAATGCAAAACCTGGTGGAAAAGATTTGGGGACGAAAGGTGATTGAGCGGACTAACCCATAATCGGACCGCGAATGTCATATTGTTTTCTTGACGGCGGTAGGTGCCTGACATAGACTGCGCCAACCTGATACGGACGCTGAATCAATCGACTCAAGAGCTGAGTGAAGCATTCGGTCAGATGGAGGAGCAACGACATGGCGAAAAGCAAAGTGTACAAGGTTGACTACAAAGGCCTGGTTCGTGAGATCCATAAGACACTGAAGACCTTGAAAAAGATCGAGAAGAACGTTGCGCACGCGCAGAGACCCGCGATCGCAACGCAGATCAAGTCATTGAACTACCTGGAGAGCGTCTGCAAATCCCAGGCGATCGGGACTTCTCCGCAAAAGATCAAGCCAAAAATGTCCGGGTGCAAATTAGTAGTGGCCAGGATGTCCAAGTTATATTCGAATACCTGAGCGGAAGAAGCTCTTCGGATTGCGACAGCTTCCGCACTATGATTGTGCCTTGAGATGAGACGGCGATCGTGGGTCGAATGAGCGCAAGCCAGAAGGGTTCCGTGTATCTCCGGCGTTCGCCTTTCCTGATTTCTTACTGGCTAGACAACCAGCTTGTTTTTGAAAATTATTTGACACGAAAAAAGGTGTCCGCTTCTCCCCAAGTTACCGCGATTCTGGATTTCTTTACCGGATGGACAAAGGCCGAAGAAACCTTCCACCACTGGCCGCAGTATTCTCCAGATTCCCTGCTAAAAGCTGTGGGTCGCTTGCTGCGAGAAACTCTGCTGGAAGGGTCTCGACGGAAAAATCCTCCCGAAGCCGAACCACAAAAAGCTCTGCGGAAGTGGGGGGCGTGGAATCCAGCGGCCGGATTCTTTCATCTGAGCACGAAGGACATTTACGCGAAAGAAGTCACGCCAGAAGAGATTGCCTTCATCGAGCAATTAGCAAAAACGCATACTGTCCCCAAACCGCTCAAAGCGTATCCGGGAGCTAGGGCGATTCCGTTGAAGCGGGGCGACGGTTCTGGAGAGTTTTCGCGCGTGCTGCGCGACCGGCGAACATGGCGGGAGTTTTCCCGACGCGAAGTCGCTCTCGGCACCCTATCGACCTTGCTCGACTTATCGTTCGCTGTGCAGGCCTGGGAGAACGTGCCTACCATCGGCCGTCTGGCGCAAAAGACCTCACCCTCCGGCGGAGCATTGCACCCTTCCGAAGCGTATGTCCTCACGAGGAGAGTCGAAGGGGTCGCGCAAGGGATCTATCACTATGACGCCGGTGGTCACCGGTTACAGCGATTGAAGGTGGGGGCAAGCGCGGCAGAAATTCAGCGTTACCTGGCGGGGCAGTGGTGGTTTCGAGACGCGGCCTTTGTGGTGTTTCTCACGGCGGTGTTTGGACGCACGCAGTGGAAGTACGACTACGCCAGAGCTTACCGAGCGATATTAATTGAGGCTGGGCATCTGTGCCAAACCTTCTGCCTGACGGCTACATGGCTGGGGTTGGCTCCGTTCTGCACTATCGCGCTGGCGGATACACAAATCGAGAAGAGTCTGGGTCTGGATGGGATTTCGGAGTCTGTCATTTATGCGATGGGGGCAGGGCACAAGCCCGACAAAAAATGACGGCGGCGCCCAGAGGAACGCCGCCGCCTTAGAAAAAGGCAAATGCTTATTTCTTGACGATGGCGGCGGAGGCGCGGGTGGTTTCCCAATCCATGTTCAAGGTACCTCCATTGGAGGACTTGTCGAAGGAAATCGTGAAATTTTCGACGGGTGAGGGGAGCGTAGAAACTTTCATGTCGACGCGGGCAAGATCCTCGGACGGTCCGGCATAGTTGGTGCCCCACTCGCCGGTTTTCTTGCTGATGATGAGCGTCCACTTGTCTTTGTTGGGAATCGCGAAGAGGGTGTAATTGCCGGCCGGAACTGGGGTGCCGCCGACCGTGATGTCCGCTGTAGTCACAAACGTGGTGGCTTCATTTGCGCCGACGCGCCAGACCTGGCCGTAGGGGGCGATCTCCTGGCCAACGTGGCGGCCCTTGAGGCGGGGGCTGGAGTAATCGATAGTGATGGATTTGCCGCCGCCGAGGTCGAGTGAAGCGGTGGCAGGCGGGCTGGGCCGCTTGGATTTATCTTGCTGAGCATTAGTACCGAAAACAAAGAGGGCTAGGCCGAGACAGAAAACCGAGACAAACGCGATTGCTTTGCGCATTCTATTCTCCTAGGGGTGGCAGTTGCTCGACGGGCTAGAGCGTGCCGGGTAAGTCCGAGGGCTTACCGCTAGCATTGAACAAGATTTAGGGCTGCGTTGCAAGCATCAGTGGGCCGGACGGCCTGCAACGTGTGTTACACGCCCTTTACACCCTTAGTAAAGCTGTGCTATTTTTAATGAGTAGAAGAAAAGAGGAAATTTTAAGGGACGACGGTGGGGGGCACTTGAGCGACGCCAAAGTAATGTTGATCGAGCAATTCCGGACACATGTTAAAGATACGGGATCGCCGGAGGTGCAAATCGCACTGCTGAGCGAACGCATCAACTACTTGACGACACACCTCAAGTCGCACGTCAAAGACCATGCATCGCGCCGGGGGCTCATCATGATGGTAAACAAGCGGCGGCGCTTGCTGGACTATCTCAACCGGCGAGACCCGGATCGGTATCACCAGATTGTGGAACGCCTTAGCTTGCGCAAGTAACGCATCGCACGCTGTACGCGGTACAACTTGCAACTTCACGAACGCACAAATTCCCAATGGAGTCTGTACGCCAACCGCAAAACGGTTGGACGTGAACATGCTCAGTCTGTGACGGCAGACTGCCTGGCGTTTGTCTTGGTGTAATTGCTGGCGAAGCGGTTCCCTTCACGGCAAACCCTCCTTTTTTCTTCAGGATACAGCGCTGAATGCGATAGGAGCCCTTTCGAGAGGGGCCAAAGGAAGAAAACATGTCTGAGAACAACCACGTTCCCGCTCCACACCAGGTATCGATTGAAGTTGGAGGGCGTACCCTGATCTTAGAAACAGGGAAGATCGCCAAACAGGCAAACGGAGCCGTCACCGCACGTTACGGTGACACCGTTGTGTTGGTCACCGCCTGCATTGCCCCAAAACCGAGCGACCGCGACTTTTTGCCCCTGACCGTGGACTACCGTGAAAACACCTATTCCGCCGGAAAGATCCCCGGCGGATTTTTTAAGAGGGAAGGACGTCCGACGGAAAGGGAAATTTTGGTGTCGCGGCAGATCGATCGCCCGATGCGCCCGCTATTCCCGGAATCCTTGAGAAATGAAACGCAGATTATCGCGCTTGTACTGTCTGCCGATAGCGCCAACGATCCCGACGTGATCGCCATGACGGCGGCATCCGCGGCGGCCTATTGTTCGGACCTGCCTTTCACGGATCCCATCGCCGCGGTGCGCGTGGGGTTGGTAGACGGAAATTTGGTAGCCAACCCGACGGTGGCGGAGCAGAAGACCAGCAAGCTGAACATCGTGGTGGCCGCTACGGAAAAGGGTATCGTGATGGTGGAATCCGGAGCCTTCGAGGTTTCCGAAGAGAAAGTGGCGGAAGCGCTGGAATTTGGTCACGAGCAGATTAAGAGGATTGTTGGCGCGATTAAGCAGTTGCACGACCAGATCAAGCCCACCAAGATCGTGATTGAGCCGTTTGCGTTTGACCAAGCCATCTACGACAACATCAAGACCAAGTATGGCGCGAAATTGAAGGATGCGTTGAACACCGAGAAGCATCCCAAGAAGGAAAGCTACCATCTGGTGGATGCGCTGCAAGATGAGATCCTGAAGGGTATTCCCGAAGACGACGAAGATAAGCTGGCGCTGACCAAGCGCGCGTTTGAACGCCTGCGTGAAGATTACTTCCGCGAGGAAGTTCTGAAGGCCAAGCGGCGCCCGGATGGCCGGGCGTTCGATCAGATTCGCAAGATTACTTGCGAGGCGGGGTTGTTGCCCCGCGTGCATGGTTCGGCGCTCTTCACGCGCGGGGAAACTCAGGCGTTAGCAACACTCACGCTCGGCACCAAGGAAGATATGCAGCGGCTGGACCTGTTGTTCGAACAAGACCAGTTCAAACGCTTCATGCTCCATTACAACTTCCCACCTTTTAGCGTGGGAGAAGTGAAGCCGCTACGCGGCGCAGGCCGGCGGGAAATCGGACACGGAGCACTGGCGGAACGCGCTCTGGCGAATCTGCTGCCCCCCGAAGTGGAGTTTCCTTACGCCATGCGCGTGGTGAGCGACATTCTCGAATCGAACGGTTCGTCTTCCATGGCCACGGTTTGTGGCGGCTCCCTCGCATTGATGGATGCGGGCGTGCCGATGAAGGCTCCGTGCGCGGGCATCGCGATGGGGTTGGTGGTAAGCGATGACGGCAAGTATTCCATCCTGACGGACATTGCGGGCGCCGAAGATCACTACGGAGACATGGACTTTAAGGTTGCCGGCACGCGCGAAGGCATTACGGCCCTGCAGATGGACATCAAGGTGACCAGCATCAGTGTCGCGATGATGAGAGAGGCTTTGGCGCAGGCCAAGAAAGCCCGTTTGGAGATTCTGGACATCATGGAAAAGACGCTGGGTGCTCACCGCGAGACCATTTCGGCTTACGCTCCGCGCTTGTACAAGTTGAGCATCCCGACGGACAAGATCCGCGATCTGATTGGCCCGGGCGGAAAGAAGATCAAGTCTATCATCGAGCAGACGGGCGTGAAGATTGATGTCCTGGAAGACGGCACGGTGCACATCTTCTCGACCAGCGGAGCTGGCGGCGACCAGGCGCTACAGATGGTGCGCGACGTTACCGCAAGCGCGGAGGTGGGGAAGACTTATCTCGGCAAAGTCGTGAGGCTGGCAGAATTCGGCGCTTTCGTGGAATTGTTCCCAGGCACGGACGGCTTATTGCACATCAGCGAAATATCCGAACACCGCATTCGCGACGTACGCGATGAACTGAAACTCGGCGACCAGGTGTTAGTGAAGGTCCTGGCGATTGAGGGGAATAAAATCCGGCTGTCTCGCAAAGCGTTGATCAAGGAAGCTCGCGAGAAGCAAGCGAAGAGTCAGGGCGCACCGCCCACCGCAACTCCTGCTCCCGCCGCGAGCACAAGCGAAGGAAATTAGTTTTTGGCCAACTCTTGAGAGAGGCCCCTGCTTGAGGGGCCTTTTTCTTTTTTGGCTGGATGGCAAATGGCTCTGTGCCGACTCTTGATCGCAAAGGATCGAGCAACAGCTCTTGCAAGTGGGATGAGCGTGTTCTTTAATTGGGAAAAGCGACGTTCGGAGAATCCAGGCATGAAAATGAAACAACTCATCATCGCTGTGGCCGTGGCTCTGTTGGCGACCATTTCCGCGTGGGGACAGACGAAAAAACAGCGGGTCATCATTGATACTGACCCCGGCACGGATGACGCCATGGCCATACTGCTGGCCCTGAACTCTCCGGAACTCGAGGTGGAAGCGCTTACGGTTGTGCCCGGCAACGTCGTTGCCAAGCAAGGGCTGGAAAACGCACTAAAACTGATTAGCCTGGCGGGACGCTGCGACATACCTGTGGCGGGCGGTGCTCAGCATCCGCTGACTCAGAGAACGTACACAGCAACCTACTGGCATGGGAAGAATGGGCTCGCGGATATTGAGCTGCAACCGTCGAATTGCAAGGTGGATCCGAGGTTTGGACCGGATCTCATCATCGAATTGGTGCACAAGTATCCACATGAGGTCACTCTGATTCCCATTGGGCCACTGACGAATATTGCGCTGGCGGTTTCGAAAGATCCGTCCATCGTTGGACTGGTCAAAGACATCGTCATTATGGGCGGCTCGATTTCAGGGGGCAACGTCAACGGGGCGGCGGAGGCCAATATATTTGGCGATCCGGAAGCGGCGCAGATCGTGTTCAATGCGGGGTGGATGGTCACGATGGTGGGTTCGGATGTCGGCGAGCGCACATTGATGACCCGGAAACATCTGGCGGAACTGGAGGCCGGACATGGTCCGCAGAATGACGTGGTCACCAAGATCGCCAGATTCTACATCGAGCGTTCGGAGAAAAACGGCTGGGCCGGAGCGGCTATGTACGATCCTTTGGCGGTGGGCGTGGTAATTGATCCGACCTTAGTCACGCGGAAGGATATGCACGTGGACGTGGAGACCCGGGGTGAATTCACCCGCGGCGAGACGGTGGCGAACCGCATGGGTTCCAACGAAAAGAACGTTTTGCATGGGGACCATTACGAGATTGATGGCGTTGAACCGCTGCAGGACAATGCACGCGTGTGTCTGAGTTCCGATTCCGAGCGATTCCTGCAGTTGTTCATTGGCCGAGTGAAGGGGAGATAGTCGGTCACGCCTCGGCCTGAAATAGGGGAGAAACAGATCCATCGGCAAAGACAGCCCTAAGGATGACGAGTTCTCCTACTTACGCGGGTTACACGTGGGTGCAGTGGACTGCGTCGAGAGCACCCCACAGGGCATCGAGCGCCTGGTTGGTGGTTTCCAGAATCTCTTCTTCGTCACCTTGGGCATGTTGCTCGAGCCAGCCGCGCCAGGCTGTGCGGTGGGCCTTGTCGGCCTCTTCGTGCACCGTGAAATATGCCAAACCCTTCGTGGAATTGACGCCGTAGAATTTCTGCAAGCCCTCAATCTTGGTTGTGGCGATTTCCGGCACCTGCGCTTCATAGGCGTAGAGCGCTGCGACCGCCTCGGCCACCGGACGATCACCTACAATCTCACGGAAAGTTTCAACCACGGTTTGCGTGCCAGGAAGTGCTGGGCAGGAGGTAATATCCTCCTCATTCACGCCGAGCGTGGCGGCGAAATCACGCCAGAGTTTGGGATGGGGCCGCGAGGGATTCTCTTCCTCCGCCAGGTTCTCGAGGATGATGTCGCGAATAGGACCTTCAGAGCGGGCGGCCAGAACGCGAAGGTGCTTGGGAAAAGCTTCAACATGGCGATAATACTGCGCGGCGTAAAGCTGCAAATCCTGGCGGCTCAACTTGCCCATTTGCCAATCCTGATAAAAAGGGTGCTTCAGAAGGCTTTTTTGGGCGATGGCGGCATCAATCTTTTCGAGAAGTTGGCTGTTTTGCATGGCGTTTCCCTCCCGTAATTGGTCCGCGGCTGGCTTATCAGCCACCCGCCTATCTGCTGTCAAATCGATTGCGGGATTGTACCAGAGTTTGTGGGCTTTTGTTGGTCAGATTCAGCATTCTTGTTGAACTTTTTTGGCGGCGTTAGAATTCTGGGGCAGCCGCTGGCTGTGATTGAAAAGGAGAAGTTAAGTTATGTCTCAAGAAGTACTTGCCATCTTGCAGAGATCGCTAATGGAAAACGAACAGGTGAAACGTCGCCAACTGATCGCTTTCGCCGCGCTCTTTTTGGCAACGGTGAGCAGCCTGCTTTGGATTGGGCACCTCGCTGGACGGCCAGCCACCGATGTACGTGAGCTGATTTTGTGGTCCGTGATCGCCATCTTTGTCTCGATCTGTTATGGAGTGATGGCGTTGGCGATCTATATCAATCGTACAGCGGCGCGCCTGTTGCGGACGTTGAAGGGCGTTTCCGAACAAATCTGAGGATTGCCTGTTGCCGGCAGAGTGTAAGCATCCCACTGATTATTCCTTGGCACGAAGGCGCTCGATGTCTGCGCCGACGGCGGCGAGCTTCTCGACAATGCGCTCGTAGCCACGATCGATGTGGTACACCCGATCGATCACGGTTTCGCCGGACGCGACTAGGGCTGCGAGAACCAGGCCGGCGCTGGCGCGCAGGTCCGAAGCTTGCACGACCGAGCCGGAAAGCGGCGCGGGGCCATGAACAACCGCGCGGCGACCATCAATAGAGATGGGGGCTCCCATGCGAATCATTTCGCAGGCGTGCAGGAATCGGTTTTCAAAGATGGTTTCCGTGATGATGGAAGTACCTTTGGCTTGCGTGGCAAGCGCCATGTACTGCGCTTGCATGTCGGTGGCGAAGCCGGGATATTCCTCAGTGGTAACATCGGCGGCAACCAATTTGTGTCCATCGTGAACGCGGATGGTCGAAGCATCCGGAATATCTACCGGCACACCGGCGGATTGCAGTTTGGCTATGACGGCGACCAGGTGGGCGGGCGTGCAGTTGGCGATGGTCAGATCGCCATTGGTGATAGCACCGGCAATCAGAAAAGTACCAGCCTCGATGCGGTCTGGAATCACGGAATGCGTTGCGCCGTGAACCTTGTCGACGCCACGAATTCTCAGCGTGCTGGTGTCGTCACCCTCAATGTTTGCCCCCATTTTGCGCAGCAGATGGATCAGATCTGTGATTTCCGGCTCGCGGGCGCAGTTCTCAAGGATGGTAAGGCCATCAGCAAGTGCGGCAGCCATCAGGATATTTTCCGTGCCAGTCACTGTGATTTTTTCGAAGACGATGTGCGCGCCCTTCAAGCGGCCGCCGTTGGGCACCCTTGCTTGGATGTAGCCGTGTTCGGTGGCGATGACCGCGCCCATTTTTTCGAGCGCGGCTAGGTGTAGGTCTACGGGTCGCGCGCCGATCGCACACCCTCCCGGCAACGAAACATGCGCGACGCCGGATCGGGCAAGGGCGGGGCCCAAAGTCAGGATGGAAGCGCGCATGGT